>JAWVEB010000066.1:0-252778 GCA_033856915.1 Blastocatellia bacterium | reverse complement strand
TCCGCGATCAAGGAATATCTTGCTCAGAACAACAAACAACCAAAACCGTTTATCTGGACCGCTACCGCACAACAGATCATCGACAAGGTCGGTCGTTGTAAAGGAATTTCTGAGACACTACACTAGTAACGCCTTCTCCGTCTTACATAGAATCGCCGATAGTGACGCACGCGGTAACGACGCACCCGGTAGCGGCGGACGCGATAATGTCGGCGTCGGCCAATCCGATACATCCGGTGGCGCATCTGTGGAAACGCGGCCCCGGACGGAGCAGCGGAAATCAGTTCCGTTACAAATCCGTTCAGATGGATCTCACGCGACTCGGCGAAGACAGGAATGCTTGCGAATACAATCGCCAACAGGATCGATGTCAATAACCGTTTCATTTCGATTCCTCCCAAAGTTCAATTATGCTCGTGCCCAGTCTAACGCACGCCGGATTAGCCATCCTAAGACACCAGCGTCGTAAACTCCAAAACATTAGAACAATTATCTTCTGCGTTGTCTCGGATCGAGATATTCACGCAGTCCATCGCCGATGAAGTTGAACGCCAGGACCGTTAGCGCGATGGCAAGACCCGGAAAGATCAAAGCGTGAGGCGCCGCTTGCAAGGTTGAGAGGTCGCGTGCTTCTTCGATCATTACGCCCCACGAAGGCGCCGGCGGCGGAACGCCCAGGCCGAGGAATGAAAGGGAGGCTTCGGCTAAGACCGCGCCTGCCATGCCCAGGCTCGCTTGCACGATCAGAGGTTGAATAGCGTTGGGTAGAATGTGGACAAAGAGTATTCGGAAATCGCCCGCGCCGAGCGCACGTGCGGCTTGCACGAAATCATACTCGCGCACTTTTAAAACCTGTGCGCGTATTAGCCGCGCGTAGCCGACCCAACCGATAATACAAAGCGCAAAGATCAATTTGTTGAGACCGGCACCGAGAAAAGCTACCAGGGCAATCGCCAGCAGCAATCCGGGAAACGCCAGGAACACATTGAAGAGATACCCCGACAGAAAACGATCCACCCAGCCGCTGTAGAATCCGGCGACGGCGCCGATCGTCGTGCCCACCAAAGCAGAAACCGTAACTACGACGATCCCGACTTCCAGTGAAATGCGGGCCCCGAAGACTACCCGCGAAAAGATATCGCGCCCGGTTGAATCGGTGCCGAACCAATGCGCCGCTGACGGCGCCATGTAACGCACGGAAAGGTTTGTCGCCCCGACATCCTGGGTCGCGATCCAGGGAGCGAAGATCGCCACCAGGACAAAGATGCCGACGATTACAAGACCGATGATTGAGAGACGACTCATCGCTGATTGCTTCCGTCCAGGGATACACCGGGACTGATTTTACGGCTAGAAAATGAACCCTCAATGAGCCCGCGAAAGCGGGCGGCAGAGACTAGTTCGCGAATCGTAGCTGACGGGAAATCTTTCGCCCCTCTGGGGCTCGGAATCTTTTGCTGCCTATACCCCGGGCTTACGCCCGGGGCTACAACTGTGCCGCCCGCTTTGCGGGCTCGTCGAGCGGTTCCTCTCATGAAACTCTGATCCTTGGATCCAACCAACGATAGACCATATCGGTCAGAGTGTTGGCAATGATGTAGGTGGTGCTGATCGCGAGCACGCAGCCCTGGACCACGCTGTAGTCGCGTTTGCCGATGCCATCTTCGACCAGTAGCAAGCCTAAGCCGGGCCAACCGAAAATCTTCTCAGTGATAATCGCTCCTGCCAAAAGCACGCCCAGTTGCAGGCCGAGTACCGTAACCACCGGAATCAGACCGTTCTTCAGGACGTGCTTGTATACCACCGTTCTTTCGTTTAAGCCCTTCGCGCGTGCCGTCCGCACATAGCCTTCGTTCAGCTCTTCAATTACCGACGAGCGCACCATGCGCGTCAGGATGGCGGACAGCGCCGCGCCGAGCGTAAAGGCCGGCAGAATGATGTCGTTCCACTCGAAGCGGCCCGAGGGAGCGAGCCAGCCAAGCTTCACTGCAAAAAGGAACACGAGCATTGGACCAATCACAAAGCTGGGCAGACTGATTCCCACGAGAGCGATGACGGAAAGGAGATTGTCGATCCAAGTGCCGCGGTTCTTACCGGCTATGACGCCCAGGGGAATGGCTATGCTGATCGCAATTAACATTGCGACGACCGCCAGCTCGATGGTCGCCGGATAACGTTCCACAATTAGATCAAGGACGGGCCGGTCAGTGCGAAAGGAACTTCCCAGATCGCCGTGAAGAATGCCGACCCAATAATCGGTATACCGATTATCATACCCGTACCAGTGAAAATGGTGTTGGCCGTTCGGATCCTGAGGGAATCCGAAAAAGAACGGTGGGCGATCGAGCCCATGACGCGTTCTGAACTGCGCCAATTGTTCGGGCGTTGCCTGGTCGCCGAGAACGGCCGCCGCCGGATCGCCCGGCACCAACTCGATTAGAATCGTCACCAGTGAAACGACAGTCCAGACCACCAGGATCAGAAAGCCGGCACGGCGCAAGAATCCAAACAGTTTACGTTTCATCGCGGGGAAGGTTAACGTTCAGAGTTCAACCTTTAGCTGGCGAATAATAGGCCGGAGCAAGCTAAAGCTTGAACTCTGTACTGAGCACGGCGAGCGCGGATAATATCAGATTGGTAGGAAGTGCGGCTATGACTATTGCCAAGCCAAAGAAAAAATGTAGCCCCGCGGGGACTCACTGTTCCCGATTAAGCATGGCCCCGACAACCGCGCCTTCATCAGTTAAGCGAGTCCCGCGGACTACCTCGTGTGGTCGCTACCCGTAGGCCGCAACCAATCTCTGTGGCGCAAGATGCTATCTTGCGCGCGTGCGCAAAATAAATTTAGCGCTACGTCTTTCGGCCGGTATGCAGTGCCGCTATACCACCGGTTAAATTTTCAAATCCCACATCGGCAAAACCTGCCGCTCGCATCATCGCCAAGAGCGTCTCTTGATCCGGAAAGCGGGACACCGAATCAGGAAGATACTCATAGGCACTTCGCGAGCCACTAATGATTCCGCCTATTCGCGGCAACAAGCGCGTGCAATAAACTGCGGCGAGTGAACGAAAGCCGGGCACGACTGGCCTGGAAAACTCCAGAATCGCCGCCCAGCCGTTCGGCTTCAGGACTCTGCGAAGTTCGTTCAACCCCTGCTCGACACTGGAAAGATTTCGCAGGCCGAAAGCGATCGTGACCGCGTCAAATACGCCGTCGCCAAAAGGAAGCTGCAGAGCGTCTCCTTCAACGAAGGCAACCTGCGATGGCTTTCGCGCCGCCCGTTCAAGCATGGGCCGGCAAAAGTCCACGCCGGTAACTCGTGCGCCGATGTTTTCAAATAACGCAATACTCAAATCGCCCGTGCCGCAAGCGACATCCAAAACCTTTGAGTCGGGCGAGAGCAACGGCCGAAGCTTTACAACTACAATTCGCCGCCACCGCTTGTCGATATTCCCCGACAGCAGGTGATTCAGCAGATCGTACCGCGGTGAAATTCGCGCGAACATTTCGCGCACCCGCCGAGCATGGTCTTTATCTGAATTGTTCTTACCTGGATCAGTTAAGCCCATAGGCGTAGAGGGATGGTTGCAAGGTGCTTGCGATAGGTTTGTAAAATCTTTTAGGGCTTCTTTATTGGCATGACAGGATCGGCCGCGGTCTTCGCTTCTGGCTTGGTGCCGCGGCGGACTTCGATGAGGCCGCCAAAGCTAGCTTTAAGCTGCTCGGTGTCTCCAACCACAATCGTGGCTGCAGGCGCGTCCTTGAAAAGTCTACTCGTTACGCGTTGCAGGTCCGTGAGAGTTAGACTCCCTACCTGAGTCGCCACGGGTTGCAGCTTGTATATCTCCATGCTCAACCAATTATCAGCGGTAGACTCGCTCAAATCCTCTCGAGAACTTTGCCTGGACATTTCGGCCAACATTTCGGCGCGCGCGGATTCCAGTTCGCCAGCCGTCGGTCCGATTTTAGCCAAAGATTTCATTACATCCTGAGCGGCCGAAACGGTTTTCGAGGCTAAAGCCGTCGGGACTGATGCACCCAGCAGAAACATGCCGGGCAAATCGTGCGCTTCATGCCGGGCGAACGCGTTAGAGAGGTCGATCGAAGTTGCTCTGAGCCGATTGCGGACGATTAGCGCCAGCAGTGAGGCTGCCGCGGCATCACGATCAGAACGGGCCAGGCCGCGCACCGCTAAGCGCACTTCGGCGTTGGTGGCGCCTGGTTGATCTATGACAAGAACCCGAGCATCCGGCGCGTTTGGCTGGCGAAACGTAGCCGGGACAGTGCGTGTACCTTTCTGCCAGGGGCCGAGTAACTGGCGCAGGGTGCGCATGACTCGTAATCGATCGACTCCCCCGATCACGACGATCGTGGCGTCATTCGCGTTTAGAAAGCGCTCGCGCGCAAACATCAGGTCAGGGCGCTCGATTTTCGAGACGCTTTCAACCGTGCCACTCGGCGGATGTCCATAAGGGTAGGCGCCAAACATGCGCACGGCTATCTCTCGATCCGCAATTTCGGCGGCGGAGTTGGCTCGCTCAGAAAGCTGCTTAATTCTGGCCTCGCGAATCTTCGTCACATTTTCAGGCGTGATTTGTGGAGTGACCAGCGCGCCGCGCAGAAAATCCACGATGCGTTCCAACTCGCCGGCTCTTCCGGAAATCGTCACATCGATGGCGTCGTGATCGGTTGAGACATCAAGCCGTCCGCCGAGTTGTTCAGATACATATTCGCGGGTTACCGGGTCAGGGAAGAGGACGTCGCCGAGCAGGGCCATCGTGCCTCCCTTGCCCGCAAGGTCAAAGGCTGCCCCACTCTCAATCCGCAATTTAATGAGGACGTTCGGATCTCCTGGTCGCGCCGAAAACAATACGGTCAGGCCGTTGAGAAGGTGTTCGCGAACCGGCTCGGGATAGGTTTGGGCCCCGGCCCGTGTGGAAATAAGCGTAACCAGCAACAGGCAAATAGAGTAATAAAACCAGGAGTGGCAGGTTATTCGATTAGTCATTAAAGGTGGTTCGGCTCCCTTCAAAGGCCGGCGGCTAGCCGTTTGTCATGCACCCATAACCCGCGCCAACCTGAAAGCCTTTTTGGGATGCGGCGAAAAAGAGTTTAGATGCAGCGCAGAAACCCGTCAACCTGAAGCTGATTAAAGGCATCAAAGCCCCGTGCCAAAGCGAACGACCTGGATGCTCCAGAGTGCTCCAACGGGGCAAAACGATAGTATAATCGGCCTGTGCTAAGGAAAATCAGCCGGCCACGGAAAAATTTCCGTAACTTTTAGGCCATTAGCAGTAATAGACAGTAGGAGCAAAGTCCTACAGGATCGAGCGCTTTGATTGGCAGACCACGCGACAGACGAACATCTGCTCGAACAGGCAGCGAATGGAAATACAGCAGCGTTTCAGATCCTGTATGAGCGTTACCGTGATCCGATCTTCCGGTTTGCCTATCGGTTGTTGGGATCGGCAGAGGCCGCTGAAGATGTGGCTCACGATTGCTTCCTTGGCTTGATAAAAGACCCCGGTCGGTTTGATTCCAGCAAGGCTTCGCTGCGAACTTATCTTTACGCGGCGGCGCGGAACCAGGCGGCCAAGCGGTATCAAAGTTTCGGCCGCGAGACCGCGATCGAAGAGCTTGCGGACGAACCGCGCAGTGCGGATCTGAAGGGACCGATGGCGCTGGTGCTCAACGATGAATTAGCCGGCGAAGTAGAGAGGGCGATTGCTGGTTTGCCGCCACTGCAGCGTGAGGCCCTGGTTCTTTTCGAATACGAAGACCTTTCGCTGGCCGAGATCGCGGCAATCGTTGGAGCGGACTCGGGTACGGTCAAATCGCGTCTGTTTCGAGCCCGTGAAAAGCTGCGGGCTAATCTCGATCGATATTTCCGAATCGGCAATGAAACTGTTACAGTTAAGCGGGCGTAAGTGAAGCTGCTACGACGCCTGCATGAGACCAAAGTTTTTTTGAAATGAGTGATTTTGATTCCAAGTTCATGCAGGACGACGAACTGCGTAGTTTGCTTCGACAGTGGAGCGCTCCCGATGCTCCCGGTTCTTTGGACCAGCGCGTCGCTGCGGCTTATCAGCAGGCAATAAGCAGCCCGGCTCTGCTATCGAATTCGGCACTTAGTCCCCAGAGGGATAACGAGGTAGTAACGATGAAATTCTGTGATACTTGCCAGGAACAGTTCGCGGACAGATTTAGTTTCTGTCCAGTTGATGGGACACCGCTGAGCGCGGCGCCGGCGGCTCCGACCGCGACGGTTAGCACGCCTCCTCCATCCGCGATCGAATCTTCATATCCGGCAGCGGAAACTGCAACTTTTCAGCGTGCGGCTAATAAGCCCTACGAAACGCCGGCCCCAGCGAAATTCATTCCGGCCGCCGCAACCGGGGGAGGGCTTTTGGGCGAATACCATCTTACGATTCTGGAAGATCAAGGCCTGCTGTCGCGACTTGCCGGTGAAGTGGGTGGAGTGGCTCACAACTATCAACTGACCTGGCCTGAGTTCAAACGCGATCCGTTTGGTTTCGTCAAGCGATCGGCCCAGGGCTATGGACAGATGGCCGGTAGCTTTTTCGCCAGGCGGGACGCCGTAATCGGGATTCTGATCTCGCTCGCGGCCCTGGCCGCCGTGGTGGCGGTGATCTTCTTTATCGATCGTACGCAGACCGCCGGTCCGTCCCGCAAGAGCATGATCGTTGTCGCCGTAGTCGGGTTCATCGGACTGATTAGTATCTTTTCGACGTGGCTTAGCAGGGACCGCGGCGCAGCCGTCATGGGCGCGAAACCTTCGGACTCTCGCAATGTGCTCTCGGGCATAGTGGTTTCCTTCGCGATACTTTTTGCCGTCGTCGGAACGGCCGTGTTCCTGGATATGCGTCACTCGAAAGCCGCCGAAAAAGCGGCGGCCGATGATGAGGTCGAACTCACCCAAATGATTTCGGACATTCCGAACGCACAGCCAACACCTGATGAAGGTACTGCCGGAATGGCCAAGGGTAATGGCGGCGGCAGCAAGCCCAAGCAGGAGAAAGCCGGCGGCGGCGGCGGCGGCGGTCGCGAGGAACAGACCCCTGCTTCGTTCGGCAAGTTGCCTCAGGTGGATTTGCGGATTCCGCAGGTAGTCGCTCCTGATCCGCATCCTCCGGTGATCAAGAATCCAGCGTTACCGATGCCGGCAACCCTTGACGCCGACCCAGCTTTGTTTCCGCCAGACACGCGGCAACTTCAATACGGCGATCCGAAATCGAAGTCGACTACTCCATCATCCGGATCCGGTACCGGCAACGGAATCGGCCAGGGCAACGGGGGCGGCGTCGGTCCTGGCAACGGCGGCGGCTATGGCCCAGGCAACGGTGGTAATACCGGCGGCGGCGAGCGTCGCGAAGGTGGCGGTGGTCCTGGCGGCGGCGGTGGCGGAACTGATTACAGCAAGATCTTTAGTGGCAAGGATGTGACTTCCAAGGCCCGCGTACTCGAGAAACCTGAGCCTACCTATACTGAGTCTGCGCGCAAGAATCAGATTACCGGAACCGTGGTTCTTCGAGCAGTCTTCTCAGCAGGTGGCTCAGTCACAAACATTCATGCTGTATCCGGCTTGCCTGATGGATTGACGGAGAGAGCGATCGCGGCAGCCAAGAACATCAGGTTCGTGCCCGCGACCAAGGATGGCCATCCGGTATCCATGTGGATGGAACTGCAGTACAACTTCAATCTGTACTAAGACTCCGAATTTCCAAATCGTAAACGTTCGAGGCGAGCCCGCGCTCGCCTCTTTTTTTGTTACGGAACCGCTCGCGGTAGCAAGCGGGTGGATTGATGAGCTCACGCAATGCGGTTTCGGGATCCTTAGCTTTAATCAACTCGATGAATCGCCGGCAGTAGCCCGCCTCTAAACTTTCCCTTCCGCCACGCTCCTGATTCGCTTCACGCCTTCCTCCAGGCGCTCCATCGAAGTCGCATAGGAAATGCGCAGGAACCCTTCTGCCCCAAACGCTGCGCCATCGGTGACGACAGTTTGTTCCATCTCCAATAAAGCGTTCGCAAAGTCTGCTGACGTATGCACCTTTCCTTTGAAACATCCACGGACATCAGGAAAAGCGTAAAAGGCGCCTTCGGGCTCAGGACAGCGCAAGCCCGGAATGTTGTTAAGGGCCCCGAGCAGCCATTCACGCCGTCGCGCATATTCCGCGAGCATAGTCGCAACTGAATCCTGTGGGCCATTCAGCGCTTCAGTCGCGGCTGCCTGTGAGATCGAAGTCGCGTTACTGGTCGAATGGCCCTGCACTTTCAGCATCGCGCGCGTCCATTCCGCGTTCGCCAGCGAATAGCCCACTCGCCAGCCGGTCATGGCGTAAGTCTTCGAAAACGATCCCGCGATGCACAGACGGCGGCGCAGCTCCGGCCGCATGGAAGCCGCGCTGAAGACCGTTGCTGGTGGATACACAAAGCGCAGGTAGCATTCATCAGAGATGGCATAGAGGTCGTGCTCAGCGACGAGTTCCATGATTTGCTTGAACTCGGTCGGCGGGATTACGCGGCCCGAAGGATTGCTGGGCGAGTTCAGAATTATCAGCCTGGTCCGGGGCGTGATCGCTTTTCGGATCATGTCGGCAGTCAGGACAAAATCGTTTTCTTCAGTCTCAATGAAAACTGATTTGCCGCGCGCGAAGGTAACTATTTCAGGAAAGGTCACCCAGTAAGGTTTTGGAATTAACACTTCGTCGCCCGGATTGATCAAGGATACGACTGCGTTGAAGACAGCCTGCTTCCCGCCGGCGGTGGCCATGACTTCATTGCGTTCGTAAGCAGCGCCGAATTCCCTTTGATAGAAGCCGATGATTGCTTGTTGTAATTCGCGGATGCCGCCGGTGGCTGTGTATTTGGTCTTGCCGGCGCGGATCGCTTCGGCAGCCGCGTCCTTAATGTTCTGTGGTGTGTCAAAATCAGGCTCGCCCGCTCCGAGATCGACCACGTCCACGCCGGCCGCGCGCATCGCATCAGCGGCCTGCATGGCCGCGAGCGTCGACGACGCTTTCATTTCGGCGACGTTTTCGGAAACAGGGAACGAAGCTGTTGGCTTTGTCATCATTGGGAACTCTTCTCTTTCATACGCTGTTCAACCAGCGGCGGCACCAGATCCTTAATCGGGGCACCGAGATGAAATACTTCCTTTACCAGACGCGAGCTAACATACGAGTATTCTTCGGCTGGCATCATAAAAACGGTTTCCAGGCGCGGCTGCAAACGCCGGTTCATCAGGGCCATCTGCAACTCGTATTCATAGTCCGATATCGCGCGGATACCGCGCACAATGGCATTGGCGTTGCGTTCAGCCGCGTACTCGACCATCAATCCGGCAAAGCTTTCCACCGTCACCCGGCAGTCGCCGCGATCTATATCTTTCAAAACCTCGGTCAGGATTTCGCATCGTTCCAGAATAGAGAAGAAAGCCTTCTTTTCAGGATTGATGAGCACCGCGACGATGATTTCGTTGAATAGCTTGCATCCACGCTGGATGATATCCAGGTGGCCGTTGGTAACCGGATCGAAAGAACCGGGATAGATGGCTCGACGCATGAAGACAGATGGTAAAGGGTAAATCGTAAATGGTAAATAGGAAATAACGGATGCGGGTGTTCTGAAGTTGTGTGGCGGCGCCAAATTCACGCTTTCATTAGCACCTCCCTTCATTGAGGTGACGACGTGGCACTTGAAATACCAGCAGCCGTTTTAACGTGGCGATTGCCACCTCGCTAAAGCGAGATGCTAATGAGAGGGCGGCCCCGCACTCTAAACGTGCCCATCACACGCGGAACGTCGTCTTGTAGCCTCTCTACACGTTTACCCGCATCCCGGCATCTGCTTAATGACTTGCACAGGCAAAAAACCCTATTGATTAGAAAGATAAAAAGGAGTATTAAAGGCGCGTCCCTCGAATCATTCTTTTCGAGCAGGGCTCATTCATCAGGAGTTAAGGGTTTGGTTTTCCCTGCAACGATGGTACGGAACCGCTGGCGCTAGCAAGCGGGTTAGTCCGTCGAGATAATCTGGTCGCAACCTCTCGCTTGTTGAAGGAGGAAATTGCAATGTCCAAGAAAAAGAAAGGCGTGACTCGCAGGCGCTTCCTGGAACAGGTCGGTTTAGCGGGAGGCTCGGCGGCGCTTTACGAAACGATGACCGCGCTCGGACTGATCAATCTTCCGGAGGCGTGGGCCGGCCCCCCTGAACTTCCCCAGGGTTCGGGAAGAGGCAAATCAGTCGTGATCCTCGGCGCCGGCATCGCCGGGATGACCGCGGCCTATGAACTGACACGAGCAAACTACAACTGCCAGATTATCGAGTTGACCGACCGCGCCGGTGGACGAAATCATACAGCGCGCCGCGGGACGGTACTCAAAGAGGTGAATGACAAGGGAGTCCAGACCGAGCAGGTCTGCAACTTCGACGAGGGCCTATATCTCAATCTAGGTCCGGGGCGTCTTCCTTACCATCACCGCAGAGCGCTTCACTATTGTCAGGAATTGGGCGTGCCGCTCGAAATCTACGTCATGGAGACCATGGCGAATTTGTTCCAAAGCGATAAGGCCTTCGGCGGCAAGCCGCAGATCAAGCGGCGCATCGCCAACGACATTCAGGGCTATATCTCCGAGATGCTGGCGAAGGCCGTGAACAAGAACGCCCTCAACGCAGAACTGGACGAGGGAGATCGCATCCAGCTCCTTTGTCTCTTAAAAAACTTTGGCGATCTTGGCGATAACGACTTGTGCAGTAACTGCGGTCAACCCAAGTGCAAGAATTGCAATACGAGTTGTCGCGATTGCGTGGCTTGCGAAAAGCAATGCGTTGCGTGTTTCCAGTATACCGGCTCGACCCGCGACGGCTGCGCGATAACCGTTTACGAGCCCTGCGAACCGGGAAAGAAGCTTGAGTTGAAGGAACTGCTCAACTCGGAGTTCTGGCGCTACCGCTTCTACCAATCTTTTGAATACGAATGGCAACCGACGCTCTTTCAGCCCGTTGGCGGCATGGATAAGATCGTGGACGGCTTTGTGCGCAAGATTGGCTCGTTGATTCAGTACGACACGAAAGTGCTGAACATCGAGACTAGCAATGCCGGCGTCAGCGTCGTCGTCGAAAACCGAGGAGTGCGTAGCACTATTAAAGCGGACTACTGCATCAGCAATATTCCGTTACCCATCCTCAAGAATATCTCGAACAACTTCGATCCGATTTTCGATGCGGCGGTTAAGAAGTGTGAGTATGATCCGACTTGCAAGCTCGGCTGGCAGGCCAACCAGCGCTTCTGGGAATCGAACCAGAACCAGATATACGGCGGCATCAGTTATACGGACGATCCGATCACGCAGATGTGGTATCCGTCGTATGATTACTTCACCAAGAACGGCACTCTAACCGGCGTCTATAACTACGACGACGATGCGCGTGCGTTCGGCAGAATGAGCCTTGACGAGCGCATCAAGACCGCACGACAAGGCGCTATCAAGTTTCATCCCGAGTTTGCGGACACGCGCATGGTGCCCTCTGACAAGGCCATCTCTATAGCCTGGCAAAACATTCCGAACGAAGGCGGCGGCTGGGCCAACTGGGATCCGAACAGCGACGACCACGCGCATGCCTACTCGCGCTTGTTGGCTCCGGATCGTCGTTTTTTTGTGGTGGGCGACCAGGTCTCGCAACTGCCGGGCTGGCAGGAGGGAGCGATGATGTCTGCGCAACACGTCGTCGAACAAATAGGCGGCAGGCGAAAGCTTCTCGTGCCGCAGATCAGGCGCGCGCCCAATACACGGCGTCTGACCCGTGGACGTTGACGAACGCTTAGAGTTGCCGGGCTGATGAGGAATCCGTTCGCCGGACGGATTCCTCTTCCCCGCTTGGTCAGATTTCTCAGTTCTCGTGAGGTCACTCATCATGCCTGATCAGGATACGCCCCCAGCCAGCGGATCGAATCTCGATTATCAGCAGCTGGTGTCTCTGTTCATTCAAGTGGCCACCGCCACTTTCCAGGGTAAAGCTCCGCCCGATGCCGATGACGACCCGGTCGCCCTGCAGGCTGACTATCAAAGCACCGTCGAGGTGATCAAACTGTTGTCGGACATTCGATTTAGATGCCTCGTTTTTGTGACTACGGTCATAGCTTTGGTGAACGCACTCGTCCCCGGCGTGGGAAATCACGGGACGCGGATCACAGTGGGGTTTGTCGGATTCTTTACCACGCTCGGCATCGCCGTCTACGAACTACGCAACAGCCAACTCTACGAATCTGCAATTCACCGGGCGAAAGTCCTCGAACGCCGCCTCAAACGAATAAGAAGCGCGGAAATACCTAATCAAGGTGGGTTATTTAACGAACGACCTCCGTATGTCGAAAAAAAGTATGGGAAAAACCTTAGCTACCAACCAAAGGACCCCAAATTCGAACCCCAATGGATGCGCTTCCTGTTCGTGAAGGTTAAGCACGACGTTGGGCTGGCGCTAATCTATGGCGCGGTGCTGGGTGGGTGGGTTTACATATTCGCGGAGGGAGTCCTGTCGATCCCGGCGCCCGTGGACTATTGGCGGCCAGCGCCGCCAGGCTTAATTGAAGTGATCGCCGGCGTCATCGGGTTTGCGGTTTTTGTATTAGCTACACGAGAATTTATCTATCATGACAAAAATCGCTATCACCTGACTGTACCCGCGGAATCAAACCGAGGTGAATCGGCAATGACTCAGCTTAGCCACTCGCCAGGGCCCGATCTGAGTTGGTGGAAAAGTCCGAAGCTGTGGGTTCTTCGGGAAATGCGAGGGCCGTCGGATAAATAACCTCGCACGACGTCATCATTTTGCTAACCTTTCACGGCACTGCTTGTTGTCTTGACACTTATTACCGGCGATGTTTCAATAACTCTCGGAACAGACGTGGTGAGTTAAGGCGACTTGCGGCCACGTAAAATAATCCGCTAAACAGCTCGGCGAGTCTTTCAACCGCATCCTAAACAGGTTCGAAGAAACCCCGCGTTGTTAGCAGCGCGGGGCTTTTGTTATTTTAGATTTCAGATCCGATCAGACCTCAGCTGCTGGGGGAGCAAGAGCGACGAAGAAAATTCTGGTTTGAAACTCCGGGATCAGAACAGTTTATGGCTAGCTTTCTTGAAACATTAAAAGAACGCATCGTCGTCTTTGACGGCGCGATGGGCACTAATCTGCAGATCCAGAACTTGACGTTGGAAGATTTCGGCGGCCTGCGGTTCGAAGGGTGCAATGAGAACTTGCTGATCACCAGACCCGACGCGGTAGAGAACGTGCACACCGCATTTCTCGACGTTGGTTGTGATGTGATCGAAACCAACTCTTTCAATGGCACAACTGTCGATTTTGCCGAGTACGATATGGCCGGCCAGACCTATGACATGAACGTCAAGGCGGCCACGTTGGCAAGACGGATTGCCTCTGACTACTCGACCAAAGACAAACCGCGCTGGGTCGCGGGTTCAATGGGCCCGGGACGCAAGCTGCCGACGCTTGGGCACATTGGCTTTCTCGATCTAAAGGCGGCGTACGCTGAACAGGTGCGCGGACTTCTCGATGGCGGGGTTGATTTACTGATTGTGGAAACCTGCCAGGACCTGCTGCAGACAAAGGCCGCGCTCTCGGCGATCTTCGAAAATTTCAAAGCGAATCGCCGGCGGGTTCCCGTAATTGCGCAGGTGACCATTGAAATTTTTGGCACGATGCTCAACGGTACAGAGATTGGCGCCGCGCTGACTGCTCTGGCGCCTTTTCCGATTGACGTTATCGGCATGAACTGCGGCACCGGTCCGCGGCACATGACCGAAAGCATTCGTTATCTTTGCGAGAACGCTCCGTTACCGGTTTCGGTCCTGCCCAACGCCGGCCTGCCTTCAGTTGTCGAAGGCAAGATGCATTATGACGAGACGCCGGAAACTTTTACTTCGCAGATAATTCACTTCGCCAGTGACTTTGGCGTCAACATCGTGGGCGGCTGTTGCGGGACCACGCCCGCGCATTTGAAGCTCGTCGTCGAGGCCATGCAGCGCATTACCCCAAAGGCGCGCGACGCTAAACTCGTGCCCGCGGCAGCATCCATCTACTTTCAACAACCATACGTACAGGACGCGTCGTTCCTGATTGTTGGCGAGCGCGTCAACGCCAGCGGCTCAAAGAAAATGCGCGACTTGCTCAACGCCGAAGACTGGGACGGCCTGGTCTCTCTGGCGAAAGAGCAGGAGCGAGAAGGCGCGCACATTCTCGACGTCAACGTCGACTTTGTCGGGCGCAATGGCGAAGTCGATATGCACGAGCTGGCTTCGCGTTTAGTCACCAGCATCAAGCTGCCGCTGATGTTCGATTCGACTGAATGGGAGAAGATGGAAGCCGGCCTGCAACACGCCGGCGGCAAGAGCATTCTCAATTCGACTAACTATGAAGACGGCGAGCCGCGCTTTGCGAAAGTGATCGATCTGGCAAAGCGTTACGGCGCCAGTGTGGTTATCGGCACGATCGACGAAGAGGGCATGGCGCGCACGGCGGATGGAAAATTCAAGATCGCGAAGCGCGCCTACGAGCAGGCCACCGGCGAGCTGGGCCTTCCGGCCGCTGACATTTTCTTTGATCCGCTGGCGTTGCCCATCTCAACCGGCATTGAAGAGGACCGTCGTAATGCGCTCGAAACCATCGAAGGCATCAAACGGATTAAGGCAGAGTTGCCGGGCTGCTTCACAATTCTGGGCGTGTCGAACATTTCGTTTGGCCTGAATCCCGCATCGCGCGTGGTGCTCAACTCTGTTTTTCTGCATGACGCCGTGGAAGCCGGCCTCGATGCGGCCATCGTCAACGCGAGCAAGATTGAGCCTCTGAATCGAATCGGCGAACAGGAGCTAAAGGTCGCCCGCGATCTGATCTACGACCGCCGCGAATTCGACGGCGATGTCTGCACTTACGATCCGTTGACACAGTTCACCACGCTTTTCGAGAACGTCAAGACCAAGAGCGCCAAGAAGGCCTCGAAGGGCGAAACGGTCGAAGAGCGGTTAAAGAACCACATCATTGATGGCGAAAAAATCGGGCTTGAGGCCGAGTTGAAGACAGCGCTCGAAAGCTATCCCGCGCTCGACATCATCAACAACATTCTGCTCGAAGGCATGAAAGTAGTCGGCGATCTGTTTGGCAGCGGCCAGATGCAGCTTCCTTTCGTGCTGCAGTCGGCGGAAGCGATGAAAGCAGCGGTGCGTTTCCTCGAGCCGTTCATGGAAAAGAAGGGCGGCGCGACTGCCAAAGGCACGCTGGTGCTGGCAACCGTCAAGGGCGACGTACACGACATCGGCAAGAATCTCGTCGACATTATTTTGACGAACAACGGCTATCGCGTAATCAATCTCGGCATTAAGCAGACCATTGACACAATTCTTAACGCTTATGACGAGCACCAGGCCGACGCCATCGGCATGAGCGGCTTGCTGGTAAAGTCCACGCTGATCATGAAGGACAATCTTGAAGTCATGAACGAGCGTGGTATCGGTGTTCCCGTTGTTCTGGGCGGGGCCGCGTTAACGCGCCGGTATGTCGAAGACGACTTGAAGTCCATCTATAAAGGCACATTATTTTATGCTCGAGATGCGTTCGCCGGTCTGCACACGATGGACAAGTTGATGTCGGGTGATGGACACATGGGCGATGACGACCAAGCCAAGGCCGCGGTCGCTTCGGTGAGTGATAACGGCGACCAGAGCGAGGAAGCCGAAGACCTGATTGGCGAAGAGGCAAAGCGCGGCGAGCGCAAAGGGGCCAGACCGCGCGGCGTCACCCGAAGCGCTGGCGATACGACCCATACTTTACGCTCAGACGTGCGCACGGACGTGGCAATCCCACAGCCGCCTTTCTTTGGCTCGCGGGTGGTCCTTGATATCCCAATCGAAAACGTTTTCGACTATGTAAACGAAATTGCGCTCTTCAAAGGTCAATGGCAGTTCAAGCAGGGAAGAACCTCCGCCGAAGAATACCAGGCCCTGGTCGCGGGAAAAATCCGGCCGGTGTATGAAGAGCTAAAGGAGCGTTGCGAGCGTGAAGGGTTGCTCGTGCCGCGCGTGGTCTATGGCTACTTCCCGGCCCAATCGGCGGGCAACGATTTGATCGTCTATGACCCTGCTGCGAGGACTGAGCGAGCGCGTTTCACTTTCCCTCGACAACCAACGGGTAAGCGGTTGTGTCTCGCCGATTATTTCGCTTCAGTCGATTCCGGCCACATGGACATCGTCGCGTTTGATCTGGTGACCGTCGGCCGTCGCGCCAGCGAATATTCGCAGGAGCTTTTCAAGCAGGACAATTACGCCGACTATCTCTATTTTCACGGCCTCAGCGTGGAAAGCGCCGAGGCGCTCGCCGAGTTCTGGCACAAGCACATTCGCCAGGAACTGGGCATCGCCGATCAGGACTCAAAGGACCTTAATAAGCTTTTCCGCCAGGGTTACCAGGGTTCGCGATTCAGTTTTGGTTATCCCGCTTGTCCCAATTTGGAAGACCAGGCAAAACTATTCGAGCTGCTCGATCCGTCGCGCATCGATGTGGCGTTGAGCGAAGAATTTCAGCTCGAGCCTGAGCAGTCGACTTCCGCGATCATTATTCACCATCCGGAAGCGAGATATTTTTCGATTGAGTGAGTTTAGCTTTTCGAATATAGCGAAAGAAAGTATCATTGAAAGCAATGCGTAAACAGTTATTGCAAAATGAGGAGCGTGAGCGCCAGGGCGAGCCGATCGGCCAGAAAAAATACCCACGGCACCCGATAACTATGGAGAACACGCCCGAGGAAACGATTAAGAGGATGCGTGCGTTTCCGGAGCGCGCAGCGAAACTCAGGGAGTTAATTCGTGCCCTTAGAGAAGCGGACACGCGTTGAAATCTTCCTGCCGATTCGATCGGACACAGTTGCCCATAAGACGGTGACCGAATGGCTGGCCGAGGAGTTGGCGTTCTCGCGTGGCGGCTCTACGCTTACGACACCGTTTACCGGCCTCTATTCCTCAACTACTGAAAAGACCTTAACGCACGACCAAATCCAAATATTATTCTGCGATTTTGATCTAGACTCGAATGATCCTGGTGGTCGGGTTGAGATATTGTCTTATCTGAACGACCTTCGCCTTATGCTTATGGAGATACTGCATGAGGAGGATGTGTGGATCGTCTATCATTCGGTTACGCGGATCTCATGATCATCAACGGCCGTGTCAGCAATAGCATCTCTGTGATTGAACCGTCGGCTGAAGAACTCGCCGTCCTTTCCCCCTCCGAACGCTTCGCGTTTCGCGTCACCCATCGCATGAACCAGGGAAGTTGGAAGCGCTTCTGGACCTGGTGTCAGAGCGTGTTCGGCGCCGGCTGGATTCATATCTCGAGCTACAATTTGATACGCGTCTATGGGCTCGAGAACATTGAAGCCGTCGATCATAATCGACCCATTCTTCTCGTTGCTAACCATAGATCGTTTTTCGACTTCTACACGGTCGCGAGCGTTCTGTTTTATCGTACGCGCTGGCGTAAACAACTTTTCTTTCCGGTCCGCGGCAGGTTCTTCTACCAATCGCCGGCGGGAATGTTGGTGAACCTGGTAATGGGTTGGTGGTCGATGTATCCACCTTTCTTTTCCGGTGGTGACAAGCCGCTTCCCGAGAAGCGCGAGTTCGACAAGTATTCTTTTCGACGCTTGACCCAGATTTGTCACGAAGGAGCCGGGAACGTTATCGGCTTTCATCCGGAGGGCACGCGCAATAAGAACAGCGATCCGTATTCGTTTCTGCGTCCGCAACCGGGCCTTGGCAAGTTGATTAAAGCTTCGGACCCTCAAGTCGTCCCTATCTTTATCGCCGGGCTTGGTAACAAACTGGCGAAACAGGTTTTAGGAAATTGGTTCGGTGGCGAACCGATACGAATTCACTTTGGCAAGCGGCTCGACTTGTCAGACTACATCACGAAGAAGGATCATGTGCGGACATACAAAGAGATCGGCGAATTTGTGATGAGCAAGATTGCGGAGTTAGGTGAGGCTGATCGCGAATTGCATGCAGATGCGGAAAAATCTTAACGCAGAGAACGTAAAAGGATTTCGCAAAGGAACGCAGAGGAAAGCCTTAGCGTCCCTCTGCGAATACCTCTGCGTCCTTTGCGTTTGATCCATCTTCCCGGGCAAACTCAAACTGATGACGTTACCCCTCGTAATCGTTAATCCCGCTTCCGCCGATGGCGCGACGCGCGAGGTCTGGCCAAAGTTTGCCAGCGATCTGCGCACGCATTTTGGTCCGTTCACGGTTGCGTTCACCGAAGCGGTTGGCCATGGCCGGGCGCTGGCGGCTGAAGCGGCCAAACAGGGAACGAAACTGATTATTGCGTGTGGCGGCGACGGGACAATCTCAGAGGTAGCGAACGGCATTCTCGAGTCGAACATGGAAACTGAGTTGGGAATTCTGCCCGGTGGAACCGGCAGTGATTTCCGTCGCTCCCTGCGCATGCCCACGAACACGGCCGCCGCCGCGCGCGCTCTGCGGGACGGCCGCACTCGTTTGATCGACGTGGCCCGAGTCACGTTCGTAAACGACAGCGGCGAGCGCGAGCCGCGGTACTTTGTGAACGTGGCCAGCTTTGGCATGAGCCCTGCAGTGCTCAGCCGCACCGCGAGCGGTGAATCCAGGAAATGGATTCCAGCTTTTGCGCCGCGCAAGCTCGGCAGCAAACTTTCTTATGCGGCGGCCACGGTGCAAACGACTCTCGCCGCCTCACCGATCGAAGTTCATATTCAGTTGGATGAAGAACCGGAGCGCCGCCTGCGCGTGGCCGAGTTCTGCGTAGCTAACGCGCGCTACTACGGCGGCGCGATGAAGATCGCGCCCGACGCCAAGCTGGATGACGGCTGGCTTGACGTAGTTAGCATCGGAGACGCCAGCGCGTTTCGGATTCTCAGCAATGCGCCCCGGCTTTATTTCGGCATCCACCTGCGCATGGATGAAGTGAACCATGCGCTGGCCAAACAAATCGTCGCCCGCCCGGTCAATAAGAATGAAGAAGTAGCGATCGAACTGGACGGCGAGGTCGTGGGACGTTTGCCGGCGACGTTTCAGATCGTACCGTTGGCGTTACGGGTGCGCTGTCCGTAAGGAGTCAGCAATGGCAAAGCAAAGTCGAAAGTCCGAAGCAAGTTGGCGGAAGTATGAGCGGAGATACGACCAGCTTGCCCCAAGGTCGGTATTTATCCAGCGCCTGATTGCCGCGTTAGCTATGGGCGTTGGTTTAATTGCAGTGGCGCTGCTGATTGGCATCGCCGGCTATCACTTTATCGCCGGATTCGATTGGGTCGATTCGCTGCTGGAAGCATCGATGATCCTCGGCGGCATGGGCCCAATCAAAGAATTGCCGAATGAGTCTGCGAAGATCTTTGCGTCAATCTATGCGCTCTTTAGTGGCCTGATCTTTATCGGGCTAATGGGCATTGTGCTCGCGCCGGTCGCGCATCGCATCATGCACAAGTTTCATGTGGACGAGAAGGATGTTAAGTAACGCCATCAGGTCTTGTTCTTCTTTGCGTCTTCCAGCTGGGCTTCGCGCCTTTGCGTGAAATAAACGGTCACAGTTTTACGCAAAGGCGCGAAGAGAAACCGAAAGGCGCAAAGACTAACTCGTCGTTACGAGCTGGTTTATGGAGGTACCGCATGTCAGAACCAAACACCCTGGAAGAAAACAAAGCTTTGCTTCGCCGCTGGTTCGAAGAAGTCTGGAACCAGGGCCGCGCCGACGCGATTCCTGAACTGTTGGCCGAGGACGGCATCGCCCATGGCTTATCGGAAGATGCCTCGCAGCCTTTGCGCGGCCCGAGCGGCTTCCTGCCCTTCCATGCACAGTTCCGCGAAGCCTTTCCCAACATCGAAGTAGTCGTCGAAGATCAGATTGCCGAAGGCGATTTGGTCGCCACGCGTTGCAGCGTGCGGGGCAAACACACCGGCAACAGCTTGGGATTCAAAGCTACCCAGGCCCCGGTTGAGTTCACCGGCATGGTCATCACACGGATCAAAGACCGCAAGATCGTCGAAGCCTGGAACAACTTTGATTTTATGAAGATGTACCGGCAACTGGGAGCGATCTAGCGAAAACCCGGCAAGCATCTCGTTCCGGTTCTGAGCTCTATGATATTATGCTGATGAAATGGTAAGAGGCGTTTTGAAATGCCACGAATCAAACGGATTTCCGGCCCGTATCGATTCTTCTTCACAAGCTTCGACTGCAATGAGCCGCCACACGTACATATTGAACGTGAGAAGAAGACTTGCAAGTTCTGGCTTGAGCCGCTCAGTTTGGCTCGCAATCACGGTTTCAATGCCAAGGAGTTGAACCTCATTCGAGGAATCATTCGAACGCATTTCACCAGTATTATGGAGGCTTGGAATGAACACTGCGGTTAACAGCGACGCCCGGATTCAAAGCGTAAGGGTTACCGGTGACGAGATTATCGCGGAACTGGTTGACGGTCGAGTAATCAGTGTACCGCTCGCCTGGTCATGGCGGTTATCTGAAGCCACTCCAAAGCAGCGCGCCAAGTTTCGTCTCATTGGCGCCGGTCAGGGAATACACTGGCCCGAAATCGATGAAGACATTAGCGTCGAAGGAATGCTTAACGGCGTTCCCGCGCGAAGACCGCGCCCAGCCATGCTTGCGAACACCCGAGCGTCGCGAAATCAAACTACTTCAAATAGACGTACGCGACCAAAATCGCAAGCCGCTTGACGAGTTGTTAGCATCGAAGGATTGTCCGGCCGATCACTTCGTTACAATTTTCCGATTCATGGCAAATGGATCCGCAATTAGATCGGTTATTTCAGTAATGTTTGCATCTGAGATAACCGAGGCGAATAGCTTGCGAACGTCGTCCAACCTTTCAATTAGCCATTCCCAGTTGACGAAATCAATAGGCTTGCCATTGCGAAAGCAATAAGTCGTGCCTTTATGCATAACCTGATCGTCATTTCCGCTTTTGTCGAAATAGACGCCATTGTTATGAACGGTGTTTCTGGATAGGCGAAGTACTTTGATCAAATCGTCGGAATCTGAGGGAAAAGAAGTGAGTTGACTCTTGAGAGCTTCATGAACAAAGTAAAAGCTTCCGGTTCCCGCGTTACATGCTGAAGGATCTAGTCGCCGTAGCAGAATTCTGAACGTGCTCTCGATTTCAGAGAAGAGCTTAATTAGAAAGCCAGATTTAACGAAAGCGTTATTGAAGCGATTTATGTTAACGCTTCTCTGGTAGCTATCGAACGGTTGAAACGGTGGTTTGTAAGTTTCTTCCCACAAAGGATTATCTAGTGGTAATAACTGCTTGTTCATAAAAGTGAATGCTAGATTCGTCGAGTCAATTAAACCACCCAGATGAGCGAATGCAGTTAGTCGTGCATCTTTCGTAACGTCGTGACCGATGGTCCGCAGCTTTTCATAATATCGATCATAATCGGCTTCGACCTCGGGCCGAAGCTTCGCGAGTCTTCCAATTAGGTCATCGAAGTCCGGTAGAACAAAATAGGGTGATTCATGTATTGGCATCTGCGGTACCTTCCTACCATTTCCCGCCCAGAAAATTCTCTTTCACATAACGCACGGTATCGTTGAGCGTGTCGCCCGGATCGCGCGGGGTGAAGCCGAGTTCGCGCCGGGCTTTGCCGTGATTGAAGTACCAGAAATATTCGGCCATCTCTACGGTGTCGGCTTCGATTGGCGAAGTGAAGTTCCATTGGCGGAACAGCGAGTCAATGACGTGCGCTCCGGCGATCGCGAATTTTGAGGGTAAGGCGAGACGTGGTGATGCGACCTTTGTTAGCCGCTCCAGGCGATCGAACAGTTTCACGAAGGTCCAATTCACTGCGCCCAGCAGATAGCGTTCGCCGTGCCGGCCCTTCTGCATCGCCGCCTGAAATGCTTTGGCGGTATCGCGCACGTCGACAAAATTCAGACCGCCATTTGGCACCGCGCTGATCTTGCGCGCTATGAAATCCAGCACAACTTTCGTCGAGCTAAGCCGGTCATCGCCTGGACCCAGCAGCAGGCTGGGATTCAAGATGACCAGTCGCAAGCCCTTGCCGCTGAATCGTTCCAGCGCCGCCATCTCCTGATAGGCTTTGCTGGCGTAGTAGGGCCAGCGCGCAATGATGTCCAAAGGCGGCGGATACTTCTCGTCGGGCACGATGTCGCCTTTCTCGGTCACGGCGATCGTTCCGCTGCTGGAAGCCAGCACGATGGTTCTCACTCCCGCTTTGCGGGCGGCGTCGCATAACAGGCGCGTGCCGTCGACGTGCAGCTTGTACATCTCTCGCGACTGGTCTTTTTCACGAGAGACTTTGCCGGCGAGATGATAAATCTCATTGACGCCGTCGCACGCGCGGGCCACGTCTTCATCGTTGGTTACAGAACCCTCGACTGTGTCGACACCCAGGCCGGTCAGCCACTCGGGAATCGAAGTGGCCATGACGCGAATGTCCCGGGTGCCGGCTTCGACCAGTTGGCGCACCAGATGCGCGCCGAGAAAACCGGTCCCGCCGGTAATCAAAGTTGTCGGCGGGACTTTCTTGACGATGGCCGCGTGCTTTTTCGTGTTCTTCCTCGGCACGATTTGCGCGGTGCGTTTTTTCGGCGGGGTCTTAGGCATCTTTGAGTATTATCCGGAAACGGAGTCAGTACCGGGAGCGGTAGCGACCGGGTCTCAACTCGTCACAGAGTTCGAGATCGCCAGAATGAGACCCGGTCGCTACCGCTCCCGGTACTGACCTCATTTCTTCATGCTTCTGCTGTCGCAAACTCTGCGTCGCTGGCTTCCAGGCGCGCGCTGCGGCGTTCGGCTTTCCATTGCGCTCGCAACGCCTTCGCGTCGAACTTTACGTTCGTGCGATCGCGCAGATTGACGATGTCATGACGCACGCGCGCGGCGATTAATCTATAAGCCTCGGCGCGGGCCAGACCGCGCGTCATCTCTTCAAGCTCTTCGGCGGAGAGGAAGCGGCCGATACGCGCGCCCACGTCGCGGCTCTTCAGGATCGTCGATCCCTTCGGAAAGGCCGCGTACGTTCCGTCAAGGTAAATCGGCAGAATCCCGACGCGCGACGCCAGCGCGAGATAACCGATCACCGGTTTGAAGTCAGCCATGTTCCCGCTCATCGAGCGAGTGCCTTCAGGAAATATCAGCGCGTTGAAGCCTCGATCCAAAAACGAGCGCGCGTGTCGCAGAGACTGTCTCAGCGACCCCGATCGCTCCATGGGCACGAGGTTGGTAAAGTTCTCCATGTAAGCGCGTTTGTATTTCGTGTCGAAGAAATAATCAGCCGCCGCCAGCGCCACCAGATCCTCGCCCGCATCGTCGAGAGCCATCTTTACCAGACCCATGTCGAGGTGAGAGCTGTGGTTGGCGGCAACGATAAAGTTCGTGTGATAAGGAATGTTCGTCCGGCCTTCGTACTTGGTGCGCAGGAGACGCTCGTACAAAGCGCGCTGCATCACCTCGACGCCTTTGTTGCCAATTGCTCGCAGAAACTCAGGGACATGAATCTCTTCGTCGCTCTTATCCGCATCCAGACGCAGCCGGGAGGCTTCGCGCCGGGCCGATTGGATCCCCTGGCGGTTAACGACGCCTAAGAGTTCGCGCACGTCCTGCACCTCGTTCAGACGCTCCGGCGCGGTCAGTGCCCCGCCCGCGTTTTCGATTGCCGTCGCAAGTTCGACAAACATCAAGCTGTCAAAACCCAAATCGGGAAGCCGCGAGTTGATCGAAACTTCATCCAGCGATCGATTTGATACGGCAGCAATGATGTCGATCAACCAGGCCGCATCACCCGTCATTTCTTCGCGGGGTTCCTGCGCCGACCGCACGCCTTCCTGAATCTTGTGCATCAGCTCGAGAATTTCGCGCCGCTTAACTTTGCGCGTCGCCGTGCGCGGCAACTCTTCTTCAGTAAACTGGAGCAGCTTCACACGCTTGTAATAAGGCAGCTTGGCCGAAACTTCGCGGAAGTGCTCTTCGATTTTTTGCCGCACCTCGGCGCGCGAAAGCGCGATGTCGTACTCTTCGTTGGGCACGACGAGGCAGGCGACTTTCTCGCCGATGCCGTCGGGCAGGCCGATTACGCTCAGCTCTTTAATATAAGGAGAGTCCTGATAAACCTCTTCTACTTCGTCCGGGTAGACGTTCTTTCCGTTCGTATCGACGATGATGTCTTTTGAGCGGCCGACGAGATATAGATTGCCTTCGTCGTCGATGCGCCCCAGGTCGCCGGTGTAAAGCCAGCGATCGACGAGCGCCTCTCTGGTCGCTTCCTCATTTCCGAAATAGCCGACCATCACATTCGGCCCGCGGGCGATTACTTCACCGACGCCGCTCGCGTCAGGCTCGCTGATTTTTATCTCAACACCGGGCAGAGACTTGCCGACGGTGCCGGCCAACATGCGATTCTCCGGACGGGTCACGGTCAAGACGGGCGACGCCTCGGTCAAACCATAACCTTCCAGGATCGTGAATCCGAGTCCCTGGAAATCGCGCTGCACCTTGTCATTCAGCGCCGATCCGCCGCTGATGAAATAACGAATGCGGCCGCCCATGCCTTCATGAATCGGATAAAAAAGAAACTGGCCAAAGTTCAAAGGCGTCTTGTCGCGCAGCCACGCGTTGAACCTAATCAAAAGATCCGCGGTCTCGCCGACGACTTTGCCGCGATCGTGCAGACGGGTCTTGATGCGCCGGTGCAACAACTCCCAAAGCGCGGGCACGCCCACCATGCCGGTCACGTGTCCATTCTTAATCGCTTTCGCCAGGTGCTCGCTGCTGAGTTCATGCAGATATGTAATCTGCGCGCCGCGGCTGAGCGGCGTGAGAAAGCCGGTAGAGAATTCAAACGTGTGATGCAGGGGCAGCACCGACAACACGCCGTCGCTTGTGTCCATGTCAAAGACCGACGAAAGCATCGAGACCATGCTGGTCAGGTTGCGATGCGACAGCATCACGCCTTTGGGACGGCCAGTCGTCCCCGAGGTAAAGATGAGCGAAGCGACCGATTGCGCCGCGACGCGTTGCGGCAAGAGCGCGACACGCTGGCCTTCAATTTCCTCGTCCGGCATCTCGAAAACTTCATCAAAGGTCCACAGCCTGACGTGACTGAGTCCCGCTGCCTTTAACTTCTCAGGCAATTCGGATCGTTCTGCTTTCAGCTTCGCGCTGATCACTATGCCGGAAGCCTCTCCGGCGCGCGCAAAGTTTACGACTTCGTCGGTCGAACTCTCCGGGTCCACGGGAATGCAGGTGCCGCCGGCCCGCAATACTCCGAAGTAAGTCATGCCCCACTCAGGCGCATTGTGACTAAAGAGCATCACGCGATCGCCTGACTTGATTTCGTTACTGGCAAAGAAGCCGGCGGCGCGCGTTGCCAGTTCGCGCAGGTCTGCGTAAGTGTATTGCTCTTTATGCCCATCGCGTTCGATGCGCATCGCAACTCTGGTCGCGTGACGCTTGGTGGTCGTCTCGAACATTTCGAGCAGATCGCGATAAGTGTAAATGCGCTTCGGCTGCACGCGCATGTCTTCCTCAAGCGTCGGCAGCACCCACTTTTTCAAGCCGGGCAGGTGAATATTCAGCCAGTATTCGTACCAGTCGATGCTCTCGGGGTTCCAGGTCAGTAGTTGTTTTTCGTCTTCCCTGATGCGCGCAAAGAGCGCGCGAATATTGTCAGCGCGAAAAACGTAGGCGTTCTCAACGGTGAAGGGAAGGAACATTTCGAAGGCTTCCTTCGCTTCGCGCGTCTGCTCTTCGACACGATCTACCGTCTGCTTCATGCGGTTGATGACGCCTTCATAGCGGCCGCCGCCCCAGCGTGGACGGGCGCGGTCGAGCAGCGACGATGCTTTTTTTGCCGTCTTGTTCATCATCGGAATCGAGACGGCTTCAAACCGTTCGGGTGAGACGGCCCAGGGTTCAATGCGCGCGCTGATTTCGCGGAACAGCTTCAGGCCATCCTCTTTTTGCTGCTCTTGTTGCCGGCGGTACATGCCAACGAGCGAGATGATGCGCTCCATGTTGTTGGGACTCACGTCGCCGGTGGCGGCCTGATGCACCAGTCGCGGTTCTTCGACGCAGGCTTGCGCGGCAACTGCCAGCATGACCGCGGCAACCTGGTCCACCGGCGTGATGTCGAGAATTAGTTTGCTGTTGGCGGGAATCTGGCGCTGGCCTTTCAAAGCCATGAAGATGATCGGGGCGGTGGTGGTGAATCCTTCGTTCCAGCCGGGAAACGGGTAGCTCTTAGCGGATTCGACGATGCTGGGCCGCACAATGCTGCGCACAATTCCAGTCTCGGCGGCGACCAGTTGTTCGCCCAGCGCCTTGGCGTAGGTATAGATGTTGGGCCAACCCCAGAACTTGGCCCGTTCGATACCAAGTTCGGTCAGTCGATTGCGCGTCCAGACTTTTCGTTCCCGGGCCACGGCCAGACCGAGCGCATCAGGATCGTCTCCATCGCGCATTTCTTCGTTAAGACGTTTGCGAGCCTGCTCGCGAAATTGGGCCACGCGCATTGCGTCCTTGGCTTCTTCACGCGCTCGCTCGGACATTTTGGCGCAGTCTTTGATCTCCTGCTCCACTGAAAATTCGACGCCTTTCAGTTCGCCGCGGCGCGGAAAATAGCCAATGACCTCATCATTTTCCCAGACTGCACCCGATCGATTTCCAGCGACGAAGCAGGTCGAGATATGAACCAGACATGGCCGCTGCATTCGCCTGGTGAATGCAATCACGTTTTGCGTCCCCACGACATTGGTGCGCAAACCGCTCTCCAGAGTCGGGTTGAAGGTAACGTTGCCGGCTGAGTTGATGATGACGTCGAGGTCGTCGGCGATGCGCTGCGCCTCTTCATCGCTGAAGCCCAGATTCGTCTCGGCGATGTCGCCGCCG
The DNA here is from genome assembly GCA_033856915.1 of Blastocatellia bacterium. GTDB lineage: Bacteria > Acidobacteriota > Blastocatellia > Pyrinomonadales > Pyrinomonadaceae > UBA11740. Next base: position 225,791 of record JAWVEB010000066.1, on the reverse strand, counting down.
ACCACAACTACTTTGTCACGAATGAAACCATCCAGCGCGTTGCCGTAACGCTCGCGCAAAGGATCGAACGGCGGCGCCGTAATGACGTTGTTCCAAAAACGTGTTTCGGATTCTTCCTGCGAACGGGCGCGCACCGTGACGTACACTCGCCCGAGATTGGGAAAGCGGTGCAGTAGCATGCTCAGAGTGACCTTGCCGAGAAAGCCCGTACTGCCGATCAGGAAGATTCGTCGGTCCTTATAGATTTCGGTTGGTGAAAGCTTCGTAGTCATGATCTTAATAAGAGGTTTCCGCCTGAAGGCGGAACTCCGAAACATTAACCGCCGGAGCGAATTTCGCGGGCGGTCTTGCCGCCGCGATGCTTGAGCAAGTCAGCCGTCGCCGTGTTTTGTCTGCCAGCAGCGATGTCGAGCGGAGTGCCATCCGCACTGACAGCGTTGATATCCGCGCCGCGCAGTAACAGTTCCTTAACGACGTCGATATGGCCGTAGTAAGACGCTTCCGCCAACGCTGTATGTCCCAGCTTCTCACGCGCGTTTACGTCCGCCCCTTCATCCAGCAGATACCGAACCAGTTTCAGGTTGCCCTCACCTGCGGCAAGAAACAGGGGCGTACCTAAATTGCTTTGCGCGTCGACCTTTGCGCCGCCGAAATGAAGCCAACGCGCCCGACCGAGGTTTCCGTCCATCGTTGCCTCGGCAAAGTGACGCTGTCGCAGTTCCCTTACTCGCGGCAGGCAGTTCATGATCGCCAGCGAGAACACAGCCGCGCCGGTAAAGGCGATCGCTCCGGCCAAGATCTTTCTTACACTTCCTATATTCATAAACCTGGTGCTCTTAACGCCCTCTCCCTTTCGGAGAGGGGAATCACAGTGAAGTCTGTGCCACTTTCTATTCCATGTCAGCTATGCCAATCATCGGTTGGTGCAGCATCGTGATTTCGGCCGAGCTGCCCATGTAAGTTCGCGCCATCGCGATCGCTTCCGTTAGATTGTCGGCCCGTTCCCAGCCCAGCATCGCGGGAACGTGGGCGTTCTCGGCCCCCGCGGCAATTACTTTGCCAACGTGCTGACGGCCGTTCTCGCCCCAGTACCACATGAAGAACGGGTGCGCGCCGTGATAAGCGTTGCCGCGGCGATACATCTCGACATAGCTCGGATTGTTCGCGAATTCGCGCTCGTACTTCTCGCGCAGATAGAAAGCATCGCGAGATTCCGGCAACAGGCGATTGAAAAATTCTATATAACTCGGATGGTGGTTATGATCGAACTGGTCATAACACGGGTGGTGAATGATCAGCACGCCGCCCTTCCTCAGCAGCGGTTTATTGCGATAGAAATTGAAGTGATAGCCCAGGCCCATCACCTGCACGAGCAAGGGGTTCAAAATCGAATAGACGTTGTAAGGCGAAATATCAGGAATGCCGGTAATCAGAATGTCACACTGGCCGCGCACGGGAATGGCGTACTGTTGAAATCCCTTCTCGAGAATCTTTTCGTGTACCGGCTCTGTCTTGCCTGCGTAACAAGCCGTCATCTCGTATTGCGCCGGCATTGAGTGCAGCAGCTTGCGCCGCGCGGTCCGCGGCAGCTTGCTCATCGTGTAACGCATGGCTTCAAACTTCATCCGATCAAAAGCGCTGAAGTCGTCCTCGTTCTTGAGCAGGAAATCCATATCGCCCTTGTACATGCGATTGTTAATGGACGTCTCTATATGAAAGACGTTCAAATGCTCATCGACGATCTTGCCGAGGCGCCCGCACTTGTTGCTCAACTCGGAACGCGCCGGATCCATGTAGCTGTCGGAATCGCGAATGGTCTGCGGCTCGTGATGCGCGCGCAAGGATTCATAATCGCAGAGACCCACCGCCACAGACTTGTGCCCGCCGTCCATCGGGACAAAATTGATGTTGGCATAGATGAGCAGATCGCTTTCGGCCGCCCGGCGATTGATCGTCAGCGGCTCTTTGTGACGTGTCTCCCCCAGCTTGATCAGGCCTTCTTTCCACTCGGCATCGTGGTTGTAATAGCGGTCCGGATAGAACTCATCAAAAATTTTCTGGCCGACCATTCGCTTCATTTCCCACGCCGTCATTTTGCGGTGCAGGGAATTAGCGATGATGATGTGCACGTCGTCCACGCCGTGGCCGGCGAGCATGTCCAGCACTATTTCGAGCATCGTCTGGCGAATGTCCGGCGTGGCCATGGGCGGCAGAGGGAGACTGATGTCGTCAACCGCGATGGTGACCTTCATCCCCGGCTCGAGTTGCGCAAAGAGCGGATCGCAACCCAGCGGATGGTTTAGCGCGTAGCGAATCGCCGCCTCACGGTTTGGCAACCCCTTCATCGGCGGATTTGGATAGATCACACGGGTCCCCACCGGGATATCTTCGAGAATAAAGTCTTCACCTGAAGGCATGATGCGCGGCGCGCTATCGCTGTCTATGTAGACGATCGATTCGTGTGTTTTTCTTCTTAGTTGTAGGGACATAAGTTTTATGCGGCACAGACTGTAGTCTGTGAGCCGGCCCGAAGAGTCACAGGCCGCAGTCTGTGCTACTTCAAATTCAAAATCGGCCAATCATGATGAAGCGCGGTTTGCCGCAAGCGAAAATCCGGATTCACTACCGCCGGATGGCCCACGATCGAGAGCATGGGTAGATCGCTCATGCTGTCGGAGTAGGCGAAAGACTCGCTGAGATTGATGCCCTCGCGTTCCGCGAAAATCCGGATCCATGAAGCCTTGGTTGCGGACGCCAGAATCGGCGGCAACAAGCGTCCCGTGGCCGTCCCGTTAACAAACTCAAGCCGGTTCGCCACATAGTCCGTGATTCCCAGATAGGCCATCAGTGGCTTTACCGAAACCTCGAGCGCGCCCGTCACGACGACCTGGCGCAGTCCGATACTCCGGGCCTTCTCAATCAGTTCGAACGTCCCGGGGTAGACAGCCGGCTTCAGGACCTTCTCAAACAACTCATCGGCAAAGAACCGCATCCGATCCTCGGTCTCACCTTTGTAGCGCTTGAAAAAGAGATCGTTGAAAACTTTTCGGCTATACTGATCGCTTACCGCAAACAAAGGCACGCTCAGCAGCGTGGCCGCGCTCTTGGTGAAACTACGGACCAGATTGGGTTGATTCCGTGCGTAGAATCCCAGCGTGTGCACCAGGTTGGTACTGACCAGAGTTCCCTCGAGATCGTAGAATGCTGCCGCTGCCACTAAGCTCTCTCCCCGCTCAACTGTTGTTCCGAGCGCGCCAATATACATTATTCTGCTCGGCAAGTGAAAGGCAAAAGGACGATGTATGAAACGACCATACAATAGCCCGGGGAAACCGACTATTTTCGAAGGGAATCGTAAAAAGCTTCAGCTTTTGCTCGTCGTGATGATGTTTGCGGCGTTAGGCATATCGTGCCGAAAAGCAGTTAACAGCTCTCCGGATCAGGTTGCGGCTCGCCCCGGGACTGAAGCCATAAGTGATGCCGACCAGCTTTATGCCGGCCGAGCGGACCTGATGAAAGTCCGGCAGGGACTGATCGCTTTGCGCCGGGCCCAGGCGGAGGATCAGGCTAACTATGAGTTGGCCTGGCGCCTGGCGAAGTTCAACTACTATCTTGGCGCGCACAGTCCCGACTCGAGCGAGCGTGACAAAGCATTTCGTAATGGCATTGAGGCCGGAAAGCTCGCGGTGCAATTGCAGGATGGCAAACCTGATGGTCACTTCTGGCTCGGAGCCAACTATGGCGGCAATGCAAAGTCCAGCATGCTCGCCGGACTGTCACAGTTCGACGATATAAAGAGTCAGATGGAAACCGTTCTTAAACTGGATGAAGGCTATCAATCAGGAAGCGCCTATATGGTTCTGGGTCAGCTTTATCTTGAAGCGCCGGGATTTTTAGGAGGCGATACGCAGAAAGCAATTCAGTATTTGGAAAAAGGATTGAAGTTCGGCCCGGACAATGCGTTTCTTCGAGTGCATCTCGCTTCGGCTTATGCGGAAGCACATCGAAACGCCGACGCGCGAAAACAGATAGATACTGTATTGAAGATGACACCCGCCCCCGGATACGAGCCCGAATATGCCGAGGCCTTGGTGGAAGTGCGAAAGCTGCAGGAGAAGATCAAGGAGTAAGTAGCACGCGCATCTTGCGCGTGATTCACGGGCGAGACGCTCTCGCTCTGCGTCAGACTCTTAACTGAAGCTGCTCGACCTTAGGCCCTCATCCCGCAGCCCTTCTCCCAGAGGGAGAAGGGAGCCGGAGTGTTAATTCTTGCTCATCACCCTCTTCAGCTCTTCCAGAGTGCGTTTGTGGTCTTCCAGTTTTTTGCCGGCCTCGCCCAGTTTTCCTTCAGCAGTTAGCCGCTGATATTCTTCGAACTCCTGAATCGCGCGAACAATTAGCTGTTGCACGTTGGCCGGGCCGGGAGGTGTTGGTGAAGCCTGAGGCGACGCGCCGGGTTTCGGATTGGGCTGTTCAGCTTTCTGTCCGCCCTTTTGCTCGGCCGCCTTCTGATCAGCCGGTGCTGGGGCGACTTCGCCAAACAGACTCTTCAGAGCTTCTTCGAAGCTGGCGCCATAGGCCAGACGTTCCTGGGTAGCCAGCACGACCAGTCGTAACTCGGGCATCGGGCTGCTTTCGGCCCGCAGATAAATAGGCTCAACGTACAGCAGCGAGCGGCCAATGGGAATCACCAGCAGATGGCCACGAACTACCCGCGAACCCTGCTGATTCCAAAGGCTGAACTGCCCAGAGAGTTGGGCGTTTTGATCGATGCGTGCTTCGATTTGCAGCGGCCCGTCAATCAGACGTGACTTGGGAAAGTCGTAAACTAGAAGCTTGCCGTAGTTTTCGCCGTCGCTGCGGCCGGCCATCCAGCCGATCATGTTGTTTCGACTAGCGGGTGTAAACGGCAGGATCAAAGCGAACTCGCTTTTCTGTTGTTCGCCGGGCAATTGCATCAGCACGTAATATGGATCGAGCGGCTGGACCTGTTTCTTGTCCTGATCATCGAGCACCACCTGCTGGGCCACGCTCCAGACGTCCTCTCGCTGAAAGAATACCTTTGTGTTCTGCGTGTGGTAGAGGCTGAAAACTTCGCCTTGCGCCCGCACCAGGGTTTCGGGATAGCGAACATGCGCGCGCAGGTCCGCCGGCATTTGACCGGCGTCCTGAAACAGGGTGGGGAAGGTCGCGCGATACGCGGCAATCAAAGGATCCTGCTGGTCGAAGACATAGAAATGAATGGAGCCGTTATATGCGTCGATGACAACTTTGACGCTATTGCGGATGTAGTTGATCTCTTTATTGTCGACCGTGTGGTGGCGCGAGTACGGATAACTCGACGACTCTGTAAAGGCGTCGATCATCCAGTACAGCCCGCCGTCGTTTCCCACCACGACATAAGGATCGTGATCGTAGATCAGGAAAGGCGCGAGGCCGTCCACGATCTCGCGGATGTTTCGGTGGATCATCACGCGGCTCTCAGAGGTAACGTCGTCCGAGAAGGGCAGCTTACTCAGATCGCCTAACGCCCACGCGAGCAACAGCCGGCGCATTCCGCCTCCGACTCGGATCCCGCCGGTGCCTTCATAGCTCGTGTAGGTGTTCGACTCGCCCTGCGGAAAGTCGAACTCTTTCTGTTTGGTCTTTACATAGACATCGGTGTTGGTTTCCTGCCCGAAGTAAATCTGTGGCCGCGTGATTTTGAGTTCTGGGCCGGTCGATTCAATCGGCATGTTTGAGAGGATGAAGCGCGGCATGCCCTCCGGAGTGAATCCGTTAGCCGTGTTCATGGTCACGCCATAGCCGTGCGTGTAGATCAATTTCTCGTTGATCCAGTTCCGTGAAGCTTCCGGCAGCTTGGTGTCGTTCAACTCGCGCGCCGCGATCATCACCTGCCGCCCCTGTCCGCCAATCTGATAGCGATCGACGTCAACGTCCGGAAAGTCATAGTAAGTTCGGATTGCCTGGATTTGCTTGAGCGTGTCCTGCAGCGCGCGCCAGTCCCAGAGACGAATGTTGTCGAGGGTCGCGCGATTGTTCTGGATATCGAAAGCCTCGATCGAGTTGTCCGCTTCAAAACTTCTCTGCTCGATGCGATCGATGCCAAACGCGCGCCGGGTCGCGGTGATGTTGTGCTCAATGTAGGGCGTCTCACGGCCTAGCTCGTTTGGCTTCACGATAAAATTGGTTACGTAAGCCGGGACCAACACGACGCCGATTATGTAAACGGCAAAAGGGATCGCGACGGCGACAATCAGGACCCTCACCCTGCGCATCGCGAAAGCGTTCACGAGCGAAATTCCCGCCGCCACAAACAGCGCGATTGCGACCCAGCGCAGTCCGGGCAAAAGATAATTCGCCTCCACATAAGTAACGCCTGAGAATGTCTGGTGATCGTCCCAGAGATACGGATAACGGGAGAGCAGAAAACGCCAGGCCAGTATCGACAGAAAGACGGCCAAGGACACCGAGACCGCGGCCAGGCTGGTCTTGCGTGCCTTTGTGATATCGCCGGCCTCGGATAAACCCTGCTGGGTTACCGCCAGCAGCGCATAGACAATTGCTCCGACCAGAATAATAAGTGAAAGATAGAGCAGCCAGGTGCTGAAGGCTTCGTAAACCGGAAGCGAAAAAAGATAGAACCCGAGCGGCTTATTGAAAATCGGATCGGAGACATCGCCGGGCGAACCATGAAAATAGAGTGCGAAACTGCGCCAGGCTTCGCGCATGCCGAGCCCGAAGACCAAACCTGCCAGCACGGAAACGACCCAGGCCAGAGGCCTGAGCACGCGCGAAGGCGAGAAGTTGACCGGCTGTTGGTTGACGATGATCGTGCGGCGGTCAAAGGCAATCGAAGCGAAAGCGCGCTCGATAATCCAGAAGCCGCTGCGCAGGATCAGCACGCTGAGCACGAAGAAGATCGCAAACAGTTCGACCTTCAGCTTGAACATGTACCAGTAGACCGCGGAGTACCCGAGCGAGTCGAACCAGAGCGCGGAAATGTAAATCGATAGTCCGCGCGAGGCGGTGAAGACGATGAGCACAATCGCGCCCAACAACCACCATCCCCAACGACGCCGTCGCGGTTTGGTGTGACCGACGTCGATGATCTCGCCGTCTACAGATTCTGGTTGGCTCATGCGCGCTTAGCATACGCCGAAAGACGCGCACCTCAAAGACGGAGCGGCTCTCACTTTGGGAGAGGGGCTGGGGGAGAGGTGCGAAGCTTGCGGCTGAACATTGGTAAAGACCCTGTCGTGTTTACCGGCGACAACATGAAAACACCAGGAGGTTCGCGCGCGAGCCCTCACCCCAACCCTTTCCAATGGGAGAGCGAGTCAATGCGAACACGGGGAGAGGGAGTGCATGCAAAACGGTGAACGATGTTTACTGTCAACGTCTTTAAGAGGATTCAATAACGTTGGCCTGGCGTTGCGCAGGATGATAGACTCGTCGGCGTACTGAATACGTCGATTTATGCTAACAGCAGACACAGTTTTACAGGGTCGTTACAGGATTGTTAGCCAGCTCGGGCAGGGCGGCATGGGCGCCGTGTACGAGGCTTTGGACGAGCGTCTCGATACCACCGTGGCGCTGAAGGAAACCCTCTTCACCGACGAAAGGTTGCGCAAACAATTCGAGCGAGAAGCCCGCTTACTGGCGCGAATGCACCATCCGGCATTGCCGCGAGTCAGCGATCATTTCAATGAAGCCGACGGCCAGTTCCTCGTCATGCAATACATCGCCGGCGAGGATCTCTTCGCGATGCTGGCGGAAAGGAACGGCCCCTTTCCGCAGGACGAAGTGCTCCTTTGGGCGGATCAACTTTGCGACGCGCTCGACTATTTACATACCCAGGACCCGCAGATTATTCATCGTGACATCAAGCCGCAGAATCTAAAGCTGACTGCGCGCGGGCAGATTGTGCTGCTCGATTTTGGATTGGCCAAAGGTTCGGCGGGCCAAATGTCTGTAGTGACAACGTCGGCCAGCATCTTCGGCTACACGCCAAACTACGCGCCGCTCGAACAGGTCCAGGGTTTGGGAACTGATCCGCGCAGTGACATCTACGCATTCGCGGCCACGCTTTTTCATTTGATGACCAACGTCAAGCCGCCCGACGCGCTCAGCCGGGCGTCGGCGATCGTCAACGGGTTACCCGATCCGCTGCCCCTCGCCAATCGCGTAACGCCGCAAGTCGGCGCTGCCGTGGCTGCCGTCCTTCACAAAGGCATGTCGCAGAAACGCGACGATCGCTTTGCGACAGCCAACGCCATGCGGGGAGCGTTGAAGATCGCCGCGGAACATCCGCACGGCGAAGCCGCGACAGTTTTGATCGCCGCAGCCCAGGCAGACGGCGCGGCTCTTGCGGCCGAGCCCGCGACCAAACTCACCGGCGAACAAACTAACGCTCTGGGAAGTGAGGCCCAGACCCTGTTGGGAGCGGATGCTACGAGTGTCCACAAGCAAAGTTTGTCCAGTGAGACTGTGACGCTGGTTCATCCCGTCCCGCGCGGAAAGAGTTCTCGCGGGTGGCTGGGGGCGGCGCTGTTGCTCGTCCTGCTCGTAGGCGGCGCCGCAGGCTTTTACGCCTATCGAGTCCGACGACAGACTCAACAAAGTCCAGCTACAGCAGCCCCGGTTCAAGCTCCACAATCGAATCAGGCTGCGCCAAGTGAGCCTGGGAACAGCAACGAGATTAAATCGGCCCAGGTGGATGCGCCGAAAATTAACGAGTCGAAGCCGGAAAAGAGAGTTGAAGGCAGCCAACGTGCGGCGACTACGAAACAGACTGAGTCGAGCGTGCCGGCGAAAGTGCCCGCGACTCAGCCGTCAACTGCGCATGAGGCCGACAGAAATCCGGATCGCGGCAACGTGGGTGCGCCGCGGCAATATCCGCCGCCCCAGGCCCCACCGGAGTTTGACCCCTCTCGAAATCCCAGGGGCCGCCAACCCGGGCACCCGCCCGGAAACGGTGAAGCGCCTAACGTCAGAACATTGCCGAATGGCACCCGCGTCGTGACTCAGCCGGACGGCACGCGCATATTCACCGGGCCCAAAGGCAGAGTCCAGGTGGTTCCGCCGGGCGAGAAGCCCAATCGAAAACGAAACCGTCCTTGAAAGCCTGCATTAGCTTAGAATGAAATTAATGGTTCGTCTCTCCGTTGGAAAAATTCAGGGAGTTGAAAATGAATAGAAGAATTACGCTTCGCTTCGCGCCGGCGTCGGCGCTCGGAATCCTGCTTTTGATTTTTGCTTTTCCGATCGCTGCGGCCAGCGGTGGAAAAGATCCGGCCGCGCCACCGGCGATTCGCATTACGCCGCCGGCTCCGGTGTTTGAAGATGCAAAGCGTCTGGATGAGCTCGCGGCGCGGCGCAAACGCGTCGCGGAAGCGATCGGGCCCAAAGCTATCCTGATCATGTTCAGCGCCGAGCCGCGTGTCTATGCAAACGATGTCGATTATCAGTTCCGTCAGGAAAACAATCTGTACTACCTGACCAACCTGGGACAGCAGCGCGCCACGCTGGTCTTGATGCCGGGTAATCCTCAAACGCCTGAAGTTCTTTTTCTGCCGCGGCGCAATCCTGGCGCTGAGACCTGGACGGGCCATATGTATAGCCCCCAGGAAGCGGCCCAACGTTCCGGAATCAAAGAAATCTGGGAAGCCGGCGAGTTTGGCCCGTTCGTGAGCGCGCTGTCCAGGCACGAGTCTTACCGTCCGCAGCCGCAGAATGTCTTGCTTTCCGCTGCCGCTGGACCGGGCAACTTCGATGCTCTGTATGGCGCAGCCTTGAAAAATGAAGCCGGGCTATACCTGCTCTCGTTTCCGCCCGATGGCGAAAGCAAAGAATATCGCCAGGAGCAAAGATTCGCCGCAGGCTGGTCGAAGGAACCGGGCAGCTTTGCGATCCGTAATGCCTCGCCGATTTTCACGCAGATGCGCCTGCGAAAATCTCCAATGGAACTCGAGTTGATGCAGCATGCGATCGACATCAGTATCGAAGCGCATCAACGCGCCCAGGCCTTTTCTTCACAAGCCAAGTGGGAATACGAGGTGGATGCGCAGGTCGCCTACACGTTCAAATTGCGTAATGCCGACAACTGGGGATATCCGGACATCGTCGGTTGCGGGCCGAACGCGACGACTCTGCATTATGAAGAATCGCAGGGGCCGGTGAAGACGGGGCAACTGATGTTGATGGACGTCGGGGCCGAGTACGATCATTATTCGGCCGACGTGACGCGCACGTTTCCGGTGAGCGGAAAGTTCAGTAAAGAGCAGGCTGAGATTTATCAGATTGTTTACGATGCCCAGGAAGCCGCGGCGAAAGCTTCAAGACCGGGAGCGACTCTGTCGGACGCGCACCGGGCATCTCTGGAAGTAATCAAGGAGGGCCTCTTTAAGCTTGGCTTAATCACCGATCGTAATTCCGATCAATATCGGATCTGGTTCATGCATGGGAACGGTCACTGGCTGGGCATGAACGTACACGATGTCGGCGGCGGAGCGGCCTTCGAACCCGGCATGACCTTTACCAACGAACCGGGCATATATGTCCGCATGGATGCTCTGGACAATCTGCCGAAGACTTCTGAAAACGAAAAATTCATCGCGGCCATCCAGCCGGCCTTCGAGAAATACAAAGGTATCGGCGTCCGCATCGAAGACGACATGGTCATCACGCCCGATGGCGTCAAATGGATGACCGCAGCCTTGCCGCGCAGCATCGCGGACATCGAAGCGTTTATCGCGAAGGCGCGGCGCTAAGCAAGGCGGGTTTTACGAGACAAGCCAAATGATAAATAACATCTCTCAGACCATCCTGAGGCGGGGGCTGAGCGCCTCGTTTTTAGTCTTGACTTGTTCGCTGAGCGCGGCCGCCCAGGCGCCGGCGGAGCCCGCCGACAACACCTACATCGAAGGCGCGGTCCTTTGGCAACAGTCATCCGGCGAAAGACGCGCGTTGTCATATCAGGCGTTCACGCTCGCGCGCTTGATGCTGGATCGGGACTTGAGAATGAATCGCCGCGATAGAAAGCCCCGCGCGCTGATTGTCGATCTGGACGAGACGATTCTGGACAACAGCCGTTTCGAGGGCATGCTGTTGCGCAAACGCGTGAACTATAACCAGAAGGATTGGACTGATTGGGTTAATCGCTCGGAAGCCACGGCCGTCCCGGGCGCGGTCGCGTTCCTGCAGTACGCGGCATCGCGCGGCGTGCGCGTTTTTTACATCACAAATCGCAATGACGTTCAGAAAGCCGGCACGGCGACTAACCTGAAGAAACTGGGTTTTCCGAACGTCAACGATCAGACGTTACTGGTGCAGACCGATCCGAAGAACTCGAGTAAGGAACCGCGTCGTCAAAGCGTCGGCGCGAGTTACCGCATCGTGCTGCTGATGGGTGACGACCTCAACGACTTCGCCGAGGTTTTCGAGAATAGTAAGACGGTGGAAAGCCGGGCCGCAGCCGCGGATCGCTATCAAGCCGAATTTGGGCGGCGCTTCATCATGCTGCCCGACCCGATGTACGGAAATTGGGAGAGCGCGATTTACGGTTACAATTTCAAACTTACCGAAGCTGAAAAGGCGGAGAAGCGAAGACGTCTGCTGAAAGATTACTAGTTGGTTTGTGACTGCTCGGATGTTCCTGAGTATAAGCGCGAGGCGACTTGCTAACGAGGTCGGTACCGGGAGCGGTAGCGACCGGGTTCTGCTGTAGCGCAAATTGTTAATTTGCGAACAGGCGCAAGTTAACAACTTGCGCTACTGTATTGCGCGGTCGCTACCGCTCCCGGTACGGACCTCACTATCGCCGAGGCCCGTTTCAATCTTTATCCTTGCGGTTTGCTGAGACCACCTCTTCCTGGATCTCGGTCTCGAGCTTCTCGCTCTTGATGTCCAGTCGCAGACGGTTGTAGATGCTGATGTACTGGTTCGCGATCCACACCAGGGCAAACAGCGCCAGAAGATATCCGCGCCAATCATCAAACAGCAGCTTGAAGCGAGTAATTATCAGGAAGGCCACCGTTACATAGTGGCTAAAGCAATATTCGCAGGTGAACAGATAGAAAAACTTTCTTTCGTACCAACGCCGGCAGTCTTGGCTGCGACTGACGCAGTAATCACGCGGCTCGCGAAAAATTTCCTCGTGGGTGACGGTCCAGCTGATGCAGGCTATGGGAATAGCCAGGACAAACAGTTCGAGTAGTTGCAGACGAAGTATCGGCATTTGGTGTAGTCCCAAGGTTGCAGAGGGAGCTCCAAGGGTAGCGATCCGGAGGTGATTTAGGGAACGGTAGCGTCCGAATCTGCCGTGACCTCGGCGGCCAAGGCGGCGAAGAATCTTGCAGCCATCATTTTCGCGGCCGCCTCGATCATCCGTTGCCCGACTCCGGCAATTGCGCCGCCGACTTGCAGCTCGCCTGAGTATTTGATTAGCGTGGCGCCGTTATCGTCTGCCAACTCGAAATCGGCTGAGCCCTTCGCGAATCCAATCGCGCCTTTGCCTTCGACTACGATCCGGTAATGCTCGGGTGGCCGCATGTCTTCCAGCCGCACCTCGCCTTTGAACTTTCCTTTGATGGCGCCGACTCCGGCCTTCAAAGTCGCGGCATAGATGTTCTCAGCGGTTTTCTCCAGTGACTCACATCCGGGAATGCAACGCTGGAGGATTGCCGGATCGATCAAAGCAGCGTAGACACGTTCTCGGGTCGCGTGCAGTTTCTGAGTGCCTTCAATTTTCATAACGCTGAAAAAGTTTAGCGGCGGGCTATCGTCCGCTTTCTTTTCAGTTTAGGCGGCGGACTTGTTCGCCGTAGAATTGATCGAAGCGACCAACGGGGTTCCTAAACGATTAATCCGGCTGGTAGTAGTCCACCTCTAAACGGTTTTTGCGGGGGATTACCTTGCGCGTGATGCCGCCAGATTTATCGCACGCTTTGCATAGACCACGGCCAGGTGCCGGCGATAATCCTCTGAGGCAAACAGATCGCCATTGATTTCCACGCCGTCGGCGGCATGTGCCGCTGCGTTTGCGGTTGCGTGTTCGTCCAGCGCGCTGCCATTCAGTGCCGCTTCGACCGCGCTGGCGCGATACGCTTTTGACGACACGCCGGTAATGCCAATACTCGCGTTCTCACAAGCGCCGTTCGCATCGAGCGTAAGATTAGCGGCGACGCCCACTACGGCAAAACCGGATGCGGGATGATGCATCTTGACGTAAGCTTGACCATTGCGCTCGCCGGATTTGTTGATCCGAATTTCGCGCAAAATCTCGCCTGGCTCGAGCGCAGTCGTCATCAGCTCCACAAAAAAATCATCTGCCTTGATGGTGCGCTCGCCGTTCTTGCCGGCCACGACCAGTTCGGCGTTCAGCGCAATGACTGTCGCGGGCCAATCGCCCCCGGGATCGGAGTGGGCGACGCTGCCGCCAATCGTTCCCTTATTGCGGACCTGCACATCGCCGATATGTCCGGCGCACTCAGGCAGCAGCGGACAGATCTGCTTAAGTAACTCAGACGCTTCAATCTGATAATGGGAAGTCATCGCGCCAATCCGTATCTGGTCGCCCTCTTCGCGAATATATGCGAGGTCTTTGATGCGGCCGATATCGATGAGCAGCGGCGGGTTGGCGAGGCGCAGCTTCATTGCCGGAATCAGACTGTGTCCGCCGGCGAGAATTTTAGCGTCCTCGTTTTGCGCCAGCAGCGTTAACGCTTCATCCAGTGTCTGGGCGCGAACATAATCAAACTGAGTTGAGATCATGACGTCTCCAATTTGCTATCCGTTGATTAATTTCCAAACGGCTTCCGGCCGGGCCGGCATGTCCAGATGCTTCACACCATATGGCGACAACGCATCGACGATCGCATTTACGACGGCCGGCGTGGCGCCGATCGTTCCAGCCTCGCCGACGCCTTTAACACCCAGCGGGTTGACTGGCGAAGGCGTCTCAGTTCGATCGAGTTCGAACCAGGGAAGCTGCGATGCCCTCGGTATCGCATAGTCCATCAACTCGCCGGTGACTAGTTGTCCCTGTTCGTCGTACACGACTTCTTCATACAGCGCCTGACCGATCGCCTGCACAATGCCGCCATGAATTTGGCCATCGACCAGCAGGGGATTAATCACTTTGCCACAATCATCAACCGCGACGTAGCGCAGGAACTTTGTCTCGCCGGTTTCTTTGTCGATCTCAACCATGCAGATGTGCGTGCCGAAGGGAAAGGTGAAATTCTTTGGCTCGAAAAAGTAAGTGGCGGACAAGCCCGGTTCGGTGTCAGGAGGAAGTTCTTTTGCGATGTGGGCAATCAGGGCAATCTCCTGAATGGTCAGAGTTGAACGGCCTTCCGTCTGTGGCTCAGGTAGAGCTCCGGCGGGCGCCTCACCGACCGGAACCGCGGGATCGGATGTGCCGGCGTCTGGGACCGGAGCGTCGCCTTTGGGTAATGAATACCGGCCGTCTGCGAAAGATAAGCTTGATGCGTCTCGCTGCAGGATGTGAGCGGCAATCTTCGCGGCTTTCTCTTTCAACTTTTGAATTGCGATCAGCACAGCAGTTCCGCCGACTGCGGTCGCGCGACTGCCAAATGTGCCGATGCCGTATTGCACGATCGCGGTATCGCCGTGAATCACCGTCACATCGTTGAGGTCCACGCCCAGTTCATCCGCGGCGATTTGCGCGAAAGAAGTTTCCTGGCCCTGTCCATGCGGCGACGCACCCGTCATGACGGTTACTTTGCCGGTGGGTTCGATACGCACGGTGGCGCTCTCCCAACCGCCCGCGGGCATTGCCTGCGAGGGTCCGAGGGCACAAATCTCTACATAGCTCGACATGCCGATGCCGACGATCCTGCCTTCGGCGCGCGCTTTCGTTTGCTCCTCGCGCAGCTTCGCATAGCCGGAAAGCTCCAGGGCTTTGTCGAGTGCAGCCTCGTAATCTCCACTGTCGTAATCCAGCCCGGTCGCGACGTGAAAAGGGAAATCGCTCTTCGCTGGAAAGTTCTTGCGCCGCACTTCGACAGGATCCATTTTCAATTCCGCCGCGACGATGTCCATGGCGCGCTCGACCACGTAGGTCGCTTCCGGCCGGCCGGCGCCGCGGTACGCATCGGTCGACATTTTATTGGTGAAGACACCCGTGACATTCATCTGGATCGCCGGAATCCGGTACGCGCCCGAAAGCATCAGACCGGTCAGCGTCGGAATCGCCGGAGTCAGCAGTTGATGATAAGCGCCAAGATCGGCAAAGACGTTGTAGCGCAGGCCGGTAATCGTGCCGTCATTTTTGCAACCGACTTCGACCGTGCCAACCTGGGCGCGACCATGAATCGTCGCCTGCATATTTTCGCGGCGTGATTCAATCCATTTCACCGGCTTGCCGAGCTGGATTGAAATCCAACTCAACAGCGCCTCTTCGGCATAGACGTTCAGTTTTGAGCCGAAGCCCCCGCCGACTTCAGGCGTGATTACGCGCAACTTGTTTTCCGCGAGGCCGATCATCAGAGCGACCTGGGTGCGCATCAAGTGCGGAATCTGCGTCGATGACCACAGCGTTAATTCTTCCTCGCCGGGAAAATACCGGGCCAGGACGCCACGCCCTTCCATCGCGATTGGCGCCAGGCGTTGATGAACCATTCGTTGCTTGACGATGTGATCCGCAGCGTTCATCGCCGCGTCGATGTCGCCTTCGCCCGAGGTGAGCGTGTAAGCGATGTTGTTGCCGAACTTTTCATGAATCACCGGGCCGCCACTGGCGGCAGCTTCGACATCAACCACGACGGGCAGTTCTTCATAATCAACTGAAATGAGATCCACTGCATCGCGGGCGAGATACTTATCCGTCGCCACGACGGCGGCAATCGGGTGGCCGACAAAAAGGGCTTTGTCCGTTGCGAGCACCCGATAGTCAGGGACCTTCAAGTCAGGCAGAGCGGCAGCGCAGGGCACGGGGCCAACCTTCGTGGCGATGTCTTTGCCGGTATAGACGGCAACCACGCCGGGGGCTTTCAACGCCTCCGTAACGTCAATGCCAGCGATGCGCGCGTGGGCATAGATCGAACGCACGAACGCAACGTGCAGCGTGTCCGGCAGACGCACGTCATCGACGTAATGCGCCAGGCCTTTGATCAGCCGCGGGTCTTCCGTCCGCTTGATTCTTTGTCCAACGTACTTAGTCATCAGCTCTCTCCAAAAAAAAATTATCGCTGTTTAGAGGCCGGACTTGTCCGGCCATCGACTCGGCGGACAAGTCCGCCGTCTAAACGAGTCAGAAAAACGATCCTATTCTCCGGCAGCCGTTTTCTTCGCCGCATACTCAACCGCCTCAACGATGTGCTGATACCCGGTGCAACGGCAGAGATTTCCTTCGAGGCCGTGGCGAATTTCCTCGCGCGACGGGTCGGGATTGCGATCGATTAGCTGCTTGGCCGCGATGATCATTCCGGGTGTGCAGTATCCGCACTGCAGACCGTGCTTTTCCCAGAACCCTTCCTGCACCGGGTGCAGGCTGCCGTTAGCGGCCAGCCCTTCGATCGTCGTGATGCTGTCGCCGTTAGCCTGGACAGCAAACATCGTGCATGACTTAACTGCCTGCCCGTCGACCAGCACAGTGCACGCGCCGCAAATCGAAGTTTCACAGCCGATATGCGTTCCCGTCAGAGCCAACAAATCGCGCAGATAATGGACGAGCAGCAAGCGCGGCTCGACCTCGTCGTGATGATCGACGCCATTCACGTTTATGCTGATAGCCTGTTTCATAAGCTACCTTTCTTGATCTGAAAGACGTTGGAAACTTACTTTGTGTGAGGCTTCTTCTATGCCAGTTCGAGATGAAAGTCAACCGCGAGTTGGGAGTACTCGGTGATCGTTTAGAGGCGGGCTACCGCCCGCCGATTGCGCGTTAAAAGAAACGGGCGGGCGGTAGCCCGCCTCTAAACGATCTGCGATATGTGCGCTAAACGGTGTTCTTGTGGATTTGTCGTTTCAGGCGATGGATGCGACGGCGCACGGCCTTAAGCTGATCGTGGTCATGTGCGGCGATGGCGCCGGTGCGCCGCTGCTTGAGTTCCTTGATGCGAGATTTGATCGCCGACTTGTCGATGCCGACGACTTCGTGGTGAGCATGCATCTCGATGTTCAGGGCTTTGCAGATCGCCACCACTAAGTGCTCTTTGTTCAACTGCGTATAGCCCTGCACGGCTTCGTCCTGGATGTCTTTCGCTATGTCGCGCAACTCGACCAGCGTTTTATGTTTCAATTCGTTATGGGTGTAAGCCATTCGTGTTCCTTCTCCTCACTCAATGTGGATTATGCTTGGCTGAATATTCCCTGATGGACCATTATTTCTGACATATCATGTCGAACCAATGATGCCGAGTCAAACCCCGCGACGATCTTCCAGAAATGCACCGAAGGTCAGTCCACTGTTGAGCACCGGCGATCCGGATGACCCTCCCTTAAGCTACCTGCTGCCGCCACATCCAGCGCAGTCATCTGCTTGAGCGGCGTTAAGCAAAGGAGTTTGCGTTCCAAACTATTAGGGGAGGGCATGTTCCGCTAAACTAGGAATCAGAATCTTAGGAGAAAAATGGGTGGAATGGCCGTCCCAATTGACACGCTGAAGGGCCGACTTACTCCTTGCCACTTTGCCCCAAAATAGGGCATAGTATCGCCTAGTTATTCCTTCTCTCGCGCATCAACGGTGATGCGCCCCGCGCCCACGGATTGGCGGCGGCGTTACGGATAGTTCGAGAGCAGGCTGTTTTTCAACCGGAGAAGAGAAGCCGCTCATTTTGGTGAGCATCCGAAACGCAAGCCTTCGCTGCAGCCGTTATTACGAAGCCACCTTCGATTCGAAGCTTCTTAGCCCAAGCTTTCAAAGGAGAGTTCAACTTACATGTCAATGAAACTTTACGTCGGCAATTTGTCCTTTCAGACTTCCAGCGAAGATCTGCAACAACTTTTCGCGCAGGCCGGCACGGTCGAATCAGCCAGCGTGGTAGAGGATCGCGAAACCGGCCGTTCGCGCGGCTTTGGTTTCGTGGAAATGGCTACGAAGGAAGAAGGCGAAGCGGCCATTCAGCAATTCAACGGCAAGGAATTCAACGGCCGTAACCTGAACGTCAACGAAGCCCGGCCCAGAGAGGACCGTGGCGGACGCGGCGGTGGTGGCGGCGGACGCGGCGGCTATGGTGGTGGTGGTGGTGGTGGAAACCGCGGCGGCGGCGGCGGTGGACGCGGCGGTGGTTATGGCGGCGGCGGTGGCGGCGGTGGTGGCGGTCGCAATGATCGCGCGCCTCGCTGGTAATCAGCGGACTAGTTCGTCTCTTTTGGAGTGCGGCAAATTCTGCTGCACTCCAACCAAACTCAATCAAGCCTATCTAAGGAGGAGCGCGTCGTGCCGTGGGTAGACAGGGCACACCGCGTTTGTTTCTCGTGAAAGAGCCAAAGGCGGAAAAGCCTACTTACGCTGTGGGCGATCGCGTCGATAAGTTCTGCGCCAAGTGTCAGGAGGAGCGCGGCCACATCGTCGCCACGATTACCAAGCGCGGCCAGATCTCTCGAGTTAGTTGTCCCAAGTGCGGCGTGCGTAGCTCGTTCAAGCCGGCCACGGGACCAAAGTCTGCGAGTGCCAGTGCGAAAGCCAGCGCTCCATACGATCGCACTCGCACGTATCGCACCGGACAACACCTGACCCATCCAACCTACGGGCCCGGAGAAGTAACCGCCGTTATTGAGCCGCAAAAGATCGATGTGCTCTTTTCCGATCGAGTGCGCCGCATGATTCACTCGCAACCGCCGGCTTAGTTCCAACTCGAGCAGGGTCTAGCAAGCACCAAGGCACTATTGATGGATATTGAAGCAAACGCCACCGGCGGTCATCATGGAGTTCGCTGGCCCACTACGATATGGATGATCGTTTTTCACCTCGGCGCCGTTGCGGCGCTTTTTTATTGGAGTTGGCGCGCACTGATCGTCAGCGCGGTGCTGGCCTGGGTGGCCCAGAGCATCGGCGTCGGTATGACTTATCACCGCCTGCTGACGCATCGCAGCTATAAAGTGTCCAAGCCGGTTGAGTATTTCCTGACCATTTGCGCGACGCTTTCCTTCGAGGGCGGACCAATCAACTGGGTCGCTACCCACCGCATACATCATGCGCACAGCGACGAACGCGGCGGCGATCCGCACACTCCTCACGATGGCCGCTGGTGGTCGCACATGGGCTGGATTCTGTCCGGCACGGCGCAACAACACAGCCGCGAAGTTTTGGAGCGTTACGCTCCTGACCTGACCCATGATCGCTTTATCGCTTGGCTAAACCGTATTTACTTTTTGCCTTTGATTATTTTGGCAATCGTTTTGGTCCTGGTTGGTGGCTGGCCCTTAATGCTTTGGGGTATTTTCCTGCGCGTGACGGTAGGCCTGCACGCGACGTGGTTGGTAAATTCCGCGACTCATCTGTGGGGCCGGCGCCGGTTTGAGACGAAAGACAATTCGCGCAACAGTTGGTGGGTGGCCCTGCTGACCTGGGGCGAAGGCTGGCACAACAACCATCATGCGCACCCAACTTCAGCCCGTCATGGTCTGGCTTGGTATGAAGTTGATTTCAACTGGTGGGGCATCCGAACGCTGCAACTGCTACGTTTGGCGAAGGCCGTCAAGCTGGTGAGTTTGAAGGCGCTGCCGGCATCGAGAGATTCGTGATTCCCCTGGCGATTCTTAAGACCAATCAATGACAATGAGGCGGTCAGCACCGGGAGCGTCATTCCGCGCCATTGTCGATCTGGACTGATCAACCCAGCCGCTCACGTGCCTGCGTATCCCAAACCAGTTCGACGGAGTTCCACTCATTCAGCCACAGTCCGAGCACGCGCGCGTTGATTCGGTAGGAGAGCAGCACGCGGATGCCGTCGAGAATCTGTTCGATGTGTTCTTCCTTATCCGCGTCATTCGCGGCGCAGTCAAAGTGGCCCGTCACCGCGACCACGTTCGAAGAGTGATGAAGAATTGAAAACGAAACTTTGCGAACCATTTCCTCGATGACGTGAACTGGTCCGTCGTTGAGTGCCTTGTCGGGCCCGGGTTCGGTGATTAGATCTACATAGTGCACGTTCGTGTTCAGCTTCATCCAATCAACGATGGGCTGCTGCACACGACCGTCTATGCAGGTGATGGCGGTGGCAAATTTGTTTCGCGGCATTCGCTAAGCTCTCGATCGATGCGCCTACTCATAACTCAGCGCGTCGACCGCATCCTGCCGCGCCGCGCGCAGCGCCGGATAGAGCGCGCCAATCGAACCGCCAATCAGACCCACCACCAGAGAGATCGCGATCCACTTTGGTTCGACGTCGACGACCAGAGTGGTCGAGCGCATCACGAAAAAGCGGACCAGCAATGTAAGGAGTACGCCGAGAAGGACGCCCAGGACGCTGACAAGGATTGCTTCCTGCTCGATGACCCAGGCGATGGAACGCTTGGACATGCCGAGTGATTTCAGGATGCCGATTTGGCGCGTCCGCTCAGTCACGGTGGTGTACATGGCCAGCAGAATTACCAGCATGCTGATCGTGGTGGCGACGCCGACGACAACTTTGAGAAAGATGTTCAGCGCCGGCACGCTGGACATGTAAAGCTCCGGCAGTTCCCTTGTGAGCACGATCTGATCGTCGGGGAATTGTTTCTTGATCAGCGTAGCGACTTGCTCCTGTTGCGCCGGATCGGCGCAGGCGATCAGGATCGTGTTACAGCGATGTTCGCTGCCCACCTGGTCCTGCATCGTGGCCAGGGGAATCTTGATACGCCCTCCACCCGGGGGTTCATAGATGCCGACTATCCGAAACGGCCGCTCGTAGATATCAATCGTGGAACCAACCGCGACGTTGCGCTCGCGCTGCCAGGCCGTATCAATGATGACTTCGTCGCCGCTCTGGAGACCGCGTCCTTCCTTGATCGTCAATCCATTCAGCGCGGCATACTGATCGAAAGGGACTCCTTCGATTAAGCGCGAGCCAAAACCCGAGTCGCTCTTATCCAGATTCTGCCCGATGGGAACGGCCATGCGCACGCCTTCGACGCGCAAAAGTTCGGCCGCATGCGCGACCGGCATTGCGAATGGCTGATTTCCGGCGAGGGCGATCATGCCGGCGGGCCGCACCATAATTTGCGCGCCGATATTGGCTTCGCGCTTGCCGCGTTCCCGTAAAAGGCCGTGGGCCAAACCGACGGTGAAGACCACGAGTAAGACGCCCAACGCGATGCCGGCAACGCTGACGGCAGTGCGCGCAGGACGATGCGCAAGATTTGAAAGTACCAGACTGTCCATAAGTTTTTGTAGTCGAGGACTGCGATCAAGCACCCGCCGCCAGGCATTCGGCACGGCGCGCCAGGTGATGATGAAAACGCCAATTACGGTCCAGAAGATAATCGCGGCCTTGCGCACAATCGCCAGCGTAACGCCGGCGGCGGCCGCAAAACCCAAACTCTTAAGAATGATCTCTGTGCCGCCTTCGTAGACGCCGATCGTTGCCGGCACGAAACCGAACGCAAAGTTAATTACTTTGGTTAGTGACTCGATGATGTAAGCGGCGCCCACGGAAGGGACAAAACCGAGCATCTTGAGCGTGACGTAAACCTCCACGACGCTGGCCATATGCGAGGTCACATCGAGCCCCACCATCGAGAAGAATGCCGCGCGCCGGCGTTTGTAGAAACTATAAACCGTCAACTCAACGCGATAGATGTGATGGCGGCGAGTGCGCAGGAATCCGGGCCGGAAACCTCGGCGACCGAGGCCGTCAATGATGTTGGTCAGCAGCGTGACCCGTCGTCGTGTCGCCATCGCTGCCGCGATCAGCCCCAGGAACGCGACCGAGGCAATCAGGATCAGCGCCTCTCGCGCGACCGTCGGCACGGGATAGGCGAACAGCATCAGGCACGCGCCGCCAAAGATCACCAGCACCACCGAAAGGTTGTACAGCAGGTTATCGACCACCAGCGCCGGCACGCCATGAACCAGAGGAACTCGTTTTCGCAACATGGCCACTTTGGTGGCTTCGCCGAGCAACGGGCCGGCGAAGGTTAGGAAGCTCATCGACTCGCCGCCGAGTCGCGCGGCGAATGCCTGCAGGAAAGTAAAACGTCGATGCTCGGGAGGGACCGACAAGCTCATCGCTATGGTGCGCAGCACATGCCGCAAGCCGTTAATGGCGACCACGAAGAAGAAACCAAAGCCGACGCGGCTCAACGCGGAAAAGATTGGTTGGACGCCAACCTTGCGAATGACGTAAACCAGCAACCCAGCGCCGAGCACAAACGCCAGGGCCTGGAGCCAGGCAATCGAGCGTTTGGTGTTTGACGGTTTGGAGACCGCCGGTGATTCGGAGGTTTCCATCAGCGCGCGATCATCGAGGGAACGTTCCATTAACTACTATCATTGCGCGGGTTGACTAACGCGAGCACCCGCGACGTCGGCGATAACGCGCCCGGGAAATTTCATGAAGCCGCGCCGGGCCAGTGACTCGACCGGCTGATTGTCGCTCTGAAGATTTCCGGTCAGCGCTAGTATCGTCGG
This sequence comes from Blastocatellia bacterium, assembly GCA_033856915.1. Classification (GTDB taxonomy): domain Bacteria; phylum Acidobacteriota; class Blastocatellia; order Pyrinomonadales; family Pyrinomonadaceae; genus UBA11740. The sequence goes on along the minus strand of JAWVEB010000066.1, from coordinate 203,212 downwards.
CACAACACTCAGGCTATCGTACGGCTCGCTCACTGCCAAGCCGCGCGGAATACCGGTGTTGTCGCCGCCGGCGAACATCAAGGTTGCATGCGTCGAGATGCGAAAGAACGAGCCGTGATTGCCGCCGGGATTGAAGCCACGCACGTCAAAATTCCAATGATTGTTTGCCAGAATCAGCATGTCGGTCTCAACCAGTTGTCTTTGGCGGCGGCGAAAACGGTGGAGCAAATTTTCGTTTGCTGAAAGCCCGTCCGCTGCTACATCGGTCCCGGGAGCAGAGAACTGGGTGAATTGTTCGTGCAGCCCAATAAGTCCGTTAGAGTATTGCGTCTTGTGCGCTGCATGCAACCACTCAACGTCGGTGTGCCAGTCGTTGAGCCAAGCCAGGCGATCATCGAGCGGGACACTAAGCCGTGGATCCTCCAACAAGCGCAGCGGCAAACCCTGCTGCCACGCCGCTGGATCAAAACGTATGACGCCCTGCTCATCCTGAATTAGATGAGCGATTGGCAGGTAGCGCAATCGCAAGACCCCCTGAGCTTCGCCGCGGGCCAGCACTAGCGCCTGACGATCCGGTCCACCGTAAAGCCAGACGACATCGTCATCGGGTTGCAAATCCTGGCTCAGCGCCGGAGCGATGGCGGCACGTGGAATTCGCGTGGCGATGAAATCCACCGGGCGATTTCCAATGTCCTGCTGAACGTTATTGCGCACTTCTTGCTCGTGAATCAGAGTCAGGTAGTTAATCCGTAGAAAGCTGCGATCGAGATCGAGCGAGCCGTCGCTTTTCAAGACGAGCCCGTCGCGTCCCGGCCCCACGACATAGTTCTGCAGATCGTGAACTGAGTTGCGCCGGCCCATTGAATCTTCGGGAATTACCGAGCCAATCCTAACCTTGAAAGGATCGAAATTTTCCGGCCGCAGTCCCAACAAATTTCGCATGGTTGCGACATACGCGCCATAGCCTTTTGCCTGGGCTGCCCATTGGGCTGCCAGCACACAGACACGTCGGGCATTGTCGTCGCGGCCGAATTCACGATCCTGCACGGTGAACTTCTTCGGTTGCGATTCGCACAGGGCGCGCTGCTTCTCGACTGCCGGGCGCAAGGCGCCTAACTCCTCGTCTAGTTGATCCAGGTCAGCTTGCCAATCCTTTTCGACGCGCGCGATCGCGGTAAAGAAGGCAGCGGTCGCCGCCCGGCGCATTGGTGGCGACAGATCCTTGCGCTGCAGTTGCTGGAACAGAATGTGCAGCAAATTGAGATCGCTGTTACGTAGATGCAGTCCAGCGCGTTCGTTGCCGTCGAAATCGAGAAGCGCCGTCGGATACTCCGCGCTCTGCTTTTTCAAGTAATACGATTGAGAAGTCGTTGTAGTGATCGGAGGCACGAAAGGATTGATAGCCTTCAGCGAGTAATCCATCAGCAGCCGCCGTTTGGTGATCACGTGATGTCCGCCGCCGGGATAACTGCCCAACAGCGCCACCAGATTGAATCCCTGGCTGATTACGCGTTCGTCAGTATTAAAGCCATGATCGGAAACGACAATCAGCACTGTCTCCGACGCTAACGGGCTTTTCTGAATCCCGGTCCAGACGCGACCTACCAGACCGTCGATGTCGCGCAGGGCCGCCAGGTGTGACGCGCGGTCGTTGTTGTGATGCGCCACGTGATCGAACGAGGTTTCGTAAAGGTCTAGGTATTCAACCCGTGGATCAGAAAGCCGCTCGATCAGTTCGCGCTCAACTTGGTCCGGGACGACCCCGCGCAGGTTGAGGCCGGTAACGAATTCCCCAGCGAGATCTACCGGATTCTTTATAAACTTTGCCTGGCCGGCGTGTTGCAGCGTCGCTATCCGGGCTCCGCGTCCGTAGAGTTGCGAGCCCGGAAACCGCTGGAAATTATCATAGGCATCGACCAGCATGGGCACGCCCAGGGAGTCGAGCACCTCAGACCCGGGCATATCAACGCTCGCACCGGTGGCCTGCTTGAAGTAGAAGGGAATGAAATTCAGATAGTCGTAGGTGTGAAGGGTGTCGCGATCAAACTCGACATTGCCCTTGATTTGCAGATGCTGTCCCGTGTCCAGCGTCGACCATGATGGCGCCGACAGGCTCATTCCGCGCACATAAAAGTTGGTGAGTCGAGTGCCGTTTCTGAAAAAGACGTTCTCAAACCAGGGCAGCAGACTCTTACCGGTTATCGGATCTTGCTCGCGCGCAAATCGCTCGACCATTTCATAGGGCAGTCCATCGACTTTGATTACCACCACGCGCTTCGTTTTCGTTTGTGCGAGTGCTGCCAGGGACAAGCACATCGTCAACAGCGCAATCCCGGTAAGGTGGGCGAGAAAGCGCGGCAGGTATTCGCAGGTTGGGTGAATCCTTTTGCGCAAACGATTATCCGCAAAGAACTGGATCACGGCCGGCCCACCTGATTGAGAAACACCCGGGCCTCGGCCGGCTTCATGCGGCTGTCTGCGGCGACCGCTTCGCGCAAGCGCGCGGCGATTGCCAGGCGCCACTCTGAGGGAGGCTGCTCTTCGCGATAAAGACGCACGAGTGCGTTCTTTGCCGTCTTGCTGTTGATTTTGGAGAGGGCGTCCAGGCACAAGCGGCGCGCTTCGGGGTCGCTGGTGCGTTGAAAGATCAGGGCGGCAGCGCGCGCGGCTGATTCGTTAGCATCCGCGCCGCGATCTGCCAGAAACTGCAAAGAGCGTTTCACCGTGCTCATGTCCCAGGCGACTTCGGTTTGCGGAGAGGACTTGGCAACTTCCCTTAAGAAGTTTGTATGGCGCTCGAGGCGTCGAGCCGTTTCCAGGCGCTCTGTCAATTCGGGCGTAACGTTCTCACGATGAACATAGCGGCCGAACGACAAGACGTTGCCGAGATTGATAAAGACGCGAGCCACCGATCCGTGTTTGAGCGAAGTCATTTCGGCGCGCCGGTCGCGTTCGATTTTTGCCGGCAGCCCATCGGGCCGGCGAGCGAACTCAATGAGGGCGTCGTACTGCTGACGCGCAAGTTGAATCTCGCTTTGATTATCGTTGCTGAGCGGATTTACCGAGACCCTCTCCAGGCGACGTTCAATCTCGTGCTGAAGCTGCGGATCGAGCGAGCCGTTGAAGGACAGCAGCAGTTTCAATTCTGAGTAGCTTTGCAAACGCGAAGGTTGATTCAGGTCCATGCCGCGACGACCGGTCACAAAGTTGTAAGCCGTCCGGCCGACAAAGTATGGGACATTACCAAAACCCGAGAGCGATAAAATATTCCGGGTCACATCGGTAAATACGCGCCGGGAAATCTCACGCCGCTTTGGATTAAGACTATCGCGAAAGTCGACCAACAGCGCGGGGATCTTCGGATGATCGAGCCCGTAGAGGGCCAACGGAATCATCTCCAGCGGACGGGCGCCCGGAGCATCAGGAGTCGTCGGGCGATTGTCTTGATCGAAGTAACGCATTTTTTTGTAGCCGTTCCAGCGACGCAGGCGGACGTCGGTCCAGGGGTTCGCGATATTCAGAAACCGCCGGCTGAAAGCGCGGCTGGTCTGGGCAGTCAGATCGGATCTGGCGATCCAAAGCAAGGCGTGGGTCGCGCGACCGTCTGGCATAGTCAGGGGTTGGAAATAAAGTCCCTCGGCTTCGGCCCGCTGTCGCAGCATCTCCCAGTTGTGGCCGATGGTATCGGTGGAAGCCATCGACTGCTTTTCAACCGTGGCGCTGAATTGGTTGGGCCCGAAAAGCCCGCCGAACGTTTTGCCCGACAGGATTAGGCGCGCCCGCAGCTCGAGCATTTCGCCCGGCGTAAAGGGAGAGCGGCCGGCTAAAAGGGGCGTGGCGGCATCGTCAACTCCGCCAACGCTGTCGGGCATCGCATTGGTGTCGGATCTTTGCGCAAGTGCCAGTAGTTCGCTCTCGTCACGCGATCGCTGACGCAGGTTTTCATAGTTACCTAGAATCGCCAGCGCTTGCGTGACATGGGCCGAGCGATAGTCGGCGGCGTTACGGCGATAGCTGCGACTCGCGGCCTTCAGCGGCAACCCATAACTATCCAGAAAAACATCTTGCAGTCCCATCCAAAAGAAATGGTTCCATGTTTGGCGGCTGACGTTAGCGAGATCGAGAATTGGCGACGGCGGACTCTGCGAAGCCCGCTTCCTGCTTTCCAGATGCTGATAAAGAAAAGGAATCGCCGAGGCAATTCGCTTCATCATCGTTGGTTGGGTGTAGGTAAGCATCCAGAGATAACGAAGCCGATCATTTTCCGGATCGTTGTCGGACAGGGTATCGCGCACGACGCTGACAAGCGGAACTTCCGGCGCGGGCATCCCTTCTCTGCGCAGGCCATCGAGCCGGCCAAAGATCGTGAGTAATTCCGCTCCGCCCATCATCGGCAGTCGTTCGATTCTGAAACGGGTTTCAGTCGGAGTGGAGCTTCCAATTTCAGCCGGAGATACCGCTGTTCGTACCTCAGACGATGAATCGGACGCAACGCGGTCGCCTTCAGCCGATCCCGGCACGGGGCTGGCGGGTAGCGGCCCAGTCCGTTCAATCTCAACGGGCTTCCTTGCAGTGGCCGGCTTCGTCTCAAACTGGTTTGACGATTGCGCAGCACTCTGGCTGCACCAGATCGACATTACGATGAGGAGTAAGATTAATCGGAAAGAAATCCGACCCTTGCCTACCAGGCAGGATTCGTTGGGGCGATGCTTTTTTTCGTCCATGCTTTGAAAAAACGCTCCCAAAGGAGCGATGTTCCGGCAGCTTGCAGTAAACGGCGCTCATGACGCCAGGACTGCTTGTTATTCGAAACGACCTAAGCAATCAACGTACCAACATTCATTTCGGATGTCTGTATGATTGTTACGGTTGTACTTGTGATCGTCGAGCGCTGTCGAGGGCATTATTGCTTGCTGTTAGGCTGATTCGCGGCGGCTGTATCTTTTGGTTCGACTTCCAAATTCGGCGGACCTTTCCAGCCGGATTTTTCCAACAAAGTGATCGCGTACCGAATCGGCACGGCAAAGTTCGACGCAGTGTTCTCTGTGAAAATCGCGAATGTGATCCCTATCACTCGACCGGACGGCCCAAACAGCGGAGCCCCTGAGCCGCCTTCGCCGGTCCGCGCGTCGTAAACAATTCGGCGCGCTCTGAAATCCGTGATGTTGCCTTGGGTCGTCAAAGGTTGGATCAGTTTTTTCTCAGCGAAATAATTGAGCTGTGCCTCGACGGAGCCGTATCGTTGTTGAATCCCACGAGCCTCGTTCGGATCCATTAGCGCCAGCAGGCGGTCCGTTCCCGACGGATAACCCATGGTCACGACCAGCTTCCCGACCGCGACCGAGCCCGGATCTTTTTCCAGCGGCAGCACCGGAATTTTTTGCGGCAAATCCTTCGCGTCGATTAAACAAACGGCGACGTCTTCTGATTGCGACGTCTGCTTGACCTTCAGAGCGATCGGCTGAGTGTTATCGGGAAAGAAAGCCATGAACCGCTTCAGTCGCGGTACTCCTTTTACGGTGCTGTTCAGGCTCTGGGCCCGATCGTCCGCCTCCCAGGGCTGCGTCACATGCCGATTAGTAAGGACGAACCCATCGCCGACGTGAAAGCCGGTTCCAGCGAAAGGGAACTCGGCGATGGCCCCGTGACCCTCCGGAGTCAGGACTCCCTCGTCGCCGGTGCTCGTTACTGCGGCGCCCGATTCGTTGGTCTGCGTCTCAGGATAACGAAGCGGGCGACCGCTACCCGGTTCGACAAAGCTGAATGAACCATAAATCAAGCAGACACCGTCGCCGTATTTGACGCGCAGCATTTCACCCATCGCGATGGTGTTCTGGATGCGGTTGGTCGAGTCTATTACTTTTCCCAACTGGTCGTTAGCGCGTTTTAGTTGCTCCTCTTGCGCCGCGAGCTGGGCCTGCTGATCCCTAATTGTGCGGCGACCTTGCCGGGCCTCGTTAAACTGTGCGAAGCCGATGTAAAGTCCGCCGACTACCGCCAGGATAATGATGGCGAACGCGATAATCTTGGTGCTGGGATTGATCTCGCGCACCAGTTCGCGAGTGAACTCTCGAAGAAAAATCTTGGCGTCGTCGCGCCGCGCGGTTGCCGAGGCTTCCATCGCGGCCTGTTCGATAAAAGGAGCGACATGCGCGCCGTCACGCCGGCCGGGCACCAGGGCAGGGGTTGAGGCAATCGGAAAAAAATGAATCGATGGACCCGAGGGGCCAATCCAAATTTCGTCTCCGTCGTGAATGCCTTTTTCAGGTTTGATTGATCGGCCGTTGAGTTTTACTTCCAGGTTCGGATCAATGCCGGCGATCCGGTAAATGCCATTCTTGCGGACCAGCTCAATCACCGGTCCATCGCTGGTCGCGCCCTGTGGCAGGCGGATCTTCACGTCGCAGTCTTCACAGGCGCCAATGCGAATGTGTTCGCGCATGACGACTTCCGTCGACCGATCATTCAGCGACGAAACATGAATTACCAGCCCGTTTACCTGTTGCTCTGCCATCGTTTCTGGAAAAGTTTGTGCCGCCAATATCAAATCAGGCGCCCGCATGAAAGACCGCGTGGAGCTTGATGCGGTCGTTCAAGCGGTCGCCCGTTCGCACCAATCTTACAATGGAAACGTTTGCGCGCAAAACTTAGCCAAAGATTCTTCGCGACTGATTAAAGGCAACTCTTCCGTGCTAGCATGGGATTGCATGCCCGAACGTAAGATCATCGAAAACTTTGAAGAATTATGTGCCCTCGCGCCAATTACGGCTGCGCCTATTCGCCATCACGTCTTCGTGTGCTCGGGAAAATCCTGCTCGGCGGCTGGTAGTGCCGAGGTAATCGAAGCGTTTGATCGTGAACTGAAAGCGCGCGGAATACTCTTTGGCAAAGAAGCGAAGGGGAAGAACCCGAAAGGAAGCATAGTCCTGACTGAATGTGCATCGGTGGGCTTTTGTGCAGTGGGAGCGGCGGTGATGATCTATCCCGACGGCGTTTGGTATGCACAAGTGCGCGCCTCTGATGTAACCGAGATTATCGAGGAACACCTCTTGAACGGCCGCATAGTCGAGCGGCTGGAGCTCCTGCACTTGCCGGTTCACCCCACCATCGAAGAATCATATAAGAAAGAAGATGGGGACTGGGAGGCTTAGAAGATTCAGCCCATCCCGCCTGCCATTACTTAATTGAAATCGTTAAAGCGTAACTGGCATTCCCTCGTGTGCCCCCAACCACGATTACGTATTCATTATCTATCGGCAGCTCTCCCGACCAGCTTGTAGCGTCATCCCCATCGCCGGCGCCAGGCAAAGACTCTTCCTCGCCATGGAAATAAATCTGAAAGACGGCGTTCTTCTCAGTCGAAGTAATCTTCACCGACATTCTCTGCCCGGCCTTCGCGCCGACATAATAGCGGTCCCGGTCGCCCCGAATCACGGAATCTCTAATCGTAATCGACGAAGTCCCTTTAGGAAACCGAACTTTCTTTTTCACGCCTTGTGCCGAAACGGAACTGAAGGCAAACGCGCAGATGAAGACGATGGCCAGCGCGCGACGGGTCTGTCGGGCTAAGCTAATGGGATTGAGCATTCGGAATCTCCCTGGTTGGTAAGTGCAGTTTACTGCAAGTGCTGCGGCCTTCTCATCGGCGCGGCACGATCTTTATTGCTGAGCGAAGACGTACGGCGGCAGTTCTCTGATGGCGCCTTTCGAGAACATCCACGGCGGCATCTCAAATTTGATCCGGTGAATGCAGTTGGGCTGCACCACCACGTTAATCGAATTATCCCCGCAGGTGGACAGGAATAGGTATCCGAAATAAATCCTGACGCTGTGCATTCCACCCGCCAACTGAAAGGAATGAGTGCCCCACGGCCTTTTGCTGGCGACGCCGTCGATGACAATCGTCGGCGTACAGAGATAAAGAAAAAATGAGAGGGGAAAGAAGCTTGTTTCGACTTGAATGCCGGTCCATGGTTGCTGCTGTACTTGTGCTGCCATCGGTCGTGATTCTCCTTCGATTTTCTTGCGCTAACTCAATACCCAGTTTCATTACGCTACGTGTTGCAGGGAGCGCGGGCGCCCTCGCCCGCAACGGGACAGAGGCGCCTCAGTCCGGCATCATACTCATAAGTAACTTTTCGCGTAGGTGTCGACTTTCGAGAAAATGCCATAGTGTTTGTCAGTCGGCTGCGCTGGCAGTCTGGACCGGCTTCCAACGCAGCACCGGTTTCCGCGCTGCCGCCGCTTCATCCAGCCGGCCGATGCGCGTGGAGTGGGGCGCGTTCAAGACCAATTCCGGATCTTCAATAGCTTCGCGGGCGATGGAACGCATGGCCTCGATGAACTGGTCGAGTTCCTGCCGCCCGACTGATTCGGTGGGCTCGATCAGCATGGCCCCTGAAACAATCAAAGGAAAATAGATTGTCATCGGATGGAAGCCGTAGTCGATCAGACGCTTGGCAATGTCGAGCGTGTGTACGCCCTTGCGCGCCTGGCGTTTGTCGGTGAAGACGACCTCGTGCATTGGCGGCGCGGCGAAAGGTTTTTCGTAGTCCGGAAGCAAGCCGTGCGCGATGTAACGCGCGTTCAGCACCGCGGCCTCGGTGGCTTCGCGCAAACCATCGTAGCCGTGCGTGAGAATGTAGGACAGCGCGCGCAACATCATTCCATAGTTGCCGAGAAAGGCTTTGACGCGGCCGATCGATTGCGGGTAGTTGGAGTCCAGGCTAAAGACTGGCGAGTCTACCCCGTCGCTACCGCTCCGGGTTCTGACAATTCGCGGTACGGGCAGAAAGGGTTCGAGCTCTTTGGTGCAGCAGCACGGACCGGAGCCGGGACCACCGCCGCCATGCGGCGTCGAGAAGGTCTTATGCAGGTTCAAATGTATGACGTCGACGCCCATGTCCCCGGGCCGCGCGACGCCCACCAACGCATTCATGTTGGCGCCGTCCATGTAAACCAAACCGCCGGCGTCATGCACGATGCCGCAAATTTGCTGAATGTTTCGTTCGAATAGCCCGAGCGTGTTGGGGTTGGTCAACATCAGACCCGCCACGTCGCCGTGCGCGCAAAGCTCGCGCAAGTGTTCGAGATCAGTCAGACCCTCCGGGGTTGAGCGAATCGTTTTGACTGTGAAACCTGAAAGGTGCGCCGAAGCAGGATTCGTTCCGTGTGCGGAATCGGGGATCAGCATCGTGCGCCGCTGCGCCGACTTTTCCCTGCCATCGCGCGCATCGATGAACGCGCGAATGATCATGACGCCGGTCATCTCTCCGTGCGCGCCCGCGGCGGGCTGGAGCGAAATGCCGGGCAGGCCGGTAATCTCGGCCAGGTGCTGCTGTAGTTCATAGACGACTTGCAGCGCACCTTGTGCTTCGCCTTCGGCAGCCAGCGGATGCAAATTGGCAAAGCCGGCGATGCGCGCAACTTTCTCGTTCAGCCGCGAGTTGTATTTCATCGTGCACGACCCGAGCGGATACATACCGAGATCGATCGAATAGTTCCAGGTGGACATGCGGGTGAAGTGCCGCACCACATCGACTTCAGTAACCTCGGGCATGCCGGCGAGATCGTCTTCGCGCTGAAATTGGGCGGGGATGATTTCATCGAGCGGTATGTCATCAACGTCGAGCGCCGGCAGCATGAAGCCCGCGCGGCCCGGCTGCGACCGTTCGAAGATCAGCGACTCGTTATGACTGATATGCGTGGTTACTTTGGTGATGTTTGTTGAGTTCATGCAGGCTAAGATTCACCACAGAGACACAGAGATCGCACAGAGGACCGCGGAGTTCTTCTCTGTGAAACTCTGTGGACCTCCGTGCGTGGTGAATAGACTTTCATTGGATAGCTTTCGACAGATCCGCGAGTCCCGCGACCAGTGCATCGATTTGTGCGCGGGTGTTCGTCTCAGTAACGCAGACCAGAAAATCGTTGGGCCGGTTCGAATCGAAACGCGATAGAGCAATCCCGCCGTCGATCCCTTTTTCGCGCGCCAATTTATCAAGCAGCGGCGATGCTGCTGACGGCGCGCGCACCACAAACTCGTTAAAGAACGGACTAGAGAAGGGCAGGGAAAAGCCTTCGACTTTCGCAATTTCGCGCGCGGCGTAATGAGCTTTCTGTGCGCATTGGCGCGCGGCTTCCTGCACTCCACGCCGGCCCATTGTTTCCAGGTAGATCGTAGACGCCAGAGCGATCAGGCCTTCATTGGTGCAGATGTTTGACGTGGCTTTCTCGCGGCGGATGTGTTGCTCGCGCGTCGCCAGGGTCAATACAAAACCCCTTCGCCCCTGCTTGTCATAAGCCTCGCCAACCAGGCGGCCGGGAATCTGTCGGGCGTACTTTTCGCGGATCGCAAACAACCCAACGTACGGGCCGCCGAATGAAAGCGGCACTCCGAAGGATTGCCCTTCGGCAACTACAATGTCCGCGCCGCATGCTCCCGGCGAACGCAATAAGCCCAGCGACATCGCTTCCGTGACGACCACAATCAACAGCGCGCCCTTCGCATGGGCTTTCTCGCTCAGCGCTTGCAGATCTTCGATGCACCCAAAAAAGTTTGGCGACTGCACTACGACCGCGGCAGTCTGCTCATCCACCGCCTCCAGACTTTCAGGCAGAGTGGCGCCGGTGTCCCCGCAATAGAGCGACGGCTGCAACTCGATACCCGCATGCTGCACGTAGGTTTGCGCAACTTCCAAATAATGCGGATGGATAGCGGCCGACGCTACTACCTTTGAACGCTTTGTCACGCGCTCGGCCATCAGCACGGCTTCGGCCATTGCGGTTGAGCCGTCATACATCGAGGCATTCGCAATGTCCATGCCCGTCAGCTGGCACACCAGAGTTTGGAACTCGAAAATCGATTGCAGTGTGCCCTGGGAAATCTCCGGCTGGTAGGGCGTGTAGGCGGTGAAAAACTCTGAGCGCGAAATTAAATGGTCGACGATCGTGGGCACGTAATGCGAGTAGGCGCCGCCGCCCAGAAAGCTGACGCGGCCGGCGGCCTGATTGCGCGCGCCCATTTCATCGAACGCTTTCAGCAGCTCGATCTCAGACATCGCCGCGGGCACGTTCAGGTGCTCGCGTAAGCGTAAATCTTCGGGTATTGATTCGAAAAGAGTTTCAATCGAAGCGGCGCCGAGTTGTTGCAACATCTCGGCGCGTTCGCCGGGCGAGTTGGGAATGTAACGCAATGCTATTCACTCTCTGCTTTCGTAAAGTCTTCGTATTCGGCGGCAGTCAACAAGCTGTCGACCTCGCCGCGGCTGCTCATTTTGATCTTGATCATCCAACCTTCGCCGTAAGGATCCTGGTTCACTTTCTCGGGCTCGTCATTAAGCGATTCGTTGACTTCAGTAACTTTGCCCGATATTGGCGTGAAGATTTCCGACACGGCTTTGACCGATTCGACTGAGCCGAATGATTCGTGAGCGGCGAATTCTTCGTTGGGTTTCGGCAGCTCGACGTAAACTACATCTCCGAGCTGGTCCTGCGCGTGATCGGTGATCCCGACAACGGCGGTGTCGCCTTCGACACGCACCCATTCGTGATCCTTGCTGTAGTGAAGATTCTCTGGAACGTTTGCCATTTTGCTCCTAAAAAGTTTCAGTTTTTCAGATTGCTTTTCTCCGAGTTCGCTCGTTGTTTATAACCTATAGGTTCCGAATGCGTCCAATCAACCCAGCCCAAGGTAGTGTCTTAATTTGAAATCCATTGCCTATATGTCCAGTTTGTCATCAATTAGGTTATCGACGGGCACTCTCGCCAGCCGTGCATACCGAAGCAGGGTTAAGAGATTAGGTTCGTTTGTTCCCAGCTCGTAGCCGGAAATCACCGTGTAGGACACCTTCAATTTGAGAGCCTTTGCCATCTCAGTCTGACTCATCCCTAAACTCTGACGGATAGCCAACAGCTTGCGGGCTAGGCGTCTCGGCTGCTCGCGGCGCGCGTTACCCATCAGGAGCCACCTCCTGACTTGCTTCTATATCTGCGCAGATATAGAATGCGCGCCGTGCTAGAGGATGCCCGGACGTTCTGAAGCGTCCGAGCGAGAGGCATTAGCCGCTTTGTCCTCTTGCCCTGGTTTTCAACATATCGAACTCAGTCCCTAAGATAACATGTACATCGTTGCTTCCAGCGAACCAATTTACCACTTAGCGAAAAGCGAAACTCTCACGCTTTGTCTCTTGCGTCTGAACCACGATCCAAACAAGCGGCGACGATACGAAGATCGCCGCATCGTTGCAGAGATTCCGACAAACCGCGTCTGCGCTCTGTGTTCAAAGTGTGCCTCACTTGCTGGCGATACTCGCGGCTTCTCTGAGCGTGTGTCGTATCCAGCCGGATAGTGTCTTGTGCTCGCTCGCCTTCGTTGCCTTCTCAAACAGCTTGCGATCTTCGTTGTTAACACGGATCGGAATGTAGGAGCCTTTGACGTGGCCCTTCGGCAATTTTGGTCGCCCTGGTTTTCTCTTAGTCGGCATTGGCTTGTTGCTCCCGGTAATCCGAAACGATTGACGCTTGTACGGCCTTCAGCGGCGACGTAGCGGGCGGGAGATGCAGCACGGTCACGTGGCGTCTAGGATTGCTTGGATCGTCCGTATCGTGCGACCACGCATAAACGCGAGAAGCCTTGGGGTGATCTTGCAAATCGAAAACCTCAACCTTGCCTTCCCAGACCGTCTCACCCTTAAAAGTCTCTTTCACTGGCACAGTTTCAACGTGCGTCGCAAAGGTGCCGTGTAACTTGCGGATTATGTCTTGTAATTCCTGAATGTTGTTCACGATGCCGCCTTCACTAAATCTGAAACCGTCCAGAAGTCTCTCTCGATTCCTGCGAACATTGCGGGAGTCATTTTCAAACTGCCGTGCGTCCGAACGAGGTTGTAATAAGCGAAGTGAAGGGCAACCGCCGCTTCAAAGTTTTCTAGCTTCTTGCTGAATGCGTGAGTCAGGCGAGTCAGGCGGCGCATGTGAAGGCGCGTGATGCCGTTCAGTCTTTCAATGTGGCTTGTGCAGACCAAATCCATGTTGGGATGGCCCGCAACGCTTCGCTTTTCGCAGAACGTGATTGCTGGCGAACTATAGCGGCGCTCTTGGTGATGCTCGCCTTGGTCTGTGCCGTAATTCTTGATAATCATTCCGTAGTCAACGTCCATGCCGAATGCTTCATCAATCGCATCGACATAGACAGGCAAGCCATCCGTGGAAATCTGCGGGCGATTTTCTATGCGGCTAGCAACGTCCTTCGCAAAAGCGTGTGCGGTCTGATGGTCGCGCTTGCCTACTCTGAATGCAGGGACAAGCTTCGTCTCGGCATCAATCGCGCAGAACGTCCAAACGTCGCCCTTAGTCGGATCGTCGTCAACCAAAAGATGCTTTTGCTTCTTGCCGACAAATCCCCAAATCTCGTCGAATTGCAGTAAATGGCAGGTCAACCCGCGCATTTTATCATCGAGAAGCGCGGCGCAACCTTGCCCTATTCGCACGCCTAGATTCATAATCGTGTTCCGGTTAATCCCAGTCATTCTTTCGATAGACCGGATACTCGATCCTTCGGCCAGTGCGCTGATAACCGCAACCTGTTTTTCTTTTGGAAGTATGTTTGCCATGAGAATAATGTATCACGGTTATTATTTGCCGTCAAGTGTTTTCGTGCTACAATTACAGCGTTATGAAAAAGATAACTATAAGACTCGCGGCAAGAAGTAGTAATCCTACGGAACGTAGAAAGATTGCGCGACCCTCAGAGAAGGTGAAAATCAGCACAGAATAAAAACAGCTAACAAACGCACCAATAAGAGATAGGACGCCAATCACAAAATGAATTCCTCCCAAAAAGGCGGATGGAAAAGAACTAGCCTCGCTAACAGGCGGATGGTCTGGTTGACCGCTATTGTAGCCTTCGCGACTTTGTGTCTGGCTGTAGCCTCTTTGTTTCAGTACCTCACGGCTCGCCAACAAAGCAAAGCGGCTACCGAGCAGGCCGGGACAGCCAAAGAACAAGCGAACAGCATGAGGGAGCAAACCAACACCCTGAAAAGCAGTCTGGATGAAACCCGAAAAGCCGCTAACGCCGCCGTGACTCAGGCGAATGCTTCTCTGAGCCAAGCTGGTACGTCGCAGAAACTGGTCCAACAGAACGAGCAATCTGTTATCGCTGCGATAGCTCAAGCCAAGGCCGCTCAGGGAAGCACCGCCACTGCTCAAGACGCTTTGCGTGTTGCTAGAGAACAGTTTTTGAGGGATACGCGGCCCTATGTATGGAGTGCTTTTTTCAAATTGTTCGACATCGAGCCTGGCAAGAAATTGACCGCTAATGTCGGCTTTGTTAACTACGGGAAATCCCCTGCGGTTGAGTTCCGAAGCGCCGTAAGTATTTTCCACGGCCAAAATGCCCTGTACCAAGCTGATCTCTGGTTTCGGGGCTTTGGTAATAAACCAATGCCGCATGGACTGGGAAGCGTTATCATTATCCCTCCCGGTATCCCAGCGCCCGACCAGCAAATCGCGTTTACCACCGCGCAGAGTGACAATGAACTCTCCCCAGCGGAGGCTGCCTATATCCTTGACACGGACTATGCCGTCGTCTTCGTTGCCCGACTGGAATACTTTGACATAACGGGAACCTTTTACCGAACCGATATCTGCCGCTTTCGTTTTAGAACTACCGCGATAGGAGGTTGCGACAAACACAATGAGATACGCTAGGCAAAGGAGAGCAGGAATCCAAATTAAGACACTACCCAGCCCAAGATCCGGCTTTGCGCCTTTCGATTTCTCTTCGCGCCTGTGCGCGAAATTGTTTAGTGCGACTTTGGTTTCGCGCCCAGGCGCAAAAGGAAAACTTAAAGCGCAAAGAAAGATCAACTAGACCTTCGGTCGCTTATAGAACGGCAGCGCCACAATCCGCGCACCGACCAGCCGGCCACGCACGTCGATTTCAATCGTCCCACCTTCTTGCGCCGACTCAGCCGGAACGTAGGCCATGCCAATGTTCTTCTTCAAGAAAGGCGCGGGACTGCCGGACGTGACCTGGCCCAGCCGCTGGCCGCCGATCAAAACATCCTGGCCATCGCGAGCGATTCCGCGATCGGTGACCTCAAAGCCGACGAGCTTGCGCTTGACGCCTTCTTCTTTCTGCTGCGCCAACCGATCGCGTCCGATAAAGTCACCTTTGTTGAGTTTACAAATCCAGCCGAGGTTGGCTTCGAGCAGCGTCGTTGTCTCGTCGATCTCATGCCCATAGAGACACATGCCCGCTTCCAGCCTCAGCGTGTTGCGCGCTGCCAGGCCGCAGGGCAGCACGCCGTCGTCCGCGCCAAAGTTTCCGGCCTCGAGCAGCTTGTCCCAGATTTGCTCGGCTTTGTCGGCGGCTGCGTAAATTTCAAAACCGTCCTCGCCGGTGTAGCCCGTGCGTGAGACAATCGCCGGCACTCCGTCAACTTCGCCCTCGCGAAAGTGATAATACTTAATCTCGTTGAGCGGCACCGCGGTCAGAGTTTGCAAAATTGAAAGCGCGCGTGGACCCTGTACGGCAATCTGGAAATAGTCGGCGCTGACGTTGTTCAGCTCGACGTTCTCATCGCCGAGATGTGACTTGATCCAGTCCCAATCCTTCTCAGTCGTCCCGGCGTTTACCACCAGCAGCAGATGATTTGCGGCAAAGCGATAGACGAGGAGGTCATCGATCACAGTTCCTTCGGGAGTAGTCAGCGCAGAGTATTGCGCCTGGCCATCAACCAGTTTCGTAACGTCGTTGGAAGTCACTCGATTAACGAAAGGAATTGCGTCGGGGCCGCGCACATCGATCTCGCCCATGTGCGAGACGTCGAACAGACCCGCATGTGTGCGGGTGCGCAAGTGTTCAGTCATGGTCCCGGCGGCATATTGGACCGGCATGTCCCACCCGCCAAATTCAACCATGCGCCCGCCCAGACGGCGGTGCGCGCTATTGAGCGGCGTGCGTTTCAATTCTAGTGCGGGCGCATTCAATCGCGTGCTCTGCTTTCTGGCAAAGGATCAAAACATTAAGTTTTAGGCAGACCCGCAACCTAGCATGCTGGTTTGTGAGGCGTCAAGTTATTGGGTGTGGGTGCAGGTTGAATTCTAAAACTCTTCTCATTAGCACCGCGGCTTTAGCCCGGTGATTAGTGGTTGCTACTAAATTCACTGCGCTAAAGCGACGGTGCTAATGAAAGCGGCAAGGGTAAACTGAACCCGTACCATTACTGATACTTGGGGGTAGCGTCCTAATTTCATTTTCTGTATTGGCCCATCCCAGAGATAAGGGCGGAGTCTAAAACGATCCACGGAATACCACGAACAAATCTTCGTGCTCCTTCGTGTGGCTTCGTGGATCGGTCTGACGACGTAGGGGACTACTCGCCGCCGCCGGCCGGCAACGGCACCTTCTTCTCAGTTGGCGAGGGTGACGGCGATCTCTCTGCGGGCACGGGTGGAGGATCATCAGGGGATTCATTGTCTATCGACTCGGCCGCACCGCGTCGCGTCGGCGCCAGCTTGCGCACGATGCCCGTGACGGGCGCGGTGAACCTGCCTGTGGCCCTGGCCAAACGTCGCCAGCGCGCGGTCGAACTCAAATCATCAAGCAGCGAATACACCACCGGAGTGGCGACCAGAGTCAGCAGCAGCGACAAGGATTGCCCCCCAATGACCACGATGGCTATGGAGCGCCGCTCTTCTGCTCCGGGACCGGTGCCGAGAGCAAGTGGCGCCATGCCGGCAATCAGGGCCAGGGTCGTCATCAGAATGGGCCGCAGACGATCGCGATTGCCTTGAATGATGGCCGCCTCTCGCTCCATTCCGAGCGAGCGCAGACTGTTCATGTGATCGATCTGCAGGATGGCGTTTTTCTTAACCACGCCAAAGAGCACCAGGATGCCCAGCGCCGAATAAAGATTCAGCGTGTCGCTCAACAGCCATAACGAAAGTAAGGCGAAGGGAACTGAGAGCGGCAGGCTAAGCAGAATTGTTAAAGGATGAATGGTGCTCTCGAACTGTGACGCCAGAATCATGTACATGAAAATGATCGAGAGCAGAAACGCCCACAAGAATTCGACAAACGTTTTTTCGAGTTCGCGGCCCCGGCCGGCGATGGTGGTCGAATAAGCCGCGGGCAAGTTCATGGCCGCAGCGGTCTTGCGCAAAGCGTCCAGCCGATCTGCCAGCGCATAGCCGGGCGCCACGCCGGCGCGCATTGATGCTTGTCTTTGTCGATCGAGGCGATCGATGCGCGAAGGACTGAAGTCCTCCTTGATGTCCACCAAACTGTCCAGACGCACCTGACCCCCGCGCGACGAAGGCACATAGAGCC
The DNA here is from genome assembly GCA_033856915.1 of Blastocatellia bacterium. GTDB lineage: Bacteria > Acidobacteriota > Blastocatellia > Pyrinomonadales > Pyrinomonadaceae > UBA11740. The sequence goes on along the minus strand of JAWVEB010000066.1, from coordinate 185,874 downwards.
GAGAGATGGTCGCCGTGTCTTTGCGATCCTGTTCAGTCAGGCGGAGCTGCACATCGTAGTCTTCGTTAACTGAAGGATCGCGGAAACGCGAGACTTGATCGTCGCCGCCGACCATCAGGCGCAGCGCAGTGGAAATGTCTGAAGTGTCGACCCCCAAATCGGCCGCGCGATCGCGGTTGATGTGGACGCGCAGTTCCGGCTTGTCCAACTTCAAGGTCGTATCAGCATCGACGATCCCGCCGATTTCTTTGGTCTTTTCTCGCAAAGCATCGGCATATTTGGCGAGCTGCGACAGCTCCGGGCCGCGAAAGACAAAGTCGATATCGGTGTTGCCGCCGCCGATGTTAAAGCTCGGTGCGTTCCGCACGGCAAAACGCATCGGGGCATATTTTTGCATGCGCCGCCGAACTTCCTGCATCACGTCGCGCTGGGTGTAATTGCCCCGCCATGCCGACAGCGGATGCCCGGCTTTGATTGCTTCCCACAGCTTCGTCAAAGAGAACACCCGCTCGTCATGCGGTGCGATCCGCACGTAAACTCCGGCCTGGTTGACGGCGCCCAGGAACGAACCGCCCGACGAAGAAAGAATCAAACGCACGCCCGGGGTCGACATCAAATCCTTTTCGATCGACTGCATCGTGTCATTCATGGCGTCGATGTTGGTGCCCTCTGGGGCGTTAACGTTGACGTCGAACTCGGCTTCGTCCACATCGGTGGGAATGTATTCCTGCTTGACGACGCGATAGAGCGGGATACTCGAAAGTGCTACTGCAATCGCAATCACTGCCACGACGGCGCGATGCCGCATGGAGAGCCGCAACAGCCAGGTGTAGGAACGATCGATGAACGAATAAAAACCGCGCCGCGACGAAGCGGCTGACAGCGTATCGTGATGATGGCCAGGCTCGGTCGCGTGACCGGCGGCGGCGTCCTTGGCGCGCAGCAGGCGCGCGCTCATCATCGGCGTCAAAGTAAACGAGACTAGCAGCGATACCAGAACCGCCACCGCCGCGGTAATGCCGAACTGAAACAGAAAGCGTCCCGAGATCGACGACATGAACGAGACGGGAAGAAAGATAACGACCAGGGAAAAGGTCGTAGCCATCACTGCCAGGCCGATATCGGCCGTGGCTTCCTTGGCGGCGCGCATAGGCGTGATCCGCTTCTCTTCAACAAAGCGAAAGATGTTCTCGAGGACTACGATCGCGTCGTCGATCACGACGCCGACCATCAACACGAGGGCCAGCATCGTCACGCCGTTGAGCGTGAAATTCAGCGCGCGCATCATTCCGAAAGTTGAAATTACGGAACAGGGAATGGCTACGGCCGCGATCAGGGTCGATCGCCACGAACGCATGAACAGCAGGACCACCAGGCTGGCCAGAATGCTGCCCAGCACCAGATGTCGCGTGATTTCGTGCAGCGCCGCGCCGATGTATCGCTCCTGATCGCGAATCACTTCCATCTTGACGTCGGCCGGCATCTGCGCGGCCACGCGATTCAATTGGGCCTTGACGTTGTGAATGACTTCGACTGTGTTCGCGCCCGATTGCCGCTGAACTTCCAGCGTGACGGTGGGCACGCCATTCAGCCGCGCTATTGAACGCTGCTCTTTCGTCCCATCTTCAACCCGGCCGATATCGCGAATCCTGACCGGCGAGCCGTTGATGTTCGCGACCACCAAATCTTCCATCTCGCGCGGATCGGTGTAACGCCCCAGCGTGCGCAGGACGAGTTCGCGCTTTCCCGTCTCGACATTGCCACCGGGAACGTCTGCATTCTGGCGCTGCAAAGCATCGTGAACCTGACTGATCGGCAACTTGTAAGCAGCCAGACGCTCGGCATCAATCCAGATATTGATTGCGCGATCGAGTCCGCCTACCACGTTGACGGCGCCCACTCCACCGGCGCGTTCGAGCTGAACCCGCACGATTTTGTCGGCGTATTCGGTTAGTTCGCGAATTGAACGTTGACCAGAGAGCGCAACCGTGACGACCGGGGTGCTGTCGTTATTGAACTTGGCGACTACGGGCGGCTTGGCGTCGGGCGGCAAGTCGCGCACGACCGTGCTGACGCGATCCCGCACGTCCTGCGCGGCGGTGTCGATATCACGATTCAGATTGAAGGTTGCAATAACGATCGAACTTCCCTGAACAGACACTGAGCGCAGGTTATCGATGCCATCGACGGTGTTGACGACTTCTTCGATGCGTTGCGAGACGAGCGTCTCCATCTCTTCCGGAGAGGCGCCGGGCAGGCTTGTGCGCACGCTGACGGTGGGCAGATCGACGGAGGGAAAGCGATCGACGCCGAGCTTGAAATAACTCGCCGACCCGACCACGACCAGCGATAAGACGATCATCGCGGCGAAGACGGGACGGCGAATACAAATTTCAGCGAGCTTTTGCACTCTTAGATTTTAGATTTAGCCGCTAGCAATGACTGTCCTGCCGACTTTCGAGAACTTGTCATGATCGCAACGATTTGGTCGGCTTCTGTCCATCCTCTGGATCGGCATCAGCGGCGGCCAATCGCCGTTCCAACTCCTGCCGGTGCCATTCCGGAACCGGCAACTCATCCAACGAATCCGGAATACTGTCCCAAAGTTCTCCGATGAGCTCAAGCCTTTGTTCCACGGTAAGCGGTGTCTTCAGCAACGCGGCTGCCGCTTCCGGCAATTGTTGTGACATATCAATTCTGCCCTTCAGTGGTGGTCACATTCTGTCCAGACTGTAAATTTCCCGGATCGACAATCACGCTTTGACCGACATTGACGCCTGCTTTGATCTCGATCCAGTCGGGGCCGCGCCGGCCCGTCGTGACTGGTTTCTCGACGGCCTTGCCGTTTTCAACGACGATTACTTTGTCGATCCCGGCGAAGGTCACCACCGAGCCGGTGGGAACGGTGACTGCCGTGCTCGTTTGATCCGTAACTATCTCGGCGCGCACAAACGCGCCTGGACGCAGGCGGCCGTTGTTGCGCACGTCGGCTTCGACGGCGAGGACGCGGTTCTGTTCGCTGATCGTCGGGCTAAGGCGCTTCACATAACCAAGGTAAGACTGCGGATCGCCTTCAACCGTGACGCGGACACTTTGACCGCTGCGGATGCTGTGCGACTCGCGCTCAGGAACGTTGACCTGCAATCGCAAAGGGTCGATGCGCACTATGTCGACGACCGGCGCGCCCGCGGCCAGGTATTCGCCGATGCTCGCTTTCTTCTCCTGCACCACGCCTTCCATCGGCGCGTAGACGATGGTATCGGCAAGCTGTTGTTTGGCCAGCGCCAGCTCAGAACGTCTCTGTGCCAGCAAGCCCTGGCGATTTCGAATTTCTTCGAGGCCGTCCTGATAGCGGCTCAGGGCAACCTTGTATTCTGAATCTACCGTGTCGAACTCCGCGTGCGGAATCACGCCTTGCTGGACCAGCTTGGTGGCGCGATCGCGTTTCAACTTTGCGTCTTCGAGAACGGCCTTCGCCTGCCTGACGGTGCCGGTCTCTTCAGCGGCCACACGATCGTCGGCGCCATCGGGCGACAAGCCGAGACGCGCGCGCGCCTGGGCCATAGAGGCTTCAGCCTGTTGCACGCGCAATTTGTAATCCTGCTGCTCAACCTGGGCGATTATTTGTCCCTTGTGAACGACGCTGCCGAGATCGACCGAGATCGTTTGCAGCCGTCCGGGCACCTTAATGCCCACGGTCGTGTGATCGTAGGCGGCCAGGGTGCCGTTCACCGTGACGGTTTGACCGATCGGCATTTCGGCTACTTTCACGGTTTTGACCTGGCGCGGTTGGGCCTTGTTGTCGGGGCTGGCGGCTTTTCCCGAACTGGGGTAATCGCTCTTGCACGCAGCGGATCCGAGCGCCAACAGCGCCGTTAGTGAAAGCAAAGCGGGGGCAATAGCCCGGGTCCAGTTTCTGATCGAGTGCGAAAACATGTTCAGGTATTTTATTCGGGTAAGTCTAAGGACAGTCTAGCATGTAAGACGATGTGGAACTGAGTTTGGTTACCAGGGCGTGGAGGCTGGCCGAATTGGGATCGCGGACATCCGGCCGATCTATTTCCCAAAGCTGCGCCGGAAGAGGTAGGACATCTTGATGAAGAACGTGCGGCCGTTGCGGCGAAAGCCGGGCAGCAATACCGCTTCGCGGTAGGTGCTGTGCTTAGAACATCCGACTCAGTCGGCGCTTGCCAACTTGGCGGACGTCATTCCCAAACCTGCTTCCCTGCGGGCTAGCCAAAGCTCTTGCGGAACAGGTATGACATCTTGATGAAGAACGTGCGGCCGTTGCGGCGAAAGCCGGGCTCTAACTGGCCGCTAAATGGATTGAAGCCGTTGCGGCTCAGATCGTCGTTGTAGCCGATGTACAAAGCGGTCCCGGGATTGGGTGTCCAGCCAAAAAGGAACTGGCCCTTCACGTTCGACGCTAAGGAATCATAGTCGATGCGCCCGCGGGCAAAAACAAACCTCGTGAATTGATAAGTGCTGCGCAGCGAGACAATGTTCTCGTCAAAAGCGAGCAGCCCCGTGTCATACCGTCTGAGTCTCTCCTTCGTAAAGCTCAGACTAAGATTCAACGGTGTCGATGGCCGGTAGTTCACGGTGGCATCGAAGTGCAGGAAACCACCGGGTCCCGGATCCTGCGGCGCGAAGCACACCGGCGGAGGAGTTGAGCCATTGCAGAGCCCCGCAGCCTGAGCGTTGCGAGTGGCCACGGCTGGAATGCTTACTCGCGGATAACGTGGGCCGGCGCCGAAATCGAAATCGAGACTGCCGGCCACGCGATTCATAAGCATGTTGAAATCAACTTTCTTCATCGGCGTAGATCCGGCGAATACATAAAGAGCTTTGTTGTAGGCTGAGCGTTCTTCGTCGGCTCCCCAAAATGTGCATGTATTGGTCAACGCGCAAGTTGATCCGGGCTTGCGGGTCGGGCCGAACTCCCGTTCAAAGACCCTCTCGTAACCTTTGTCGAAACCTACGCCGACATAAGTCTGCCGCCTGAGATTGAACTGAAGTTGCGATTCGTCGTTGAAAACCTGCGACCGCCCCTGCCAGTCAAAATTGGTTGAAATATCATTGTAGACTCGCCATGAGATTAGTCTCGCCTTGGGCTTTGGCTCTGAGTTGTAGCGGAAAAAACCGTTGAGGTTGTTGGTATTCGCTCGGCGGTTAAAGCCTACGTCCGCGCGGTAATAGAGAGTCCGGCCCACGGCCGAAAGGTCGTAGCCGAAATGCCGGCCGCTCTTGTTCCAATCCATCGCGTAGATAAATCCATTTTCTTTGCGGTCGAAAGTGTTCCCCTCATCCGGATAAAAGAAGGGACGACGCGTGCGTGTGACCAGCGCCTGCGCGGTGAAAGTTGTTTGCTTGTCGACGCGCAGACGGGTATCAAAACCTCCCAGCTCGTTATATCGATCCACAAATCGATTGTAGGTGGCGAGGAGCCCGATGAAGGAATCTTTCTTCCCGATATCGCGCTTGAGCCGCAGGATTCCGATTGAGGCATTCTTGCCCACGAATCTGGGATTCGCGGTGAGGCGCTCTTCCGGACTGAAATTTCCCGGACCGTTATCAGAGGCCAGCAGCAGGCCGAAGGTATTGCGATCGACTTTGCCCGTCAGCTTCACCGCGAAATCCGGATCGATGATGGTGCGCGTATGCACCGCGGCGATCTGAGTTTGAAAGATGTCGATGCCTTCAAGAAAGAAAGGACGCTTCTCAGCAAAGAAAATCGGAAACCGCTGGTTGGCCGTAACCACCAACTGGTCCGATTCAACCTGCGCAAAATCAGGATTGATAGCAAAGTCGAGGGTAACGTTAGGCGTGATGGTGTATTTGCCGGTCAGACCCGGATCGAACTTAACTGGTTCATTCACCAGTCTTCCCGGATCGAGCATTCCGCTGGCCAATTGGACGCCGCTCAAAGTGCCTTGTCGCTTTCCAGTCTCAGACAGCGTGAGACTGGGAATCAGCTCCAGCGTTCGCTCAGTTGAAATTCCTTCCAGACCCGACAGGCGGCCCTCCTGGGCCAGCCAACTCGAGATGTCGCGATTCAGCGGCATCCACGTATCCAGTTCGTTATTGAATCGCTTAATGCGCCGCCAGAAATGCGCGCCCCATAGCTTGTCCTTGCCGGCAACATAGCGAAGCGACTTGAACGGAATAGCGACCTCGACGGTCCAGCCATCGGAAGTCACCATGCCTTTCGATTCCATCACGATGTCCGGGTTGAAGTCTTCATTCTGGCCATCGGTCCAGACGCCGTCCGCCTGCACGCCGAGCGGATTGAAATCAAACTCGTAAGCTTTGCGATGATCGTTGAAGGTATCGAAAAGAATGCCGACGTAATCATCGTCGAAAATGTTGTCGCGTTTCGCTATGTTCGCTCGCACTTTGTCCGGCTCGTCATAGCAATGAAAGGCTATGTAAAGAAACCTCGAGTCATAACCGAGCAAGACCTCGGTCGGCTTGGACGGAGCGATATTGTCGCCGGGCTGGACCTGATGGAAATCCTTCAACACGGCTGCTTGTTTCCAGATTTCATCGTCGAGCTTGCCGTCGATCACCGGGGCTCTATCAAACTTAGGCATGCGAACCGGCTGGGCTTTCTCTGGCGGTAAAACAAGAGTGGGCTTCGCGGCGGATGCATTTTGTTTGGGAGAGCTGGCTGGCGTAGCACTGGGCGAAGGTGTCGGCTGAGCGAAAGCCGCAATCGAGCCCAGCGCCAGCATGGTTAGAAAAAGAAATGCGTTTTTCATGAAGCCAGTCCTTGTAAGGCAGTGACAGGTTTCTCTTACAACGAGGAAACGCTCCCGGTTTCGCTACTCGGTATTCACGAAGCTGACAGCGATGGGTTCCGCAATTAAGACGTTTCGAAAGAACGAAGTGTTAATTGATCTCTAAATCTCAGATAAACTTCCATGATTTTGTAACTGCTTCAAGCCTCGGCGCTGTTGGAGTTTGAATTCCCGGCGACCTTCTCATTAGCACCGCGGCTTTAGCCCGGTGATTAGGGGTTGTATTCGTTCTGGAAACCGTTTGAAACGGTTTCCCACTCATATGGGCACTGAAGTCACCGCGCTAAAGCGACGGTGCTAATGAGAGGCCGGTAAGGACATACCGAACCAGTTCCAATAACTTGGCCGGCCTCGTTGAGAATTACGCAGCTATCTCACGGCCACCGACAGCCCTGGCGCCTTCATTCGCATGACCATCGCACTGAATCTGGTAACGTTTGATCTTTGCATTCAAGGTCGTGTGCTTGACGCCCAGCAAACGAGCAGCGCGCGCCTGATTGCCTCCCGTTCTTTCCAAAGCAGTGCGAATCAGATCACTCTCAAACCGTTGCACTTCATCCTGAAGTCTTAAGTTCTGGTCGCGTGACGGTTGCGAACCGCGCAGTGAATCCACTGCCTCCAGAAGCGTCAAAGCCACTTCCCTGAGCGCCGCCAGCCGATTCTCGATCGCTGCCTCGCGTAAGAGAGTCGAACCCTGTCCCGCCTTCGCTGATGAAAGAGTTGACGCCAGTACTTCACCTCTCCAAATTGACGCACTACTCATCGGACACCTCCCTGGTTTCGCTAGCTGCAAATACCGTTAGTTGACTCGCCGAAATCACAGACTGAAGTCTGTGCCACTTGATTTACTTGCCTAGCAGTTCTTTGAAAAACACCACCGCCCGTTCATCGCCCGTTTGTCCGAGCATTTGAATCGCAGTCTTGCGCACCTGCATTTTCGGATGACTGCGCGCCGTGCGGATTAGGATCGGAATGGCCTCGTCCTTTGGGCGACGGCCAATCGCGATTACCGCCTGCTTCTGGATTTCCGTTTCAGGATCAGAGTCGAGCGTGTTGGTCAACGCGCTCAGACTTTTCTCTCCCGCGATCCGGCCCAAACTCGTGATGGCACTTTTGCGCAACTCGAGTTCTTTCTCGGTCTCGGCCACGCGGATCAAGTAAACGGCTGCGGCATCGCGGTTGTCGTTGCGGGCGATTCCACTCAACGCGCGACGCTTCAGTTCGCGGGCGGTCATCGTCTCGAAGATATTCTCGAGCAGAGGCAGGACCACCGCGGCCCGGCTCAGACCAAGCGCAGTCAGCGCCTGTTGGCGCGGCTCGCTCGCCTCCTGGTTGTTGCGCACGATTTCAGCGAGCAGATTATTTTTCGAAGTGCTTTCGGGCGTGTAACCCAACCAGTAGATGGCCCGGGAACGGATCGGTTCTGAGACGGGCCTGCGGATCAGTTCGATGAGTGTGGACTCGACCCGCGCATCGTCATGCAGCGCGATTGCAAACGTGGCACGATCGGCGAGCCGGTTGATCTCCGGCGCGCTTGAGTCGATAAACGACTTCAGATAATTCAGACTCTCTTCATTGCCGGCCCGGCCCGCCCAGTAAACCGGATAGCCGCTGAACTCATGCGCGCGGCGCAAGTTGTAAACCTCCGCGCGAGTAAACTGATCGCGTTGCGTGTCAAAGAGCAGAAACAAACCCAGCTCTCGCGTCTCGTATCTGGAATCGAAACTCATCGACGTTCCGTCCATTGAAAAGTAGACACCGCCGTTGCCGTCGACTACTTCAAAATCTACCGCCACGCCAGGTCGCGCTTCGAACTGATAGCCAATCCAGAACCGGCCGCCCGGTGCGCCGGCCCGGCCCTGGGTGACCGCGTTATCGATTTTTGCTTTAAGACTTGCACCATCGACTGGCGTGAAGTTCTTCGTCTGCGCTGAAGTGCAGGTGGCCACCGTCAGAGCGATTGCGATTACTGAGGGGATTCGTTTGAGCAGGTTCACGATAGTGCTCCGCTTGCTTTAGGGCTTATTACCTAAAGCGAGTTTTGGTTGTCTAAGTGTTCAGAGACTCCGGCCGCCCAGGGCGACAAGCTAAACTTGCCGGACATGGTTATTGTTTCAAGAGGTCCTCGAGGAACTTCAGCACTTCGGGATCCTTGCTGCGGCTGAGACAACCGATGGCTCGCTTGCGCCGTTCGATCGGCGTGGCCGGATTCCTGGCAATCTCGATCAATTTGTGTACGACGCGCGGGTCGTTTGAGCCACAAAGTGAGTTGATCACCTGGTCCTTCAACTCCTCATTCTTCTCGTTATCATAGAGACGGAGAATGATATCGATCGCCTGGTCGCCGCTTCGTCGAGCAATGGCATTGATCGCGTACTTGCGCAACTCGACGTTCTCAGAGCCTTGCGCGATATCCAACAGTTTCTTTCCCGCGCGCTCGCTCTTACGACGCGAGAGTCCGTTAATGACACTCTTGCGAATCTCCAGATTCTGATCGGCGTCATATGTCTTCAAGAGCGCGTCAACCGCCGGCTCACCGGGCCGGTTGGCGATGGCGGAGATTGCGGCTCTTCGCAGCGACACAGGCTTATTACTGGCCGCGATCTCTCCGAGCACTCCGATGGCCCGGTCGCTGTTATGCTGACTCAAAGCGTAAAGCGCGGCCTCGGAAATTTCTTCCTGCTGCGCATTCAGTGCAAACTCACGCAATGCATCAATAACGCTGTCGTCGTTGCTGGCGCCTAGCACCGAGATTGCTTTTGAGCGCAGCTTCAGATCAGTCTCGTTGCGGGCGACGCCAAGAATCACCGGCGTAACTGCCTTGCCGCCATTGCGAGCGAGTAGCGTCAGGGCCGCACCCTTGCACCTGGGGGTCTGGCTCGATCCCGGCTTCAACCAATCGGTCGCTGCCGCGATACCGCGCTGAAGGTCGGCTTGAAACAACCCCTGAAGCACCACGATCTTGAATTCACATGGATCGTCGTCTGACTGAGAACTCCCCGAACCGAGGCCCAAACCCATCCCGGCGCCCTTGCCCTGACCTAGCTTTCCCAACTTGTCGAAGGATGAAAACTTTCCGAACTTGTCGAAAGACGAAAAGTCCATGTTGTCGAGATAGGAAAGATCAATCTTGTCGAGGAAGGAAAGATCCATCTTGTCGAGATACGAGAGATCTATCTTGTCCAGGTAGGAAAGGTCCATATTGTCGAGGTCAGAAAGGTCTATCTTGATACGGGGTGCTGGCTCTACCTTGATGCGGGGCGAAGGGTCCGGCTTCACGCGGGGCGCAGGCTCCTGGGCCGCGCTCTGACGAACCAGCCCACCGCCGAGAATCATCAGCGCGATCAGAATCGCCAGCGAGAGAATCTCGCGGTGGCATACGCTGTAGTTGTTTGCTTTGTTTTTCATGGCATGAATACCAAACATAGTTAGCCTCGTGTCTTTGGATTGTTAACTGCTCGGATTGTTAACTGCTCGGGCCGTTAGTAGCTCACCAGCGCCGCAACAATTTCGGTTTTTCGCGCGCGGTCCTTAATCACTCGCAATTTATCCGGCGTAGTCTTGTCGGGAAGATTAGAAATGTCGATCAGGAATGGTTCCAGATCTTCCAGCAATTCCTTGGTAGGAAATTTTCCCGCCATCTCCGCATCCCGACGGAGCACGACGTTTTCGCTCAGCAACCGTCGCGACATAGCCTTCTCATAGGAGACATCGATCTCGCTATCATCGTCCGTGGCCTGGAGGCTTCGTATCGAACGCAGCAGATTCTCAGCCTGCTGGATGTGTTCGGCAGTGTCTCGCTCCGCCAGGTCGGAATAAGCTATGTCTGTGAATAACACGCCCGGATCATCGGCCTTGATCGGACGTCCGTTGGGTTTCGGCGGCGTCCTTCGCGCCGCAGTCTCCTGAATCGGGGGAGATGATTTGACGGGCGGCAGCGGTACTTCGCTGGTTTCCTTTCCAGGCTCTACGATCGGCTTGTCATTTCTGACGAGCGACTCGGCCGCTGGGTGCCGCTGGGTTCTCAGGTAAATCAATCCAAACACCACTGCGACAATCAAGACCGCTATAGCTCCCATCGCCGCATACCCCAAACGTGGCGCGGCGAATAAGCCGGCAAACCACTCGCGCAGCGTGGCTCGTGAACCTGAATCAACCACCCGGCTCTCTGCGGCGGTCCGCGCCTGGATGGCCTTCCACATCGCCGGCGGGATGTTGAGCTCGCGGTCGTAGCGAGCGAACAGTTCCTGTTCCGCGGTCAATGATTCGAATTCGCTTGTGCAGCCGGCGCACGTAATCAGGTGCGCGCTAATTCGCGCGGCATCGGCTTCGGCCACTTCGCGGTCGATGTATTCTGACAATAAATTCAAACAGTCATCACACTTCATGACTCAATCCTCACGTATGAACTAATGCGTCGCCGCATTTCCGATCGCGCCCGGTGCAGGTCCGTTTTTAATTTTGGAATCGAAAACCCGGTAATGTCCGCGATCTCTTCGTAGCTGCATTGCTGAAAAACTTTGAGGGTGAAGACCAGCCGCTTGTCGTCGTCTAGCAAAGCGAGCGAGCGTTGAATCAGCTCGTTCAGCTCCTTATTAAGAAGCTGATTGACCGGGACGGGCGCCTGGTCGCTCAAGTCGAGCACCGACTGGTCTGAAAGATCGACTTGACGGTTGTCGCGCGCGCGGGCCCGTAACGACTCCCGCGCGACGTTCTTCGCGATGCCAAACAGCCAGGTAGAAAGCTTCGTTTCCTGGCGCAGCTTGGGCAGACTCCGAAACGCTCTGACGAAGGTCTCCTGAGTTAACTCTTCCGCCAGTCCGCGATCCGAAACGAGATCGTAGATAAAACTAATTACGGGTCTGGAATACCGTTCAAAGATCAGACGAAAGGCTTCCTGTTCGCCCCGGGAGGCACGCGCAACCAGGTCTGCTGAAGTATTCATCAGAGATGCCGCGAACGCTCCGGGCTGCCCTTCCAGGCTTAACTCATGGGCCAGCCGTTTCATCGTGTTCCGGTGTGTTAGTGAGCCGTGACGAACAAAGGTTTCAGCTTTTTGGCCGCCCGCAAGGCTTTCTTCGCGGACAGCCCATTCGTAAGCCGGCCTTTTGTACTCTCGCTACTGGCAAAGATAGTCCCCAGGGGTGATTTTGGCGACCGAAGTAGCACGGACTTTAGTCTGTGTAAGTGTGGCGCGGGCAGCGGTCCTGCAGGAGCCTAAAGGTAGAATTCAGTATGAGGGCGCTTGGGCGGCGTGGTGGTTCTGAGTGATTGCGGTTCCTGAGGTAAGACTATCCACGAAATCACACGAAGGCTAGATGGTTTTTCCTCGTTCGCCTTCGTGTGATTTCTTTGTGGATGTTCTTGTGCGAGGAAAAGACGAACCAGATTAAGTTACATCTGCGGGCCTGGGTCCGACGAACCACCGTCTCGGTAACAGTGGCACGATTCGGATTCACAGTGCCAGGAGAATGTTGGCTATGCGGCCTTAACCGAATCACGTTCACTCAGCAACCGCCGGACGGTTGTCAGCAGGCTCTCCAGATTAATCGGTTTTGGCTCGTAGGCGTTGGCGCCTAGTTGCAGCGAGAAAGTCGCCGTCCCCGTTCCGAATGCAGTGGTCACGAGTATCGGCGTTTGTTCCAGTGACGCGGTATCGCGCACCCGCCGCACTACGTGAACGCCATCGGCGCCCGGCATTTGAATATCGGTGACGATCAGATCGGGCTTTAGGAAAAGGGCGGTGTCATAGCCGCGCACGCCATCTTCGGCAACCGTCACCTGGTACCCGCGTTTCTCCAGCGCCATGCGCAAGAGTTCGCGCGTCTCGTCGTCGTCTTCGATAACTAGGATTCTTTTGGACATACGAATACTCGAAGTGAACCTCACTCTTCTTTTTCTGTATCGGTAATAAACGGCTATTAGTTCGCGCATTCCGCGATCCCGGTCATCAACTTCGAAAAGAGTTTGAACGTCTTCAGACAAAAAGCGGGGCAGAGACCTGAGGCCTCTGCTCCCGCTTTGTTTCTTTCGGCTGTCCGCCGCTAGAGCTTAGTATCCGTAGTAGCCATCCGAGTAGCCGTTTTCAAACGCCGCCCGGAAGTACTGCTGGTACGCTGAACGGTCACCCAAACGCGAGTTGTAATCCTTGTTCGCGTTGCGATAAGCGCTGCTACGCTGGAAATCATATCGACCGCTTCGTCGATCATTCCGGCCCGCCTTCATGCCTTCATTGTAGCCGGCGTTTAAGGCCGTCTGACGGAGTTGATATGACCCGCCATTATTTCCGTATCCATCCCAGTTCCGTCCGCGACGGCCCGGGCGATTCCCCTGACCATTCTGCTGCTGACGGCGCTGAATTTCCGCCTGCCGTTGAATCTCAGCCTGGCGTTGAATCTCAGCCTGCCGTCGATCCTGACGATTTTGATTCTGATCAGGATAAGGGTACTGCGCCTGGGTCGTTGTGCCCGACACCATTACCGTGCCCAAAAGCATTGCCGATCCCAGGAGTGCCCCTCCAATATTTTTCACATTAATAAGTTTCATGTTACCTACCTCCGCGGAACTCGTGGCAATGAACATGCCACGCGCGCCCAAACGGCGAAACGATCGAATAACGCAGGCCTTTACTCCAAATCGTATCAACCTAGACGACATGGGCCGCGAAAAAATATGAGTTGATCCAATGCAGTCCTGACGGTGAAGTGTAAGGTTGCACACCGCCTGGTTCGCAAGAATCCCCTGAGCCCCAGCCAAGTTCGCGTTGACTCTCGCCGTCGATTGGCGTAGAAGCCTGTTTCCGAAGTTCGCAAACAAGGACCGCGTATGGACAGTCCAAATCAGCCCCAACTCACAGCAATTGAAGTCGAGCAACACGTGCGTCAACTGAATGATGATTGGGTAAAAGCAATGATGCGCGGCGATGGCGACACGCTCAACCGGATCATGGCGGACGACTTCTTCTTTACCTATCCGCTGGAAGGTGACGACAAGGCACAATTCATCGCCGACGTAACCTCGGGCGATCTGAAGATCGAACATATTAGCCGGGAACAGGTGAATGTAAGAGTTTTTGGCGGTACGGCCGTACTAACGGCCCGCGATTCAGCGACCTGGCTTTATCACGGGCGCGAACTGTCAGGCCAATATAAGATCATTAAGGTGTTTACCGAGCGTGCCGGCCGTTGGCAGTTATGCGCCATCCAGGCTTGTCCGATGCAAGAACTATAATCTCCCCTCGCGACCACAATCCGATAATGCCACTTTCTCCAGCACGCCGCGCCGCGTTTGAAATTCTCCGACGAGTCGAAACTGAAAACGCTTACGCCTCTTCCTTGTTGGCCACAATGGATGAAGGCCTGCGAGGTGACGATCGCGGGCTGTCGCACGCACTGGTGCTGGGCGTGCTGCGGCGACAGTTGTGGCTGGATCGTGTCCTGGAACATTTTGGTGACCGTCGTATGGACAGGCTGGACTTGGCGGTCAGGCTGGCTCTGCGCATGGGTCTTTACCAACTGCGTTTTCTCTCTCGTATTCCACCTTCGGCCGCGGTGAATGAATCGGTAAACCTGGTGCGCGCGGCGGGCTTGCGTTCGGCGGCTGGTTTCACAAACGCCGTCCTGCGCCGTGCCACCCGCGAACCTGATTACGATCCTGCAAAGAATGTTTCGGATCCAATCGAGAAGCTGGCGGTTGAGACTTCGCATCCTCAATGGCTGCTCGGGCGTTGGGCCCATGCATTAGGCCTGGAAGAAGCCGGCGCTCTGGCGCGAGCAAATAACGAACCCGCCCCGGTCGCCTTTCGTTTCACGGCCCGGACTGTCGGCGCTACCCAACAGCAACAGATCATTGACGAGCTTTTTGCGGCAGGCGTCGATATCCGGCCCTCAAAGATTACACCGAACTCGTGGCGCGTGATGGGACAAAGGCATGCGCTTCTTCGCGAACTTGCCCGCGCCGGTCTGATTTACTTTCAAGACGAAGCCTCCCAATTAGTCGCTCACCTTCTCGATGCACAACCAGGTGATCGAGTCCTCGACGTCTGCGCGGCCCCTGGCAGCAAGACGACGCTTATCGGCGCGTTGGCGCCGCAAGCGATGATCGTCGCCGGCGATCTCTACGAACATCGCGTGCGCCTTTTGAGCGAACTCGCTGTTACACAAGACATTGATTCCATTCAACTGGCCGTCGCGGACGCTACCAACACCTTGCCTTTCGCGAAGGCTTCATTCGATCGTGTTCTGGTTGACGCGCCCTGTTCCGGAACCGGCACGTTGAGGCACAATCCGGAGATTCGCTGGCGACTTAGCCTTCCCGATATAGTCGAACTGACAGCTAAGCAAAACCGAATTCTCGCGCAGGCGGCTGAGATGGTCCGACCAGGAGGCAGGCTCTTGTACTCGACCTGCTCGCTCGAAAGTGACGAGAACGAAACCGTGGCCATGGCCTTCCTAAAGGAGCACGCCGAATTCGAGCAGTTGCGTTTGCCTGACATCAAAAATTCCGGTGAATCGATTGATTTGGCGACTGAGTCCGGCGCCAAGCGTACCTGGCCGCATCGTCACGACGTGGACGGGTTTTTCATGGCAGCGTTTCAGCGTCGCCCATGACGCAGGCCGGTTGCGGGTGTTTGCGCGTGGGTGTTAGACTTCGCCCTGACCTTCGCCCGGATTGATTTGCGCCGCGAACAGAGACTGAATCCATCGTGTCTTTCATCACCCAAGCACTGACCTCGCTGAAACGAATCTTCATCGTAGTCGGAATTGCCATCGCATTTACTCTGGGGCTGATCGGCGCGATTTATCTCTCTCTACGGAGTTCGGAAACCAAGGTGCCGGACATCGTCGGCAAGGATCGAACGTCCGCGGAAAACACGATTAGCTCAGCCGGTCTGAATTTTCGCGTGCGCGCCACCCGGCCGGCCAGCGACGCAAAACCGGATACAGTCTTAATCCAACTTCCCCATGCGGGCGAGATCGTTAAAGTTGGCCAGACCGTCGCCGTGGACATCAGCCGCCCGACCAAAGAAGGCGAGGCGCCCACGTCGACGAACGCGAACGAAAACTCCAACAGCGAAAAGAAACCGGAAAACGTCAACGCCACGAATTCCAACACAAACTCTAACGATAATAAGAAACGGAAGCCGGCCAACAAGAATGCGAATGATAATTTGAATGCGAACACGAACCGCCCGGCCAACCGCAACCGAAATGGTAATAGCAACGCTAACCGCGCGACGAACGGAAACGTGAATGCTACTCCGGCGGGAACTCCGGTGCACAATCTGAATTCGAACAACGCGCCCAAAGGAAATGCCAACCGCGGCGCGGGTAATTCCAATACCAATCGCCGCCCGCCGGTAACGGCCCCGACCCCTTAGCATTGTGAAAAGTCATGATTGAGATTGCGCCATCGATTCTTTCCGCAGATTTCAGTTGCCTTGGTGAACAGGTCAAGACTGTCGAGCGCGCCGGCGCCTCTTTGCTGCACGTGGATGTGATGGATGGGCGTTTCGTGCCGAATATCACCGTCGGCCTGCCCGTAGTAAAAGCACTTGCACGTGCAACCCGACTGCCTATTGACGCGCATCTGATGATCGTCGAGCCGGGACGGTACGCGGAAGAATTCGTGAAAGCCGGGGCGCAAATGGTTTCAATCCATATCGAAGCCGACCCGCACGCCCACCGAACGCTTACGGCAATTAGATCTGCCGGCGCGCGCGCGGGCATCGCGATCAATCCGGCGACGCCGCTGTCGGCTTTGGACGAAGCAGTTAAATTCGCGGATTATGTGCTGCTGATGTCGGTCAATCCCGGGTTTGGGGGCCAGGAGTTCATTCCGGCCTCGCTCGACAAAGTCCGGCGCTTGCGAAAAATGATTGACGAGCGCGGCCTGAAAACTCGCATAGAAATTGACGGCGGTATCGATAGCGACAACATCGCCGAGATCGCCAGCGCCGGGGCCGACATCATTGTTTCCGGTTCAGCAATCTTCGGTGCGCCCGACCCGGCGACTGCCTTGCGTGAGTTGCGCGAGGCAACGGTCCTGTGGGTCTAGTTATTACCGTTTACCGATTTTTAGTTAACGATTTCCCCTGGCGGCGCCGGCCTTTATCAGGACGACGCCTTTCCGAGTGGTAACTGGGCGTTCAGCAGTTTACAATCCAAGCGACCACGTATTGTTTTGGAGGTTTTTTCATGTCTTTTCCTTTTGCGCCTAAAGTTAGTCCCCGCGGCACTCTTCGTCTGATTTTGCTGGCGGTGGCGCTATTAGTGATTGCCATATCAGTGGCTGCGGTTGCGTCCGCTCAGGACAACAAGAACCAATCGGCGCAAACCGGCCTGTCGAACTTACAGCGCATGGACATCATGCGTTCGAAGCTCGAATCGATGCGTCGCTCACTCGACAGCGCGATAGCGGCGGTTAATGCCAAAGACACGGGCAAAGAAAAGAATCCCGACGATCCTCGTGAACGGCTGCGCGGACTCGACAAGGAAGTCGGTTCGGTATTAGGCGAGGTCAATGATCTGCGGTCCAAAGAAGAACGCTCTGAAAAATACGACTCCTCGAAACTCGATGGATTAGAAGCGTCCGTCACCGAGATAAATACTCGAGCTCAGGCAGCCTTGCAGTCCACGGCTGCGGCCAGGACCGCGGCCAGCGAGACCTCCTCCGACTATCGCCCCAAACCACAGAAGGGTAAGCGGCGTATGCTTGGCTTACTGCCCGGCAAGAGCAATGACAAGTACTCAGAGTTGACCGGCACGGTAGCTCCGGGCCGTGATCGCGTCCTATTCGTCGAAGCCGCCCGCGAAGTACGCAAGGGCAATCACGAAACCGGACGTTTGCTATTCACCACCATTATCACGACTTATCCCGATTCGCCTTACCTGCCTTTGGCAAAACTGGCCATTGCCGATTCGTTTTATCTGGAAGGGACCACCAGCACGCTGATCCAGGCCGGGCAGGCCTATCAGGACTGGCTGACATTTTTTCCGACTGATGCGCTGACTTGCGATGCCATGCTGAAAGTCGCGGAGACAGAGATGCGCCAGATGGGTTTGTCGGATCGCGACATCACGCACGCGCGCAAAGCCGAACAGCGTCTGAAGGTGATGCTGCAGCAGTGTCCGCAATCGACTCTGCGGCCCGATGCTGAAGCGCGCCTACGCGAAACTCAGGACAGTCTGGCGATGCACAATCTGCAGGTCGCCAGGTTTTACTATGACACGCGATACGTGCACAACAAGTTGGGTCTCAGAGGCGCGCAGGACCGCTTGAAAGAGATTCTGGAAAAATATAAGAACTTCTGTTTGCGGGATGAAGTGCTGTTCCGCACCGGCGTGACCTATCAGCAAGAGGAAGAGCCCGATGAAGCCGCCAAGTATTTCCAGGAGTTGGTGCGCGACTTTCCGAACAGCGAGTACGTCGACAAGGCCAAGGACCAACTTAACATCATCGGCGCGGCGATTCCCGATCCTGATCCGATTAAGAAGGACCTGCCTGTCTGCGAGAAGCCTACATTCATGCAGAACATGATGCAGCAGATCAGCGGCAACGCGAACGTCACGACTAGTCACGACGGAATTCTAATCACCAAAAAGGGCGACGGCACCGACTTGATCGATAAGGCCATAGCCAACAACGGTCAGCTTCCTGACACCGGAGTGCAGCCGGTAATCCAGCGAGCGCCGCCGCGCCCGCTATCCACTCAACCGACACCGGCAACGACGCCCGAAGCCACGTCCGACAAGAAAAAAGTGGGGATCTCCATTCAACCTGGTACGAGCGGCCCGCTGCCCGATCGGGTCAATCCCGCTACGACCCCGACCACGCGGCCGCGGTCCACGCAAACCCCGACGCCAAAGCCGTAATCGTTCCTCCCGTATGCGTGCCCACCCACAACTTTGACATGACTCAAGATTCCGCAGACGTGCAGACCGAACTGGTGCGGCGGCATCGAGCCGCCTCGCTGGCCGCTGCCGGGTTTCTCATTCTGGATATCGCGTTGGTGGCCATAGCCTTCTTGGCGAAGGAGCGCATCTTCCGACCGGGCGACCCCGCGCTCGTCATGGGTTTGTGGATTGCGGTGCTGGTGTTCGGGCTGGGCGCTTTCGTGATCAGACGAACGAAGTTTAACGAAACGCGGCTGAAAGACATTGCCGCCCTCAGAGGCGTGTCCGGATTGTTAAAGACACTGCAGGACACAACTATTAAGGTTGCCTGCATCGGTGGCGCGATCGCGCTGATGGGATTCGTAATCACGATCCGGACCGGTGACTGGACGAATATGTTGCGAGCCGCTGGGGTGTCCGCGATAGTTCTAATCTACGGCTTCCCCTCGCGGAGAGCGTGGGAACGCGTCGTGCAGCGACTCGCGCCGGATACTGGGAGCTGATCAAACCTGAGCCGGACTATTCGTCGCCAGGCGGATGCCGTGACTGCCAGAGCCATGGAGCTGTTTGCCCGCACTTCGACGACGCAGAAAACTCAAGCCGTCTTCCTTCGAAATTAAATTCTTGTGAATAAGTTCGTGAATGGCGCCTTCGAATGTCGTCATGCCATGAGAGCGTCCAGTTTGCATCACCGAGGCAATCTGATGAACCTTGCCTTCGCGAATCAGGTTCGCAACAGCCGGAACATTAACCAGAATTTCAACCACCGGCACGCGTCCCTGCCGATCGGGTCGCGGAAGCAGGGCCTGGGCCACCACGCCCCGCAAACTCTCAGATAGCATCACGCGAATCTGGGTCTGCTGACCTTCGGGAAAGACGTCGATTACGCGATCGATCGTCTTAATGGCGCTGTTAGTGTGAAGCGTGGCAAAAACCAGGTGACCAGTCTCTGCGGCAGTGATCGCCAATTGGATCGTCTCGAGATCGCGCATCTCGCCCACCAGGATTATGTCGGGATCCTCGCGCAGGGCGGCGCGCAAAGCAGCGCCGAAAGACTTTGTATGGCTGGCCAGTTCTCTCTGGCTAATCAAGCTCCGGCGATTCTCGTGAACGAACTCGATCGGATCTTCGATGGTAATGATGTGCGCCTGCTGTTTCTCGTTGATGGTGTGAATCATCGAGGCCAGGGTCGTGCTCTTTCCCGAGCCGGTCGGCCCGGTCACCAGGACCAATCCCTCCGAGGCATCGATCAAGCCGGCCAACTGTTCGGGCAGATCCAGTTCGCTGAGAGTCTTGATGTTTTCCGGAATCAGCCGAAAGACAGCGGCTATTCCGTTCCTTTGCATGAACACGTTGACGCGAAAGCGGCCCACGCCCTCGAGCGGATAACTCAAATCCAGATCCCAATTCTCGGCAAAGAGTTCCTTCTGCTTCTCGGTCAGGATTTCAAAGATGAGACTGTGACACGTCTCGGCTGAGACATTGCGGTAGTTGAGCTTTACCATATCGCCGTTGATCCGCATGTAAGGAGCGGAGCATGAGGTCAAGTGGAGATCCGAAGCCTCTTGCTGCTTCATCTGTCTGAGAAGGTCATCTAGTCTGGCCATAATTCAAGTCTCAATCGTGATCGCAGGCTTGTCAGCTCGCTAATAGTTTTCAGTACTATCCGCATCGTGCCATTCGGAATAATGACCCACATCCGGCATCGCTAGCGTGTGAAACCGAGGAACAGGACGTTTGTGTCCCGGGAAAGGAACCGAGCCTGGATCATCGATGGGGCGGGATCGATCACCCGTGTCGACTCAGTCTTTGAATGCTATGGTCCGACGAAACCGCACGGACGCTGAAAATTACTATAGCAAAAAGCTCAGACGCGCGGTTAACTTTTTGTCCTGACGCTCTCAGGAAGTTTCTATGCGCTACTAAAAGGAGCTAGTGCCCAGTTATCCGACGCTCGCCGTGCGCGGTTCAAGTGTGGAAACGAGTTGCCTATACGCGTCACCGCGGGTGACGCTCGATGAAAGTCGGGAAAGCCGGAACAACAGTCGTTCCCAGCATTCTTGCAGGAAAAGAGCACGGCATTGCTCTTGCACTGCCTGAGTACGCGTTGGCTCGTCGCGCGACGAACTAACCAATGGAGTTTAGTTCCAACGTCCAGTTAACAGGTGACAGCTCAAATGAGCAAACACGCAATGAACCTTTCGCAAAAGAATCTCAACGCAAGCAACGCCGCCGGCTTTAGTCTGGTAGAGCTGCTGCTCGTGATTACGATCATCGGCGTTGTCGCTTCATATGCCTTCTTAACTTTCGAGAAGTCCACCAAGGGCTTCAAGCTGGCGGGCGCAACGCGCACGCTTTCCGGCTATCTCGAAAAAGCGCGGGTGGACTCAGTGCGGCGCCACGGTGCCGCCAGCATCAACGGTGGCGCCAGCATCAACCTAAACAGCGCGACAAGTTACACTGTGAATATTGATTTCGGCGGCGTCGGTGTTACTACCGCTCGCACGATTACCCTGCCGCAGGGCACAAGTCTCAGATACAGTTTGCCGCCCGCGAACACGAGCATCAATCCTGCCACGACTCCGATTACAGTCACCTACGATTGGCGCGGGCGCACGGGGACAACGATTCTGATTACGGTGACCGATGCGACTGCTGGTGTGGGTTCGAGCACGGTGGTCGTGGGTCCTGCCGGTGACGTCTCAACCGATACGACAGTTAGCGGGCCGGTTACAGTGCCCACGCCGCAGACGTCAGTGAGCACCACCAGCGGCATCAAGACGATGCAGTAACGGATGGAATTGCCAGGAGAGATGACGAATGAGACCAATTGAATTGAAGAGACGCCGGACAGCGATATCGAATCGCCCTGTTAACCAAAAGGGATTTACGCTGATCGAGACGTCGATCGCGATGGTCATCATGATGGTGGCGGGACTCGGCGTGATTTCTCTCTTCACCTACTCCATTAGCTTTAACTCCGGCGGAAACGATCGTGCGGTGGCCATTAGCATCGCCCAGCAGCATATCGAACAACTTCGCAGCGTAAAGTTCACGGATGCAATCCTGAATGTCTCAGCAGCCACGGTGCTTGCCCCCGACACGATTAGCAATGGCCGCACCTATCGCGTCACCCGGACCGTGACGGGCTCAAATAACGACGTTAGCGGAAACCCAACCTTGAAAACGATTACGATCCGTGTCGATCCCGTGAGCCCAGGTTGGGCCGGCTTCCCGGTAATACTTCGAACCATACGTTCGACAACCACCAAAGGGACAAACTGACCATATTTACCCGGCCATACGGGCGCAGCAGGAAATGCGAGTTATGAACGAATCACACACGACGGCGTTCAACCAGTCCGGCTTTTCACTATTGGAACTGGTGATCGGAATGTCGATTACGCTAGTCATTATGACGATTGCGTCTACCTTGTTGGCTTCATCGTTCGCAATTCGCGGCCGTGAAAACCAGAGGTCCGCAGCCATTGCCGACGCTCAGCGCGCGCTCAATTCCATGTCACGCGAGATCGCCAACGCGGGATACGGCCTTAGCACGAATGGAATCGTGGCGGGGGACTCAGGGCTCACTCAAATCCGAGTCCGATCAGACCTGAACTTGTCCGGGGCGACCGACACGGACAGCGAAGATCTCAAGTATGTTCTGGTGAGCGACGCCAATGGCAGCTTTATTGTGCGGATGAATTTACAGCCCAGTCAGACGACGAGTCTGGTTGCCAACCGTATAGATGGGTTGGCGATCTATTACTATGATCAGAGAGTCACCTACACGATTGGCAGTGGAGTAATCACCAGCGTACTTAACGCCGCCGGGTCGAGCCAGGCGCAGGTGACACCCGATCAGGCAAAGTACATCGTACTGCTCGCGAGGGTGGCTTTGCCCGCGGTGGGAACTCCGGGATCACCTGGTTACCAGGGCCCTTCCTCTACGCAATTGGTTTCAACTGTCACCTTGCGCAATGCAAATCTTTCGACCTACTGAAGCATTCTTTAACGATCTTACGAGGGATAATTATGAACCGATCCCAGTCAATGAATAATTCGAACACGCGGAAAAACGAGCGGGGAGCGGCTTTGATTACTTCGCTCTTGGTCTCGACCGTGCTGCTGGTAGCCGCCGGCGCTTTGATTCAGATCACTTCGATGTCGGCCGCAAACTCCATCGATTCGACGGCCGAAACCCAGGCGTACTATGGCGCGGAAGCAGGACTGCAGGCGGCGCTCAACGCGTTACGAGGAAATGCCACGCATACGGGATCGGCTTTGCCGTCTGGTATGACGACCATAAATTTCCGCAACGCTGTAATTGCGACCTCTTCCAACGATTGCCCCAACGGCTCCGGTGGGGATCCTTCAGGTTCGGCGCGACTCTCACGTTGGCTTCCTTATTCCGCCACCCAGACAGCCGGCACTCGCGTAACAGTCGGAACTAATCCAACGGTTCAGTACTCTGTGGTTGTTTTGCTTCCACCCGGCCCCGATGGGATATTTGGCACCGCGGACGACGATGTACTGCCCACCGCTCCGAATGAACCGAACCGCTTGTTGATTCAAGCCACGGGTTACGGTCCGAACAACTCCATGAAACAGATGAGCATGATCGTTGCGAGAGCCGCTTTTGATCCGGCGGTACCGGCAATGATGACTTTGGTGGGAACTCCTAACGGATCGCCGCCGATGAGTTTCGATAGCGGCAACAGCGCCAACCACGTCTACAGCGGAGTCGATCATTCCGGTTTTGCCACTACCTTGCCGGCATTCGGAGTCACCAACGTACCCGACAGAACCCAGGTCATTGCTGATGCTGCGTCGAATACGACTTCCACCCCCGCATCCGCAATCGTGAGTTTGCCCGCCTTTCTACAGTCGCCGGCTGCGGCTCGGACCTTCCTGGATCAAATGCAGGCAGCGGCAATAGCTGGTGCGGCCGCCGGCACCGCCACGTATCTTCCGAGTGGCGGCTCGGGCAATCCCACCGGATTCACCTTCTGCAAAGGCGATTACACGATGGGCTCGGGTTCCGGTTCAGGACTATTAATCGTGACTGGAGAGTTGACCACGAACGGTGGGACTGATTTCAACGGTTTGATTTATGTGGTTGGTTCGGGCTACGTCAACCGCAACGGCGGCGGCGGCGGCGCATTCTATGGCGCGACATTCGTTGCCGATGTAGATTGGCCGGCACAGAGTCCCGCCTTAACTGATTTCGGCGCTCCATTCTTCAACTTCAACGGCGGTGGAAACGCGACTATGCAGTATGACTCGGTAGCCGTTGCCAACGCCCTCAGCTTGCTGCCCGCTCCCGTGCTGGGAGTCGCCGAATACTAAAGCAGCCGCGCTTCAAAGATACCGGCAAGCTTCATTCTTATTAACTGCATACGTTCCGCGAAAGGTAAGTAACGTGTCTCAACACGATGCCGCCATTTACCAGGCGGTGAAATTCTCTAAGAAGTGTCGCGAGTGTGGACTCAAAAACTTCGCCGATGTCACTGAGTGTCGTCGTTGCAAAGCTGAGCTTTCGCGACGGACGGCGGTCGCGAAGAGCATCAGCGAAACGGAAACGCCTGAGGTCGCCGTTGAGAGCGGGCGGTCTAAAACCCGTAGCCTCCTGATCCTCGCGGCAGCCCTGGCAATCTTTTCGGTAATCAGCCTCTTTTATCTCAGACAGAATCCGTCCGAGACCCAGGAACCGCTCGGCGAAGTCAGCAACGCACAATCGGCCGCGACACAGCCGGACCAGGCGGCGCTGGATCCCAAGCGCGAGGACGCCAAGAGTCAGCAGGCGGCAAAACAAGTTCTGACGGGACTGAAACGCTTCCAGGTAGCCATTCAACCCGACATGAGCTTTGACGAATATCACGAGATGCTCATCGACCTAAACGCCGATTTGAATAGCACGCTGCCCAAATTCGTCAGTCACAATTCCACCGACGAGAGCTTTCGAAAGGAAGTTACGGGGGCGCTACGCGATTACACTGCCGCCGAAAACTGGTGGAAGACGAGCATCAAGTATCGTAACGCCGTTAATGATGCGGACCGGTTGGCTCGCCAGAAAACGCAATGGGGCTCAGCACAAACACATCTGGATAACGCCGAGAAGCTCTTGCTTCATTAAAGATTTCGCAGTCTTGGTTCCCTGACTCACTCAACCTACGACTGGCCGCCTGACTATTGGCGGCCCTTGTATTTGCTTACTGAAACACTTTTTCCACCGGCACAATGCTCACGTCCGCCGGCTTCACGACAATCTTGAAAGCCTCGATGATCTTGTCTTCGTCCATGATCTCTTTTGGCTTCGGTGCGTTATAAGTAATCGGCGAAGGCTTGTCACTGACGATGGCGTCCCGCAAACCGGCGGCGTCTTTGGTGATTATCGCGATTCGCATGGCGTCGGATTTTAGGTACAGCTTGATGGCGCGATTCACGTCGTCGAGAGTGAGCTTCGCCAGTTGCTCGCGCATGTAAGTCGGAAAGTCCGCGATTTGATAATAGCGGCTGTCCAGTGCGTACCCGAGCTGCTCGTCCTGGGTCGCCGTCAGCACATTCACATACTTCGACAAAAACTCGCGCGTCGATTCAAAGGCTTCCTTCGTCATGCCTTCGCGGACCAGCTTGTCGTATTCATACAGCGCAGCGCGTAGGACGAAATGACCATTTTGCGGCTCGACGGGGCGAATCCAGATCTGAAAAATCTGCTGCTGCCGGCCGAGATTGGCATCGGGTTGGAATTGAAACATGCCGCGCGGAAAGTACTCGATGTAAGAGTAGTCGCCATAGTTCAACCCGCGCGCCTCGCGAAACCTTTGATAAAGATAGCTGTTGCTGGAACGATGTTGGCCAAAGTAGGAAGCCACGATCGCCAGGGCGGGCCAGTCTTTGTTCGGTCGCGTCACGCTGATGGGAAAGCCCAGCGACACGGCCGTCGAGCGAGTTTCGCGCTGGACGATTTCGATCTTAGTGCCCGGTGCCTGAACAGGCGTCGAAATCTTTAAGCCGGCCGGGCTGCCCTTGGGAAGTTTGGCAAAGTCTGACTGCAGTTGTGCGGGAAACTTTTCAGGATAGCCGCCGGCCAATCCGATCACGAGGTTCGCCTGGCTATAGTTATTTTGATAGAAGTCGCGCACGTCGTTGATTGTCATCTTCTCCAGGGCGCTGATCGCGCCCATATTCTGATGACCGTAGCTGTGCGAGCTCGGATAAATCATTGTATAGAGCACTTCTTTGCCCAACTCCTCATCATTCCCGCCGCGTAGTGAAGTCTTCAAGTAGTTAATCGCGTCTTCCTTCAAGCGCTTGAAATCGTCTTCGCGAAATCCTGGATCCAGGAGCATCTCGCGAATCAGCGAGTAATACTTATCGAGATTGTCGAGGTGCGTGCTGCCCGAAAAGACCGTCATTTCTTTATCGACCTGCCACTCGAAAGAAGTCGCCATCGGGTACATCGATTCCGTGATATCGGAATAAGGCTTCGCGCGCGAGCCGCCCTCGGCGAGCATCGCCGCGGTCAGCGATGCCAGGCCTTCCTTTCCTTTCGGATCGTAGGCGGATCCCGTCATGAACAAGATGCGAAAGGTAACGAGGGGCGAGCGGTTAGGCAAAAGCACTGTGTTAGTGTCAGCGGAGTTCATATTTGGAGTGCGGCGATTGGTTGCCGCCTTTGAGATTGAAACCACCGAGGCAATTCCGGTCGTCATGATTGCGGTGAAGAGAAACACCACCATTGATCGGCGCATCATTTCGCCACCTCCTTCTGATTGAGCGTGATGATGGTGCGATGATTATCGACAAAATACTTCGCGGCCATCTCGCGCATGTCGGCGGGTGTGATGGTGTCATAGAGCGCAAACAGCTTGTCGATTGTCAGCGGCGTGCGGCGCAGTCCGATATAGCCGGCCAGCGCGCCCGCAATTGCTTCAGAGCTATCCATTCCCAAAGCGAACCCATAGCGCAGACGCGAACGCGTCGAATCAAGCCTGTCTTTCGCCACCGGTTCTTTGGCAAAATGCTGATACGTTTCGAGGATTTGCTGACGCACGTAATCTTTGTCTTTCACATCCTTCAGTTTAGCTGAGACCACAAACAACTCGGGATCCACGCGATCTTCGAAACTGTAGGAAAGGGAATCCAGCTTTTGCTCTTTCAGCACCAGCTTCTGATAAAGATCCGAGTTCTCTCCGAAGGCAATTGGCGCCAGCAGATCGAGCGCCGCCTTATCTTTCTGGCTATCCGAATACGCCGGACCGCGGAACGCGACATAGACCAAGGGAAGCGTTTCAGACGGCCAATCAACGTGGCCTTCGCGCGGCGCGGTTTGATCCGGTTCGGTCGGAATGTTGGGAACATAGTTGCCGTGTTTCCAGTCGGCAAAATATTTTTTCACCATCGCCAGTACGTCGTCGCGTTTCAAGTCCCCGACCACAACTATGGTTGTGTATTCCGGCCGGTAGTAACGTCCATAGAATTGCAAACTGTAATCGTATTGATTCGGAAAGTCCTCGATATCTTCGATAAAGCCCATGGTGGTGTGCGAATAGGTATGGACTTTGTACGCGGTCGCGCGGAGCACTTCGTAAGCCTTCTCTTCCGGGTCGGCGCTGTTCTTATTGAACTCACCCAGCACGGCCCGGGTCTCGGTCTTGTAACCGTCGGGTGGATATTTCAGATGCTGAAATCGATCTGCCTCGAGTTCGAGCACCTTGTCCAGATCGTCTTTGGAAAAGACCTCGTGATAAACCGTGCGGTCGTCGGTGGTATAGGCATTTGAATCCGCGCCGGCTTTCTTCAGAATCGCGTCGCGCTCTTGTCCGGAATAGTGCTCGCTTCCGCGAAACATCAAGTGCTCAAAAAGATGAGCATAGCCGCTCTTGCCTTTCTCCGGTTCATTCCGCGAACCAGTCTGCACCACGATGTAAAGCGCGACCAGATTTGGATAGTCCGTCGGTACCGTGACCAGGCGCAATCCGTTCGGCAAGTCGTCGAGGGTGTAATCGTAGGCAAAAGCCTTGCGCGATTTCTGGGCCAGGGCCAGAAAGGGAAGACACAGGATTAGCGAAGCGATGATCAGTAATTTCATAGCGACTAAGTTAAACTCCTTGATGATGGTCGGGGAGAGGTGAGTATACACGAGGGATTTAGAGTGTGCAGCTTACCGTTTATGGGTCCGTGTCCGCATCGAATGATTACGACAACAGCTTATCGTAATTAGAATGTGTGCCGATCCAAAACCAAGAACTCCGTCCGCCTTGTCTGTGCCCAATGCGCGATAGTGACCTCCGATCCGCAGGGACCACAACTGCCTTTTCTTGCCAACTTTCTTAAAGTGTAATGATGGATGATACGGATCAGATTTGACCAACTCAAAGTTCTTGTCTGCGAGCTTCTGAACTTCCGCGGGCAGGTGACGGTAATGCTGCCAGAATCGCGGCAGCGTCATGTGCCTCATAGCGGTTTCGCCAATCCAGCCTCATATTCGCTGTCAACTTCGGCAAGGACCGTATCGAGGCGACCTGCTAGTAAATCTTCCTCAATCTGTTTGTCCCACAGTTTTGCGTGATAACTTTCGAGCCAGGTCATCAGCCCGGCGAGGTCGTCGCTGGCTAGCTCAGTAATCGCAGCTTCTATTTCGGTGACGCTCATAAGGCGAAGTCTAAGGCGTGTCTGGGGGCACGTCAATCGGTCGCTTGCTACAAGGAGTCAGTATGCCCGGGAGAAGCTCTACTCTCTTCGGGCTAATAGTGGGCATCAGCATTGGAGGATAGGCGTCGTTAGGCATTATGTATAATTCGACCAGGAACTCAGTCCGATATCCGCCGTCAGCGGCGACGAGAGTTTCCGGATCGGCTTTTCTGGTACTCACCAGATAGTTCTTCGAGCACTCTGCGGTGGTGCTGGCTTCTGCCGCATGGGCCGATCTACCAGCATAGACAATGATAAAGCCTCGATAGTGGGGCGCTGCCTCATTCAGATTGCCCAATTCAAGTTCGAAGTTGTCGAGTCTGGCCGCGGCGTCTTCGAAAGGGATCTTGCCATATGAATCGTATGGCACCTGTTCGAATTTATTTTTCGTGACCGACGTAACCGGAGCCGCGTATTTGTACTCTCCGCACCGCAATTTCTTGTCGTCAGCTTCGGAACCAAAATAAGTGATGCTTTGCACTGAGCCGTCGATCGCTGTGTAGCTCACACCTTCCGGCACATCGACATAGTCGATTAGTTGCGGCATGTGAACACTGTAAATCTGGTCGTAGTTTCTGCCGGCAACCAGAACGTCAGCCAGCTTCATGTCATCCGTCGATGATACGGAAATAGTGACTACCGTATCTGTGGGGACCTTCCAGCCTGTAGGCAGGCCCTCCTGGCATCCTCCCGAAGCGTAACTTATCTGTACCCGCTCGCCGTCTGTCTCGTAACCCGAATCCTCTAGGGTTGGCCGCCCCAGTAATTTCTCGACATCTGCGCGGGTAGAGTGCAAGGGCACGATTCCTCTCCAAGCCCTGGCGTTCGCGGTCCGAGGAGTAAATACGATCACACAAGCGAGCATCGCTACTGACGCGGAAATCTTCATACTGACAATTAAGCCTGGTTGCATTTCGATGTATCGGGGATATTAGAGGTGGCATGGGCCTGCCGCCCCTCAGTCACGCGCAGGGTGCGCGTGGCCACGATCAACGACTCACTTCGTTTGGGTTAACTCCTCCAGCATTTCTTCCGGTAGCTGCAAAACCTTTTCCCAACCCGAGCCGTCAGCTTGCATTCTTTCCGTAAGCTCATCGCGGAGTTTGGTCAAGCCATCGCTCAAGTTGCAGCGATAGCTGCTCAGGTCGCGAAAACGTTTCATTTGATCCGCGACAAAAACCTTCTGTTTTTCGATTGAGGGAATCGCCGAGTGTTGACCATTCTCCCAGAAGGGTTGAAGGAGACGTTCAACGGCAACGGCCCCAGGGATTTCCACTTGTTCATGCTCGAGGCCGGTTACGTCCGCGACGTAATTGCCCGCGGCATCAAGGCCGCGAAAGACCTGCATGCATCCGGGCAGCGTGGTCTTGTCCAGCGAATTGGAAGCTTTCAATGTTGGGCGGCCATCGATCATACAGGCTTTGAAAATCACCCCCGCCACGTTCTTAACTTCGCTGGAGAGTTTCGTGCCGATGCCAAACCCGGCGGCTTCGGGAAAGGTGGCGACTATCTGCTGGACTTTCTCGACATCCAGATCACCGGTCAAATTTGGCCGCAGATCCTTAAGGCCATTCGCTTCAAAAAATCGCAGACACCACTTGCCCAACTCAGCCAAGTCGCCAGAGTCCACCCGGAAACCTTTGAACGCTTTGCGTCGGACTTCGCTCGAAGTAGCGGCCATCGCCGCGTGTACTGCGCCCATGTAAACGTCGATGGTGTCGAGCAGAAGAGTAGTGCCGTTGGGATTTGCGTCTAGCCAACGTTCGAAAGCGACCTGCTCGAAATGCTTGGGCTGCCCCGTGCGCGGCTCGATCTCAGGCTCGTACAGGTATTCCAAATATGCCTGTTGCCAGTAATGGGCTTCGGTGCCGACGGCGGGAATGTCCAGCCGGTGCGCGGCTTCCATGTTCGAGGTGTCGTTAAAGCCGCCGATGAATGCATAGGTCGCAATGTCCACCGCGCGTTCGATGTCGCCGTTGCGCCGCAGCGAAAAATCAGAGAGCCAGCGAGTGCCCGCCGCCATTCGAAATTGCATGGCCACGCTGGCGGTCGTCATCGGTAGATCGAAGGCATGTTCGAACTTGATCTCCTGTGCCTGGGTCAGCCCGAACTTTCCGGTAATATCTGCGACCGGCTGCTGCGCAAACATGATTGTGCCGGGACGCACAGTGCGAATGCTCCCGGCAAACTGGATGTCTTCGATTGCTTTGGCAAATCTCTGGAGGCCGCCACGATCCTGTTCGAGAAAACGCAACCGCGGCCGATCCATTTGACTATCGACGAGCAGGCGAATCAGCCGCTCATGACCCAACACCGGAGCGAAAGGGAGCTTTCGCTGCGTCACATAAAATGTCGCGATCATTTCGCTGAGAGGTTTGCCGTGTACGCGCGTGACGTCCTTGTAAGACGCGTCGCCCATGGCGGCGTGATAGCGATCAATATTCAGCGTGGCCATCGGTGGGAAATGATATCACGTCAGACGGCGCCATCCAGAGTCGATCGATTCGCTGCCCCTTTTGAATGGTCGTCTCCAGTAGTATCCTAGTGCCTCTCCTCCAGAGTTAGCCGGATGCCCCCGAAGGCATCATCAACTGACAGCGCGGCCGCAATCGCCGCGCAGATTCCAGTTTGACTAAAAAGGAGAAAGCACGATGAAGATCACGACGTTGATTATCAGGTGGAGTCTGGCGTTGTTTGTTTGTCTGGGAGCGTTTGCCGCGGCAGGACCGGCTGCGAGCGCGAGGAACGACTGTAAGGATCGCTGCAAAGAACGCTATAACTTGCGAAAAGATATTTGCAAGGCCATCCCGCTAAAGCGTCAGAGGCATAGCTGCGAAGACGCCGCGAAGCACGTCAGAGATGAATGCAAGCGTCGCTGCCGTTGAGCAAGAGCAGTGGGCTGGGCCTTAAGGCTTCCGTGCATTGGCGATCCTGTTCACAGATGTCGATTGGGTTCCGGCAGCTGCCAGGCGCGGAACGCTCGTGATGACAAAGCCTGAAGTACGACTCAGCGCTTTTGTCACGAACCAGTCAGTAGTATTCTTCTGCCAGGCCCCCGCCGTTGACGACGCCGGCATCCGCCTCAAGCTGGCTGCACAGTTGATTCGCGCCGCATTGTCTGGGACGCGAAACCACCACTCTCAAAGAGGAGCTAAGTATGAAAAAAACAAAAATGCTGCGATTGGCTTTAGCTTTGCTGTTTTGCTTAGGAGCGTCCGCGGGTCTTAATCCCACTTCAGCAGCGGGCGGCGATCGCCATGACCGCGATTGTCGGCGGAGATGCGATGAGGAATACGAGCGACGCAAGAACGAATGTCGTAACGAGAGAGGCAGGGAAAAACATCGTTGCGAAGATAGAGCGAAGCGGGAACACAAAGATTGTAAGCACCGTTGCCGGTAGAAGGCACCGCCGAGAGACGCAGTGGGCCGTATGCGATTTATTCTCCTCCGCCCACTGCTTTTTTCTCAACACTGACAATCTGCGCGCCTGCTTGACGCATCTCCTCGATTGCTTCAACGCCATCGTTTGGATTCAGGTTGACCGGGCGCATGGCGTCGGCCAGCGCCTTTACTTCAAAGCCTTCGCGCAAACCATCAAGCACGGTGTGTTTGACGCAATAGTCAGTGGCGAGTCCGCCGACCCAGACTTCTTCGACTCCCTGATCGCGCAATAGCTGCGCGAGGTTCGTGCCGTCGAATCCGGAATAACCATCAGCGCTTTCGTCAACGCCTTTTGAAATGATAGTGATCCGTGAATCGTCGAACAGGCCCGCCCGGAATTCGGCGCCGGGAGTGTGCTGAACGCAGTGGACCGGCCAGACGCCGCCATACGCCGTAAAGTGCTTTGACGCGGCGGGATGCCAGTCGCGTGTTTTGAAAACCGGTTCACCCCGGCCAAGAAACTCCTGGATTAATTTATTTAGCGGCGGGATGACCTCGTCTCCGTTTGCCACCGCGAGAGATCCGCCCGGACAGAAATCATTCTGCACGTCTACTACTATCAGGGCTTTCTTCTTGTCGTGAGCCATATAAAAATCAGCTTTCTGTTTAGCAGCGGGCTATCGCCCGCTCGGTCGGGCAGTAGCCCGACTCTAAACTTTCAAATCGTTGTTTACGTGTCTTAGATTAGCCTTCGCGCGAAAGTGCTGCAACGTGTCAGAAGTCCGAACGTAAGGGAGGGCCGCCCGTCGAAATCAATGGCCCTCCTGCACGGTCGGGCTTCGGACAGCAAACGTGCATCAGAAAATTTCATTGACTTTGATCCAGCGTTTCGATTAGAAGCATCTCCGCCATACCGTCGAGCTTGTAAATGAATCTCAGAGAGGTGCCGCATGTTAAGAACCACCAGGATGCAGCTTGCGATCGCGTTTGTCTTTTCCGTCTTTGCTCTGGCCCAGGCGCAGCAGCCAAACATCGACGCGCTACGTTATCGCTATATCGGGCCGGTCGGAAATCGCGTCACGTCCGTAGCCGGTGTACCGGGCCAGCCTTATGTCTATTATGCCGGCGCTGCGTCGGGCGGCATCTTCAAAACTATCGATGGCGGCATCCACTGGGAAGCGATCTTCGACGGTCAGCCCGTGGCGTCGATTGGTTCTTTGGCCGTGTCTCCATCCGATCCGAACATCGTCTGGGCGGGCACCGGCGAAGCCTGGATTCGCAGCCACATCTCTGTGGGGCAGGGAATTTACAAATCGACGGATGCGGGCAAGACCTGGAAACTGATGGGTCTGGAGAAGACGGGGCGCATCGGCCATCTGGCGATCGACCCGAAGAATCCCGACGTCGTGCTGGCCTGTGCGCTCGGCCATGCCTATGGGCCGCAACAGGATCGCGGCGTGTTTCGCACCACTGACGGCGGCAAGACCTGGAATCGCGTGCTGTTCACCGATGAGAACTGCGGCTGCTCAGACATCGCGATGGATCCAAACAATCCGAGCATTCTATTCGCCGGCATGTGGCCACTTGAAATTCATACGTGGGGAAGAGAGAGCGGCGGGCCCGGCAGCGGGCTTTACATGTCGCGCGACGGGGGCGCCACCTGGAAAAAATTAACCGGTCATGGCTTGCCGACGCGGACGACCGGTAAATTTGCTTTGGCGATTGCCCGCTCAAATTCGAATCGGGTTTACGCGCTGATCGAAACGGGCGACGGCGTGCCTTACAAAGGACAGGAAACCGATCGCGGCAAACTCTGGCGCTCTGATGACGGGGGCGAGAATTGGCGGCTGGTTAGTTACGACCGCAATCTCGGCGGCCGCACGCACTACTATTTTCGCGTGGCCGTATCGCCCGACAATGAAAACGAAACTTACTTCCTGACGGCCGCCTACAATGTTTCGCTCGATGGCGGCGAAACCACGCGGGCGAACGCGGGTTTTGGCAACAGCCCCGGCGGCGACAACCATGACATCTGGATCGATCCGGCTGATCCAAATCGCATGGCGGTAGCGAATGATGCCGGCGTCAGTCTTTCAGTGACACGCGGCCGTAGTTGGCAAAGAGTGCAACTTCCCATCGCCCAGATCTATCACGTTACGGTCGACAATCAAGTTCCATACTACGTCTATGGCAACAAGCAGGACGGACCATCGTACCGCGGGCCAAGCCGCACCGGCGGAGGCGGCGGCGGTGGTTTCGGCGGCGGCATTCCCCGCAGCGCCTGGATTGGAGTCGCCGGTGGAGAAAGTGGCTGGGCCACCCCCGATCCGGTCGATAGCAATGTCATCTGGTCAAGCGCTTCCGGCTCCGGCAGTGTCGGCGGCATCGTCGAGCGCTTTGATTTGAAAACCGGCCAGTCACGCAACGTTGAAGTGTGGCCGGATCAGGTCAACGGATCGACCGCGGCCGATCTGAAGTATCGCTTTGTTTGGACTGCGCCGCTGACCATTTCGCCGCATGACCACAACAAAATTTACATCGGCAGCCAGTTCGTGCACGTGACGACGGACGGTGGCAATAGCTGGCAAGTGATCAGCCCGGATCTTACTTCCAATGATAAGAGCCGGCAGGGATTCTCCGGCGGCCTCACCGGCGATAACATTGGCGTTGAGTATGCGCCGGTCGTTTTCGCGATTGCTGAATCACCGAAAGAAGCGGGAGTTATTTGGGCCGGTACGAATGATGGCATCGTGCAAATCACCCGCGATGGCGGCAAGAATTGGACGAACGTTACGAAGAATATTCCCAACCTGCTCTCGTGGGGCACGATCAGCAATATCGAGCCATCGCGCTACAACGCCGGCACTGCTTACATCACTGTCGACGGTCATCAGGTCAACAATCGCGATCCATTCATCTACAAGACAAGCGACTACGGCAAGACCTGGAAAGCGATCAGCAACGGAATCCCCCATACGATGCTCAGCTATGCACATTGCGTGCGCGAGGATCCCGTGCGGCCGGGACTTCTTTATGTTGGCACCGAGGGTGGTCTTTTCGTTTCCTACGATGACGGCGGCAACTGGCAGCCGCTTCAGGCGAATCTGCCGCATGCGCCCGTCTACTGGATCGCCATTCAGGAAAACTTCCATGACCTGGTCATAGCGACGTACGGGCGGGGATTCTGGATTCTCGACGACATCACGCCGCTGCAACAGGCAAACGTCGAAGTGCTTAACTCATCAGCGCATCTGTTTACGCCGCGCTCGGCGTATCGCTTCCGCGGGATCACAGTACCGTATTCTTCCTCTGACGATCCGACTGC
This sequence comes from Blastocatellia bacterium, assembly GCA_033856915.1. GTDB lineage: Bacteria > Acidobacteriota > Blastocatellia > Pyrinomonadales > Pyrinomonadaceae > UBA11740. The sequence continues at coordinate 150,778 of JAWVEB010000066.1, read as the reverse complement.
GGGACAAAATCCGCCTTACGGTGCTTCGATTAATTATTATTCAAAAGCTGCGCCGGCAGCCGATCCCTCGATCAAAATCGTTAACGCCGAAGGTCAGACGGTGCGCACGATTCGCGGTACGCGCAACGCCGGCATCAATCGTGTCTGGTGGGACCTGCGCACCGAACAGTCGAGAGAGGTTCGCCTGCGCACCAGTCCGGCTTATGCGCCCGAAGTTCGCGTTGGTCCGGAAGGTTGGCGCGCCCTCCCTGAAGGCGGGCGCATGGCTTTGTTGGTACCGCCGGGAACCTACACGGTTAAGCTGACCATCGACGGCCAGGAGTTCAGTCAACCCCTGACCGTGCTGAAAGATCCCAACGTCGCCGGCAACGACGGCGATATTCAAAAGCAGACAGCGATGTTGTTTGACCTGCGCAAGGATCTTGAGTCCGCAGCCGACATGGTCAACCAGATCGAATCAATTCGGGGGCAGCTCGAAAATCTGAAGGCGTTGCTGCGAACCAACGCCGAAGTACGGACTGCGGCCGACGACCTCGACAAGAAACTGATCGACATCGAAGACAATCTGATTCAACGGAAAATCACCGGGCAGGGGCAGGACACGGTGCGCTTTCCGCCGAAACTGATCAGCAAACTTAACTATTTGGCGGGCGGCGTCAACAGCGGGGACTTTGCACCGACCACTCAACAGATCGAAGTCCAGACCATGTTCAAAGCCCAGTTGGCTTCGCTGCGCCAGAGGCTGGACGACGTTGTGAGCGGAGATGTGGGCAACTTTAATCGCCTGCTGCGGGAAAAGAATATCCCGAATATTGTTGCTACCGGGCAGTAGCTTGAAGAGCTAAATGAAGTGGGCAAGGCATCCGCGCGCTCGGACGCTGTTGGCGGCAGTGGCTCTCGTCGCGGCCATCGCCACGCTCGTCGCGCGACTGAGCCGAATGTCGAAAGATGGCCGGCCGCACGTTGCCACGTGGTCCCAATCTCAATCACCGCCTGAGTCCCCGCCGCCGCATTTACCGGCTCAGCCTCAAAATAATTCTGCGGAAGTTCCTCCGGCTCCGCCCGCGATCGCTTCTCCCCTAAACGACATCAGTCCGACTGTTCCAGGACTGACCTCGCGATCATCGGCGGGATTGATAATTCCGGTTGCCGGTGTCCGGCCTGAGCAGTTGCTCGATACTTTCTCTGAATCGCGTTCGGAAGGTCGCGTTCATGATGCGATCGATATTCCGGCCCCGCGCGGAACTTCGGTGCTGGCCGCGGCCGACGGGCCAATCGTGAAACTTTTCCAGAGTGAGCGCGGCGGGACAACCATTTATCAGCTAAGCGTGGACGGCAAACTCGTCTACTACTACGCGCACCTCGATCGATATGCTGACGGCGTGGCGGAAGGTCACTTCGCGAAGCAGGGAGAAACCATCGCCTATGTCGGCGATACTGGAAACGCCGGCCCGGGCAACTATCATCTGCATTTTTCAATTGCCGAGATTTCTAATCCCAAGGATTTCTGGCACGGCGTAAACATCAATCCCTATCCACTGCTGCGCAAGTGACAGTCGCACGCTCTCGCCAAAAGGGGCAGGGCGAATCTGAACGGAAGTTCTCAACGCAGCGTTCGCTAATCGTCCAACGCACTTGGTCCTTGCATGGCATTCAGGGAATCTGGTCCCACGGCACGCACCTTGCCCAATGAGAGCGACCAAGAAAACAATTAGGGGAGTACAAAGAATGAAACGGTATTTAGGATTAGCTCTCGTCATGGGCGCTTTCATATTCGCGAGCGGGTGCGTTGCGGAACCGACGAACCGTGCCAATAGCAACGCGAACATCACGCCCGTAACGACGCCGACAGCAACTATATCGCCCACGCCGGTCAGCGAAAAGGCTTCGCCGACTCAGGCGCTGACTCTGCCGGTGCTCGACGCGTTTTTAGCCAACAAGTCTTTTTCTGGCTTGCTCAAAAGCCGTCTGCAACTTACGGATGAGCAAATCGCAAAGCTGAAGGATGCAGCGCGCTCAGGCACAGCCAAACTCAGCGAAACGAATGCCGGCGCCTCGACGGGAGAGACTAGCACTGCGCGCAGCACCGCGAAAGAAACAATCACGAAGCTAATCGGAGCAGAAAAGGCACAGCAACTCGAAGCGTTGATCGCCGAGCAGGGAAGTAGCGACAACGAAAGTGCCGGTGACAAGACTGCCACTCCAGTTTCGAATGACGGCGCCGGCCCCAATCAGGTTCCCAGCGATTCGCGGGTAGTGGTAAACGCCCCGGCTTACCGAATGGACGTCTTTGAAGCAGGGCGGCTCATCAAGTCTTACAAGATTGGTATCGGGTATCCGCAGTTTCCTCTGCCGACCGGCCTGCGGAAAGCGCGCACAATTATTTTCAATCCCACCTGGACACCGCCCGACGAACCCTGGGTGGCGAAGATGAAAAACGTCAGCGCCGGCGAAAAAGTCGAAGCCGGCAGTAAGTTAAATCCCCTCGGACCGATCAAGATTCCCATCGGTGGACCGTCGCTGATTCACGGTGGCAAGGCGGCGGCCAAACTCGGCGGCTTTGCTTCTCATGGTTGTGTGGGTCTGACGACGCCGCAGGTGCGGGACTTTGCGAAAATTCTGGCGCAGTTGGGCGGCGCGCATCTGACCGACACTGACATAGCCAGGTACGCACAGGACAAAACAGAAACGAAACAGGTGAAACTGGCAAACGCAATTCCGGTCGAGCTGCGTTATGAAACGATTGTGGTCGAGGACGGGAAGCTGCACATCTATCGCGACGTTTACGATCAGGACACGAACACCGAAGAGGGTGTGAGGGCGGTGCTGGAAGCCAATGGAGTTCGCTTCGACGAGCTGACTGAGGAAGAGAGCGCGCAAGTCTTAAACGCTCTGGCTCAGATGTCCGGCTCCAGGAGCGCCCAAGCCACACCCTCGCCGAAGGGAATGGCGAATGCCTCGCCCGCGGCGGCTGAAACGAAATCGTTCGCGACCAAAACGGCTCGCGTGGGGAAGAATCAGAAAGAGATCGTGGTCGAGATCGCGGCGTTGAAAGGGAGAGGCTATCCGGCACCCGTGGATTTGGATACGGGCCTGGGGCAGAAGAAGCGCAGATCGTAGGTGCTTCTGGCTGGCAAGAGAATGCCAGCTACGACGATAGGATATTGTTCAACTCCTGCGCCAGCGAGGGAAGTTTGCTCTGAAGGATGTCCCAGATGATATCAATATCAATCTCGAAGTATTGGTGGGCGAGGATATCGCGCAATCCAGCAATCTTTCTCCATTCAACCTCGGGATGCGCAGCGCGGACAGACTCTGGAACCATCTTCGCCGCTTCCCCAATGATCTCCAGATTACGGATCACGGCGTCTACGGTCTTGTTATCCTGGGCAAACTGTTCGCGTGAAAGGCCAACGCTGTAGGCATTGATCTTTCCAATAGCCTCTCGCATGTCTTCGAGATAGACCTCAAAGTCCCGGGGCACGGAGAGCCTCCTGCAAAATGGCGGTACGCAGCCTGGGCTTGATGCCATCGGATAAGACTAAATCAACGGGCTTATCAAAGAGATCTTCAAGAAAAAACTTGAGATCCATATAAGCGTCAAACGACTTCTGTTCAAATTCGACGACGAAATCGAGGTCGCTCTCCGGCGTTTGGTCTCCACGAGCGCATGAGCCAAAGAGACTTAAGGTTCGCACACCGAAGCTTTTGATCTTCGCGTCGTTCGCGGTCAATGCGTTAAGGATCTCCTTACTATTGTTCATAACGTTAGCGGGCACGTCCTTGTCTCCTGGTTCCGTAGCTTACACAGGACGCCGTAACCCAGCAAGTTCTGTCTTGATGGCACGCTGGGTGCACGTTCGAAAATGTTGCTCGGGAAAGCCCGATGAATCGGACTTCGACTCACCGCCTCTAATTGGAAGATGTTTAGAGTCGGCACTTGTGCCGACTGGGTTTGGCTGCTTAGCACGAAAAGGCAGCGCGAACTGTATCAGGTACAGAACGGCGAGCGGTAGCGAGCGGGATCAAGACGCCACTTCAAGCAAGAATTCAGTATTGCCGAACCAATCGAGCGAAATAGCCAAGCGTGATTCCTTATCCCGCTCGCTACCGCTCGCGGTTCTGTAACGTCGCTAATTCCTTGATCGACTTTTTGTGCAAAGCTGGGTTTGGCGGGACAAGTCCCGCCGCTAAACGCCAGCAGAGGATCTTAGGTACTGACGACGCGCTAAGCCCTCTCCCAACCCCTCTCCCAGCAGGAGTAGGGGCAAAGTTCGAGATAGAGGGGCAAGCGCGACTTAAACAGCCGCGTTGCCAAAGACGACGTAACGCAGCATTGCTCCGGCAAAGTTTCGCAGACGCGAAAGCTTCCCTTCATCCGGCGGAGCGAATTGGTTACCGCTGCCCGATCCAAAGAATCGCTCGCGGTATTCGGTCGACTCGATAAAGGCCCTGACCATCTCGGCCCGGCGGGCGCGGTTGAAGGCCTGCGAGTCGTCGCGCATGTCTTCACCCGGCTGGCTGAAATTATTTAGCTTGGTCAACCAGAAGTCATAGCCCGCGAAGTTATTGTCGGGCGCGTCGTCCGGGTTGCGCCGCAGGTAGCCGAAATACTGCATCAAGACAAACGCGTCGTTGTACATCTTGTTAAAGACCGAACCGCTCTCGATTACACTGCGGAGCGCAGCGGCGCGGCCCGCAGTATCGCCGCTGCCGTACTTGGTGATCGCGTCGTTGTTTTCAGCGGTAGTCGGCGTGACGCCTGAGTTGGCAAAGAGTTTATTAACGTAGGTCGCGGCTGGACTCCCCTGCGGAAACTGCGCCACGAAGTCGGAGCGCGTGACGAAATCAGCCAGGAAATTCTGCTTGTTGGTTTCGAGCTGCTGCGACCAATTGCCCTGGCCGACTATTACTCCCTCGCCGATCTCGCGCTGATCCCGCAGGAAAACGGTATAACGCGGCGTGGTTTTGACGTTGCCGAAGCCGGCCTTGTGCGCGCGAATAACCATCAAGCCGGTCTCCTTGAACTCTATTGAGAGGAAGAAGGCCGTCGATTCATCCACGCGTTTGACCCGGCGGCATTGTGCGTCGGCGCCGCAACTTTCGATCGTGTTGGTCCAGAAGTCTTCGCCGGACAAATCGCTCTGCCGGTAAAGAAAATCGTGATAATGCTGGCCGGCAAAAGTGCGCGACACGTCGATCGGGTTGCTGGATGTTTCGGGCGTGTTATCCAGAATCTGGAGCGTCGCCGCATTCGGCGCTCCGAGTGTTCCGTTCGACGGGTTTTGCAGTAGTAACGTCGCGGACTCTGTGCCCTCAGTATAGCCATCATCGCTGATGAGTACCTGGAAAGTTTTCTGGGTCTCGTTCGGCGCAAAGACGAGGTGGGCGATTACAAATGTATAGTCACCTTTCTGCTTTGCGGTGGCGTCCGCGCTGATCACGTCGACGGCCGCGGTGCTGGTGATTACTCCGGCTCGCACCACAGTTACATTAAACGACGTGCAGGCCTCCTGAACTGCATAACTCGCTTGGTTGAATTGGAAAGTTGCAACCGGAGTTGGAGCCGCACTGGGACTGGGACTTGGACTCGGGCTTGCAACCGGGCTCGGACTTGGGCTCGGACTCGGTGACGGACTCGGACTGGCAGCCGGGCAGGCCGTGTTGCCGACGAGTTGATAACTCCTGCCCGTGTACGGATCCTGCGCTCCCAGCGAACTGGTTGTGTCGGTCGAAGAACTCGAAAGTAAAGTCTGATTCCCGTTCCCGGCGAAAGTTCGTCCGACCAGCGAGCCGATGATGTCGCCAACCTTGGGGCTGGCAACCTTGTCGGCAGAAATGACGATGGTGATCACTCCGGTCGCTTGATTGACCGAGGATTCAACATCGGCGGCGCCAATTTTGTTTGGCGCAGCGGTGTTAGCCGGAACGGTCTCGACAGTAGTCATGGTGCCGTACTCGAATGAAACTACGCTGGAGTTGTCGGTGTTCATGCCGGCATAGTACGAACCGGTAAAGGGCGTCGTCGGGTCCGGCTGAACCGGATAATTCCAGAGCACGCGCCACTGCCGGTTAGGCGGAAGGGTGGAGAGATCGGCGACCTTGAGCTTGAACGAAATCTTTTCCTTGGTAGCGATCACATTGTCGGCAACCCGCACCTCGAGCACATCGAGGTCCGCGTTGGCCGGCGCTGATTTTTGATCGCCGGCCGGATCTATTACTTCCTGAAGACCGCCACACTGAGACTCACCCAGCGGCGCCGACTTCACTTCGTTGCTGCCGCAGGACGTGCCCACAGTGTTCGTGGCCGTGACTCGATAGTAGTAGGTAGTGTTTGCGTCGGCGGTCGTGTCGGTGTAGCTGGTTGCTGTTCCCGAGCTGGCCAGTAATGTCTCGCTGCCGCTGGTTAGTCCGCGGAAGATTGAATAGTTAGTAATTGCCGATCCGCCGTTGTCTGCTTCCGACCAGCTCAATTTTGCAGTCCCGCCGTCGCGGCCAACGGTCAGGTTAGGAAGGCCTGGCAGAGTTGGTTCTGACGGATCGTTGGCCGCAAACATTCTACGGCCGCCGCTCTGTCGGGCAATCGCCGCGATCTGCGAGTATGAATTGCCGGTGGCGGTATTGGCCGCCTGGACACAGCCTGCTCCGGTACAACCATCCGCATAACCGACCAGGATTCTGCCCTGAGCATCGATATCGATGCCGATGAAGTCGAGCAGGTTACGATGGGGCGGCGAGCCGCCGCCGAGATGAATGCCATTTCGCTGCACGGGATCATTCGGCGTGGCGTCGCTGATCAACCAGGTGCCGCCGCCGTCGAAGGTCGTCGCGATGTATAGATGCCAAAGGCCGGCAAACGCCTTGTCGTCCGGCGCTCCCGAGGTGGTTGAGCCGAGGAAAGCAAAAGCCGCACGGTCGTCGTCGCCGGCCACGATCGCCGGGAAGGCAATCGCTTTTATTCCGGCGAGGGCGCCGACATCGAAAGTGTTTTTCCAATGCGCGCCTTTGTCGTCTGAGACAGACACGCCGGCAATGGTGTCACCGCTGCCGAAAGCGGCATAGAGTCTGCCGCCGGTTACTTTGTCTCCACGACCAATCGCGACCGCGGGATCACTGTGCGAAGTGTTGCTGCCGGGAATCGATCTGATGGTCCAGTTGACGCCGTTGTCCACTGATACCACCACTGTGGTCAGGTTATTACAGCTACGGTTTGGCACATAGACCGTTCCGTCTGGTCCGACCTTGACGTGACCGTGAATGCCTACGCAATTGGCAACGTCAGCGCCATAGATTTGTACTCCAGGACCAAAGGTCAAGCCGCCGTTATCGCTGCGCGCGCAGAATGCTGCGGCCACGATGTCCTGTGAACAATAGTAAACGGCGTCGGGATAGGCTAAGCCCACGAGCGGAGCATGAAACGGCCCGCCGCCGATCGATTGGTGATCGACTCCCGAGGGAATGCCGCCACCTTGGCTGGGCGTCCAGGTGTCGCCGTCGTTGTCGGTGAACGCCGTCAAACTATCTTGTCCGGACAGCTCCGACGAAAACGTTCGTCCGACAGCGGGCGCCGCATTGTTATACCCATGATCGGTGAAGAGAATTGGATCCAGACTGTCTGCATTATTAGGCGCGCTCTTGTCTTCCCAGACTGATGTTTGGGCGTTCGCCGGACAGCTATCGTCAAAAGTCACGCGGAAAGTTGTGAGGTAAGAAATATACATCGCCTTTCCGGTCTGCCAGTTTGCGCCAATCGAGGGCTCACCGGCGTCGACGCCTTTGCCCGCGGCGATCAAACTTGCTGATGGGTAATGATTTTGAAAGCGAGGCGCTAATCCCGTTCCCTGCGGCGCGGGAGCCAGTCCCGGCACGACTGTCGCTGTGCCGTTATAGGTGTCCTGCCCCGGCGTCACGACCGCATAAGCCACATGCACCGTATAAAGACCGGTGCCGGAATTGGTGGGATCCAGATACGCGGTCTCACTGGTCCCGGGTTGGCCACCGTTGGTTCCCGAAGCAGCCACCGGCCCGCTCAGGTCCCCCTTATGAATATAAAGATCGTAATCGTGAGTTCCCAGAGTCCACGCAGCCTGGACCTGTACAAGCTTCCCAATCCAGTCACTTGAATTTCCTGAAAGTGTCAGGGCATAACTGTCACAGTTCTTCCCTGGACCACTGTCGATGCATTGGGACTCGCCGCCGGTTGCGCCAGTTGCGAGCGTGGGGTCACCTGCCCATGCCGTAGTCGCTCCCACAGTCGGAGCAATGGTGCCCGACGCCGGCGTGGCCGCGTGCCCGCGGAAAAGTGCGGAGGCTGATACTAAAGCTCCGACGGCAATAAAGATAAAGAGAACCCAATATTGATGTCGGCGTGATGGTTTCTTCCCCATGAAAGCCTCCTTGATGAGTAGCAGCACCTTCCACTTCAAGTGGCCATGCCGGCTAGTCGTGTCGAAATTCAACCTTATTTTTCATGTTCAGTATCAGAAAAGGGGGTTGAGAAATACTTGAGGATCGTCGCCGGCAGCCTTGCGCTGGACTCTGTCACCGAATCAAAAGCAAATCGCAAGACTTGAAATCGATCGTGCCCACAATCCTCGGAATGCGACCTTCGTCGCCGAACTCAGTATTAACGTTTTACTAACCCCAGAAGGGCTCTGCGGGGGATTCACTTTGGGTGAGATGAATCTAGCATCGAAAAAACCAGTGTGTCAAAAGTTTTGAGTTCTTTAGCCGAAGGCGTTACCTAACTTAGCCCAGGGTATCACCCTGGGTCGGATTCGATTTACTCATCACTACGCTGAAAGCGTTGGATAACCTCTCAACAATGAAGTGGCAAACCCTGAAGAGGGTGTATCAAAACTGCGGGTGCGTCATTGTCAAAGAGGATTTCAACGCAGGGGACACAGAGGTGTTCGCGAAGGAGCGCAGAGGAAGGCATTCTTTCCGTACTCTGCGTTTTCACGTTCGTCTATCGACATGATCGTTCCGGCCGATTTCTACGGTCAAGAGTACGTTGCGAGGAGGAACCTCACTCACGGTCGGGCTTCGACACACCTGGCGCTGGCGCTCGTTTTGAAAATAGCGGCGTCGGCTTGTCTCAAAAAAATTCGCCTCTCCGAGTCTCACATCCTCGGAGAGGCGTTCAAGTGGGCAAGAGAAACCTTTAGTGAATCACCTCATGGTCTCGACCCGTATTTCATGTCTTCACTATTTCAGCTTCCACGTCAGTGTATTCAGCAACGGATTGTAGGTAACGCTGAACACCATGTTCGTGACCGTACTCGTCGGGTTGGACGCCGGTGCCGTGCCACCGCTGCCGCCGCCTGCGGGTGCGCTGCTCGACGAGCTACCACCCGAAGCCCGGGCCAGGTTGCCGATGACGTTGAAGGTTACGGTAAAGGCCTCGTTACCGGAGTTGGTGAATTTCAGAGTGCGAGCTCCGGAAACTTCAGCCGCGGAGAGGATGTTATCTGTCCCGACCGTGTTGCTGTAATCCCAGAGGGCTCCCGCCCCGGCGCCGCTGTTGTCGGCATTGTTCACCTTGACATTGCCTGACGTCGAAGTCAGTTGCGCGACTTCAACGCGCAGCGGAGTAAAGATCGTCTGGCCTGACGTGTTCTTGATTGCCACGTTGAATGAGCTGATCCCAGACGCGGTTCCCGGATTGCTGGTTAGCAGACTAACCAGCGAGTTCACGTTCTGCTCGACAAAGGCTGAGCAGTCGACGTTACCTGCGATGGTGTAGGTCGCCGCCGGAGAGCCGTTGTCTCTCTGGGCTTTGACGAACGTGTGATCGATCAGCAATGTCGAACGCTGGAGCGTGTTCGTCTGCGACGTGTCGCCCGTAAACGTTCGGCCGTTGACCGCGCCGAGTAAATCGCCCGGCTGCGGATTGCCGACCAGGGCCTTCGGCACGAACATCGTGATGGTGCCGTCCGCGGCGAAGGTGCCGTTGATCGTCCCCCGGCTCGTTTCTGTCGGAACCCCAATCACCAGGCCGACTACGGCCGTGGCGACGCTGCCATAATCGAAGCTCACGTTGCTGTTCGCATCGCTGCGCATGCCGACGTACCACTGCTGGCCGGGCGCCGTTTCCGAATTCCAGACGATGCGCCACCTGCTGTTGGCCGGCACGCTCGCCAGGCTCGAGACCTTCATGCGGAACATCAGATTGTTCGTGCCGGAAGGCTCTCCCGCGGCGATGTAATCGATTGCCAGCGACGGATTCTGACCGGCTAGCAGACTTTCCGGATGACTTGGATCGTTGCGTTGCAGGATCAGACCACCGCAAGTGTCACCCACGTACGGGGCGGCAACTTCGTTCGCGGCGCACGAGGTGCCAACTCCGTTCGACGCGAGCACTTTGTAGTAGTAGGTCTTGCTCGTGTCAGTTGCCGTCGTATCGTCGTAGGTCATCTGGGTTCCCGTCACGGTTGTGAGCAGAGTCTCAGCGCCGCTCGCGTTGCTTCTCATGATCTTGTAATTCAGGATTGATGAGTTGCCGGTGTCTGCTTCAGACCAGGCGAGATGAACCACGTTGCCGACGCGGCGTGTCGTTACTGACGGCATGCCGGGCGCGGACGTGGCATTCATTGCGTTCGGTGGATCGAAAGCAGCAACCAGTCTTCGCCCGCTTGATTGTCGCGCGATAGTTGCCGTTGCGGTGTACGCGTTGCCGGTCGCATTTGAAGACGCCTGCGCGCAGTTGCCTCCGGCGCAACCGTTGACGTAGCCGACCTCGACTCGGCCTTCTCGATCGACAGTGATGTCAAAGAAGTCGAGCAGATTGCGACAGATGTTTGCAGCGCCACCCGTCCAAATGCAGCCGCGCTGCATCGGCGCGTTGGGCGTGGCGTCGGTTGTGGTCCAGGACTGACCACCGTCGAACGTCTCAGCAACATATAAATGCCAGACGCCTCGGAAGCCATTCGCCGACAGATTGCCAGCGGTAGTTGTGCCGTAGAAGGCAACCGCGGCACGGCCCGGATCGGCAGCGACGGCCGCCGGATACGCGATGTTCTTTAGTCCATACGCGGCGCCCACGTCGTAGACGTTTTGCCAGGTCTGGCCAGCGTTGTCTGAAGTGGCGACGATCGCTTGCGAGCCATCGCCGGTCGCACTGGACATCGCAAAGTAGGCGCGGCCGTTATTATCGATACCCACCGCCGGATCGCTCTGACCGGTGAGCGTATTGGGAACGTGCTGGATGGTCCAGGTGACGCCGTTGTCCTGTGACACGATGGTTGCCCCCACGCCGTCGCAATAGTTGAACGGCAGGTATACCGTGCCGTCAGGTGCGACTTTGACGTGACCGTGCAGACCGCCGCAATGCGCGTCGGCTACCGGGTCGACTTCAACGATGGGACCGTAGCTGGCTCCGCCGTTATCGCTCCTCGCGCACGCCTCGTGCGGTAACTGCGAGCAGTAGTAGATAGCGTCCGGATACAATCCCGGAACGTTCGTCGGTCGAGTCAGCGGCGCGTGGAATGGACCACCTCCGATTGTTTGGTGGTCAATGCTGGCGCCGAGACCGCTTCCCTGGGTTGGTACCCAGGTTTGACCATCGTCGTCCGTGAATGAAGTCTTACATGACGGCGAAGTCAGTGTTAGTTCACCCGCGAATGTGCGGCCGGTATAGCGATCGGTGAATCCGATCGGATCAGAATCGACGAACTGCGAAGTCGGCGCAGGCCGATTGACCCAGCTCGCCGGCGATCCCGAAGCGCAGTTGTCGTTGAAGGTGACAAATAAAGTCTGGAGATCGGACTGGTAGACGGTCGTGCCCGTCTTCCAATTGTTTCCGATCGAAGGTTCACCGGCATCGTGCCCGAGGTACTCAACCGTCTTTGCCGACGGTCCCTGGCTGCTCGAAGTCACGTTGGTCAGGATTCCGGGCGCCTCAAAGTTTTGGTAGCCCACCTTCGGTCCTGAATCAGCGGGCGCTGGCAGTATGCCGGCCGGCGTTGGCGTCGGAGTCGGCGTCGGGCTAACCGTCGGGGACGGACTAGGCGACGGCGATGGCGATGGCGACGGCGTCGGAGTTGGCGTAGGTGTCGGGTTTGGATCGCTGGCGGCGAACATGCGCTTGCCGCCGCTCTGGCGCGCAATCACACCTTTCTCGGTGTTCGAGTTGGAACCGCCCTGGACACACCCATTCATGCAGCCATCTTCGTAGCCGACGATTACGCGGCCGTCTTTGTCGACGGTTGCGTCAAAGAAGTCGAGCAGGTTGCGCGGGACGGTGCAGCCCTGGAAACCTCGGGTGCAGATGCCGTCGCGCTGAATTGGATCGCCGGGCGTGGCGTTGACGGTCGTCCATGTCTTGCCGCCATCAAAGGTCGAAGAGATGTAGAGATACCATTCGCCCTTGAAACTCGGTGAGTCCTGATCTCCGGCCGTGGCGCTGCCGTAGAAAGCAAACGCTGCGCGGGCCGTGTCCATGCCGCCGTCCCCGGCGACAACTGCCGGGAAGATGCCGCTCTTAACGCCGACTGCGGCGCCCACGTCCGTGTGATTGATCCAGGTCAATCCCTTGTCGTGCGAGACGGCAATACCCGGATGACCATCAGAAGCCTGGTAGCCGAGGAACACCGTGCCATCAGTTGCAATGCCGATTGACGCATCGCTGGAACCGACGCTCGAATTTGGAATCGTTCGCGCGGTCCAGGTGACGCCGTTGTCTTCCGAAACGACCATGCCTGCTCCACCACCGCAACCTCTATTAGGCAGATAAGCAGTCCCATCGGGTCCAACCTTGATGTGGCCGTGTAGCGGGAAACACGAGTTGTAGGCGGAAACCGCGTAGACCGGGATCGATGGCCCAAACGTCAAACCGCCGTTCACGCTCAGCGCGCAATTCGCGATTCCGGTGCCGCTGCTGTTCAGGCCTTCCTGAGCGCAGTAATAGACTGAATGCGGATAGGCAGCTCCGGTTGGAACGGGAGCATGAAAAGGTCCGCCGCCGACCGTTTGGTGGTCGACACCCGCGCCGATACCAGATCCCTGGCTTGGTAAGTAAGTTGTGCCATCGTCGTCGGTGAAATCCATTCCATTGAACGGGGTCAGACCGACTAACTGAGAAACGAACGTCCGGCCGGTCTCATGATCCGTAAACAGGATCGGATCGCCGGCAACTCGCGGCGTCGCAGCCAACGTCAAGGCAGTTTGATCCCACGTTACCGTCGCCGGAGACGTGGCATCGTTAAAGCTCACGCGCAACGCGTAAGGCGAGAAGCCGCCAAAGAACATGACCTTCCCGGTCTTCCAATTGGCGCCGATCGAAGGCTCGCCAAAGCTTTCGGCGACACCAGACGGCGGATAGTAGTTGATATACTGCGGCGCATTTGGAATCGGCGTCGGAGTTGGCGTAGGCGATCCCGCAGGCGTCGGAGTTGGCGTCGGTGTTCCCCCGCCATTGCACGATGCGCTGCCACGGAGCGTGTAACTGCCGTTGCTCGTGTCGTCGAGATCGTTGAGCACTACGCCGACCAGCAGGTAAGCCACGCCATTGACTGGGTTCAGAGTTTGACCAGCCGTCGGACCCCCAACCTTAACGTTGGCAATCCCGATGGTAATGGTTCCGTCTGGAGAGTACGTGCCGGAATCAGGGAATCCAATCGTCGTGTCCAGATTATTGGCCGCGGTGCCGTAACTGTAACTCACGACTCCGTTGCCGTCGGTTTCCATGTCAACCCAGTAAACCACCGCGTCGGGTCCGGTGAAGTAAGTCTTCCACTGGGCGTTAGCCGCCAGCGTGCCGCTTAGATCGGCGACCTTCATCGTGAACACAATTTGGCTGTCGCCTGCTCCATGGTTCGGTTCGGCGATCGAGATCTTTTGAATGTCATTCTGTGACGTGCCTGGTGGCAGCTCATCGCCGGATGCGTCGGTCACTACGGTGATTCCTGGCGTGATGCAAGAATCTTCAGGCCCTCCAGGCGTCGGAGTCGGATTCGGAGTTGGGGAGCCGCTCGGCGTAGGCGTAGGTGTCGGGTTCGGATTAGCGCCGACGATTGGCATGATCACCTGCGAGTCACAAGGCGCGTTGCCCGTAACTCCCGGACAAGCCGACTGTGAATCGTAGTAGATGTGCGTATTGATCTGAGTGTCGATGAAAACCGGATCGACGTGCAGCACAAACTTCGTTGTCGCCGAGATGCTGGGAACGTTTACGGTTGCCTGAAGCAATTGTGGAACGTTAGGCAAGTCGGGAGTCACGTTGGTGACTTTCTTTTCGAATACTTTCACGCCATCGGCCCACAGACGAATATTCCAGTCGGCAGTTTGACCCGCCGCCGTGCCGCAGCCGCTGCACGCCGCCCACCACTTAATCGTCATGTCGCCATTCAGAGTAGTCGGCGAATCGAGATTCCAAATCCAGCTTGGATCATACGCGTTCTGATCTGCAGTGCCGCTCGCCGCTGGTTCAGGTACATCCCAATGGGCTGCCGGCCCTGTGCCCAGAGTGCTTTTCGCTAACAGGAATGGTCCTTTGACGGCTACGACGTCGGCCATGCCCATCCCGGTCGTGCCCGAATCATCAGTTGGATTGCCGTGAAAATGTAGAACGTTTGAAACTGGTGGTGGCGGAGTTGGTGACTCGCTCGGAGTGGGAGTTGGCGTCGGCGAAGGATCGCCCGATGGATCGTAAGCCGCGAACAGTCGCCGTCCGTTAACCTGACGCGCAATGGTAGCCTTACTCGCGTGCGAGCCCGACGGGCCCGAGCAGTTAAGACAACCATCTGCATAGCCGATCAGTACGCGTCCCTCTTTATCAACTGCTGACCCCATGAAATCGAGCAGATTGCGGCACGGATTACTGCCGCCTTGCATCCAGATGCAGCCACGCTGCACCGGATCGGTCGGCGTCGCATCGACTGTGGTCCACGTCTGTCCCGCATTGAAGGTATGAGCGATATAAAGATGCCACTCGCCCTGGAAGTTTGCCTCCTGGAATGGTCCGCCTGTTGGCGTGCCCAGGAATGCGAATGCGGCGCGATCGTCGTCGCCCGAAAGTACGCGAGGAAAAGCTGCGTTTTGAATTCCAAAGGCCGCACCGATATCTTTGCTCTGGGTCCAGGTCAGACCTTTGTCGTTGGACACTGCTACGTCAGCGCGTCCGTCTCCATTTTGATAGCCAAAATAAACTGTCCCGTTGGCGCCAATTCCCACGCCGGGATCCATGGCCCCCTGAATACTGTCTGGCACCGTCCGAACATTCCAGGTAATGCCGTTGTCTTCGGACAACACGACGCCCTGTTTTCCGCCGCAGCTCCGGTTGGGAACGTAAACCGTTCCGTCGGGACCTACCATCGGATGTCCGTGCAGGCCGCTGCACTCGCTGGTGTAGGCCGGCACGCCCGGGCCGTAAGTCAATCCGCCATTGTCGCTGCGTGAGCAGTAGGCAGTAACGCCCGACTGCGCACAATAGTAAACGGCGTGCGCATAGGCAGGCGCGGGCACTTCACGTGGTAACGGATCATGGAATGGTCCACCGCCGATCGATTGGTGGTCGGCGCCGCTCGGCGGGCCGCAACCTTCATCGGGAACCCAGGTGTCGCCATCATCGTCCGTGTAAGCAGATAAGCTGCAGCCATCGGTTAGAACGGCAAGGCCGTTCGCGGCGGCCGGAGTTACTAACTGGGAAACAATCGTGCGCCCGGTTGTCCGATCGGTGAACAAGATCGGATCCATCGTAATCAGATTGGTCCAGGCAAAGCTCTTATCTTCCCAGGTCGCTCGGGCGGGAATCGTTGAGTCGTCAAAAGTCACCCGCAGAGTTTGCTGGAGAGCGATGAACATGGCCCGGCCGGTTTTCCAGTCGACGCCAATCGAAGGCTCGCCGGCGCCGTTGCCAAGGCTGCCGGTCGCCGCGAAATTGTGATAGCTGATATTGGTGTCGGGCCCCTGGGCCGCAGTATTAACTACGTAGTGTTTGAGTTCGGCGCTGGCTGCGTAGCTGTTGCCGTCGGTGCCGACCAGCGGCGCGAACGGTGCTGCTGCAACGGCATAGTTTCCCGCGGCCGGATTGATCAGAGTTACGATTTCCAGCGCGCCCGGACTGTTTCCCGATCCATCCAGAAGATTTCCACCGGGGCCGTAGACCTGCATGTCCCAATCGCCCTGCGGCTGCAACTTGATCTCAAGGAGGTACGGACCGAATCCCGCGGCGGGCGGCTGAAAATTTACCGTGAAGTTATCGCAGCCAGAGTTGTTCCCGCTGCCGCAATCGGATGATCCCGATGGCGCTTTGACCTGGCCCGTCCAACTGACTTGCGGGTTCGCTTCAGAGACGGTTCCCGAGGACGGGTTGGCGCCGCGCGTGGTCTGCACGACCATGACCGCGCCGGCGGCAATCGCCGAACAGAGCAGCGCGGCCAGTGCATATCTGAACCGCATGATTGTCGAAATCGTGCGCGCGTCTGTTAGCTTGCTCAACATTTCCGAATCTCCTTTGTGGCTGGTTGGAACCAAGTCTCTTTCTCTTAAGTAGCGTTACTATCGACTCTCGTAATTGCACGCAAACACTTGAGCCAGGCAGCTCGTGACTGCCTGACTCAGGAGTTCGCGCCTTCGTTACTTCAGACTGACGAGTTGTACCGTCACTGTCTTCGTAAGCGGATTAGCAGTGAATCGCATGACGGCGTTGATTTGTTTAAGAATACCGGTGGTGCTCGGACTTCCGGATGAAGGCGGGCTGGAAGAACTCGAAGTGGAACTCGAGCTCGAACTCGAAGACGATCCGCCCGCGGACACATACGCCGTTACCACTGCGTCAAAGGTGAACAGCTCTGAGGCGTTGTCCTGGAAGCGCAAGGTGCGCGCGCTCGTGACTTCGTTCGCACTGAATATCTGATCCGAACCGATCTTTTGCGAATAGCCAAACAGTGCAGGATTCGCTGGGCTCGTGCCGTCCTTGCCATTGTCCGCATTGATGGCGCGGATCGTTCCGGAGCCGGAGTTATATCCGACCACGTTCAGATCCACGAGTGGAACGTAGTTCTGCGTGGAGTTGTTCGTCAGGGCCAGATCCAGTTGAAAGACGTTTGCGTTCAGCGAAACATTCGAGACAGCACGGCTAACCAGACTGGTGATATCTACCTTTGAACGCTGATCCACGACGATGCTGGTCGCGGTGCTGGGAGTAGTTACGTACTGGCCGATTGCACCGGCGGTCAATCCGCGAATGCGGAAGTAGTACGTGCCGCTCGCTTGATTGCTCAAGCTGTAGCTGGTGGCTCCGGCGCCGACATCGGCCAGTAGGCTCCAGTTCTGGTTGTCAGTCGATTGCTCAATTTCAAATCCCTGTTCGCCGCCTTGCGGGGTCCAGCGAACATCGAAGGTGCCATCGAAGTCGACGTGATCGCCGGTGGGGTTGGTGAAATCTCCCGGGATCGCCTGCATGGCTGGCGCGGGCGGCCCGGCAAAGAGCTGGGCGGCAATCGTGTACTGGACGGGACCGTTGGCGTATCCAACTATGCGATATCTGTAGTTGCCCGGTTGGCTGATGTCGGCACTGAATTGTTCCGGCCCGCCGGAGATCGCGGAGTGCGTGACTTCCTTGTCGTCAGGTCCGTACAGATAAAAGTCGAGGTCCTCGACACTCTGCGCGGTGTAGTCCAGGCGTGCGTCGATGCGATAGACACCAGGGCTGACCGTGAAAGTCTGGTCGATATAAGTCACGCCTGAGACGAGTTGTTGGCCTGCATCGCCTCCGGGAAGAATGCCCGAGAAGCTCTGCGGCGTAATCACCGGATTGGCCGGCAGAGACGGAGAGGGCCGCAGATAAAACGGCATGCGCAGTCTCTCTCCGCTGCCCGACCGCGTGGCCGTCACGTACCACTGCATTTGCATTTTTCGCACGGTGAAATTAACCGTGTTGCAGTTTGTTACCGGCGCTTCAGAGATATTCGGATCCCGTATCAGGTTCCCGTCGACCGAAGTATTCAACGTGAATGTCGCTGTGCCGTTGGCTGGGACGGTGACGCTGGTATCGCTCAAAGTTGCGCCGACGCCTGCCTGTTGCAGGTCGCGATTGTTGGCCACGGCCAGGTTGTAAGTTCCACCCTGACCGGACACGTCTTTGATGGTCACAGTTACCGGAGCGGTGTAAGTGACGCGGCTGTTGACGACCGGAACCGCGCCGTAAGAATAACTGCCGAGTATCGTCGGTGTGTTCACCCCGTCGCCGGCGACACCCATGAGTCCCTTAGTGTTTACGGCCGCGTAGACATCGATTAAGCCACCGCCTTGATCGTTGATCGATTCTGAGTTCAAGCCATCAGCCTTCGCATGGTTGAATTCGTCACGCATGTTGGTCGCCGTGTTGATTAGCGCGGTGCGAATCATGTCCGGGTTCCAGCCGAGGTGCGACTGCATCAACAGCGCCACTGCGCCGGTCGTGTGCGGCGTGGCCATCGACGTACCGCTGATCGCTCCGTAGTTGCCTTGCGACAACACGCCCAGCACGCTCGCGGGCGGCATGGCCGCCAGAATGTTCGCGCCCGGCGCGGACACGTCCGGCTTTACCTGTCCATAGCCTGCAACTGGACCGCGTGAACTAAATTCCGCCGTGTCGCCGATGAAGGGAACATGCCAATCGTTGTTTATGCGAAGCGGAAAACTCGAGATGGCGCCGTTGGTTTGGGCAGGCATTGCACCGATCAATCTGTCTGCATCTGCGAGCGGGATATTCGCCGCGGGCACTGAACACTTGACCGCAGTCGGGGCTGTTACCTTGCTCTTAAGCAGAACGCCGACCGCGCCGGCATTCACCGCCTGATTGCAGATGTCGAAGAAGGTTCCCGAAACCAGACCGGAATCGTTGATTAGCGCGATGCGGCCGCTGACGCTCGCCGGCCAGGCTACCAACGGATTGTCAACCAGGACGTAATACTGCGCGATGGCGCCGTCAGGCGGCCGAGGCGTTCCCGCCTGTGCAAACACCTTAATGCGGTCGATGCATGACTGCCCTGCAAAGTCCGTGGCCGGCGTAACGACGCCGCTGGTGGTCTGCGGAAACGCTGATGATGTCAGAGCGTCAACCGACCAGTTGAAATGCGAGGCTGGATCGGTATCAGCAGCAACGGCGATCACGCGGCTGCCGGCGGCGGGCGCGCCGAGAGTGTTTTCGTCCGGGCCGGAGTTGCCGGCGGCGGCGACGACGGTGGTGCCGAGTTTGACTGCGTTGTCAGACGCGATCGCGGTTGGTTCATTCGGGCCGCCGCCGCCGCCGAGGCTCATGTTGATGACATGCGCTTTCGGTTTGGCAAAGCCGGTCACCGTAAACGCCGAGACCGAATCCTCGATCGCCATGATGATATTTGAAGTGTCGCAGCCGCCAATTGGCGCAGCCACGCTGCTGACGGTTGATTCCACATCGCTGCACACTTTGTAAGACATCAATTTTGCTTGCGGCGCGACGCCGTGAATTTGAATGTCATCGGCTGTATTCGGCAGTCCGTCTGGTCCCGGAGCTTTCGCCAGATAGCCCGCAGCAGTCGAAGCCACGTGCGTCCCGTGCCCGAATCCGTCTGCGACAGCGCTATCAGTAAGCGGCAGGTAGTACACGACTTTCGAATTGGTCGGCACCGAAGCTGAAACGGGCGCCACACCCAGGCGCGGAGGGGTCGGGTCGCCGCCGAACATGGGGTGCGTCCAGTCAACTCCGGTGTCGATGATGGATATGTACATTCCCTGTCCTTCGTAACCTTCGCGTTCGTTATCGAACTGGCTCAGTTCCGGAAAGCTTCCGTAGACCTCAGGAGCGCGAATGTAGGGAACACTTTTTTCGAGCGTGGTAAAGAAGCGCGTGTTCGGATGCACGCCTTTGACCTGCGGCATGCTCTTGATTGTGTCGATCGCTGACGCCGGCACTTTCAAGGCGACGCCGTCATAAACCAACGTATAGCGCATCTCGATCTTGACGTTGCTGACGTTGACGGATTGCACCTGGAAGGTTTGACCACTGCTGCTGAGTTGCGCCAGGAATTTGTCCTGCGCGACTTTGAGGCCCTGTCGGTATGCCTGCATTTGATCGTCTGAAACAATGGCGCCCTGCTGGTTTAGCTTGGCCGCGTAAACCGCGCCCGGATCATCGCGAAGCTCAACGATGACGGTGACCAGACCGGTGTTAACGGCTGAAGACTTCAGAAAAGGAAGCGCGAACAGGCAGCTCGCTAAGACGGCCAGGGCGGCAAATCGCAGAAATCGAAACATGTTGGACCTCCTCAGGGTGTTTCAAAGAAAAGTAGGACTGCTGCAACGACTGGCAGATTAATGAGGTGTCCTTGAGGAATTCTTGAGTAAAACTTGAGAAGGGCCTTGAGAATTGAGAGCAACGAAAATGCAATCGGTTTGTAGCACGCAACTGGGTTCGTGGAAGGTTGGATTTGGCGGGTGGCGTCCGGAGTCAGATAGACCTCGGGGGCGCCGAAACCGGAAGCATTCTGAGCGCGTAAGGCGCAATCGCGTAACGGAAGCGCTGGCGTCTGGCCCGCACTGCCGCCATATGCGGCAAGCTAATCCGCGCTTCGCGCTAAAGGCTCGGACGAGAGGTTTGCTCTCCGAGCGAGATTAGATCTCTTCACCCCGCATTGCCGAACATGGCATAACGCAACATCACGCCGGCAAAGTTTCGCAAGCGGGTGGTCAGGCCCGCTTCCGGCGGGGCTAGCTGGTTACCACTCGACGCGCCGAAGAACCGCTCACGATATTCCCTGGACTCGATGAATGCCCTGACCATTTCTGCTCGCCTAACGCGGGCCAGGGCCACCTTGTCGTCACGCGCATCCTCACCTGCCGGTGTGAACGAATTCATCTTGTTAAGCCAGAAGTCGTAGCCGTCAAAGTTGGCATCCGGCAAGTCATCAGGGTTGCGTCGCAAGTACCCAAAATACTGCATGAGCACGAAAGTCGAGTTGTATTGCGCGTTGAAGACCGAGCCTGAATCGATGACGCTCTTCAAAGCCGCAGTGCGCCCAGCCAGATCACCGCTGCCATAGGCCGAGATGGCCGCATTTCTTTCGCTCGTAGTCGGTGAAGCGGCGGCATTCTGGAATAGTTTGTCCACGTAATTGCCGGCCGTGCTCCCCTGCGGAAACTGCGTCACGAACTCCGGTCGCGTCACAAAGTCTTCGAGAAACTTCTGTTTGTTGTCGTCGAGCTGCTGCTGCCAGTTGCCCTGCCCGACAATTATTCCTTCACCTATCTCGCGTAGATCACGCAGGAAGGTGAGGTAGCGCGGGTTGCTCTTCGCATTTCCGAAACCGGCTTTGTGAGCGCGAATAAGGAAGTAACCCGTGTTTTGAAATTCGATCGAAATGAAGAAGGCCGTCGATACATCAACGCGCTTGGCTTGCCGGCAACCAGTGTCAGTGCCACAACTCTCAATCGCGTTGGTCCAGAAATCCTCACCCGATTGATCGCTCTGCCGGTAGAGAAAGTCGTGATAGTGCTGACCGACGAACGTGCGCGAGATGTCGATCGGATTACTCGCCGTCTCGGGTGTGTTATCCAGAATCTGCAGCGTGGCGGCGTTCGGAGTGCCCAGTGTGCCGTTGGTCGGATTCTGCAGGAGCAGGTTTGCCGACTCGGGGCCTTCCGTATAACCATCGTCGCTAATTAGTGCTTGAAAAGTCTTCTGGGTTTCGTTCGGAGCGAAGACCAGGTGAGCAATGACGAAAGTATAGTCTCCTTTCTGTTTGGCCGAGGCGTCCGTGCTGGTGACGTCGACGGTTGCGCTCGTCGTCGTAACTCCCGCGCGAGTAACCGTTACATCAATTGCTGTGCAGGCTTCTGATGTGACGACATAAGATGCCGCTGAAAACTGGAAAATGGCTGTTGGTGAAGGTGAAGCCGACGGCGAAGGTGATGGCGATGGCGAAGCCGACGGTGAAGGTGATGGCGATGGTGACGGCGTCGCTGCGCAGGAAGCATTTCCGACGAGAACGTAATCACCGTCGTCGGTAATGTCCGAGGCGCTATTTTGAGTTTTCGCTCCGCCATCAGGCCGACCGAAGAAGGTCCTGACGTTGATGTGGGCGAGGTGCTGCCCGGCATGGACAGCTGTCGCCGGACTCTCGACCTTGTCGTTTGAGAGCGTGATGATTATCTCACCGGACGCAGGATCATAGCTTCCGCTGTCGGCGTTTCCCATTTCGACTGGCATGTTGGCGTTCGGGTTTGGGCTGGTGGCGTTCAAAGCTACGCCGAACTTCCCGTACTTGAACGTCGGAGCGCCAGCCGCGTCCGTTTTCATCTCGACGTACCAACGATCAAAGTCGGCATCTGGATTCTGTCTATTCCAGACGATGTACCATTGGCTGCTGGGCGGCGCGGCGTTCGTGCTTGATGGCGCCACTCGTATTTGAAATACCAGCTTGTTAATTCCCGCTCCAAAGAACGGCTCGCCAACAAACAGTTTCCGAATGTCCACACGCCCATCTGGTGGAGTGTTTGCCCCGGAATCGGACGTGTCGTCCACAACCTGAACACCCGGCGCCGTGCACGGATCCGACGGAGGAGTAGGCGGCGCGATGGCCGGTGTAAATTCATGACAAGTTGGTCCCTCGCCCGACGCGTTCAGCGCGGAGACCTGGTAATAGTAAGTGACACCCACCGCCGTTGCCGTGGTGTCCGTAAAGGTCAGGACGTTGCCGACCGTCGTCAGCAGTGTTTCGCCGCCGGAGGTGGCGCCCCGATAGATTTTGTATCCGGTAACCGATGATCCATTGCCATCCGGCGCGAGCCACTTCACGGTAACCGAATTGTCGTTGTTGCGTATTAAGCTGGAGACGTTCGGAGCATTCGGTTTAGCCGGCTCAACGGGATCAAATTCCTGGAAGAGCCGCTTGCCGCCTGACTGGCGGATGATCGTAGCGAGCGCACTGTAAGAGTTTGGCGCAGAATTGACGCAGGCGCCGATGCAACCATCAGCGTAAGCAACCAGCACACGACCTTCTTTATCAGTATCCGCAACAATAAAGTCGAGCAGGTTGCGGTCATCCGGACTTCGATTGCATGTGATCGTTCCTTGATCGCAGATCGAGCCGCGTTGGACAGGATCGTTTGGTGTCGCATCTATCGTCGTCCACGTAACCCCACCATCAAAGGTCGTGGCGATATAGAGATGCCACACACCCTGAAATCCCTGGCCCGTATTGAAGTTGGTTTGAGCTACGTAATCACCTGGTTCGGTAGTCCCGATGAAGGCAAACGCTGCGCGATTGGCATCACCAGCGGTGACTGCCGGATAGACTGCGTTGCGGAGGCCGAACGTCGTGCCGACATCGGTGTTGTGCTCCCAGGTCAGTCCACGATCGTGAGTGACCGCAATATGCGGATGGCCATCGCCATTCTGATATCCGAAGTACATCGTGCTGTCGGAACCAATGCCTATCGACGGATCTTCCAACCCTTTCGCCTTGACGGCGCCGGTGATAGTACGCACGGTCCAGGTAAGCCCGTTATCCGTCGAGACCGCGACGCCTTGACCGTTCGATCCACAGTTGGCGTTGGGTACATAGACAGTACCGTCAGGCGCGACCTTTACGTGGCCGTGAATAGCGCCGCTGCATTGCGTCGTATTCCAGGTTGGCACGCCTGGTCCAAAGGTAAGGCCGCCGTTGTCGCTGCGCGCGCAGAAAGCGGTGACGTTTTCCTGCGAACAATAGTAGACAGCATTTGGATAGAGCGGATGCGCCGGCGGCGGCGGAGACGAGTTCGGATTGTATGGGCCCGCGCCAATGGTCTGGTGGTCAGCGCCTGAAGGGATGCCGCCACCCTGGCTCGGAGTCCAGTTCTCCCCGTCATCGTCAGTGTATGCCGACAGACTATCGGCGCCGGTTAACTGCGACGAGAATGTCCTAAATGGATCTGGAAGCAGATGGCTGTAGCCATGATCGGTAAATAGAATCGGGTCAAGACTGGTAGCAGCGTTTGGTGCGCTCTTGTCTTCCCAGAAATTACCCGCCGGAGACGGACAATCGTCAAAGGTTACGCGCAAGGTTTGCGTGCTGGCTTCGAACATCGACGTCCCGCCATTGGGAATGTTCGAGAACATGCTATTACTAAATGACTTTTCGCTCTTCCAATTCACGCCAATCGACGGCTCGCCTGCGCTGGTACCCAACCCGTTCGGGGCTGGATAGTTGAAGTACCTCGGAACGCCCGGGATCTCCGGCGTCGGAGAAGGACTGGCTGGGGGAGTCGGGCTTGGCGCCGCGAGTTGCGTCAAGGTGATTGTCCCGCTGAACTGCACGTCGGGCTGCACGTCGTACGGAACCACGTAGACAGTGTAGGTCCCTGAGGTCGCCGTGAATGTCGCTACCTCCGGATTGGTCGATCCGCCGCCCTGACCCACCTTGGTCCCGGTCTCGTCCGGTTGATAGACATAGAGGTCAAAGTCCGATGCCGTGGCTCCCTGAGTCGTCAGTGAACTACTGTTAGTCCAGCCGACAGTGACTGTGGCCGCGTAAGTGTGAGTGTCGCCCGCCGGAATAGTAACCGTCAGGTTATAGAAATCGCATGTTCCCGACGCACACGCGGGCGGCGTATTGCCCAACGGCGCGGTCGGATTGGAGACGGCGAAGGGTCCGCCGCAATACAAGAGGTTGCCGCTCGAAGGTGAAAGCGTGCCCGAATGTGGCGACGTACAAGTGGCAGCGGGCGCATTGAACGCCCCGGCCGTGGACGGCACGGGCCCGCTTAAACGTCCTGGCGGATTAGCAGCGGAACCGGGCATCGTCGCTACTAACGCAGCAATGGCAAAGCAACCAATAAGCGCAAAGCTGATCTTCAAGCTGAACGCAGCCGACAAAATCCGCACATAAAGTTTTCGGGACATGCTATCTCCTAGGCGCGCAAATGATAAAGCCTGGTGCGCGACTCTCCAGGTCTCGCCAATACGACTCAAGGCAAATCTGTTCTCAATCACACGCCGCATTGCTTGACGGCTCGTGGCGAACAAAGACTCTTTCCCAAGTTTTCCATAATAGTGGTGGCCGGTTGAGGAAAACTTGAGAATTGACGCTCCTCAACGACCGCTGGCTTTAATCATGGAATCAAAATCGAATCGCAATTATGCGAGTCAGACTCGTTTCGCCGTGATTTGGAATGTTGTGCCGATAGCGATAGCTTTGGAGTGCGGTGGCAAGTGCAGCACGACACCGCTTTGGATCGGTCTGACAAGTAGAAATCCAAAGCGCCGTCGCCGCTTTGCTCCGCCGGCGCACTCCAAAAAATTGAGGGGGTTCGGGAGTAATGTCGCACAATTCATTTTTGCTGTCCACTTTGGGGCAGCCAGTTGGCGAAGGGACTTTGAATGAAGGAGCCATGACCGCGGGAGCAGATCTTACTTCCCCCGCGTGACGTTAGCAGAAACAGGTTGGAGCGACCGGGAGCGTATGCCGCTTTTGATCGGAATGATTGTCGGGAAGGATCTTTCGATTCGTTCAGGCGGCGACCGTTTCTTCTCTTAACTTCTCGGCCTGATAGTGAGTCGTAAGCCCGTCGATGATTTGATCGAGCGCGCCATCCATCACCAGATTCAACTGGTGAATAGTGAGCCCGATGCGATGATCGGTGACGCGGTTTTCTTTGAAGTTGTAGGTGCGGATCTTTTCTGAGCGATCGCCGCTGCCGACCATCGAACGGCGTTCACTCGCTTCAGCGTCGTGCTGCTTTCGTTCTTCCAGTTCCTGCAGTCGCGCGCGTAACACCCGCATTCCCTTTTCACGATTCTTGATCTGCGACTTCTCGTCCTGCATCGAGACGACGACGTTGGTGGGCAGATGAGTAATGCGCACCGCAGAGTAAGTCGTGTTCACCGACTGGCCACCCGGACCCGATGAACAGAACGTGTCTATGCGCAGGTCTTTCGCGTCGATCTTGACGTCGACCTCTTCCGCTTCGGGCAGCACTGCGACCGTGATTGCCGAAGTGTGTATGCGGCCGCTGGCCTCGGTTTGCGGCACGCGCTGGACGCGATGTACTCCTGATTCGTGTTTCAATCTGGAATAGACTTTGTCGCCCTCGATCAGCGCCACGGCTTCCTTAAGTCCGCCAACTCCGGTTTCCGAGGCGTCGAGAATTTCCATCTTCCAACGCTGGCGCTCGGCGTAACGTGCGTACATTCGCAGAATATCGGCGGCGAACAGCGAAGCTTCGTCGCCGCCGGTGCCGGCGCGAATTTCCAGGATGACGTTCTTTTCGTCGTTGGGATCGACGGGAATCAGCAAGAACTTGAGATCGTTTTCGGCTTGTTCGAGCTGGGCCTGGAGGGATTCAATTTCCACCCGGGCCATCTCGCGCATTTCTTCGTCTTCGGTATGCTCGGTCAACTCGCGCGCGCCGGTCAGCTCGTCGTTGAGTGTTTTCCACGCGCGATACTTTTCGACAATCTCGCCCAGGCTGCGATGTTGTTTTGCGGCCTTGCCGTACGCTGACGGATTCGACAACAGCTCCGGTGAAGAGAGTTCGTTGGCCATCTCTTCATAACGGGTTTCGATTTGTGCGAGCTTATCTAGCATTCTATTGATATCAATATCTGTTTAGAGGCCGGCTACTGCCCGCCAGTCCGGCGCTGTCCGTATGTTGGGCGGGCAGTAGCCCGCCTCTAAACATGCGGATTTAAGACAACAACGCCGGCTCAGCCTCGCCCTGCTGTGGCTCCAGCTTCAAAGACGCCTTCAGGGCTTCGATTGCTACTTCCAATTGCGAGTCGTCAGGCTCTTTTGTCGTCACGTTCTGCAACCAGACGCCAGGCTTCGTGATCGTCTTAAAGAAGGCGCCGCTTTCTTTGCGCGCCGACAAGCGAATGATTTCGTAAGAGAGACCGGCCACGACGGGAATCAAAGCGATGCGCACCAGAAAATTGAAAAGCAGCGAATCGAATTTGATTACAGAGAACAGGATGATCGAGACGAGCATCACCACCATCAGGAAACTTGTGCCGCAACGCGGATGCTGTCTCGGCTGTGGCCGGGCGTTGTCGACCGTCAAAGCCAGACCCTTTTCCCAGGTGAATACGGTCTTGTGTTCGGCGCCGTGATATTCAAACACGCGCCGGATATCTTTCAATAAAGAGAAACTCACGATCATGATCAGAAAGAACGACATGCGAATCAGTCCGTCGATCAGATTGAAGCTGACGGAAGGACGCACCGGATGCAGGTAACCACGAACTGAGTTCCACGTGCGCGTGTACCATGCCTCTTCCTGGAGCGCCGGCTTTCCAGCCTGCGGTACGCCGGCATCCGTGCCGGCGGCTGCCCCGTCGCTACCGCTCCCGGTTCTGACAACCGCGGCCGGCGTCGCCCATCCTGTCGCTATGAACAAAGCGTTGGTGAGTAACAGCGGCGCGGCGATGAAAAGCAGCACATTGAAAATCAATGCAAAGACAATCGAGCTGGCTGCGGCCGCCGTGCCGCCTTTCTTCAACTCATCTTTGGAACGCTTCTTTGTCGGCAGCGGAAACAAACCCGGCACGGCCCCGGTTAGCCCGGCAAAGTCCCCTTCGCCCTCGATGATCGCGGGCGTCAAAGCGACTTGTACTTCCGCAGCCTTCGCGTCTTCGACTTCGGTAAACGCTTCACTCGCGGAGTAGTTCAGCGCTTTGATTCCCAGGCCCATCGACTGCAGCAGCACTGCGCCGCCGCGCAGCACCGGTAGTTTTAGAATCGGAAGCTTGTCGCTCCATTTCGGCAGCGAAGCCGCGGTGTTGACGATTGTGCCGTCGGCCTTGCGGACCGCGATCGCGTAAGCATTGGGAGTGCGCATCATCACACCTTCGATGACCGCCTGGCCGCCAACTATTAAGTCTCTTTCGTTAGTGCTCATGATTTTCTTCCCAGGTGGCACAGACTTCCGTTCTGTGATGGATTATGGTGACGAACAAATCACAGACTTAAGTCTGTGCCACTGCTTACAACAATGCCGGCGATTTGCTGCTGGCTGCCAAGTCGTAACGCAATAACGGCAACCAGCGTCGCACGGCGCCGGCATCTCTTACTTTGTTTATGGCTAATGTTTCAGCATCATCTCGACACTTTCGATCAGTGCACGAAAGCCTTACTGGGCTGGCGCGGCTTCTTCCGGGTTCTTCTTTCCATAACGCCGGTTGAACCGATCCACGCGGCCGGCCGTATCGATCAGCTTCTGCTTGCCCGTAAAGAACGGATGGCAGGCCGAGCAGATTTCGATATGCAGGTCACCCTTGCGGGTCGAGCGCGTTTTGAAAGTCTCGCCACAGGCGCAGGTAACGGTTATCTCTTGATATTCAGGGTGAATTCCAAGCTTCATTTTATTTCTCACTTACTATAGTAGTCGTTTAGTCTTCTCACTCAAACAACCAATGATACGGGGCGTAACTGTGCTGCGTCAAGCCAGTGGCTGTTTGAAAATGTTGCTCATCATTCGATGAACACTCGCGGCCCTGGGCAATCCAAACCTGAAAAATAACTGAATTGACAACGGCGCAAATCGCATGCTACAAGTCACTTGTCCGACCTGATTTACACTTAGCATTAACACGTGAGCAAGGCGTCTTGAAGTATCGCGCGTGAACCTTCGCGCGCCCGTCGGCCGGAAGCCAGAGCGTCCCCAGAGTGTCCAAAGTCAGAGTGTATTAACCGAGGGTCATGGCAGAGGAAAGTAAACCCACCGAACCGGGTTCACAGTCGGATCAGACGTCGGAACAGCGCACGCAGGATGAAGCGGGCGCTGCAAAACCTTCGTCGTTAAGCGCCGACGACGAAAAAGACGCACAGGTTGAAGCTGCCAAAGCGCGAGTAATCGCGGCGAAAGAGGCAGCACAGAAAGCCGCCCCGCCGGGCGCGCCGAAGCCTCCCGTAAAAAAGAAAGAAGAAGGTCCAAAGCCGGTCGATGCCTCAACGCATCCACTGGTTAAGAAGTTGCGCGACAAGTTCGACGCCGCGGTGCTCGAGGCATCGGAGTTTCTGGGCCAACTCTCGATTCGCATCGAACCAGCGCACGTCGTGCCGGTTTGCGAAAGTTTGAAGCAGGATCCGGAAACACCGTTCAACTATCTCTCTGACTTAACCTGCGCCCACTATCCCGATCATCGCGAAGCGCCGTTCGAAGTCATTTACAATCTCTATTCAATTTCGGCTAATGAACGCGTGCGCCTGAAGGTTTGGGCCAATGGCGAAGGCGCCGGCGCAGGCGTCGACAGCGTGACCGGCGTGTGGCCGGCGGCTGATTGGCCCGAGCGCGAAGTCTACGATTTGTTTGGCGTCAATTTCCGTAATCATCCTGATTTGCGGCGCATCCTTTTGCCGCCGGACTGGGACGGACATCCGCTGCGCAAGGATTATCCGCTCGAGTTTGTCGAGAACAAGTGGACGGAAGATCATCTGCCCGAATTTACCGACGTGCAAAAGGAACAGTTGGAGCAACGAAGAGCATACGGATTAGAGATCTTATCCGCGTCTCCGGAGCGCGAGGTGCGCGAGCTATTCAAGAGCGGCAAAGAAGTAATGCCTAAGGATAAATGAGGTTTGGAGTTCCGCCTTCAGGCGGAATATCTGATTTGACTTTCCGCCTGAAGGCGGAACTCCGAACGAAACCGATGTCACCAAAAGAAATCGCCGCTCATTACGAGGCAAAAGTTTTCGATTCGCCGGCGGCGGCGGAAAGCGCCGGCTTTGCTTTGACTGAAACGCTGGCCCCGCGAAATGTCTGGAACAAGGCCAGCGCCGCACAATCAATCGCTTTGAAACTGCGCGAGAAAAAAGAGAAGGGTGAAGTAAAAGAAATCGGCCTGGTGATCGAGCCGTGGAGTGTAACCGGCTGTTATGTTCCGAATGAGGCCGAGAAACCGGCTAGCTAGATTCTGAAACCCACTCTCCCTTTGGGAGAGGGTTGGGAAGAGGGACTGAGACGGCGCCTTAAAACCCTCACCCTAACCCTCTCTCAAAGGGAGAGGGAACAAAGCCTTAATAGCGAAGATGCATCAAGTAGAGATCGCCACCACTCAACGCACGCTGCTCGACAGCCCTGAGATGACCCTGAACATGGGGCCGCAGCATCCGTCTACGCATGGCGTGCTGCGCGTGATTTTGAAGCTCGACGGCGAAACCGTGATCGATCTCGACTGCGATATTGGCTACCTGCATCGCGGCATGGAAAAAATTGCCGAGAACCGCATGTACACGATGATCGCTCCTTACTGGGATCGTCTTGATTACATCGCCGCGGTTTCCAACGGACTGGTTTGGGTCGAGACGGTCGAGCAAATGATGGGGCTCGCCGTGCCGCCGCGGGCCCATTACATCCGAGTTATTCTGACTGAACTCAATCGCATTGCCTCGCACCTGCTGTGGCTGGGCACACATGCGCTGGACATTGGCGCGGTGACGATTCTGCTGTGGGCCTTTCGCGAACGCGAAGAAATCCTGAAGATTTTCGAACGGCAGTTCGGCGCCCGGCTTACTTGTCACGCGTGGCGCATCGGCGGGATGCCCAACGACGCTTACGATGATTTTGACGCAGACGTGCGTCGCTTCATAAACAATTTCCCGAAGCGCATCGACGAATATGAAACGGTGCTGTCGGAAAATCGGATTTGGTTGAGCCGCACAGTCGGCGTCGGCGTGATCTCAGGCGAAGAAGCCGTGGCGATTGGTTTGTCGGGGCCCGCGTTGCGTGGCTCGGGTGTGGCGTGGGACATTCGCAAGTCGCGGCCATACGCGGCGTACGCCGACATGGATTTCGACGTGCCGCTGGGCGAGAACGGCGATACGTATGATCGTTACCTGGTGCGCATGGAAGAAATGCGACAGTCGCGGCGAATCGTTCAGCAGGCGCTCGACAACCTGCCGGACGGACCGGTGAACGCGAAGGTGCCGAAGCTAATCAAGCCGCCCATCGGCGATTACTATCATTCAATCGAAGGGCCGAAAGGGGAGATTGGTTGCTACCTGGTTTCCGACGGCACGCAACAGCCCTGGCGCGTGCGCGTGCGTCCGCCGTGCTTCATAAACCTGCAGGCGTTGAAACAGATGAGCATCGGGCATCTGGTCGCGGACGTGGTGGCGATTATTGGGACCCTGGATATTGTTCTGGGAGAGATTGATCGATGAGCAACCGCGAAGCGGTTGTGTCCTATAGCCCAACGCTGACGCGAAGCGTCTACGTTGGGTCTCGGTGATAAAGGTCGATACAACCCTGAAAGGGTTGTGTTCCTCCGCAACCCTTTCAGGGTTGCCTAGATGAAGTTGGCCGTCGTTCCCAGGGTAGGCGCTGCGCGCCAACCCTGAGCTTTGAGAAGCAACCGCTTCGCGGTTGTTCACGTCGCGATGGTTGCGCATATTGGGTTTAAGAAATGCTCAATAGAAATCCATGATCGAAGCTGCCCTACTAGCACCACTCAACTTTGTCGACAGCCTGCTGCTGAAATTCTTCAGCGAGCAGACGGTGAACTATGTCATCTGGCCGTTCATACAGGTGAGCGCGGTCGTGACGATCACGGCGGGTTGGGTCGCGTATGCTACTTATCTGGAAAGAAAGATTTCCGCGTTCATGCAGGCGCGTTTGGGGCCGATGCGTGTTGGGCCATGGGGGCTGCTGCAACCGATTGCCGACGGTTTGAAGTTGCTGGTGAAGGAAGACTTTATTCCCGAGAGCGCCGATCGTTGGGTCTTCTTTCTCGCGCCGTACATCGCGGTCGTCGCCGCGTTTATCGTGATGGCTGTGGTTCCTTTCGGACCGGATTGGGCTGTCATTACCGACGTCAACATCGGTATCTTGTTTGTGCTGGCGGTTTCCAGCGTCGGCGTGCTGGCATTGATTCTCGCGGGATGGGCTTCGAATTCGAAATACGCCTTGCTGGGTGCCTTGCGTTCCAGCGCGCAGATGGTTTCGTATGAAGTTTCGATGGGCCTGGCAATCATCGGTGCTTTGATGTTCGCGCGCACGCTCTCACTTTCCGGCATTGTCGCGGCACAGCAAACTGATTCGATTTTCTTTCTGCTCTACCAGCCCGTTGGCTTTGTGATCTTTCTGATCAGCGGCATCGCGGAAAACAATCGCGCCCCATTCGATTTACCCGAAGCGGAATCAGAACTGGTGGCCGGCTTCCATACCGAGTACTCGGGTTTCCGTTGGTCGCTCTTTTTCATGGCCGAGTATGCGGCGATGGTCGTGGTGACCGCGGTGGCGACGACGCTCTATCTCGGCGGCTGGTATTTTCCCTTCGTCTACCGCCTGACTGAAGCGAAGGGTTTTCACAACGCTTATGTAGTCGTCAGCTTGATTGTCTTTCTGGCAAAGGCCGGCTTGTTGCTGTACCTCTATTTTTGGTTGCGTTGGACGCTGCCGCGCTTTCGCTATGATCAACTAATGGATTTAGGTTGGAAGTGGTTGTTGCCGGCGGCGCTGGTGAACATCGTGGTGTCCGCGATCGCCATTGTCACGCTCCAGGGTCTCGACGGCTGGCATGGCATGCATACGATCCAATCGATAACGAATGGGGTGGATCTGACGGCGACCGGCAAGGGGATCGCGATTGCGATCGGGATAGGAAATCTTTTCCTGACCGCGGGAATCCTGTCGTTAATTAACTGGCGCTCGCGTGACTTCAATTTGAAGAAGCAGCGCAGCAAGATTCGTTTCGCGGTTCTGGCGAAGGGGAAGCCGGCAGTCGCGCCGGTGGTGAGCGAGTAAGTGGCACAGACTTCAGTCTGTGTTACGCAAGACAATCACAGACTGAAGTCTGTGCCACTGATTGCAAATCTAAATTTTGAAACCTAAGATTTCATCATGCCTTTAGTTGCCGTTTCGAAACCGACGTTCGCGCAGAAGCTGAAACGCTTCTTCATGGCCGATCTGTTGAAAGGGCTCGGCCTGACCCTGAGATTCAATCTGGGTGCGCTGACCTCGAAGGACTCAGTCGCTGGGAAGGGAATCTATACTGAGCAATATCCATCGGTTCGGCCCGACGTAGCGCCGCGTTTTCACGGCGCGCCGCGGCTGAACATGGATCCGGAAACACACGACACGCTTTGCATCGCCTGTAATCTTTGCGCGCTGGCCTGTCCCGAAGATTGCATAGACGTCATTCCGATGGACGTTGAAGTCGTGGTGGCCGGCAAGCCGCGCCGCAAAAAAGTTCTCGACGAGTTCATCTTCGACACATCGCGCTGCATGTTCTGCGCACTCTGTCAGGAGGCGTGCCCGACTTATTGTCTCGAGCTGACGCAGGACTTTGAGCTGGCCACGTATTCGCGCGCCGGCTTTGTCTGGAACCGCGAGATGCTCGAGCAGGGACGCGAGACGGTGAAGTATGAATCGTAACTGATTGCCTGGTCTTTGTTTTTAGATCATTTTCCATTTGTCATTTGACATCTTTCATTTGCCATTTAGTCTGCGCGACATGTACTCAAGAACGTGCCGAGCTTCCAGATGAAAAATGAAAAATGACAATTGATAAATGGAAAATGATCTTTGACGAAGTCCAGGCCAAAGCACAAAGACATGATTCTATCAGGGTGGGAAACGGTCTTCTTCTGGATCTTCTCGATCGCTGCGATCCTCGCGGGGTTGTTGACCGTGATGGCTCGTAACGCGGTGCACTCGGCGCTGTTTCTGATCTCTTCGCTGGTCTCGGTGGGCGCGCTATTCATTCTGCTGGGCGCGGAATTCATCGCCGGTGTCCAGATCCTGGTCTATGTGGGCGGCGTGATGGTTTTGTTTCTCTTCGTCATCATGCTGGTCAACGTAGGCGCCGAAGAAGAAGGACGCGCCGCCATCTTCAATCGCCCGGCGCAAGTTGCCGCTGCTTTGATCTTCTCGCTGCTATTGGTCGTGGCTTTGCTGGCGGCAATCAACAAGGGCTATGCGGGGTTGCGGGACCGCGACGCGGCGGTATTGAAACAGTCGGAAGCTACGCGCGCCGATCAGGAAGCCAAAATGCAGACCGCGGCGACCGGTGTCAGTCGTCTTTCGACCCAAACCGAGAGCGTGGGTAACAGTCTCTATACTTATGCGTCTCTGCCGTTCGAGATCGCCAGCGTGCTGCTGCTGGTAGCGATCATCGGTTCCGTCATGCTGGCTCGCACCTTGAAGCAGGAAGCCGCCGCGGACGACGTCGATCCCGACACGCTGCTAACGGCTGCTTCCGTGCAGAGTCTCGAAGCTGAGATTGGGGAATGAAATTCCGTTAAGAGCGAAATAGCTAATCAGAAACGATGAATCATCTGGCGCCATTGTTTGCACTGCTCTTTCAGGAGACCTCGAACGGTCGCCTGGCGAGCGCGATGGAAGGGGTAAAGCATCCCGACCTTTCTAAGTTCCTGGTCATTGCCGCGATCCTTTTCATCATCGGCGTCGCCGGCGTTTTGACGCGGCGTAACCTGCTGGTGATCTTCATGTCGATTGAGTTGATCCTAAACGCCGCGAATCTGAACTTCATCGCATTCTCGCGTTACTTGCAGGACACCGGCGCCGGCAATCCAATGGCCGGACAGATATTCACCATTTTTATTATTGTAGTCGCGGCTGCGGAAGCGGCCATCGGACTCGGGATAGTGATCGCGCTCTATCGCAATCGCGAGACGATCTGGATAGATGAGATTGATTTGATGAAGTGGTGATTTTGTAGGGGCAGGGCTTGTCCCTGCCCGCGGTTGCAAATAGAAACCGGGCAGGGACGAGCCCTGCCCCTACAACGTATGTACAAGTACATCTGGTTAGTCCCATTGCTGCCGCTCGCCGGCGCCGTCGTTAACGGCATCTTTGGCCGCTGGCTGCGGTTTCCCGAAAAGCTGATCGGCGGAATTGCGGTCGGCTCGGTCGCGCTGGGATTTTTGATCAGTCTCGCCGCTGTTTACTCGTACGGTTTTAGCGGAAATTCTCTCTGGCCTAATCCATATATAACTACACAGACCGCCTTCACCTGGATTCCGGGCGGCGCCGTCAAGCAGACACTGGGACAGGCCGGCCCGGGCGAATCAACGACGATTCCGATCGCGAACCAGCCGGTCACTTTCTCGGCTGCGCGCGCGACGCTGCTCAATATCGAGTGGAGCTATCAACTCGATCCGCTCTCGTCGATCTTCATGCTAATCATCACCGGCGTGGGTTTGTGCATCTTCGTTTTCGCGACTGGTTACATGCATGACGACCCGGGCTTTTATCGTTTCTTTGCCTACATGGGTCTGTTCATGTTCGCGATGCTCGTGCTGGTGATGGGCTCGAACTTCGTCATGATGTTCGTCGGCTGGGAAGGCGTGGGGCTCTGCTCTTATCTGCTGATTGGTTATTACTTCAACCGGCCCGAGGCGGCGAATGCTTCACGCAAAGCATTCATCACGAATCGCGTGGGCGACTTTGGTTTCATTCTCGCTATCTTTGGGATTATCGCGACCTTCGGCACGGCGCAATACACCAACGTGATGTCGCAGGCAGCGAGCTATGCGATCGAACCTCTCGGCCATTGGGGACTGATGTCCTGGATCGCTTTGGGCTTAATGATCGGAGCCTGCGGTAAGTCGGCGCAATTTCCTTTACATGTCTGGCTGCCGGATGCAATGGCCGGGCCCACGCCCGTGTCGGCGTTGATTCACGCGGCGACGATGGTCACGGCCGGCCTGTACATGCTGACGCGAACCAACGTCATCTTTCAGCATTCACAGACGATGATGTTGGTGGTGGCAGTGATCGGCGCGTTCACCGCGATCTTTGCGGCGACCATCGGGATCACGCAAAACGATATCAAGAAAGTCCTGGCATACTCGACCGTCTCTCAACTCGGTTTCATGTTTCTGGCCTGTGGGGTCGGCGCATTTACGATCGGGATCTTTCATGTGATGACGCACGCGTTCTTCAAAGCGCTGATGTTCCTCGGCGCCGGCAGCGTGATTCACGGTATGCATCACGAGCAGGACATGCGCCGGATGGGCGGGCTCCGGAAGTACATGCCCTGGACCTATCTCACGTTTATGGCCGGCTGGCTGGCGATCTGCGGCATCATTCCGTTCAGCGGCTTCTGGTCCAAGGATGAGATTCTCTGGCGGACTGCTTCCACCACTTACATTCCCGTGGGTTGGTTACTATGGATTGTCGGCACGATCGCCGCTACGTGCACTGCCTTTTACATGACGCGTTTGATGGCGATGACTTTCTGGGGTGAAGAGAAGTTCAGGAAGGCTCATAAGCATAGTCCCGAGCACGAAGCCGATGCGATCCATAAGGATCATGCCACCGCGAAAGGGCACGTTCATGAGCCGCACGAATCGCCAAAGTCGATGTGGGTGCCGCTGGTCGTGCTCGCGATCCTGGCGACAGTTGGCGGCTTGGTAGGGATCAGCACGGCGTTTACCGGCGGCAAGCATGTTGGTGGTCGGCTGAATATCGTGAACTGGCTGGAACCGGTTATCTGGAATCCGACAACCAGGTCGTTTCACCGTGACGAACCGCTTTCGGCAGCCGAGGAAGCGAAGATTGCTGAGACTCCGCATACGAGTGTCCTGCGCGCCGAGCCTTCACCTGAAGAGCACGCCGGGTTCAACCTGGCCCACGCCGTCGAAGGAATGGTGCACAGCGAAACTCTTACGGAATGGGTGTTCATTATTATCTCGCTCTTAGTGGCCGGGATTGGCATTGGCCTCGGTTTTCTCTTCTATATAAAGGACACGCGGCTGGCGGATGTCTGGGCCGCGCGTCTCGCGCCTTTGTATCGCGCCAGCTACAACAAATACTGGATCGACGAGTTCTATGGCTGGGCCGTAACGCGGCGCACGATGGATTTGGCGCGCGGAGTTTTTCAGTTTGATGCGAAGATTGTCGATGGCGGCGTTAACGGTTCCGCGTGGCTGACGCGCCTTTCGAGCAAGATAACAGGCGGGACTGACAAGTACTTCGTCGATGGACTGGTTAATGCGATTGCGGACTTTGTAGTCCGCTTGATGTCACCGATTGTCCGCGCGACCCAGACAGGATTGACCCAGAATTATGCACTGGTGATGGTCATCGGATTATTGTTGGCGGTGGCGTTTTATTTGATTAAGGCCTTTTGAGGATAAGGCCGAGGGCCCGCAGTTAATTGCATTGCACGTAGGCTGCTTGATGTGCGGAAAGCCTATGGCTCTCCGTCCGGCGGCGAAATATTTTAGGAGGCTAAGCCTCCGACGCGAGGCGCAGCCTCGCGATCAATGAAGGTTTTATTACGGAAAGCCACAGGCTTTCCGCACATCAGGCGGCATAGCCGCAGCGCAATTAACTGACGGTCCTTGGGCCTGAAACGAAATGCCGAGGGAATCTACGGCTCGGTGATCGAGGATTAACGTGTTCACTCATAACATTCTCTCAATTGTCATCTGGCTGCCGGCGGTTGGCGCGATTCTGATCCTGGGACTGTTCCGCAAAGAGCAGAACGATCTGATCAAGAAGTTCGCGACCGGTTGGCTGGTGCTCGACTTTATCGCGTCTCTCTGGCTGCTTGGTTACGACCGCGGCCTCGGCGGGATGCAGTTCCTCGAAGACCATCAGTGGATACCGGCGGTCGGCGCGCGGTATCAGTTGGGCGCGGACGGAGTGTCGGTTTTACTGTTGGTGCTGACTACGTTCCTGGGCGTGCTGGCGGCCCTGTCGTCTTGGAAGTACATCGCGAAGCGCGAGAAGGAATACTACATTCTGTTGCTGCTGCTGCAGGCGTTCGTGCTCGGCGTCTTTAGTTCGATGGATCTGTTTCTGTTCTATCTGTTCTTTGAAGTCTCTCTGGTGCCGATGTATTTCCTGATCGGAATCTGGGGCGGCGACAACCGCCTGTATGCGGCGATCAAGTTCTTTCTTTACACGCTGGTCGGTTCAGTCGTAATGCTGCTGGGCGTTTTGAAAATGTATTTCCTGACCCAGGACACCGCGCTGACTTCCAAGGTGACCCAGGCTACTTTGGATCTGTTGGCGGGCAACGCACAGGCGAGCGCGATGGTGGCGAACACTGTGCAAGCCGCCGCCCAGCATGGCACCGGCAACTTCAGCATTCTGTACATGCAGGCGATCGGGTCGACCCTGCCGATGGGAACACTACAGGTACTCTTGTTCTTTGCGTTTGCTCTCGGCTTCGCGATCAAAGTGCCCATGTTTCCGTTTCACACGTGGCTGCCGGACGCCCACGTCGAAGCGCCCACCGCCGGGTCGGTCGTGCTGGCCGGCGTCCTGCTGAAGCTGGGCACCTACGGCTTCTATCGTTTCAACCTGCCGATGTTTCCCAAAGCGTCCGCGGATGAAAGCTTCTTTTTCAGCGGCACGGGTCATCAATTCGGCGTGCGCAGTGTGATGATCTTTCTGGCGATTGTCTCGATTATCTACGGCGCGCTGGCCGCCATGTACTTTGTGGTGAAGAAAGACGGCGACGTTAAGAAGTTGGTGGCCTACTCGTCTGTCTCTTCCATGGGCATGGTCATGCTCGGCCTGTTCGCCTTGAATCCCAACGGCATTAACGGCGCGGTGATGCAGATGATCAACCACGGAATTTATTCCGCGGCGTTGTTCCTGCTGGTGGGAATCGTCTACGAGCGCCGGCACACGCGCAAAGTAAACGAGTTTGGCGGGCTATCGCACGTGATGCCGGGATATGCGGCGGTCTTTCTGATCATGGCAATGACCGCGATTGGTCTGCCCATGCTCGCGGTTTTCATCTCGGAATTCTTAGCGATGCGGGGCGCGTTCGAAGCCAATCCGGCCTGGGCCGGTTGGGCCGGGCTGGGAATTATCCTGAACGCGGCATACATGCTCTGGCTTTACCAGCGGATGTTCTTTGGCGAAATTGAAAACGAGAAGAACAAACTGCTGCCGGATCTGAGCGTGCGCGAGTGGGCCTATATGCTGCCGCTGGTAATCATGTCTCTGTGGATTGGTATCTATCCGGGACCGTTCCTTCGTTACATCGAAAGGCCAGTCAATGCCGTCGTGAAGCAACTGCGGCCGAACTATCCGATACCTGGAGAGCCGGCAACGCGCGCGCCGCTGCGGGCTCAGAAGTAAGGTACTTGGCCCGCGAAGCGGACCGCGGATTTTTGGAGCGCGGCGACTAGTCGCCGCTTTCCAAAGCGCTGACAAGTCAGCGCACTCCAAATAAGAAAATGCTATTTCTTTTTCAAACCACTCTGATCAGTCTGCGCGATCTGCAATTGATTGCGCCTGAGCTAATCCTTACGGTGGCCGCCTGCGTGGCCCTCGTAATGGAAGTCATCCTTCCCTACAAGTTGAGTAAATGGACCGCCTACTTCTCACTCACCGGAGTCGCACTCGCGTTGATCTCTTTAGGGGCCCAGTTCGTGAGCATGAACGGAACGTTCAGCCTGGGTGCTTTGCAAAACCTGACCGCGATCGACGGCTTCTATGGAATGATTCGGATCGATGGGTTCGCGCTCGTCTTCAAAGCCATCTTCCTGATTGCGTCTGCTCTGGCGATCTTGATCGCCATGCGTTATCTGGATATTGAGCGCGAGCAACACGGCGAATACTACGCCCTGGTTTTGTTCGCGACAGTCGGGATGATGTTCCTCGGCAGCGGCTATGATCTGATCTCACTCTACATCTCGCTCGAACTAATGGCCGTAACATTCTATGTGCTGGTGGCTTTCACCAAGCGCGAGCGGCGCTCGAACGAAGCCGGCATGAAGTACTTTCTGCTGGGCGCGTTTTCTTCGGGAATTCTGCTCTACGGCATGTCTCTGCTCTATGGCGTTACCGGCTCAACAAATCTGGGGGAGATTGGACGCAGCGTCGCAACGGTGGGCGCGGGCTCGCCTATGCGGCCCATGCTGTTGCTGGGAATGATCGCGCTCGCGGCGGGTTTGTTCTTCAAGATCGCCGCGGTGCCGTTTCATATGTGGGCGCCTGATGCGTATGAAGGCGCGCCGACTTCAGTCACCGCCTTTCTCTCCACCGGATCAAAAGCCGCGAGCTTCGCGCTATACGCACGCATCTTTTTCGTGGCGTTGGCCCCGATGCAGATCGACTGGGCGCCGCTGCTGGGTATCGTCGCAGCCCTGACAATTGTTGTGGGTAACTGGGCCGCGATCACTCAGGAGAATTCAAAGCGTCTGCTGGCTTACTCATCGATTTCGAACGCCGGGTATTTGCTGCTCGGAATCATAGCCAACAACGCGTACGGGAACATCGGCCTCGTCATCTATTTGTTGGTGTACACGCTGATGAACATGGGGGCTTTCGGCGTGATAATCAGCTTGCGGCGGCGCGGCATCATCGGCGACAACGTCGACGACATGACGGGCCTGGCGCAAAAGGCGCCGGGCATGGCGGCTATGATGGCAATCTTTATGCTGTCGCTCGGCGGATTGCCCGGCACCGGTGGTTTCATGGGAAAGTGGTACCTGATCGGCGGACTAATTCAACGCGGTGATGCTGACCACAAATCCTGGTATTACT
This sequence comes from Blastocatellia bacterium, assembly GCA_033856915.1. Classification (GTDB taxonomy): domain Bacteria; phylum Acidobacteriota; class Blastocatellia; order Pyrinomonadales; family Pyrinomonadaceae; genus UBA11740. The sequence continues at coordinate 110,365 of JAWVEB010000066.1, read as the reverse complement.
GGTTGGCTGGTTGGGCAGTTATCAATATCGTCGTGTCCTTCTATTACTACATTCGTTTCATCCGGGTAATGTATCTGGGCGATCGAATCGCCGATGCACAACCCTTAACGCTGTCGCCGGCGTTACGGACCGCGCTGGTCGCCACGCTCGTAGGAATCCTCTTTATCGGCCTGTACCCGCAGCCGTTCATAGTCCTCGCCCAAAAACTTTTTCCCTCACAGGTCACCGCCCCGGCAGCATCAATCGCACGACCCGCGACTGCCATCGACGTCCCAAAGTAGACGCCAAAGAGCTTTTTCTTTTCATCCCGGTTTCGTCGGATTTCGTGGATCGAGTCCGTCTGCGAAAGACGATTCGCGAACGAACACCATTATCACGAAACACGGAACGCACCTTCATGAGGTCTCTTCCTTAACCGAACCACTACCTGCCCGTTTGTACAGTTGTTTTCGAAGCACTACACTTAGACTCATGCATGCAGCTTTACCCGGAGGCGATCTGATTGATGAAGGCGTCACAGACCTGCGCGAAGGACGAGAGACGATCGCAGCTTTGCTGGTAGCGGTCGGATCGCCGCGACTCCGCCGACTGGGCATTGAACTGCCTGACAGGCTGCCGGAATTTCCTGAACATCTTCTGTATGACCTGTTGGCGAAAGACGGACCTGATTCCGCACATTCGCGCTACAATGCTTTGATTCGCAGACTGGTAAGTTTCGAACGAGCAGCGGAATGCGTCAGCCAATAACCGCGGAAAATCTACGAGTTTTTATGAAGGCGCTCGCCAACGCGGCCATTACGGCAAGCCGTGTTTATCTGGTCGGAGGCGCCACCTCAGTTTTACTCGGCTGGCGAACTTCCACTATCGATATTGATTTGAAAATCATTCCTGACAGCGACGAGCTTCTGAGAAGCCTGCCCGAGCTCAAAGAACGTCTGCAGGTAAATATTGAACTTGCCTCGCCAAGTGACTTTATTCCCGAACTGCCGGGCTGGCAGGAGAGGAGTCGTTTCATTCAACAGGAAGGGAAACTGGCCTTCTATCATTACGACTTCTACGCGCAGGCCCTGGCGAAGATCGAGCGCGGCCATCAGATAGATTCCCTGGATGTTCACCAGCTAATCGCGAATAGATTGGTTGACCCAAAACGCTTGCTCGAATTGTTTTTCGCGATCGAGGATCAGCTCTACCTCTATCCGGCTATCGATGGACCAACATTTCGCCGGGCCGTCGAGCGCCTATGCAAAGCTCACATCACGCTTGATGAAGGTTGACTCGCCCGGTCTACTGGATACCACGGACACTCTATTTTGCTGGTCTTCTATTTCTTCGCCGCAATCTCAATCTGGCTGGGCCTGGTTTCGCTTCTGGGCGGAGTGCGATTCGTGCGTTATGTGCAAGCGGAATTGGCGAGAGAGTACGCTGAGTTCACGCCCTTCGTCACTATCTTTGTTCCCTGTCGTGGAGTGGACGAGGGCCTGAAAGAAAATATCAACGCCATCTTTGCGCAGGACTATCCGGCGTTTGAGATTGTTTTCGTCGGCGACCGCGCTGATGATCCGGCCTTCGCGGTTATCGCGGCAGCGCGCACATCGTTTACGGGTAAATCGGGCCCGACCATGCGCTTTGTAATTTCCGGCCCAGCAACTGACAACGGGCAAAAGGTCCACAACCTGCGCGTGGCGGTCGCGGAAGCCGATCCGCAAAGCGAAGTTTTTGTATTTGTCGATACTGACGCGCGGCCTAGTTCGAATTGGCTGCAGTATCTGGTTAGACCTCTCCACGATCCTAACCTGGGGGCGACGACGGGCTATCGCTGGTTCATACCGCTTCGCGGTGGAGTCGCTTCGCATCTGCGATCGGTCTGGAACGCGGCGATTGCCTCCGCCCTGGGCGAGAAGTTGGAGAAAAACTTTTGTTGGGGTGGTTCCACCGCGATCCGGCGCGAGACATTCTATGAACGCAAAGTCCCGGAGTATTGGCGCGGCACGGTTTCGGATGATTTCGCGTTAACGCGCGCCCTTCATGAGGGCGACCTGCCGATAAAGTTTGTGCCGCAATGTCTGACTGCGTCGCTTGAGGATTGCAGCCTTGGGGAGTTGATCGAATTCACTACTCGGCAACTTAAAATCACCCGCGCTTATGCCTCGCACTTGTGGAGAGGCGTGCTCATCGGCAGCATATTTTTTGTGCTGGTGTTTTTTGGCGGCACGGCTTTAGTCGTCGCGCGGGCCCTGCTGGGACTTTCATTCGCGACGCCTTTGGTGCTCTTGCTGATCATTTTCGCGCTTGGGTCGATGAAATCGCACTTTCGCTTGCGTGCTGTTTCGGTCCTGATTCCCGACCAACGATTACGATCTTTAGGAACTGCGTTGGCGCATCTGACGCTTTGGCCGCTGGCTTCGGCCCTATATCTTTACAATGGACTGGCTGCCGCGGTTTCCCGGCGGATTACCTGGCGCGGCATTACCTACGAATTGAAATCACCCACTGAAACTGTCATCCTGTCGCGCGAACAGGATTAGCTCGAGTGGGGTTTGGTGTTTTCAATAACACTGGGCTGAAGCCAATGAAAAAGTGCAGAGGATCAAAGCGCATCAGTGAGGAAATCGATATGAGAATATTGCTTCTGTCCCTCCTGATCGTTTGCGCTTGCGTTGTGCCTTCGGTTGCCCAGGACAAGAAGCAGGCTGGCGATTTGAAGTCAATAGTCGATACCGAGCGTGCATTCGCCCGCATGTCTGAAGAAAAGGGGACGCGCGAGGCTTTCGCTGCTTTCATCGCCGACGACGGAATTCTGTTTCGTCCGACTCCCGTGTTGGGAAAAAAGTGGATGCAGGAAAATCCGCTGCCGCCCTCAAAGACGCGTCCCTTGCTTGCATGGCAGCCCATCTTCGCCTTTGTTTCCAGTGCCGGAGATCTCGGTTACACAACCGGGCCCTGGCAATATAAGAAGGACATCAAAGACGCTCAGCCCAGTGCTTTCGGCAACTTCATGACAGTTTGGAAGAAGCAGGCCGACGGCTCCTGGAAGTTTGCACTCGATCTTGGAGTTGGCAATCCCGAACCGAAAAGCCCGATGCCAGCGTGGCAACCGGACCAGGCTCAGATGGGACAGGATATCTCGGCGAAAGTCGATCAGCAGACTGCCCGGTCCAGCTTGTTGGATGCCGAGCGCAAATTCTCGAAGGTCTCGGCCGAAGTGGGTGCGCGTGAATCATTTCTTTTGTACGCCGCCAAAGATGTTCGACTCTTTCGCAATGACCACTTTCCTTTTGTCGGGAAGATGGCCGCCGCTGATGCCCTGGCGACGGTGACCGCCGCATGGACATGGACGCCTTCATTCGCTGGAGTTTCCATTTCCGGAGATTTGGGTTACACGTATGGCGCCTACGAATTGGTTGAGAAGGCCGGCGCCGTTTCCGAACGAGGGAATTATGCGCGCGTCTGGAAGAAAGTTTTGGGCGACTGGAAGCTGGTGATCGACGTCGCCGATCCGCTGCCCCCTGAGGCAAAGAAGAATTAGTGGCACAGACTTCAGTCTGTGATTGCTCCGTTAAGATCACAGACTGAAGTCTGTGCCACACATACAATGCTGAACAAAGCCACTCAACTCGTCCAGCTCTTGAGGTCGACTAAACGCGACAAGCGTCTCGGCACCGTAATTCTTTTTGTCACCTCGCGCTGCAATTCTTTCTGCCGCACCTGCTTTTATCACGAAGAACTGAATCGTCCCGGCGATATGACATTCGCGCAGATCAAAAAGGTCTCGGACACAATGCCGGGCATAACCGATCTCTGGCTTTCCGGTGGCGAACCCACGCTGCGTCACGATGCTTCACAGATCATCGATATGTTCGTGCGCCGAAACGGCGTGCGGCGCGTGATTATTCCCACCAACGGATTGGTGAAGGCCCGGGTTTACGAAATCGTTGACGAAGCTCTCGGCAATCATCCGGCGCTTGATCTCTATTTGAATATTGCTCTGGACGGTTTTGGTGAAACTCACGATCGCGTTCGTGGCGTGCCCGGCCATTGGGACAAGACGCTGGATTGCATCAAGAGCCTGTATCCGTTGAAAGAGAAGTATCGAGATCGGCTGCGGCTAAACGTCAACACGGTCGTTTGCGCTGACAATTATCTGGAGATAGAAAAACTTGGCGAATTCATGTGGGCGAACTTTCGGCTCGACGGCCAATATTTCAACATTGTGCGCGGAGAGACTTTGGTAGGCGATGAAATCAAGCAGGTCCCACCAGATTCTTTGCCGCCGATGTATTCCTATGTCTCCCAACTGACCAAGCGTTATGGTGACCGAATGTTTGCCGACGACGATGGCCCTAAGCGTTTCGCCAAGAACGTCGCCTACGTCGGCACGATTACCACGCACTATCGCACTCAACATGCGAACTTCGATCGCTCGACACCGTGGCCCTTTCCATGCACAGCGGGCGAAACGATTGCCGTGATCGATTACAACGGCGACGTGCGCGCCTGCGAGTTGCGCGAAAAGTTTGGCACGCTCGCCGAATATGATTACGACTTTGGCGCTTTGTGGGCGGCGCAAGATCGGCAAACGGAGCTGAACGCCATCGACGGCGGTAAGGCGTGCTGGTGTACCCACGTGTGCTTCATTCACGACTCGATGCGTCATTCGCGGCGAGCTTTGCTGTATGAAGGTCCGAAGAATTATCTGACTCGCGAAAAGTGGTAGACTGGCGGCCAGGAGTCAGCAATGTCTCAACAGATCATTTCCTACATCAGTCCCGAAGAGTACCTGAGGCTTGAACGCCAGTCGGAGTATAAGAGCGAATATTTGAACGGCGAGATTTTCGCTATGAGCGGCGCTAGCCGCAGACATAATCTGATTACGGCAAACATCGGCGGCGAATTCAATCAACAGTTGAGGGGCAAACCGTGCGAAGCTTACATCAGCGACATGCGTGTCAAGGTCACTGCAACTGGTCTGTATACTTACCCGGACGTCGTTGTCGTCTGCGGCGAGCCAAAGTTTGAGGACCGGTACCTTGACACGCTCCTGAATCCAACTGTGCTCGTTGAGGTCCTTTCGCCGTCTACGGAACGTTATGACCGCATAGCAAAAACATCTTACTACCGCACGCTTGACTCTTTGGCTGAACACTTGCTGGTGGCACAAGACGAGGTTCGTTTGGAGCGATACGTTAGGCAGCCGAACGGAGAGTGGTTGCTGTCTCAATGGACCTCGCTCGACAATGTCGTGGAGATAGCGTCGATAAGCTGCTCACTGGCTCTCCGCGACGTTTATGACAAGGTTACATTCGACCAGGCTTGAATCTTCTGACTGATGAAATCCGAAGACGATCGGCAGGAAATCAATCGCAAGTCCGGCTTGGCTTATGCCGCGGCGTTCTCTCTTTTCACGGCAGTGGTTGCCGGGTTAATCGTCGGGTGGGTGCTGGATCGTTGGCTCGGCACCCGACCCTGGCTCCTCGTGGTAGGTATCGTGCTCGGCGCCGTTACTGGCTTTTACCAGTTCATTCGTGTCAGTTCAAAACTCACCTAGCTGACTCTCCACCGGAAGCTGATCGGTCAAAAAGCTTCGTCTAATCTCCCTCTCCTTTCGTCTTAAAGTTGTTGACCCCGCGCCGACGCGGTGTGTATATTCAATTGAACCAGGGTGAGATCGCCCGGTGGCCCCTCCACCAAGCTTTTCTGTTTGGCTCAGCCTCATATCGATTCGTTCGTATCGCTTTTGGTAGAGAGAGCATACCCCTATGAGAAATAGTGCTTATGCGCCAAGCAAGCGCTTCGCTACATTTGTGTGCACAGGCGTGGCAGTGATTTTTTGTGCCGTCATGGCCTCGGCAGCGCCCAGCCTTAGTCCAACATTGATTAGTGTCTCGGCCGGTTCAACCAGAGCCGTGGCGCTGGAATCAGTGTCGATGAGAGCTGAGCCTTTTTCGCTGTCGTCTGAGAGCAACTTTAGTCCCAACGACCCGCGCACACGCATCACGCTGTTCGTGATGAATCTCGATCTGCTCGCCGGTGAGACACAGAATTCTTTAACGGCCGACGCTGAGGATGCGGCGCACGTGCATTATCCGCTGAACGTGGAGTACGTGGGCCAAGTGCCGAGTTTTCAGGGCGTCTACATGGTCGTAATGCGACTCAACGACTCAATGACCGCCAATCTCGGTGATGTGCTGATTCGTTTGAACCTGCACGGCATGGGCAGCAACCGCGTGCGGGTGGGGATTGGTCAGATCGGTGGCGGACCGGCTGATGATCAGGGTGCGGTAGGCACGCCCGCGCCGCAAACGCCGCCTACGCCAGTGACGCCGTTGACCCAGGCGCAGTATCAGGCGCAGTTCAGTAGTCCAGCATTTCCATCAGACCAGGACCGCCTAAGATTTCTTGAACAAGCGAGCTGGGGGCCCAGCGATGCCGATCTTGCTCATCTCCAATCAATCGGCATGCAAGCATGGATTAACGAGCAATTCAGTACGCCGCCGGTATTCGCGAGCGTGCAGTCTGACTATCCGTCGACGCCGCTTTATCCCCAATTCTATCCGGCGGCGCCCGCGGCTGCGTGCGACTCGACCACGACGTGTTTTCGGGATAACTACAGTCTTTACCCGCTACAAAAGCAGTTCTTCACTAACGCTTTGACCCAGCCCGATCAATTGAGACAGCGAGTAGCGTTTGCGTTGCACCAGTTCATCGTGGTTGGAGGCGTGCAACTCAATGTTAATGAAACGAGCTGGTATGCGCCCTACTTACAGACGATCGATCGCAACGCGTTCGGCAACTTCCGCACACTACTCTTTGACGTGACGCTCAACCCAGGCATGGGCGAGTACCTGAACATGAGAGGGAACTCGGTCGTCAACCGTGCCAACCCTACGCCGAACGAGAATTATGCGCGCGAGATCATGCAGTTGTTTTCGATTGGTGTAGACACGCTAAATCAGGACGGAACTCCAGTACTCGACAGCCAGGGTAATCGTGTCCCTAGTTACGACCAAACCACTATCGCAAACCTGGCGCGAGTCTTTACCGGATGGGATCTTGCGGCTAACAAGCCGTGGAGCGTTGACACCACAATCTCGGTGGTGAATTACCTGGACCCGATGATTCCGAACGTCAATGTAAACCGATATGACATTGCTCAGAAGACTCTGTTGACCGACATCAATCACGGAACTGCTGTGGTGGTTCCGGCGTGCGCGAACTGCACCGGCAATACTTCGGCGGTGAACCTCACGAATACCCAAAACTACGCGATCGCTTCGCTCAATACCGCGATCGACAACTTGTTCAATCACCCGAACACGGGGCCATATGTTTGCACTCAGTTGATTCGTCAATTGGTGACCAGTAATCCAAGTCCTCCTTACGTTGGTCGTTGCGCGGCGGCCTTCGCCAACAACGGATCCAACGTGCGGGGAGATTTGAAAGCGGTGGTGACGGCCATTCTATTGGATCCAGAAGCTCGCGGTGACGCGAAGACCGATCCAAACTACGGACACTTGCGCGAACCCGTCTTACTGATTGCGCATCTGCTTCGCACCTTCAACGGAACCAGCGACGGCGTGCTGGCGAGCACTCCGTTTAGTTACACCAACGACCTCGGTCAGAATCTATTCAATCCGCCGACGGTATTCAGCTATTACCCTGCCGATTACGGTCTACCGGGAACCAGCCTCTTTGGTCCCGAGTTTGGGTTGCTGGACACGTCGACAACCTACAAGCGGGCGAACTTTATGAACACCTTGTTCCTCGCTAACGCTGGCAACGGAATTCCCGTCAGCAACCCTAATCGTCCCTCGGGCACGCAAGTCAATTACTCGACCTACCAGGCTCTGGCGGCCGGCAACCCTACCGGGCAGCAACTGGTTGACGCTCTGAATGCCAGACTGATGCATGGGACGATGTCGTCGGCGATGAATGCCAACATTGTTGCCGCGGTCAATGCGATAACCAACGCAAACGCTACGACGCAGGCCCAGCAACGTACGCAGACGGCAATTTATCTAGTAGCAACTTCAGCGCAGTTCCAGGTGGAGAGGTAGAATCAATGAGTAAATCACGTCGGCAATTTCTCAAAACATCGGTGTGTGGCTTAACCGGAGCAGCGATGCTTGCCAGTTTGGACAAATTGAACCTCGTTAGCGCGATGGTCCAACAGCGGACTGACGCCGCGGCGGATTACAAAGCGCTGGTCTGCATCTTTCTCAGCGGCGGCTCGGACTGCAACAACATGGTGATTCCATTTGACGATTATGCGACCTACAACGCCGTGCGCGGCTCGTCCCAACTAGGGTTGACTCAGTCGCAGATCACAAACACGAAGATCACTCCGTCGAACACCAGCAGTGTTGCTTATGCATTCCATCCCAATCTTTCGCCTGAGGCAAATAATGCTGGTGCGGCGCCTGGCCTCCTGAAACCCTGGACAGACGGAAAACTCGCAGTGCTCTGCAACGTTGGCTCGCTAGTCAGACCGATTACCCGGGCGCAATACATTGCCAACATCGGACGGCCTTATCAATTGTTTTCACATTCAGACCAGGTCAATCAGCAAATGACTTCAATTGCCAACACGACTGGCCAATCGGGATGGGGCGGTCGAATCGCTGATAAATCGAACGCGCTTAACGGCCCAGTGGCTTTGCCGATGAATATTTCTTTGGCCGGCACGAGCCTCTTCTCCAGCGGAATAAACTCGCGCCAGTTGGCCATCGGCGCGGCGCCCACATCGCTGGCCAATCTGCTCAACCTGACCTGGAATGGACCGGCTGGAGCTAACCCGTTTAATAACGGCAGCAGTTTTCGGACGCTCTTGGGCTTCGATCAAGGCACGACGCTGGTTAAAGCTTCGACTGATACTACGACCTCAGCGATGACGGCCGATACTGCTTTGAACCAAGCGGGTGTCCCGGCGCTTAGCGCTACTTTCCCGAACACCACGTTGGGAAATCAATTGAAGCAAATCGCCAACCTACTCAAGATCAAGTCTACTCTCGGATTTGCGAACGGAAGGCAAATCTTTTTCTGCTCACTGGGCGGCTTTGATACTCATACTAATGAAACGGGCAGCGACCCGACGAATCCAGCCGGCGGGGCAGCGCAATCGGGAACGCAAGGCGCGTTGCTTACCCAAGTGAGTCAGGCTATGCGCGCTTTCTATGATGAGATGGTCGCGCAGGGATTGAGCAACAACGTAACCACTTTCACCCTTTCGGATTTTGGCCGGACATTTCAGCCGTCGGGCTCGGGCGCGGGCAGCGTGGGTACGGATCACGCGTGGGGCAGTCACGCTTTTATTATGGGCGGAGCAGTGCAAGGCGGCGCCTTCTATGGATCAACGCGGCCGGATGGCTCGGGTCTTCCTTATGGCTATCCTGCGTTACAACTCGCAGGGCCGGATGACACCAACAGTAACCGCGGCCAATGGATCCCGACGACTTCCATCGATCAATATGCGGCAACGTTGGCGACTTGGTACGGCCTCGCGGTCAGCGACCGCCCATCGGTCTTCCCAAATCTCGCGACGTTTGCGACACCGACTCTGCCCTTCCTGGGATGAGAACAGAAAGCGGTTGGTCTTAGAGTTCACGTCGGAATGTTAGGTTGACCGAGTGCTGGTTGAACGATGGGATTGAGCGTTCGCCCGCGCTCGGTTTTTTGGAAGCCAGTTAAGTCAATCAATAATGAGTTTGGCGAGCTGCGATACTGGGTACCATTTGAGTCCTTAGTGTCGTTTTCAGTGGCTGGGTAATACGCATTGAGCTTAAGGCAGAAAATCATTTTAGGTTGTTTGGTGCTTTCTTCTGGCCTGTTCGGAATCTTTTGGTCAGATCTCGCGATCAGAGTCGACGCGAGTCGTGCCTTAGCTGCTGTGGCGCAGTCTGTCGAACCGGAGCGAGCAGGCCCTGGCGCTCCAGTGCCTGACGTGCATGAGTTGGTCGCAAAGCTTCCGCTCAGCTTTGAGCAGAACGTTGGCCAGTTAGACAGCCGGGCTCGGTTCTCCGCGCGCGGCGCCAGCTACAATCTATTTCTTTCTTCCACCGGCGCCGTCCTTGAGCTTCGGAAAAGTACTTCGCGGTCGATTGGGAAAACGCGGAGCGAGTCACCGCGCGATATTCATCGTGATCAAGAGAGACTGCCCACGCTGCTGGGTTTAAAGTTGCAAGGTGCGAACGCGAACGCTGCTGCGAAAGGCCTCGACGAACTTCCCGGCCGAAGGAATTATTTCATCGGCAACGATCCGGCCAGGTGGCGCACCGATGTGCCGACGTTTCGCGCCGTGCGCTATGAAGAAATCTATCCGGGCATAAGCGTTACGTACTACGGTAATCAACAACAACTCGAATACGATTTTGCGATTGCGCCGGACGCTGATCCACAAGCAATTCGGCTGACGTTCGATGCGGGAGTACGACCGCGAATTTCTGACGAAGGCGATCTGGTACTGCGCACGGCAGGCGGCGAGGTCCGGCAACGCAAGCCGGTTATCTATCAAGACATCAATGGGGTGCGCCGGTTAATCGATGGAAACTTTCGCTTGTTCGGCACGCGGGTCGGATTTGCAATCGGTCACTACGATCGAACCGAATCGTTGGTAATTGATCCAACTCTGGTTTACTCGACCTACTTAGGCGGCAGCGGTGATGACTTTGGCAGCAGCATCGCGGTCGACAGCAGTAATAATATCTATGTTGCCGGGACGACGAGCTCAACCGACTTCCCCTTGCGTAGCGCCGCGTTCGGCGCGAAGGCCGGGCTCGCAGATATCTTCGTGACGAAGATCGACGCGGCCGGCGCAAACGTCATCTACTCGACCTACATCGGCGGCAGTGGTCAGGATCGCGGCGACGGCCTTGCCGTAGACGCCAGCGGCAACGCTTACGTCGTGGGCCGCGTTGATTCTTCATCTGTTAATTTTCCGACCACGCCTGGTTCCTTTGGGCCCAACTATCGGGGCGGCGATTTTGACGGAGTTGTTTTCAAGCTGAATGGACAAGGCAACGCTTTGACTTATTCGAGCTTCGTGGGGGGCGAAGAGAATGATTCGACCGAAGGCGTCGCCGTGGATTCGGCAGGAAACGCCTACGTGACCGGCGGCACCAAGTCGACCGGCTTTCCCACAACTATTAACGCCTACCAGTCGACACGCGCGGGCGACACTGATGCGTACCTGGCTAAGATCAACTCAACCGGATCGGCCTTGCTCTACTCGACCTATCTGGGCGGCTCCGGAACTGATCGCGGCAGCGGCGTCGCCATAGACGGCAACGGCAATGCTTACATCGCGGGCTTTACCGGTGCCAGTGACTTTCCGACCGAGAGTGCGTTTCAGAATGGCTTTGGCGGAAGCTTTGACGCGTTCGTCGCTAAATTTGATACCAACGGCAGCGGTGGAAGTTCACTCCTCTTCTGTTCGTATCTTGGCGGGACGGGGGACGACAAAGCCTACGGCATCGCGATCGACAGTAGTGCGAATAATGTTTACGTAGTCGGCCAGACTTCTTCGAACAACTTCCCGTTACTGGCACCCGCTCAACCTGCGTTCGGCGGATCGTTTGACGCCTTCGTAGCAAAGATTTCTAGTAGCGGAACGAAGGTTTACGCGACCTATCTCGGTGGGACTGGTGACGACCGCGGCGCCGGGATCGCAGTCAACGCCGCGGGGGCAGCCTACGTAACAGGCTTTACTTCATCTACAAATTTTCCCACGGTGTCGCCGCTGCAGATTTCCAATGGAGGCGGCTTTGATGCGTTTGTTGCCAAGATAAATCCCGCCGGAAGCGCACTTCTCTATTCTACCTATTTCGGTGGCAGCGGGAATGAGAGCAACACGACGACAGGCACCTCGACGAATCCGATCGCGCTTGATTCCTCGAGCGACGCATACATCACAGGCTTTACCGCATCGACAAATTTCCCCACAGCGTCACCAGTGCAAACTGCTAATGCCGGAGGGCAGGATGCTTTTGTCGCCAGGATTACGGACGCCACGCCTGCGGCTGACTATTCGATCTCGGTGCTGCCCGGCTCACGCACAGTGATCCCCGGCGGCGGAACCACCTACACCGTGACGGCTACGCCGGTCGGTGGTTTCACTGGCACGATTTCATTGAGCGCGTCCGGTTTTTCAAACGATTCGACGGCGACGTTCAGTCCCGCGACGATCGTTATCACCGACGCGTCGGCAAAGCCGTCGACACTAACCGTTACTACGACAGCGGCAACACCGCCCGGAAGCTACTCGCTGAACATCAATACCACGAGCGGAAACTTGCAGCACGCGGGCTCGGCCCAACTTTTTGTTTCAGGAACCGCGAGCGCGAATCTGGCGATTACCAAGACAGCGTCGCCGAACCCGGCGACGTCGCAGGCTAATATAACTTATCGGATCACCGTAACTAATAATGGTCCATCGCCGGCGACCAACGTGATTGTGACCGACCCTTTGCCGATGGGTCCGCTGTTCGTTTCCGCTATCCCAAGCCAGGGTTCGTGCGGCGGTTCGACGACGATCACATGTAACCTGAACTCAATCGCGAACGGTGCGGCGGCCATAGTAAATATCACGATGACGCCACAGACAGCCGGACAGTTGACCAACACTGCGAGCGTCGCCGCTACTGAAAGCGATCCCGACGCGAACGATAACTCGACGACGATTCAGACGACAGTCAATGCGCCTGCCAACGGTCCTTCAATGCTGGACCCCAATCTTTCAGTAAAGACAGTGGTCAGCGGTCTGTCACAGCCGACCAGCATGGCTTTCATCGGCGACAACGATTTCTTTGTGCTGGAGAAAAACACCGGCAAGGTCCAAAGAGTTATCAATGGAGTGATTCAGAGCCCGGCTCCACTCGATCTGGCCGTCAATAGCGGATCGGAACGTGGACTACTCGGCATCGCCCTCCATCCGAATTTTTTGCTCAACAACTATGTCTATCTTTACTGGACTGAGAGCAGCACGGGGGCTGATTCAACCAATCTCGCGGATGTGTTTCAACCGCTGTCGAATCGCGTCGACCGTTACCTATGGAATGGGGCGACGCTGATTTTCGATCGGAACCTGATCAAGTTGCGCGCCTATCAGGCCGATGCGAATCAGCCGTTGCGCGGCAATCACAACGGCGGCGTTCTGCGTTTTGGTCCGGACGGCAAGCTATACATTTTAATGGGAGACAATGGCCGGCGGGGCCTGCTCCAGAACAATCAGCTTGGACCAGTCCCCGACGATCAGTTTGGTGGGCCAGAGCCTGACGATGCGCACCTGACCGGTTTCATCCTGCGGCTCAACGATGACGGCTCCACGCCCGCCGACAATCCGTTCTTCAATGCGTCCACGCCGCTCACTGGCCAGGCCGCGGCGAATATCAAGAAGCTTTACGCCTATGGCGTGCGCAATGGGTTTGGTTTGGCTTTCGATCCGCTGTCAGGAAATCTTTGGGACCAGGAAAACGGCGACGACGCCTTTGACGAGATGAATCGGGTGACTGCCGGATCGAACAATGGGTGGGTAGAGACGATGGGGCCGGTCAGTCGCATCGCCCAATTCAAGCAAATCGAATCGACCTACGGCACAAGCGACTTACAACAGTTGCGTTGGCCGCCGTCTTTGATCGCCGATACTCCGGCGGCGGCGCTTGCGCGTCTGTACATGTTGCCGGGCGCGCATTACAACGATCCGGAATTTAGTTGGAAGTATCCCACGCCGGCTTCGCCGTTGGGTTTTGTCCAGGGCAGGGGACTCGGTCCACAATTCGAAGGCGACATGTTTGTGGGCGCGGCGCGCACGTTTCTATCGGGCGGTTTTCTTTTTCGCTTCAAGCTGACGCCGGATCGCTTGCACTTTGCGTTCACTGATTCACGGCTGAACGATCTGGTTGCCGATAATTTAGATAAGTTCGACAGTACCGAAAGCGAAAGCCTTTTGATTGGGCGCGACTTTGGCATTACCGCTGACATCGAGACCGGACCTAACGGCAATCTCTTCGTCGTCTCTAACAGCAACAGTGCGGTTTATGAAATCTCGGGCAAGCAGCCGCTCGTGTTCACGGCCAGCCTGAATGGCGCGCAAGAAACACCACCGAACAATTCAACTGCTACCGGCACCGCGACTTTGTTACTTAGTCCTGACGAACAGACGGCGCGCGTCTCACTAAACTTCAGCGGGCTTTCCAGTGCCGAGACCGCCGCGCACATTCATGGTCCCGCTGCCCCTGGCACTGTGGGACAAATTTTGTTTCCGTTGCCGAATTCCAGTTTTACCGATTTCCTGGTCTCGCCTTCGCCGGCCGACGTGCAAAATCTGAAGAACGGTCAGTTGTATATCAATGTTCACAGCAGCAATTTCCTGAACGGCGAAATTCGAGGTCAGTTCGGCACGACCTCATCGGCCGGCAGTATCCAATTCAGCAGCGCGAGTTATCTGGCCGGCGAGTCGTCGGGCCGCGCGACAATCACCTTTACCAGGATCGGAGATACTTCGACTGCGGCCAGCGTCGATTACGCGACCAGCGACACGGCCGGCGCGAGCAACTGCAATGTCGTTTCGGGCAACGCATCGTCTCGCTGTGATTACACCGCTACGATTGGCACAATTCACTTCGCGACAGGTGAAGCGTTCAAGACAGTCAACGTTCCGATTACCGACGATGCTTACGCTGAAGGCAACGAGTCCTTTACTATTAGTCTGACTAATCCGTCTGGCGCGAGTCTCGGTTCACCGAGCATCGCGACGGTCACGATTGCCGACAATGAGCCGGCAACGGGCGCAAACCCGATCGATCTCGCGAACTTCTTTGTGCACCAGCACTACCTGGACTTTTTGAATCGTGAGCCTGACTCGGGCGGTTTCGGTTTCTGGACGAATGAAATTATTTCGTGCGGCGCCAGCCAGAGTTGTATCGACGCAAAGCGGATCAACGTCTCGGCGGCGTTCTTCCTCTCGATAGAATTCCAGGATACAGGCTATCTGGTCGAGCGCCTTTACAAAGCTGCCTACGGTAACGCGAATGGGAATTCAACGCTGGGCGGGACACACCAACTTTCGGTGCCAATCATTCGACTAAATGAGTTTCTGCCTGATACACAGGAGATTGGTCAGGGCGTGATCGTCGGCCAGGGGAGTTGGCAGCAACAACTGGATAACAACAAGCAGGCGTTCACGGCGGAGTTTGTGCAGCGCTCACGATTCACCGCGGCCTTCCCGGCGTCGATGACTGCCGCGCAGTTCGTTGATGCACTGAACGGGAATGCGGGCAACCCTTTGTCGCCATCCGAACGCAATCAACTAGTGACTGATCTGTCGTCGAATATGAAGACACGAGCGCAAGTGCTGCGTGCCGTGGCGGAAGATACTGATCTGAACAGCGCTGAGTTCAACCGCGCGTTTGTGCTGATGCAGTACTTTGGTTACTTAAGAAGAAATCCGAACGACGCTCCCGACGCTGACTACACGGGCTACGACTTCTGGCTCACGAAGCTGAATCAGTTCAACGGCAACTTCCAAAACGCCGATATGGTTAAGGCCTTCATCTCTTCCGGCGAATACCGGCAAAGATTTGGACCGTAGCGGTCATGATTCACTTTCTCGGCGGCACAATCATAGACTGCTCACAGTTGAAATAGCACCAGAATACTTGCCGGAGCTGCGGGTCGGAAATTTCAATAACCGCCTACATGAATTGAAGGCCGCTTTTCCTGGTTTGGCTCGGCTTGTCTGAGAACTTCGCGGGTGACGGGAGCGGTGTCGCCGCGGCCGAACGCGACGTAGTCGAAGAGGTAAGCCACTGGATTTTTTGAGCCCCAGTGAAAATACGCGTGCGGAATCTTTCCCGTGCGATCGCGTAGATAGAGCAGGAAAGCGGCAATGGCGTTAGGGACGGCCGGCCCTTCCGCGCGCAGCACGCGGTAACCGCCCACCTCCATACCTTCTACTTTCATCTTGTTCGCAAAGTCGGACGCGTCGCAGACTTCGACTTCCAGAAACAAGATGGGGTCTTTAGGCGAGAGGTTATGGGCCTCGCGGTTCTCGGCGATTTCGCGCCGATACTCTTCCGGGCTGCTGTCCTCGGGATGGTTGGTGATCAGGCGAATCGTGCCCTGGCGCTCCGCCTCGTCCAGAAAACGTTTTGCGGTCTCGTCTATCTCAATACTCTCGACACGCAGTTCGGTCGTGCGGGCAATTCGTGAGAGAAATGAAACCAGAATGATCAGCGCGATGAAGAAGCCGGCTATTTTTATGCCGTCCGGTCTCTCGATGACATTGACTACAGTCGTGTAAGCAAACACGATCGCGATCAATCCAAAAGCTGCACCCCAGAACTTCTGCTCGCGGCGTAAAGCCGAAACCGCCACCGCGATCGCCGCCGAACTCATCAAGACGAGCACGCCGGTAGCATAAGCCCCGCCCTGTGCATTCACATCTGCTTTGAAGATGAGCGTGATGGCAAAGGCGATGGCCGTGAAGACGATGACGAGCGGCCGCATCGCGCGCGTCCAATCAGGCGCCATCCCATAGCGCGGCAAATAGCGCGGGACGATGTTGAGCAAGCCGGCCATCGCCGACGCGCCGGCAAACCACAAAATTAATATTGTGCTGACGTCGTAAACGCTGCCGAAGACATTGCCGAGGGACTCGTGCGCGAGGTAGGCGAGGGCGCGGCCCGACGCTTCTCCGGCCGGCAAGTCACCATGCGCCGGGCGAAACTTCTCCGCCGGGATTAGCAGAGTAGTAATAAAGCTGCTGGCGACGAGCATGACACTCATTATGAGCGCCGCGACCACCAGCATCTTTTTCGTGTTGCGTATCCGCCCGAGCGGCTTTTCCTCTGTGTCGTCCGCATCGCCTTTGACGAGCGGCATCACCGCGACACCTGTTTCGAATCCCGAGAGTCCCAGCGCGAGCTTCGGAAAAACCAAAAGGGCGACGAATATGATCATCGTCCAGTTGCCGCCTACTCTTGGATGATTGAGCAACGCCGTCTGCCAATTCGAAATCACTGACGGATGCTGCGCCACGTGATACAAACCCACGGCAACTACAATCAGGTTAAGCAGTAGATACGCGAACACGAGGACAACCGCGATCCCGATGGCCTCCTTAAAACCCTTGATGAAGACGCCTGAAAGAAAAGTAACGAGCGCGAGCGTGATACCAATGTTCAGAGGCGTCGCACTTAAGCCGTGAAGCAGATTGTGCATCACCGGATTTTCGACAATGTGGGCGGTGGCGTCAGCCGCCGAGAGCGTGATGGTAATAATGAAATCCGTGGCGACGAATCCCAGCAGGATCAGGATGAAGAGCTTGCCTTTCCACCAGGTCATGAGGGCGGCCAGCATCGAGATCGAGCCTTCACCGTGCGGACTCTCTTCCGCGACTCGACGATAGATGGGCAGGGCGCCCAAAAGGGTCAGCAGCACGAGGATGATTGTCGCCACCGGCGCCAGGGCGCCCGCGGCGAGAAAGGCAATGCCTGGCTGATACCCGAGCGTCGAGAAATAATCGACGCCCGTCAGGCACATTACTTTGTACCAGGGGTGTCGGCGGTGAAGTTCCTTCTCGCGCTCGAAGGGGCCTTCGATCTCTTTGACGTAGCCTTCGAACAGCCAGCGCTTAAAAGCGGATTGCGGCGGTCGTGTTAGTCGAGACGGTTGGGCGGTCGTTACCACTCTTTTTTCCCGTGCGATCCTGCGACGATTTAATTGCTTTGGATTTCGAGGCCATTCTACTTCAAAGGCGGTTGGGCACGGAAGGGTTAGGTTCGATGCCGCAAGGGCTCTGCCTTTCTTGGCGTTCTTTCAAGGTCACAGATTGTGACCTTTAAGCGTGGACCCAATGTTAAGTATCGACCCTATGCGTTCACTGAACATGGAATACTAATGTTGTCGAGCGGGCTAACCAGTGAACGCGTCTGTGCAGGTAGTGCAGTCTCAGGAGGCCGATAGCGATGAGGTCAGTACCGGGAGCGGTAGCGACCGGGTCTGGCCTCTTTAGAGCGTCGTGCGTGACTTGACGACCCGGTCGCTGCCGCTCCCGGTACTGACTTCGTCGCGTCGAAGCGCGCCCACGTTCTCCGAGCGTGTAACTTACGTCATATAAATCACACACTCAAGCGACTACTAGTCTGAACCCGGCGCTAAACCGCTACAGTTCAGGCGCAGCAGCAGGAATTCAATCGGGCGTTTGTCTTGATGCAGTACTTTGGTTACTTGCGAAGGAATCCGAACGACGCTCCGGACGCAGACCATCAAGGCTACAACTTCTGGCCAAATAAGCTGAACAGCTTTGACGGCAACTTTGTCAGCGCCGACATGGATACGGCGTTTATCTCTTCAGTTGAATATAGGCAACGCCTTGGTCTTTGAGGGTGAGCAAAGAGAAAAGGGATCATCCTCGAACACGAAATAACTTGAGGCAAGGATGCGTTTCGGGTGGATAGTGGATCGCTTTGTCGGCGTGATCTTCAAGCAGCAAACCTAGTTTGCGCTAAGGTGCAGCCGTTACCTCTTTGAGGAGCGTCCCGTCGGGATCAATTTGGATGGACGTGGGCTGTCCTTTCGTATGCACACGCACCGACGCCAGCTTTCCCTTAGGCGTGATCGTCGTCCGCTGTTTTGTGGCGCCGTTGTTGATTTCGACTGGCACGGGATCGAGAAAGGCCTCGCCGCTCTGTGTCTGCTTGAGCACAATAGTCAGCGAATCGCCGCTCAGGTTCGAGGAGAACTCGTAGACCGGATGACCGGCGCCATAAACCCAGCGCGCAAAAAACTCCTTCAAGTTTTTGCCTGAAGATTTTTCCAGAGCGAGACGCAAGTCTTCAGTGGTCGCGTTGCCTTCGTGATGGGCGTTGTAGTAATCGCGCAGGCCTTTGAAGAAATCGTCGTCGCCGAGGCGCCGCCGGAGCATGTGCAGGACCCACGCGCCCTTTTCATAATTATTGGGGTTGAGCAGCTTCATCAAATCCTGCGTTTCGCTATCGTGGATGGGAGCGTTGCGTTGCCGTTCGTAAGCGAAGTAGCGGGCGGCGGCATTTTGCATGTACTCGCGAAAGGAGTCCTCGCCTTCCTGTTTTTCGATGAATAGCCCGGCGAAATAAGTCGCAAAGCCCTCGCTCAGCCAAAGGTCCGCCCACGTGGATTCAGTTACCGAATCACCAAACCATTGATGCGCGATTTCGTGGGCCACGACGTCTTCGGTCCGTGTGGGAATGTCGAATCGGCGGCTCATTTGGTCGTTGCTGCGCGGTTCAAAGATTGTGCTGGCAAAAACTATTGCGCTGGAGTTTTCCATTCCACCGAACCGCGTCGCGCCGACAATCAAGGCCAATTTTTCATAAGGATAAGGCGCGATTGTCTGGCTGAAGAAGGCCAAAGCCGGCGCGGCTGGCGCAAATCCCTTCGGCGCATAAGCGGCGTCCTTCTTTGGCACGTAGTAAGACAGTGGCGTAACCGTCTGCTCCTGGGCATCGATCTTTACGCCCTCGCTCACGGCAATGACCATGCAGTAGGCCGGAATCGGTTTCGTCTCATCGAAACCCCAAAGGGTCGTAGTTTTGTTGGTACGGTCCATCGACACGACCTTGCCGTTAGCGACCACAAGTTCACGCTTCGGGGCGGCGACGGTGAATGACACCGTTGCCTTTGCGGACGGATGATCGAGACAGGGGATCCATTGATGGACGCGGTTGGGCCAGTTGTCTCCGGTGGCCGAGGGCTTGCCGTCACGATCCTCCGCGAAGATCAGTCCGTCCTTAGGCCGCCCGTGATAGTTGATCGTTAAGGTTAGTTTATCGCCGCGTTTCGCTGCGTGTTGTAGGAAGACGTCTAACACCTCAGGCCTTCGCTCAAAGCGAGCGGGCGAGCCGGCTATCGTCACCCCATCGATCGGCAGCTCGCCAAAATCCACATCTATCTTGGTCAGAGTTGCGGCGAGCACCTCAAGGGTAATATCCGTTCGGGCCGCGGAGATTTCACTGAGCTGATCGTTGAAGGAGAGTGAAACATCGTAATGGGTAGGTTTCCATGAGTCGACGATTCGCTCGCGGCGCTGGGCTGCGAGGCTCAAAGGGAGACTGAGGAAAAGTAGGACGGCGCCAAGTAGGACTAAACTACGACTGCGAACTCGCAACGATTTCGGGATGGTTGAGTTATGCATGGTTCGCTATTTTCAAAAAGTTTTTGTTTAACGGATACCCAGCATTAAAAGCGCCGAACGATCCGAGACCTCTCCGACGTTTTTCCACTCCAGATAAGCAATGCGTTCGGCCTCGGTAACGGGCCGATTTCCCAGACGCGCCGCCGGAGTGCGCTCGAACGCTCGATCGGTCAGAGCCATGTGTGGGTTCCGCACGTGGAGCGCGCACGGAGCGGTCAGGGCTCGCTCGGCAGACTCGACGTCCGGAAAGAATTCTTCATAGGCAAGCAAGTGCCAGACACGTCCAGAGTCGCGTTGGTCTATTGGATCTATGGGTTGATCTATGGCAATTACGCGTAGCAACCCAAAGCCGCTTTCAAGCTGAAATATTAGATCGTCACCGGGTGCGAAGGTCTGGGCCATGACTTTCAAAAGGTATCAGCATCCGGGGCATAAGCCTAGTGAGAATTATGCATGCGGTTTGTGTCGCCAGTTCTCATTAGCACCGTGGTTTTAGCCCGGTGAATCTAGGACGCGCGATAATCTGAAACCGTTTGAAACGGTTTCTCTTCCTCACGTACCAACTAAACACTGGGCTAAAGCCCCGATGCTAATGAGAAGGTCGCCAGGCTAAAACTGACTACCGGCAGAGCCGTTATAAGATCACCAAATCGATCACGATCAATTGAAAATCCGTACCTGCGACTCTACAATGCCGAACCAGATTGGATCCATCAAACGCGAATAAAGACTACTACCATGTTCTCGGCGCCAGCGAAACCGCTTCGCCGCGTGAGATCGAACGTCTTTACAAGAGGTTGGCCCATCAGCATCACCCTGATCGCGGCGGTTCCGAAGATGGCATGAAGGCGCTGAATGAGGCGTATCAAATACTGCACGATGAAGCCAGGCGGAGAGAATACGATTCGCGGCGTTCTCGTCCGGTGCCCATGGCTGCTCCGATTGCGGCGACTCCGGCGGCGCGCGATGTTGGAGTGTATGGCCAATTGCTGAGTGCTTTGCTTTGCATGCTCGTGGGGTTAATGCTTCTGTTCCTGGTCCACTTTAACGGCTTGTGGTTTCTTTGGCCGCTCTCGATCCTGGCAGCGGGAGTGGTTCTCTTCGGTGTGATCATGGCGCATGCGGCGATGACCAACGCGCGCGCGTTATTTCCGGCGCGACATCCGGCGCTCCGCTTTCGGACCCTACAGGAGATCGCCTTCTGGTCGCTCATTTGCGCGGGCGGTTATGTTGTCTATCTGGTTCTGACGTTTATCTAGGCGAAAAGGCGTTCATGGTTACAGGTCTCGATCTTCTGTTTCTCGAGGTGAACAACCTTGAAGACTCAGTGTCGTTCTATCACGAACGACTTGGGTTTGAAATCGAATCACACAATCAGGGAGCCGAACCACCTATTGCCTCGCTGCGAGCGGGTTCTTTGCGAATTACTCTAGTGCAGCAGATCGAAACAATGCTCAAACGTGGTCGGGGCGTACACTTCGTAATTGGGGTTCGCGACGTGGATCAGTTCCACGAAGCATTGAAGAGGAGCGAAGTGCAAGTTAGTGAACCGACGGACGAAGGTTGGGGCGGGCGGTTTGTCAGCTTGCAAGATCCTGATGGCTATCGCTTATTTTTCGTGACCTGGGACAGTCGGAAACGGGCCTCATAGTTTACAGTGAGTTCGCTGTTCAGCGCCGAAGGGATTCAAAATGAACTATCAACACATCGAAAATCTCCTGATTCGCTTTCGTGGACAGTCAGTCATTATCAAGACTATCTCCGGCGGCATTTACGAAGGAACGATCAGTGATGTGACTAACGACTACGTTTCGCTGAAGGCAAAAAATCAGGGCGGTGGGGACGATTTAGTCATCGTCCTGCTTCACGGTATTGAGTCGGTTTTGCCCCAGACAAAGTGATGGGATCTATCACGAAAAGTGATTCGTTGTTCGCAACGATAATTGCGTCAATGAACACGAAAAAAAACCGGAAGTTTCGGTTGCATCTTTTATGTGGTTTGTGCATAATCATCCCGCGCCTGGCTCCCCGCTGGGCGAAGTGGTCGCGTGGGGTGAGGACACGTGGCCTTAGGGTGGGGCTTGTGGGAGGGCCCCGCCCGCTTTATTTTTTAGGGCCGAGTTTTTGAGCGCCGTTTCAGTTCCGCCACTGTCCCGATAAAAATTGCATCGTTGGATTTTCCCAGGAAGTGGCATAAAATACGGCCCGACAATGAACTCGAACTTATCCCTCTTGGAATAAATGAAGCATCAGGCCACCTCGTAGTGGGCGCTTCGCCACAGTCGCCGCTTTCGGAGCGCACGCTGTGGCATTTTTAGCGCCGCGATTAACGAGGGATTTGCCTTAGATAAAAAATGGCCTCATTAAAGCGTCTGCTGGTCGGTAGTCCGATCAGAACGGCACGCTTAGCACACGAACGACTTACCAAGAAGACTGCCCTGGCGATCTTCGCTTCGGACGCACTCTCGTCCACTGCATACGCAACGGAACAGATTCTCCTGGTGCTGGCCGCGGCTTACGTCGCCGGCCAGACCGACGCCTTTAGCCACGTAATCCCCATTTCGATTGCCATCGCCATTCTGCTGGTAATCGTGGCCATCAGTTATCGCCAGACTATTCATGCCTACCCCTCTGGTGGCGGGGCATTCATCGTCGCCAAAGAAAATCTGGGCACTTTACCGGGACTGGTCGCAGGCGCCTCGCTACTTGTCGATTACGTTCTCACGGTATCCGTTTCGGTTGCGGCGGGAGTTGAAGCCATCACTTCAGCCATGATGGGGACGCGTTTCTCAGAGCTGCACAATCATCGCATCTTGTTATGCCTCTTTTTCATTGGCTTCATAACGGTTGCGAATCTACGCGGCGTGCGCGAAGCAGGTTCGTTGTTTGCCGCGCCCAGCTATGCATTCATTTTTAGTTTTCTGTGTTTGATCGGGTACGGCCTATTCCGCTATTACACCAGTCCTGGCATTGTTCCGGCGCCCAACGATGTCGACCTGAAGATCGCTGAAGGTTATCAAGCTCACCCGTTAAGTCTGCTTCTCTTGCTGGGAGCGTTCGCGAATGGTTGCGCCGCGCTTACCGGGATCGAAGCGATATCGAACGGCGTCCAGGCATTCAAGCAGCCTGAGTCAAGAAATGCCGCGACGACGCTCTCATGGATGGCCGCCCTTTTGATCATAATGTTTTTAGGCGCCAGCCTGCTGACGCGTCTCTTCAACATTCATCCGCATGAGCACGAGACAGTCATCTCGCAAATCGCGCGTATCGTTTTCGTGGGTAAGTTGGGGTGGTTCTATTACGTTGTGCAGGCCACGACCGCAGCGATCCTGGTACTGGCTGCTAATACATCCTATGCGGGTTTTCCGCGTCTCGCGTCCCTCCTCGCGCGGGATCGCTTTTTGCCGAGACAGCTTGCCAACCTTGGTGATCGTTTGGTGTTTTCCAACGGCATCGTCCTGCTGGCCGTCTTTTCGGGATTACTGGTTTGGGCTTTTCGCGGAGACACGAGCCGGTTGATTCCTCTGTACGCCGTGGGAGTTTTTCTTTCATTCACTTTGTCGCAGGCAGGAATGGTCGTTCATTGGTGGCGCGAGGGAAATATGTTGCGCGGCTTGCGGGCGTCTGCCGGCACACCAGCACCAGCCGCTGCCGGGAATCGAACTAGATCAGAAGACAACCTAACAGGGAAACTCGAGGCCAGGTCTCTCGCGACTGCAGCGCCGAATTCCATGGCGGATGTTGCTCAGCTTCAAAAGAAGTCGCATTGGAAAAAATATCTGGTGATCAACGGCGTCGGGGCGGTCTCGACCTTCGTCGTGCTGATGGTTTTCATTCTCACCAAGTTCATGCATGGCGCGTGGATCGTCGTAGTGTTGATTCCATTCTTGGTGCTGCTGTTTCTTAGAATCCACCGGCATTATCTTGAAGTCGCCGAACAGCTCTCTACCGAAGGCCTGGAAAGCCTGCGGCCGGTTCGCCACGAAGTAATCGTGCCCATCTCTGGCATTCATCGCGGAGTAATTGCGGCGCTTGAATACGCGAAGTCGATCGCGCCCCATCACGTCACGGCGGTGTATGTAAATCTCGACGAAGAGAACACGCGAAAGCTACGCGAAAAATGGGAGCAGTGGGGGTCAGGGGTGAATCTGGTCGTGGTGGCTTCACCCTATCGGTCGTTGCAGCGCCCGCTGCTCAACTATGTCGATCGGGTCAAGCGCAGTTCGCACGGCGAAGTGATTACTATCGTGCTGCCCGAGTTTGTCCCGGCGAAGTGGTGGCAGAATTTACTGCACAATCAGAATACTTTGTTTCTGAAGGGCGCGTTGCTTTTCAAAAAGGGAGTCGTCGTGACGAACGTGCCTTATCATCTTGAGCACTAGACTGGATCGTCACAGCGAATTTCAAGCCGTCGCGGTCATGGCTCGTCCGGCAAGGAAGCAGGAGCGGCAATAGACCGGACGTCCCTGCGACGGATAAAAAGGCACGGTGGTCTCCTCGTCGCATTGGGCGCAGATCACGATCACCTCAATGCGCTGCCTGATGCCGGAGACCTGGGCCGCGGAAATCGCGTCCAGCCGCTCATTCTTGGCTTGTTTGCAGGGCTTGCAACGCTTCGGTTCGTTCTTCAGGCCCTTGTCGTGAAAGAAGATCTGTTCCCCCGCAGACCAAATGAATGGCTCGCAGCAATCGACGCACGTGATCGGTCGATCCTGAAAGTCAGGGGACTGCTGAGTTTCGATCTGTCGCGGCTTGTTGTTCGACATTGTGGTTTACCCTCCCCGGTTCACCGACGCCACAAAGGTAGGCGCGAACTTGCGCAGGCTGTACGAGGAGGCCGCGAAAAAACTGAACTAGTGCTGGTTCGCTGATGGTTCAAAAGCGGCGGCCACAGCGGCTGCACTTATATGACTAAGGCCAGCGACTGTCAAGCATTTTCGCGGAAATTGTGTTTGCATATTTCATGCGAGAGTTTCGTGCGAGTTCCTCGATCGTAATCGGAGTTGACTGGCAGCGGGCATGAGCAGAAGAACTCTTTTCGAAAAATGAGAATTCTGGTGATTGGTTCAGGAGGGAGAGAGCACGCGCTGCTCTGGGCGCTGCGCAGAAATGCAACTCAACCGCTGGATCTTTTTTGCGCGCCCGGTAA
Source organism: Blastocatellia bacterium (assembly GCA_033856915.1). GTDB lineage: Bacteria > Acidobacteriota > Blastocatellia > Pyrinomonadales > Pyrinomonadaceae > UBA11740. The sequence continues at coordinate 85,052 of JAWVEB010000066.1, read as the reverse complement.
TGCGGGCATAGCCGAGATAGCCAGGTGCCCGCCCCTCAGCGTTGACGATATCTCTGCCCTGGCATCTTTTTCCGAAGCGGAAAAAATTGAACTGAACGTGGTCGGGCCCGAAGGTCCTTTAGCCGCCGGTATCGTCGACGAGTTCGAAAAGCGCGGGCTAAGAATCGTCGGACCTGGAAGGGAAGCCGCGCGTCTGGAATCAAGCAAAGCGTTCGCGAAAGATTTCATGCGCCGCCACTCGATTCCCACTGCTCGTTACCGGATTGCTTCGTCTGCTGACGAAGCGGTAGGAATTTTGCGGACCGGTGAATTCGGCGGTGAATCCACCCCGGTGGTCGTCAAAGCCGATGGCTTGGCGGCGGGAAAGGGCGTGATTGTGGCCGGATCACGGCTCGAAGCCACAAAAGCCGTCGAGGATCTAATGGGCGGGACGATCAGCGCAGATGCCACGCAACGGATCATTATCGAAGAGGCGCTAACCGGACGGGAAGTGTCTTTGCTCCTCTTCTCTGATGGCAAAGACTTTCGCCTGATGCCGGCCTCGCGCGATCACAAACGGGTCGGCGAAAACGATACCGGGCCCAACACGGGCGGCATGGGCTCTATCACTGAGGCAGGTATTCTGGATGATGCCATGCGCGAACGAATTGTTCGCGAAGTCGTTCAGCCGACCTTGCAGGGAGCGCGCGATGAAGGCTTTCCGTTTCGCGGCGTGCTATTCGTGGGTTTGATGCTGACGTCGGATGGGCCGCGCGTGCTTGAGTACAACGTGCGTTTTGGCGATCCGGAAACTCAGGCAATCATGATGCGGCTGAAGAGTGACCCTGCAATGATCTTTCAGGCGATTAGTGAAACGCGTTTAGGTGAGATTGAGATCGAATGGTCTGATGAACCCTCCGCATGCGTGGTGCTTGCTGCGCGAGGCTATCCGGCTAAGCCTGAAATCGGTGCAGTGATAAACGGGTTGGATATCGAACGAGACGGGAACGTCGCTGTCTTTCATGCTGCGACCTCGCGCGGGTCGAACGGAGAATGGCTTACCGCGGGAGGGAGAGTGCTCGGCGTTACGGCAAAGGGAGAGACGCTCGACCTCGCCTTGTCCCGCTGCTACGGTGCGATTGCCAACATACATTGGGACGGTATGCATTACCGAAGGGACATTGGAAAATGTCCCTCGAAAACTTGAGCCTGCGTAGTAAACAGAAGTCTCGAATGAACACTACCAGCTTGCCGAAGTGCGGATGAAGGAGATCAACGCGGCCTTTGAAGTACTAAAGCGATCGACCAGCCATTTTTGAAGGACGGGTTCAATTTCACCCAACATCGACAGGTCCTGTTCCTAGCCGCTATTAGCTGAGTCTTGCTATACTCGCACCGAAACTAGGGCTCCGGTTGCAACCCTACGCATGAATCTTTCGTACAAAAGGGCCGAGGGTGAACTGCTCAACCTCGTACACAATGTCATTTCTCTTCGAGACTTCCTGCTGGAGGATCAACAAAAATGGGACTTTGGAATAGATTCAAGCGCTCCATGAGGGCGATGTTTGGGGGTGTTGTTGAGAGGACTGAGGATCCTGAGCTGATACTCCAGCAAACAATTCGTGACATGCGCGACCGTATTCCCGAATTGAACAACAATGTGGCTCAGGTTATGGCGAATGAAGGAATGCTGGCCAAGGCTAAGGAGCGACTCGAAGAACAAGTAGTAGATCTAGATAGTAAGATAAAAGCCTCGATCAAGATGAAGCGGGACGATCTGGCGACCGCCTACATCGGGCGTCTTCATCAAGCTCAGATCGATCTCCAGCGCACCGGTAATCAACTTGAGTATGCGAAACTTGCATCCCAGCAAGCACTAAAGCTTCGTGACAGCTACAAAATTCAATTTGAACAGCGAACCGCTGAGGCAAGCCGGCTGGTCAGCCAGGCAAGACAGGCTAAGATTCAAGAGCAGATTGCGCAGACCATGTCATCGTTTCAGTTGGGTGATGATTCGTCGACCTTTGACGAGATGCGCGACAAGATTGATCGGCGCGTAGCGACTGCCGAGGCAAAGATGCAACTCGGCGCAACGTCGGTCGATACGCAGATGCAGGAAATTGAGCGCGAAGCGAAGGACATGCAGTTGCAGGACAAGCTGCTCCAGTACAAACGCGATATGGGTTTGTTGCCTGCCGGGAGTTCTGATTCAGTGCAGCAGGCATTACCGGCCCAGGGCGAGACTACGCCGCAGCAATAGGCGGAACTCCAAACCTCAGTTGGGAATGGCCGCACGAACAAAGAGCAGACTCGTTTCGTAAGATAAATGGAATTGCCCAAGATCGATTTTCGGTACCTGAAAGAGGCATTTAAAGAGCCGATTAACTTTTGGGGCATGGCCGGCTTTGCCATCGTGGCCGCGTACTTTCAGGATGTGATCCCATTGATGGCCGGAATGGGAGCCGAAGCAATTTATCTCGCCGTTGTGCCAGCTACTCCTTTCTATCGTCGTTTGGTTGAGCGTCGCCAAAATGAGCGCGCGCGGAAGCTTCGTGAGGCCCAGCGCGAAGCGGTAATCAAAGGATTCGATCCACGCGAGCGTGAGGCCGTAGAGTACCTGCGCTGGATGAAGAATCAGATCTATACAAACTATAAAAAATTCACCACCAGCAAACAGGTCCCCGCCAATATTCAAAGCCTCGATCAGCGTTGGGAGGACTTCGTCGATCTCCTTGATGTCTACCGCCGGCGCAAACATCACCTGCGAGCAATTAATCGCCAGGCGGTGCAGAACCAATTGAAACAGGCCGAGCATGCGATCCGGAATTCTCCCGACGATCGTGCCCGGCGCGTACAGCAGGCGAACGCCGAAATCCTCAAACGCAGGGTAGCCGCGTTCAACGACCTGGAGCGATCTGTGCGCCTGGTCGAAGGACAGTTGCAATCAATCGAAAATTTTTTCGGGCTCGTCAGCGATCAAGTGGTAACCCTGCCAACTCCCGAAAGGGTCTCTGCTCTGCACTTCGAAGAGCTCAGTGATTCGATTGCGATGACGCGCCAGATGCTTGAAGAAACCGCGGATACCTTTGGCATGCTTGACAATCAAAATCGAGAGCTGGACATGCTCCTTTCCGGTGGGTCGCCAGGTAAGTAGAAAAATCTCAATCGCAAGCTCGGGTCTCTGTCGTTTGTTCCGAAGCGCCGTTAGGCGCGAAATGTTTATAGCATTGTGTGTCCTCCCCGTTTTCTGATCTCCTTCAGGAGCGAAAGGCATGCAACTCCTTAAGGAACTGAGAAACAACATCGACGCTCGCTATAAACATTTGGCTCCTAACGGAGCCCAACCTCCTTCTTTGCTTTGTTCTCACCTGAGCGGACGTCTCCTTTCAAGCTTTCAAGTCCTTCTGGGCCATCCTAACGGCCTGATTCCCAGCCACTTAGCCCTTAAAGTAGCGCCTCAAGAAACACACTCTATCGTGTTGAAAAAAAAAGTAACCACAAGATATTGACATCGCCCGATTAGCGGGTGTATAGTGCGACCTGCTCGGATTGAGGCGGCTGGCGGCGGCGGGTAGAAGGGTCTAAACCCGATTCCGCAAGGTTTTCTGTGACTTCGAAAAACCGACCGTATTAACCTGCAAACAACTTAAGTTTTAAAACAGCGATCGCGGATCGTTGACGTATTTTATTCCCCAAAATCTGCTCGCGTGCGGTCCTCGCGCGGGAAAGGTAAACTAGATGAACACGGCCAGTGGTGTAAAGATGACCAAGGTGTCTCAGAACGAAATCCCCGAAGCGACTGTTTCCCTCCAGCGTGAGATCAAGCCGCTTGGGCTGAATGCCGGGCGCGTCATCTCAAAGCGCTATTCCTTGAAAGATGCGCGCAGTGCCTCTCTGGAAGAATGGTCAGACATCGTCGCGCGCGTGGTGGCTCACGTCTCAGTGGCCGAAACGGACCCAGACAAGCGCGACGAGTTCTTCACCGCCATGTCCGGGATCATGCAGGCGCGCGAATTCGTACCCAACACGCCGTGCCTGGTCAATGCCGGCAAACCGAACGGACAACTGGCCGCGTGCTTTGTGCTCGATGTGCCTGACTCGATCGCCGGCATCATGAAGACAGCTACCGACGCCGCGATCATTCACCAGACCGGCGGCGGCACCGGCTTCACCTTCGAAAAACTTCGCCCCAGCGGCGCCATGGTCAGCACCACTCATGGAGTGGCCAGTGGCCCGGTGTCGTTCATGAATATTTTCAATACAACGACTGACACGGTGAAGCAGGGCGGCGTCCGTCGCGGCGCCAACATGGGCATGATGCGAGTCACGCATCCGGACATTCTGCGTTTCATTCACGCCAAAAACGATCAGCACTCGCTGACCAACTTTAATATCTCGGTCAACGTTACCGACAAGTTTCTCGCCGCGGTTGAGCATAACGAATGGTTCCAGCTCGAGTTTGACGGCGAGCTTTGGAGTGATCCGATTTTTGATCCAGTGACTGGCCGCGACTATGTTGTCTACCGGCGTCCCGATGGTTCCACGATCACCTTTCGCGACAAGGACACCTTCGACACGGCAGATCTTTCGGACGCGATGATTGAAGAGCCGCCGACCCCGGGCATGGCTTACGCTCCGGACATCTGGAACCGCATCATTGCCAGCGCGCACAAGTATGCCGAGCCGGGCATCGCCTTTATCGACGAAGTCAATCGCCACAATCACATGATGAACTCGATGGGGCCGATTATGGCGAGCAATCCGTGCGGCGAACAGTTCCTGCACTTCGCGAACTCGTGCAATCTGGGTTCGATCGACGTGGCCAAGTTCTACGATCGCGAAAACCGTCTGGATTGGGATCGCCTGGCGGCAGTTACGCATCAGTGCACACGCTTTCTCGACAACGTGATCGACACGTGTGCCTGGCCGCTGCCTGAAATCAACGACGTAGTCAAACGCACGCGCCCGCTGGGCCTGGGCATCATGGGCTTTGCCGATCTGTGTCTGAATCTGAAGATCAGTTACGGCTCGCCGGCGTCGATAGACCTGATGGATGAAGTGATGGGCTTTGTTCGTCGCGAAGCCTGGACTGAAAGCCTGCGTCTGGGCGCCGAGCGCGGCGTGTTTCCCGAACTGGAAGCGAACCGCGAAGCGTACGCAAAATTCGTCTATGACGAGATCGGCATCTCTCGGGAAGTGCCGCTGACGCTACGTAACTATGAAGTAACGACGATCGCTCCGACCGGCACGATTTCGCTTGTGGCGGAAACGTCTTCGGGAGTTGAACCCAACTTCTCCTGGGCCTACGTGCGCAAAGACACCCTCGGCACCCGCACCTATGTGCACACCCTGGCGGCTCAGGCTTTGGGAGTAGATGTCGATCAGACCGACCCGGATTCAATCGACGCGGCCGCCGCCTACGTGGTCGAGCATGAGCACGAGCTGCCGTCTTATTTCATCTCGGCCATGTCCATCAGCGCAGAGCAGCACGTGCACGTGCTCGCCGCCGCGCAGCGCAACGTCGACAACAGCGTTTCGAAGACCTGCAACGGCGCAGTCAACGACACGGTTGAGTCAGTCGATCATCTCTATCGCCTGGCGCGCCAGCTTGGCTGCAAAGCCGTCAGTTACTATCGCGACGGCTCGCGCGAAAACCAGGTGCTGACTTCGATGAAGCAGGAGCCGAAGAACGAACCGACAACTGTGGTCACGACCACGACCGTCGTCGAGACTTTGGCAGAGACAGCGCCCGTCGGCACTGAATCAGAAAACGAAGCAGCGGCGCGGCGTCTGGCGGAAGCGGAAGCCGCGGCGCGCAAGATGGGCGCGATTCGTCTCGAACGTCCGCGCGAACTCGTGGGCGCGACCTGGCGCATTCCTTTCGACGGCCAGAACCTCTACGTGACCGTCAATCATGATAACGAGATGATTCAGGAAGTCTTTGCCACCGGCCCCATCAGCGGCGGCGTAGGCATGCTGGCTTCGAAGATGTTGCGCGGCGGATTCGACGCCGCGGAAGTCAGCTACAGCCTGAACAAAGTCACCGGCACCCACGCCGTCTGGTTCAACGAGCGCCTGCTGACCTCTCCCGAACAAGCCGTCGCCGAATGCATCATGATCACCAACCGCCGCCTGAAAGGTCACCCCGACTCCGCCCGGGCCCTGGGGAAACAACAAGGCGCCAATACTACTCAAGTCACGGGAGCGATCATGTCCACAATGATCGGTAAATGCCCCGAATGCTCCGGTCAATTGGAGCATGCGAGTGGATGCGATTTTTGTCGCGACTGCGGGTTTAGCAAGTGTAAGTAACTGGGACTCCTGAGAGTTTCAGAGCTGCGCGATCAAGCGTCTTTAGGTTTTTGGGTCTCGACGCGTTTTCTTACGTTCTCGGCAGTGCCGGCAGATCTAAATGCTGGCCTCTTTATGTCAAATTCAACCATGACATCTATTAGAGATGCGCCGAATTCTATCTGATCTTGTAGATCATTTTTGTGAAAATAGTAGTTCCTCCCGTCGGTACCCTCAATTAACGCTAGGTTCCGCTCCCACATCAATCTTTTAACGGAACCCGAGACCTTTTGGCTCTGAGCGTAGAATTCTTTGACTATTTCTTGTACAAAGGCATGATCGAAGCGGATTTCAGCCCCGAATTTTTGAAGGGTAAGTTCCGAGGATTCTCGAAGAGGTATTGTTCCCAAATATTGCTGCGTTCCCTTAACCTTTCTTAACTCCTCACGAATGAAGAAAACCTCTTCATCATTGGGGAGCCGAGCAGCTAGTTGCCCCACTTGCGAAGGAGAGTAACCTAGCCCCAACTTCGAGCAGGCATAAATGAATCCGACGTGATGTACCAACGCGATCGGAGAGTTTTCAAAGTGTCTTCTTTCCGACTCGAGGACTGTTTGGACGCGACGCGTGATTTCAAGACTGGCCCAGTAAACGTCTAAGTCCCAATCAGTATTGAATATCTCGGAATAAACACGATCAATTCTCAGCGCCCTCCCCCGTTGGCGTTGAGAACTAGCAGGATCCGCAAGGGCTATCGCTCGCACGGCGTCCGCGAGATATGAGATTGATACTATTCGATCAGCAGGTTTCCCTTGGTTCTTATAAAAATTCTTTCTGCGGTCATAAAACCAGTCTTTATCAGCGAGGAACTCTTCGATATTGTGTTGAATTTTATCTAGTCCGCGCAGAGAGGCGAGTTCGACCGTGTTCTGGTAATTCGTGGCCTTTATTATCCTTGCCCTTGCTGCCTCGTCAGACGTAAGGATAATTTTTAACAGTATCGAGCGGTCATCACTAGCAACACCGCTTTCTGATAGATACTGATGAACTGCTTCGGTCGTTTGAAGTCCATTTACTATTTGTACATTCTCAAGGCTAATCTCTTTTCCCACTACTGTCGCGTGAGTGGCCAGAATTGTAACTCCATTGTTCAGCCACCAAAAATCCTCTGCTGCAGCGCCGGACTTTCTTTGAAGCGTTTTGATTATGTCGCTGTTGATTTGGCTTTTCCCCAAATAATCCCTTACGTTCGACTCGAAGAGGTATCGGCGCAACTCCCCAGCTTCGTCGCTGATGAATGCGAAATAGTCGGGCAGAGTTGCCAGCACAACGTAGTTTTTCCCCTCTCGCGAAATGTAGCTTTCGATAAATCTCAGACGGAGCGAATAGATAGGTTGCCTTCTGGCGAGTTCTAATAGCTCGCTGGCTCCCTTAAATTCAACAGACGAAACCGCGTGGCTAAACAATCCCCGCATATTCTCGCGCAATTGTTCGGCTCTGCTTCTAAGATTCTCAGCGAGCGTATTGGTGTCCCCGCGGCTGCAGTAGTAAATCTTTATACGTAGATTTGGTCGCCGGTCGGCTAGTGCAACAAATGTAGTTAGAAATGCGGCGCGCTGACTCAATACGGCACTTGAGAAAGGATAGCCGAGCTCATCTTCCGTTTTCCGGAGATCAAATAGTTCAGGGATTGAACTGCATAGTGCGTTTATTGGCTGCTGTTTGAATGAGTCAGATCGTCGAATCGTGAACACTACGACTTGAACCTCTGGCGCGAGTCGGGCTGCGGATCCTGCCAAATCCGCGACGACATCTTCAGTCACCAGCTTGCCGTCAACAAATATGAAGAACCCGTCTACGCCACCATCGTCCGTACCATCCGTCCATCCTTCCTCAAGTTCGTCATATGAGAGGTCATAATCCTTTAACAGTTGATCGAAACAAAAAAGTTCAAAGATCTCGGATTCGTCGCGATTCTTCCCGAGGCGATCACGCGCCTTATCAACTAGACTGTCCAGCAGAACAACGTCATTTCTTGCCACGGATTTACTCCTGATGTGGGTTTAGTCAGTGAGCCCTAGGATTTCAGAGACTATAGCATCTCTTGATAATCTTGCGAACAGAAATCAGCTTCAACGAACGATGGATGCCTCTGAGCCTCCCTGACCGCTCCACTCCAACCGAGATGCTCGGTTGGAGACCCGATGTCGGGTGACTGCCGCGACCCTATCGCGGGTTACAAACGACAAAAGTAAATTATCAAGGGAGGTCAGAATTGGGGTCAGGCCTTCGATTCTGCGATTCTCGCGTTGCGGTCTGACGGCAGAACTCCGAAGCAAATCCAAAGCGGTGTCGAGCCACCGCACTCCAAATCTGTTGCCCGCTAAAGCGGGCTCATTTCTCATATTCACCGTTAACCCGGCTTGAAAGTCCGGGCTATTTTCAATCGTCCGCTGACGCGAACGAGCACGCCTGGCCCTTTTGGCCGACTCAGGGAAGCGGTTCAGTCCTATCCCGAGCGGCCAAGCCAGGATAGGTGGCATTTTGACGCAAATCTCGTGATTAGCCCATTTTTGCTGATGTTTTTGGCCGACATGCACGTGCAGTTGGCCAGCGTGCGCTTGCAGTTGGGCAACGTTCGCATGCAGTTGGACAACATGCGCATGCAGTTGGACGGCGTGCAGGTGCAGTTGGCGGGTGTACACATGCAGTTGGACGGCGTGCAGGCGAAGTTGGCGGGCGTACACCTGCAGTTCGGCGCCGTGCGCGTGCAATTTGGCGCCGTGCGCGTTCAGTTTGGCGCCGTGCGCGTGCAGTTGGATAACGCACACCTGTGGTTAGCGAACGTGCAGAAGCAGTAGATTGAATCAGACGCAGTTTTCTCCTGTGCACGCACAGCTGGACTTCGAGTCGAGAGCGGAATTTGAGAGAATTTGGAGAACCCCGGTCAAGCCTTCGATTCTGCCGTTTTTGCGTGGCGGTCTGACGGCCGAACTCCGAGCCAATCAAAAGCGGTGACAGGTCACCGCGCTTCAAATCTGTCGCCCGCTCAAGCGGGCTTTTGTGTTTTTAGGGGACGTGATCCTGAGGTGGCGCGCTTCGCGCTTACCCCAGGCTATTTTATCTCACGCTTTCAGCGTGATGACTTGAGCCCTCACTCACCGTCGGCTACTGGCCTATCGACGAGACTTCCAGGCAGCAGGGCGACGGTGTTGATGAAGCACCGCGATGATTGCAGCGGCTTCTGGTTCGTTTACGAAATAGATGGAGTATGGAAACCTGTGAAGCAGCGCGCGGCGCACATCTTCATCGACAGTGGGAAACCGAAGAGGGTTGTCAGCGATGTGTTGAAGTGAAGCGCGAATCTCGCCAATGAAACGGATGCCTAAACCTGTCTCACGCCCCTCGTACCATCGCGCGGCTTCTCTGATATCGGCTTGCGCCTCCGGGCGGACGAAGGTGCGTCGCTTCATTACGTGGTCCGTTGGTTTAGTTCGGAGGTGAGATCCTTTTCAAATTCTTCCCAGTCTTTGCCCTGATCCTTATCCGCATGATGGGTTGCCAATCGTTCAGCCAATATTTCTCGGTGCCAATCGGGTACCGGGACGTCTTCTGGCCTCGCGGCGATGTGATCCCAAAGGGATTGAACGTAGTCGATCTGTTCATCGACTGAAAGCGCCTCGAATCCGGGTGGTGGCAGTGGTAATGCTTGCGACATTTTGTTAATCGTTGGCGCGAAGTATAGCACGATGGAAACAGTGAATTGTAAATCGTTGGTGGGCAGCTTGTTGAGGGCGAGTCAGAGCGGAAGCGACGAGTTCGCGACTGAAAACCCCGTAATGCGTCTTTCTAAGAAACGCATTAACTCAATATGAACCAGCGCCGCCTTGACGTATGGGATGTAAACGACTGCTTCAGTACCCACGCCGTTTCATCTCCGCAAACGCATCGGTAAATTCTGCGGCGATCCCATGAACCTCATCGCGCAATTTATCGCCGGCAGGTGGCAAGATATCCGCGGCCACGGTTCCGTCCTGGAGGTAAAAGACTATGACCGAGCCTGGTTCGACTCCGGCGACGCGAACCATTTCGGGAGTCATGTCGATCACCCAACCCGTGTCTGTCGGCTGAATGTTAGTGAGTAAAGCTGCCATCAAACCGTCCTCGTTAGAATGAGCCTAGCACAAGCCGGAACGCCAAAGTAATCTGCGATTTCCAGTACTGCTTCGGCGAGCGAAGAGGGCGGGTTCGTCACTCCTTTGGTGAAGGGGCGTCATTGAACTGAAGCCTCCTCCATCGACGCAACGGCCTTCTCCGTCTATGCAACGGGCACCCGGGTCAATGAAACGGGCACCCGGGTCGATGTAACGGGCACCTCCCTCTATGCAACGGGCACGTCCGTCGATACAACGCGAACCCGGGTCGATGAGATGGGCATTCGGGTCGATGGAATAGATACGCGGGTCGGTAAGATGAGCACCCGGGTCGATGGGATAAGCACCTGCGCTCGTGAAATGTTCACCTGCATTCGTGGAATGGACACCCTCATTCGTGGAACGGGCGCCTACATTCGTGAAACGGGCGCCTGCATCCTTAGAGCGCGCCGCACTTGGTGAATGGCCCCGAAGCGCCGTCATGAAATAGCCCCGACCGCCAGGTCGGAATGAGGGTCACTAACAAAACAATTGAGGCCCGGAGGGCCGGCATGTAAGACACTCATGCCGGTCCTTCGGACCTCCTCTTATCTTAGTGGTCCTGCCCCAGGACCTTATGGTCGCGGCTATCTCATGACGGCCACTCGGGCCTCAATGTTGGGACTATTCCCATCTCACGGTCCAAAGCGCCGGCGGTATTCGCTTGAAGAAATAAACGCTTTCACCATTTCGGAAGTGACAAAGTTACCGCCTGCGTTATTAAGCTTGGTCACCCAAAAATCATAACCCGTAAAGTTTCCGTCCGGAGCGTCGTTTGGATTTCTCCTCAAGTAGCCAAAGTACTCCATCTGCACGAAGCTGCGATTCATCTCACGCACCTGGAAGTTAGTGTTCTGAGTGACGTCGAGCAATGCACGGCCCCTTGCGCCGGCGTCGTTAGCAGTTGTCGCGCTGCCGAATTCGGCGATCGCATTATTACGCTCGGTTGATGTCGGGGTGATAGCGGCATGCACAAAGAGCTTATTCACATATTGCGTGGGGGTGTCGGTGGTTGGATACAAGCCGACAAAGTCCGCGCGGGTGACAAAGTCCCGCATGAACGCGTCACGATTATCGTTCAATGTTTGTTGCCAGTTGCCCTGCCCGACGACTAACCCGCGCTGCATCGCCTGAGTGTCCCTTTCGAACTCGGCAAACCCTGGCATGTTGTTCGTCAAAGGCCGATCGAGGGCCGCCACATAAAAACTGCGCACCAGATTCCCCGTCGATTGAAATTCAATCGAGAGGAAAAACGCCGCCGAAGTATTGATGCGCGCGACATCTGTGCATTGAGGCTTAGGCGTGCAGTTATTGATCCCGCCGGCCCAGAATGACAGACCCGCAGCATCAGCTTCACGATTCAGGAAGTCTCGGTAATGCTGCCGCACAAAGGCATCCGTGTCATCGTTCGCGTTCGGCGCCGGAGCAGTCGAATCGTTAATCGTCACGGTTGCGCTGGATGGTATCGTGAACGCCGCGCCCACGCCGGTCAGATTTGACAGGTTCACCGTGAACATTTCTGGTCCTTCAGTGTAGGAGTCCTGAGTAATGGGAACCACGAACGTCTTCTGCGTTTCCGTTGCCGCAAACGTTAACGTTCCCAACGTCAAATCAAAATCACAGCGGGCCGAAGCCATGCCGCTGTTGAGCGTGCCGCACCCGCTCGGCGCGCCTGTGTCGTCCGTCGCATAATCGACCGTAACCGGAACCGAGAGGTCGCCCGTGCGATTGACTGTAATCGTGACGAAACCGGAGCTCTCGTTGACCGGGTAGTTGCCGAGGCTAAAGCTGACTAGCGGCCGATTGTTAACTAACTGACCACCAACGAGTGTGCCGCTGCCGGCGGCGCAGTTCACGTCACCGCTGTAATCGGCGGCGATCGTATGCGTGCCCGCAGTCAACGTTGAAATTGAAAGCGTAGCCACGCCGCTCCCGTTCAGAGTCACCGGCGAACCCGAATTAGTACCGTCGATCTTGAATTGTGCGGTACCCGTCAAAGCGCCGGCGGTTGAAGTCACCGTGGCCGTAAAGGTCACGTTCTGACCGAGGTCCGATGGATTGAGGGACGAAGATAGTGCAGTCGTCGTAGCCGCTTTCTGCACTGTCAGAGTGAAACTTGCGTCCGTGTTTGTGCCGCAGTTGTCCGTAGCGCGGATCACGATGGTATGCGTGCCGACCGGAGCGGCATTACTGATCGATACGACTCCATTGGTGTTGTTCACGCTGATCGTGCCCGTGTAAGTGCCTTGCGACTGCACCGCGATGGACGAGACACTTACGTTATCTGATGGCCCGGTGGCCGGATTGATAGTGAGGGCTCCTTTGAAAGCCGTAGTTTGAGTTTGATAAGTCAGCACCGGCGGAGTGTTCGCTGTCAACGTGGTCGCCGCCGAGGCTGCGCTGGCGCAACCGCTGGCTGTCACCACGACGGTGTAACTGCCGGCCGCCGTGGCGTTGTAGGTTTGCGCCGTAGCGCCGCCGATGGGATTTCCATTCAGATACCACTGATTGCCGCTCGCGCTGCTCGAAGTCAGCCCTAAGCTCGAGCAGAAGGTGGTCGAGCCCGTGGGCGTGATCGTCGGCGTCGCCGGAATCGGATTGACGGTTACCACTGTCGCTGCCGATGCTGGACTGGTACAACCGCTCGCGGTGGTCGTGACCGTGTAGTTGCCGGACGCCGTGGCGCTATACAGCTGACTCGTGGCTCCGCCGATGGGATTTCCATTCAAGAACCACTGATTGCCGCTGGCGCTGCTCGATGTCAGCCCGACACTGCCGCCGGCGCAGAACGTGGTTGGGCCACCCGGCGTGATCGTTGGCGTTGCTGGAATTGGATTAACCGTTACTGTCGTCGCTGCCGAAGGAGCGCTCGTGCAGCTATTTCCATTGGTAACTTTGACAGTGTAACTACCTGAAGCCGTGGCGCTATACAGCTGACTCGTGGCGCCGCCGATGGGATTTCCATTCAAGAACCACTGATTGCCGCTGGCGCTGCTCGATGTCAGCCCGACGCTGTTGCCGGCGCAGAACGTGGTCGGGCCGCCCGGCGTGATCGTCGGCGTTGGCGGAATCGGATTGACGGTTACCACCGTCGCTGCCGACGCTGCGCTGGCACAACCGCTCGCGGTGGTCACGACAGTGTAGCTGCCGGACGCCGTTGCGTTATAGACCTGATTCGTGGCTCCGCCGATTGGGTTTCCATTCAAGAACCACTGATTACCGCTCGCGCTGCTCGAACTAAGCGAGACGCTGCCGCCGGCGCAGAAGGTGGTTGGGCCGCCCGGCGTGATCGTCGGCGTAGCCGGAATCGGGTTGATCGTGACTGTGGCTGAGTTTGCCACGATGCAGCCGTTCGGTCCGGTGACGGTCAGGCTCAGGGTGACGGTGCCGGAGGCGCCGGCGGTGTAAGTAATGCTCTGCGTGTTCGCAGCGGAGGTGATGGTTCCGTTGGTAATGCCCCACGCGTAGGCGGTCATGCCGGCCGGGCCGGATGCGGTGTTGCCGGTCGTGTTCGCGCAAACAGCCGCCGGAGACGGCGTGATCGTGGCCAGGGTGGTACTGCAATCGACGTCGTTGAAACAGGCGGTGGCGTCATTGAGCGTCGGAGTGGCGTTCGGGTCGGTGGTGGCGAAAAGCGCTTTGTATTCGAGGAATCGGAAATTGTAGAACTGCGGCGAGAAAGAGGCGGGCGAGGTGGTAAAGAAGGTCGCCGCCGTGCCGTCCGGGCCGACGAAGTTGAACGGACCGTTGACCGAGTTCGACCCCGCGAGTTGAAATTGCAGCGAGGTATTCGCCGGCACTGTCGCGTTCCATGAGAACGTTGACCAGATCGGCGTCAAGGCGCCGGCCGGGTTGGCGTCCTTTGGCGAAGAAACTAGGTTGCCGGACGCCGCGTAACCCGTCTGCATGTAGGTCTTGAAGTTATAGTCTCTGGTCGTATCCGGACTCCACGTCCCGCCGCTGTCGGCTGAAAGCACTCGCGAACCATTGGCATAAGTGGTTGGGCTGGAGCGAATCCAAAAATAGCCGCTACCCGCCGGGGCGGACACAGGACGCAAGATCAGAGCGTATTGCGTTCCGGATGTCAGAGTCGCCGGTGAGCCAAAACTCGCCGTATAGGTAACGGTCGACCCGCTTGCAAAGGCGGAGCCGGGAATCGTCGCGGATGCGAGGTCAGCACCAGCGGGTAGACCGGCGCTCGTGTTGCGAACTGAAAGCGTAAGATTCGGTGGAGTAGCTCCGCAACCGTTGCAGAAGAGTTGGACATCGGCTTTTGCGAGCAACCCGTTAACCGCCGGAATAAAGGTCTGGCCCGTCCAAGCGGGAGTGCCAAAGCCTGTCCCGGTCGTCGTCCCAGCAGTGTTCGACTGATCAACAGGCGGTGCGTTCGTCAAGGTGGCGTCGCCTGGGCTCGTGCTCAGGTCGAGGTTGGTGGAAACACCTGTGAGGAAATCACTCTGGGTCGTATCGGTCACACAGGCGCTCGTCGGAGCCGCGGCCAGCGAGAAGTCCTGCGTCGTCGTGCCGCCGTCGGTCACCACGATCGATGAAGCGGAAGCGGAGACTGCTCCCGGGAAGCTCGCCGTAATTAATGGATAGGTTCCCGCTGGGATGCTGGTGAACGAGTAAATGCCGGAACCGTTGGTGGTGGTCGAGCGCGCTCCCAATTCCACAGTGGCGCCCACGATCGGCGCGCCGCCGGGATTGGTGGTCACCGTGCCGGAGATTGTCCCGCCAGCTCCCACCTGCGTGCATTCGGCAAATCGGAAGGATCCGAACTTAGTCAACCAGCGATGGTTGAACGTCTGGTCGGCCGGATTGGCGTACTCGATGGTGTACCAGAACGTACAGCCATCCGGATCGAGGGTCATCGCGCTGTAGTCACCCCAGCGGTTGGTGCCTGTCTGTGAAGCGGTGCCGGTAAAGAACGTCTGCTCGGTTTGGCTGAAGGTGTTGACCGGGTCGGCCGCGAGTCGGCCGGCGTAGGCGATAGAAGGGAAGACGGTTCCGCTCGATGTGCTATAGCCCAAGGCCATGTTGCCGGCGCGGTCGAGCGCCAGGCTCGGCATAAAGCGGTTGATGACGTTGGCGCCATCGGGATCCCATGTCGTCGCCTGCGGCAGCGAGCCGGCGACCGTGCTGCCGGTGACGTCCACCTGGTACCAGCGTGGCGCTGCGAACCCCGAGGTGTTCCCGCGGCGGACGGTATGCGGCACCCACAACGATTCGGTCCCGCCGAAGTTCGTGTATTGGTTCTGCACCATCGCCCGGATTTGCAGCACGTCGAGGAGCGTTGCCGTGCCTGGCTGCGCCGCATTGGCGACGGCTGCGTTGGGCCAACTGGTTGCGGCCAGGGGAACGTCCGGCCCGGTAAAAGTCGACAGCGAAATGCTGTTCCAGTCGACGTGGAACTTATAGACGCTCAGGGCGTTGGTATAGAGCCAGCTGGAGATGAACAGATTGGGACGGCCGGGAGGTGGCGTGCCGGTCTGCAAGCGCGCGTTGCTCGGCATGACGGCGAAATCGCCGCCCCCTACATCAAACGTAACGACCTTAACGGTGGGGCTGCCGGCGTACATCTGGGCCTTGTTGAATGCCCAGACTCTCGCATTCTTGAACGCCGAGCCGGCGCCGAACGAAAACATGTTCGCCGACATGTAGAGTCCGTCCGGCCAGATTCCCAACTTCGGATAATCGTTGAGACTGTCCGCGACTTGAATCGAATAGAAGTTCCAACCGCCCGTAACCGGATTGCCGGTCTTCGAAGCGGCGATGCACTGGTAGGCCGGCGCGAGGACGTTACCGCTAATGTCGGTCAAGAAAGCGAAGTCGGTAATGATCCAACGGTCCTCGAACGTATCGTAGAGAACGACCGGATCACCGAAGTTGTTGGTGTCGCATAGATTCCCGAAGTTGCCCTGACTCATGAAGGTGTCGAAGGTAAACGCGGCCTCCTGAAATCCATCGGACTTACGGAAAATTCCGATGGAAGTGTTGACCGTTTGGATGTAGTGGTTGGGACCGACGTCGCCGTTTGTATCAGGCGGACTACCGGCGCCCCAGTTGAAGCGGTCCAGGCCCTCGAAGACGTTAAGCGGCGCCGGCGCGGGCGCGCTCGGCCGGCCGATCGCTGGCGTAGACGGCCCGGCCGGAGCCGTTGCGGCTGTGCCTGGAGCGAACGCCGGATGCGGCTCCGGCTCTTCGGGTTCGGTGCGCTCGCGCGGGATCGGTCTGCGACGGGAAAGATTGCGTAGATCGCCGTCGAACGGATGTGCCCTCGTCAAACGTTCTTCTCGTGGTTTGCGTTGCTCTTTGTCTTCCTGGGAACGGCTCGCGGCTTGCAAATCTCCTTGAAGACTCCCCGCCTGCGACGGCTCTTGTTTGGCTGCGTCGCTATTGTTCGATGCCTGCCCGAGTATCGACCGTGTGGTTGGCGCCACGGATGACCGCACCGCAGGCGTGAGCGGATCAACGAAAAGCGCTGCTTCTTCTGCGGCGTTTGCTCTTTCGCTTCGAGGAAGACTCCTGCTTGCACCCAGCGTCAATTTCTTGCTTTCAGTCAGTGCCCCCGCGAAGGGCCGCACGGACTCTTTCCTTTCGGCCGGCCTCGGCGACTGTGACAGCGCTACTGTTGATCGAGGCGGCCCACCTCCTGGTTGCGAACTCCGCAACATTGATGATCCGAATACGGAAACTGCAATTGCGGCCAACGCCAACCAAAGTGTCAGAGGCCGGATGATGCGACGACGCGAAGGTTGAGTAGACACACGAGTACTGCGAACTGGCGAACGGGTAGACGAATGCATAGCGCTTCTCCTTAAGCGGGCAAGCAAGTATTTGGGGCGTATGGTTGGTTTAAGTCGCTGACGACGGTGATGGGCGAGGATTAATCCGAAGGGCGAAGCGGAATGATATCGGCATCGAGAACAAACGTTCGGTCGATCTCGAAAAACTCTGATTGACCTAATGCATTAAAGAATGCCGGTTGACTCTGCCGAGACAACTGACAGCGCAACATTGCGCGTTTAGAAAGCAGCGAGTCTTAAGTTTAATGAAGGTCTGCCCGCTCGTATATGGACTGCACAAGAGTATAGACGAACTGTGGCGCTGTAAAGTTCTAAATGTAAGCATCAATGATATGGCAACCGGAGCGAGGAGTTTCACCCCATCAACGATGGAACTGATGCTGCCTATTCATTTATTGCCCGACTGTTGTTTAGAGCCTTCAGATTGAATGCTACACGGCCTATTGCCGGGGCAAACTATATCCCGTGGTTGACATATAGCTCGTATCAGGATAAGGTGGGTGTCGAACCGAGTCCAGCTTACTCCGCTCTCAGCTCCTCTGGTATTTTCCAGATCACCTGATAATTCACAGCTCAATTTACTAAACTTAACCATCTGTCTATCTTTCTGAAGCCATTACCGTCCTGGGTCTGCGCGAAAAAAACGGCAGGAAAGCGGTGAGTATGGCAGCGAGATGCAGGGAGTTTCAGAGTTTAACCTTTAGGTTGGCGCTACTAAAGAAGCGCAAGCTAAAGCTTGAACTCTAGACAAGAGATCGATTGGAAAACGAAGGAGACCGAAGTACTTATGAAGACGAATATCACACCATTGCATGACCGCGTGATCGTTAAGCGCATCGAAGAAGGCGAGCAGATTCGCGGCGGCATCATCATCCCCGACAGCGCGAAGGAAAAGCCGCAGGAAGGCGAAGTAATCGCGGCCGGAGAAGGAAAATACAAGGAAGACGGCACGCGCCAGCCTCTGGATGTTAAGCAGGGCGACCGGGTCCTCTTTGGCAAGTACAGCAGTTCCGAAATCAAGATCGACGGTGAAGACCTGCTGATCATGCGCGAGGACGAAATCCTCGGAATCATCACGCGCGCTGGTGCGGCTGCTGGTGGTAAGAAGAACAAGTAAGCTCTCTGGTAATTGCGCTATTACTCGCGAACCGGGGAACGCAAATTAACAATTTGCGGTACCAGCGGCAAACTAAAGTTTGCCGTACAAAAATTGATTTGGAGAAAAGATAAAAAGTTATGGCAAAGCAAATAGTTCATGGTGAAGAATCTCGTGCGGCAATTCTGCGTGGCGTTAATCAACTCGCCGACGCGGTGAAGATTACGCTCGGTCCCAGGGGACGCAATGTCGTCCTCGGTAAATCGTATGGCAGCCCGACGATTACCAAAGATGGTGTGACCGTAGCGAAAGAGATTGAGCTCAAAGATCCCCTCGAAAACATGGGCGCGCAGATGGTCCGCGAAGTCGCGTCGAAGACCAGCGATATTGCCGGTGACGGCACCACAACGGCCACCGTGCTGGCTCAGGCGATTTACCGCGAAGGCGTGAAAACCGTAGCCGCCGGCGCAAACCCGATGGCCTTGAAACGCGGCATCGACAAAGCTGTCGAGCGCGCGACCGCGGCGATCAAGAAGCTTTCCAAGCCCGTCGCCGGCGACATGATTGCCCAGGTTGGTACGATTTCAGCCAACGGTGACGCGACTATCGGCGAACTGATCGCCGAGGCCATGGAAAAGGTCGGCAAAGACGGCGTGATTACCGTCGAAGACGCGAAGACGATGGAGACTGATCTGGAATTCGTCGAAGGGATGCAGTTCGATCGCGGCTATCTGTCGCCTTACTTCATCACCGACACCGAAAAGATGGAAGCCGTGCTCCAGAATCCAGTCATCCTCTTAAGCGAAAAGAAAATTTCGGCGATGAGAGACTTGCTTCCTATCCTGGAGCAGGTTGCCAAGCTGGGTAAGCCGATGCTGATTATCGCGGAAGATGTCGAAGGGGAAGCCCTGGCGACACTCGTGGTCAACAAACTGCGCGGCACGATCAACGTGGCCGCGGTCAAGGCCCCCGGATTCGGCGATCGACGCAAAGAAATGCTGCAGGACATTGCGATTCTGACGGGCGCCAAGGTTATTAGTGAAGACCTCGGCATCAAACTCGAGAACATCACAGTCGAAGACCTGGGACGCGCCAAAAAGGTGACGATCAATAAAGAGAACACGATCATCATCGACGGCGCCGGCAACAGCGACGACTTGAAGGGCCGTGTGAAAATACTGAAGGCCCAGATTGAAGACAGCTCGTCAGACTATGACCGCGAGAAACTGCAGGAGCGGC
Source organism: Blastocatellia bacterium (assembly GCA_033856915.1). Lineage (GTDB taxonomy): Bacteria > Acidobacteriota > Blastocatellia > Pyrinomonadales > Pyrinomonadaceae > UBA11740. Next base: position 65,448 of record JAWVEB010000066.1, on the reverse strand, counting down.
TCGCGAAACTTGTCGGCGGTGTGGCAGTCATTCGCGTAGGCGCGGCTACTGAAACCGAATTGAAGGAAAAGAAAGCGCGCGTCGAAGATGCAATGAATGCAACTCGCGCGGCGGTCGAAGAAGGCATTGTGGCCGGCGGCGGCGTTGCGCTGATTCGCGCTGCCAAGGCTTTGGATAAATTCAAGATTTACGAAACGAACGAAGACGGCGAGACGCTGGGTGATGAAGACGAGCAAATTGGCGTCAGCATCGTGAAGCGCGCTCTGGAAGAGCCCCTGCGCCAGATCGTATTTAACGCCGGCAAAGAAGGGGCAGTGATTGTCGAAAAGGTTCGGGCTAATAAAGATCCAAACTTTGGCTACAACGCTGCCACTGAAACTTTTGAGGACCTTGTGGCCGCGGGGATTATCGATCCCGCGAAAGTCACGCGTTGCGCGTTACAAAACGCCGCATCAATCGCGGGCTTGATGCTGACAACCGAGGCCCTCATTTCCGAGCTACAGGAAGATGATAAGCCACGGGCGCTGCCCGGCGGCATGGATATGTAATCCCAACGTCCTTTAGCAAATTGGGAAGCTTCCATGTTCCGCATGCGGCTTCTGTTATGTCCCCCAAAGAGAAATCTCATTGGGGAAAAAGGTAGGAAAAATCTTATGTCTACGAAACTTTATGTTGGTAATCTGTCGTTCCAGACTTCAAGCGAGGAACTGCAGTCACTGTTCGCGCAGGCGGGCACGGTCGAAAGCGTATCTTTGATTGAAGATCGTGAAACAGGTCGCTCGCGCGGCTTTGGCTTCATCGAGATGTCAACCAAGGAAGAAGGCGCCGCGGCTATCTCGCAGTTCAACGGTAAGGACCTGGGTGGACGTGCGCTGACGGTCAACGAAGCCAAGCCCCGCGAAGATCGCGGCGGCGGTGGCGGTGGTCGCAACGGCGGCTCGCGCTACTAATTAACAGAGAATTGTTTCTCACTGGGCCTCCGGCAGATTATCGCCGGGGGCTTTTTTTTGGAGTGCGCCGCCAGAGCGAAGCGGCGACGCCGCTTGGGATTGACCTCAAAGGAACGCGATAAGCAATCCAAAGCGGTGTCGCGCTACGCTTGCCACGGCAGTCCAAAACGCTACAATCGTCGAAACTAAATCAAGGGAGAACGAACATGGCGAAACGCACAGCAAGCGCAGTCTGGGAAGGTACGCTCAAAGACGGCAAGGGGAAAGTGAAGTTGGGCAGCGGTGCATTTGAAGGTCAGTACTCCTTCGCATCGCGGTTTGAGGAAGGCACCGGAACGAATCCGGAAGAATTAATCGGTGCGGCGCACGCCGGATGTTTTTCGATGGCGCTGGCGGCGGGATTGACCCGGGCTGGTTTTACCCCAACGCGAATCAATACGAATGCTAGTGTCAGTCTCGAGAAAGTTGGCGAAGCTTTCAAGATCACTAAGATTGAACTCAACACGGAAGCCGAGATTCCGAATATCGACGAACCTGTCTTCTTAGAACAAGCCGAGACGGCCAAAAAGAATTGTCCGGTGTCCCAGGCTCTGGCGGGCACGGAGATCACGTTGAGCGCGAAGTTAGTGCATGGGTGAGCGGGAATATTTGGAGTGCGCCGCCAGAGCGGAGCAGCGGCAGCTTCGGATGAGCTTTGAAGATCCAAAGCGGTGTCGCGCTATGCTTGCCACCGCACTCCAAATGTCTCTTATCTTTCGTTGCGGAGGATGGCGAGATAGACTGCGGTTAGAACCACGGCCGAACCGATTCCCACTGCGATCAAAACATTTCTCATGACCGAATGACCACGATTGCCGTCGATCTTCGCCACGTCAGCGTAGCGGATAGTTGTGGACGCGCCCGTCTTTCGATCGCGCATTTCGAAATTATCATCGCCGGCCCGATAGATATAGCCCTTTGTCTTGGCGCCGTCGTTGGTGGTAATCGTTGCCCTGGCTTTGTCACCGACGCCCAGCTTGGCAATTTTGATCTTGACCTGTTCGATGTTGGAGGTCTGCTTGTCTGTCTGTTGACGCGCGTTCACCGTTTGCAGCGCTGGCGCCAGCAAGAGCATCCCGGATATTAAGCAAGATAGTGTTCTCATTTTTTCCTCAATTTGATTCTGGTTGTTGATTTGCCGCAGCGACGTCCGACTCACATTTGATTTAGAGCCCGCCGCGTCGCTTGTTAGTGTTGTCTTGACTCCGAGGGCTTTATGGCAATGATGATGCCATTGCCATAGGTGGTCATTTAAGCTGACAAACGAGCGATATCAGGAGTTGGCCAGGGCAATTGAAGGTGTTCTAATGCAGTCGGCATCCGACACTAGTCGCAAAAATGATCTGTCGAAATTGGTTTGTATGGTTGTGAGCGAATGGCAATTCAACCCGCGCCAGAACAGGATTGGCGGCATCGCAGTTTGAGACGCAACTTGAGTAGGCTGTCACTATGGGTTTCTGTGGCATCGAAGGAAAGCCGGGCTTTCAAGAATCCGTTGCACCCGTCGAGCACGTACTTTGATTGACGAGACAACCCGGCAATCAATGGAGATTAGATATGAACCGACGTTACTTTCTTTCATCATCGCTGACATTGGGAGCATTTGCTGTGCTTACCAGGCTTCCTTCGGTTCGGACGCTGGCGCAGAACGATAAGCAGTCCAATGAACCGCAGGGCAATAGCTTGAAACCGAAGGGAATCAAAAAAGTGATCAAGACTGATGCAGAGTGGAAGCAAGTGCTCACGCCTGAGCAGTACAACGTAATGCGCCAGAAGGGAACTGAAGCGCCGTTCTCGAGCCCCCTGAACGACATTCACGAGCAAGGCACTTTTGAATGTGCCGCGTGTGAGCTGCCGCTGTTTAGCTCTACCACCAAGTTTGATTCAGGGACTGGCTGGCCCAGTTTCTGGGCGCCGATTAAGAAGGAGAACGTGCGGGAAGAGGTTGATAACAGTCTGTCGATGACCCGTACGGAAGTTTTGTGCGCGAGATGCGATGCGCATTCGGGACACGTCTTCGATGATGGCCCGAAGCCGACGGGCTTGCGTTATTGCATGAATGGCCTGGCGCTGAAGTTCGTCAAGAAGCCGTGAGCCCTTCGATCGTCGGGGTCGGCGCAATTACTACGCACCCGTAGCCGCAATGCTGGACAATGATTGCGAAGCTCTTTGCGATCGTGTAGCGAACGTCCTGGCTGTTCGTGGGTTCTCAATGCCCCACTGGTGATGAATGCCCAACGGGTATTCGCTGAAAACGCGTTTTCCCGTCCGCGTCCTGCCACGAGATATCCAGAACATAAGGGTTGGCTTGGCCCGCGATCACTTGCAGCCGTCCCAGAAGGTCGCGCTCGTTGGCTACCGGCTTGCCGTTAATCCAGGTCCGATGGCCCATGATGGACTTTTCAGTAGGCAGAATGCGTTCAATAGCGTCGAATTTGATATGGGCTTGCGAGGGGCCACCGCCGGGGGTCACTTCATCTTTCAGAAAGACAGTTAGAACCTCGACGCTCTTAAGCGTGCGATCGGTAGCATTCGTTAACTCCAGAAGCAGATTGGCCTCAGCTTCGACGAATCTAAACGAAAAAGGTTTTTCTTTAATGCTCATCGTTTTGGTTTGCTTTCAATCTTACGATTCCGACCGTTCCTTTTCTTGCCTGGGAGCCTGAGGATATCGCCCGGTTGACACTCAAGCACGCGGCACATCTTTTCGAGGGTGTCGAGATTCATCCCAAAAGCCTTCCCCTTCTTTAATCGCCACAGCGTCGTATGGCTGATGCCGGTCTGTTTTGCCAACCAGTAAAATGTCCGACCCTGTTCGGCCAGTAGTTCGTCGACTCGAATCTCAATAATAATGCGCGCCCTCCTCGGGACGCTGGTGACTATCACATGCGGAAAATAGAGTGTACGAGAGATATATACTACACGTGAGATATACTCGTGTCCAGTCGCGGCCCTCTCTGTATGGCACAAAACGTGCTCTGAGTCTCCGGGTCTAACAAGACGCGCTTCGAAAACATAGCAATGCAGGGCCGCCCGCAGTGGCGTTGCCCTAAATCAGAACAGGAGTGAGTATGAAAAGAGTTCTATCAATCTTATTAGTAATGCTGATCCTGGCTTTTGCGGCCGGACCGATCGCATCTGCTCAAACGGTACGTCATCGTCGTCATCGCAGGACTTTCGTGCAGAAGCACCGAGACAAACTCACAGTGGCCGGAACGGCGGTCGCAGGCGCCGGCATTGGCGCCCTGACAGGCGGAAAGAAGGGTGCCGCAATAGGTACAGCGGTCGGCGCGGGCAGCGGAGCGTTATACACCTACAAGCTTCGCAAGCGACATCGACGCCGTCGTTACTAGATAGAAGGCAACGGCGCAGTACGATCCTCGGCGATCGCATTACTTTCAAGAGGCGGGTTTTGGCAACTTCGGGGAGGTCTATCGAGCCGGCTTCATGCGTGGATATGCTGATGGCTATCGATCTTAAGCAGGACGTTTGCTGGTGTGACTAAAGAGAGGATGCCGCGTTGAACGACGCGGCATTTTTTTCTTCCGCCAAGCGGGAGGTTTCGGCAACTTCCGCCATTAGCTTGATCTTTTTAAGCTCGGCTTTTTTGAAGCCAAAATAGGTGGCCATCTGAATGATTTGGCTTGGGCTCACAAAATCGTTTGGATTGGAACAGAACTTTTCTATCCCCGGGCCAAACTCGCGACAGCTCATTCCTTTCGGAATGTTCAGGCCGAGCATGCATTTACCATCTTGCCGGTAATGCGTACAGAATTCACAAACTATCATGGGCGTCTAAAGTTTCTCCCCGGATCATTTGGGCAAGCTCTGAATGTTTCAACGAAACCCCCTGCTTCATGTTGACGCAGGCGTCGTTGACCAGCCAAAAATGCGTTGCTCGTTGACCCGCAGCCGGAGCCAAATCGAGAAGTGCGTGTTCGCCAAGCAGTACGGGTTTGAAAACCAGCATTTCCACATTAAAGGCCCGGGCCTGCATTGCTTCACGGTTGCTCGAAAAGATGGGCACGCGAAAACCCTCTCGCTGATCGAGCGCGAACCAGTCGCCATTGGCTCGTTGCATCGCATACATCGTGTTCGTCGTCATGACAGGCTTCAGGTGGTCTGGATAACTCCAGAAAATCTGCGGAGAGAGTAGGACTCCATCGTGAAAAACGAGGCTATAGCAGGCTGGCATATATGTCAAGAATGCAATATATTCTATGGACAAATATTTAGTAAGTATGATAAGTAGGCGCCGTATAATTCGGGAGGCCGGTTGCACAGAAATGATTAGAATTCGAATCGACGAACTGCTGAAACAGCATGAGCGCACCTTCTACTGGCTGGCCAAGGAAACCGGCGTGAGTCATACGACACTCTGGCGACTGAAGAAGGACAAGGCCCAGGGCATCACGTTCAATACACTCGAAAGGATTTGCAAAGCACTCAAGTGCCAACCGGGTGACGTCTTGACGCTCGGTCGAGCGAAGGCAGTTAAGAAAGCGTAAGGAGAGTCGCGCAGCGATTACTACAAGGAGAAGTGATGAAGGTCTTATTAATCAATCCAGAATTTCCTGACACCTATTGGAGTTTCCGTCACGCGCTGCCCTTCGAAGGCAAACGCTGCGCCTTTCCGCCTCTGGGACTGTTGACGGTCTCGGCCTTGTTGCCGCGGACCTGGGAGCGACGGCTGGTTGATTTGAATGTGCGCAAACTGCGAGCGTCCGACATAAAGTGGGCTGATATGGTGATGGCCACGGCGATGCTCGTACAGAAAGATTCTTTGAAGCAGGTAGTACGGCAATGTAAGGCGGCCGGAAAGCTTGTAGTCGTAGGTGGGCCATACGTGTCAACCACCCTCGAAGCGTTGCCGGAAGCCGACCACATTTTTATCGGCGAAGCCGAAACAACTGTGCCCCAGTTTCTGGAGGACCTTGAGCGGGGGACTGCGAAGCGATCATACGAGGCGGCCGAACGTCCACCCCTCGCGGTGACGCCGGTGGCGGATTTTCATCTCGCCAATATGAAGCATTACAGCGCGATGTCGGTGCAGTATTCGCGCGGATGCCCTTTCAATTGCGAGTTTTGCGACATCATCGAAATCTACGGCCGCGTGCCCCGGACCAAGAGCAATCCGCAGATGCTGGCCGAACTCGATGCGTTATACGGGCTGGGCTGGCGCGGTACGGTATTCATCGTCGACGATAACTTCATCGGCAACAAAAAGAATGTGCGCCAGCTTATGCCGGAGTTGGCGGATTGGCAGAAGCGACACGATTATCCGTTCACGCTGCTGACCGAGGCGAGTGTAAATCTGGCCGATGATGAACCTCTGCTGGAAAGCATGCGCCAATCCGGTTTCCGGCGTGTCTTCCTTGGCATTGAGACTCCGGTGGAAGATAGCCTTAAGGAGGCTCAAAAGACCCAGAACCGCGGCAATCTGCTCGACTCAGTCAAGAAGATTCAAAGCTATGGAATGGAAGTCATGGCCGGCTTTATTGTCGGCTTCGACAATGACCCTGACGATATTTTTGAACGTCAGATCAAATTCATTCGTGAGAGTGCCATTCCGCTGGCGATGGTAGGAATCCTCTCGGCGCTTCCTGATACTCAACTTTGGCGACGACTGGAGAAGGAGGGCCGCTTGTTGGGTGAAAGCTCTGGCAACAACACAAACTGCGCCCTCAACTTTGTGCCAAAGATGGATCCAGCGCGCTTGATTGCCGGCTACCAATCAATCATGTGCACGATATACAACTCGAGTGAGTACTATCGCAGAACTCTCGATTCGCTCAAGCGAACTCCTCAGGAGTGGGCTGAGAAAAACACCATGGGCATTATTAGCGGAGTTGCAGCGTTTACTCGTATTGCGCTCAAGTTGGGTGTCTTTGATAGTCAGCGAATAGAATTCTGGCGCTACTTTGGCCAGGCCATCGTGAAGCATCGCGATCGAATGGCAGAGTTTCTCCGTCTGGCGGCGATGGGTTATCACTTTCGCAAGTTGAATGACGCGTATACTCGCGCCTGATCTCCTCACGGCTTTCAGTAGTTCGCGGCTCCCAGTCGAGGCGATCGTTGCCGGCAATCCCGCGTCCGACAATCTTTCTGAACAACCGTCTGCAATTTAGCGTAGTGGGTTTAGCTTTGCTCACGGTATCGGTCGCCGAATAAATTATCGCGTGGTGGTGAATCATATGTTCTGTCCCCAATGTGGAACTGAATCTTCCGCGGAACTCCATTTTTGCCGGTCTTGCGGCGCTAATCTCAAAGTGATTGGTAAAGCGGTCTCGCTGAGCGAGGCGATCGCGCGCAGCGACGGCGTGCCTGCCAAACTCAAGGAGATGGTAAAGAACCTCAAGATCGAGAGGGTCACTGACGAGGTATCCCGCGCACTGGATCGGATGAACCAAGAGATCGTGCGCAGTCCCCATGATTCCACCCCGAGCAAGCCCTGGTGGATCGACGCAAAGAAGAAGACCGCAGCGCAACGACGCGAACGCTACCTAACCAGAGGAGCGATCAAGTTCTTCTCGGGAGGAGGACTGAGTATTTTTCTCTATTTTCTGGCGAATGCCCTGGTGCTCAAGTTGCGGCCGGATTTGATCGCGCGAATTCCTTTTGAGATTGGTCCCGTCGTGCACATAATCTGGTTGCTGGGCCTGGTACCGATGCTTTCCGGAGTGGGGCACATCGTTGCGGGCCTGTCGATACGACCTGAACCAGTGGGGCAGGAACTTCCCCACGCTGCACCGTTGAGAATCGATCCGCCTGACAGAGATACAGCATCGTTCGAGACGGAGGCGGCGCGGCCAAGAGAAGCGCCGGCCAGCGTTACCGACCGCACGACCAACATATTGGATCGCGATCCCGCGCGACAGAGTGGTGAAGGAATCTGAATAGAACATTAATAGAGCGCGAAGAAAGTTCAGCGCTGACAAAAATCACTTCGCCGCCTCCCCCGGTTGGGTCTATAATCCGGCTAAACAAGACCCCTTACTCTTCCGAGGGCTGTTTGGGAAGTTCTTCCAAGGCAGCAGCGCACAAAGGAGGCAACAGTATGAAATCGAGCTTCACAAAAAAGAGTCTCAGTCTTTTGACTTTGACGTCGGCGCTTTTGTTCGGCGCATTGATGGCAACTGTTTCAAAGGGGCAGGAAGATCGAAAGCCCACGCCAGAGAGCCCAAGAAGCGAGAGTCCAAGTCCACCGAGTGAATCGCCTCGTAGTAGCGAACCAAGTCCAAGCAGCAGCAGTAGCTCCAACTCCAGCTCGAGCAGTTCAAGCAACAATAGTTCAAGCAACAACAGCTCAAGCAGCAGCAACGGTAACAGCAGCAGCCGCAGTGACAGCGGAAGTAATAACCGGCGAGATAATAGCAGCGATAATTCGAGCCGGAGCAGACGCGACGACAGCGCTGGCCGGAGCGGCGGCGATAGCCGAAGGTCCGACAGCAGCGCCGGACAAAGCCGCCGCAGCACGGACGGCGATGGCAGCGGAAATCGCCGGGATCGCGCCCCTGCTGACAATTTGTCCGACACCGCCGTTAGAACTCGTGCGGACAAAAAGGACGGCCGTGACCGTGATGTCGACCGAGATAAGGACCGTGACAGAAGTAAAGATAAAGATCGCGACCGTGGCCGTGATTGGAACGGCGATAAAGACAAGGATCGCGACCGGGGCCGTGACAAGGATCGTGATCGCGATAAGGATAAGGACAAAGATCGTGACCGTGATAAGGATCGTGATCGCGACAAAGATAAGGACAGGGACCGTCATGGCGCGCGGGACAAGAATCACAACCGAGATGGGTATCGCCATCGCCACACAATTTACGACGACACGATTGCTTACGAATCCCGCAATTACAACCGTTACCGCTACAGCCAGAACGCCTACGAACGAGGTTATCAAGACGGACTGTTCACCGGCGCCAACGATGCTAGGCGCGGGCAAGGCTACGATCCAGAACGTTCGCACTTTTTCCAGAGCGGGCACTATGGGTACAGCTCCGTGTTCGGCAGTCGAGATCTCTATGAGCAAGCCTATCGCGATGGTTTTTTGAGCGGTTACCAGGAGGGCTATCGGAACTGGCAAAGGTACTTTAGCGGCGGGTTTTTTCATCCTTAGCCGTTTAGATCAGTCCGATTCGGACGATGCCGTAACCTCAGAGGTTGCTGGAATGCTCCTTCGTCATACGCCGCTGCCGGGTAGAATTTATTCTTATCTTAGATCGCCGGAAAGTTGGGGACGCATATCCGGCTGGTCGCACACGAAATCGTGCCGTACTGAAGAGGAATAGAAATAAATCAACTCGCAAAGTTGCGCCGGACATCGGAGCTCATCCACTCGGCATGACATTTGCCAAACGGCTGGCCGGAGGTTAGATATGAAATCAGACTATCTCAGGAACAAACTCGGAAGAATCTTGCTGGCATTGTCGTTCTTAGCGGGCATCGGGCTGGTATCGAGCACAGCGGTACAGGCTCAGCGGCCGTGGGATGATCGCGATCAAAATCGTCAGGATAGACGTGATCGAGATCGTCGCGACCGTGACGGGAATCAGGACCGTTACAATAATCGGAACCGGGACTACAACCGTAATGATCAGTACAGTCGCAACCGCGGCTATGGCAACAACGGGAGCTATGGTGGTTACGGGGGCTATGGTGGTTACGGCAATACGAACCAGGTTGCCATGAACCAGGGATATCAGGACGGTCTCTATACCGGCTCGAGCGATGCGCAACGTGGACAGAACTACGATCCGCAAAGATCTCATTTTTACCGGAATGGCCACGGCAACTCCGGCGGATACTATGGAAACGGGTATCAGAACCCGCAAGCCTACCGGAGCGGTTTTCTTCGCGGCTATGACGAAGGGTTCCGACGCAACGGCGGGTACAATCGCAATCGTAGAAGCAACGGCAACTACGGACGCTTTCCGTTTCCCTGGTAAGTAAGTTGAACTGAAACCCCAAGCGCTGTTGCTCCTGCGCTTGAGGATAATTGATGGGCGGCGCTGCTGATTGCGGTCAGCAGCGCCGCTCTTTTATTAGGAGATTAATTGGCTCCGGTATTGGATGTTTAGAGTTCAAGCTTTAGGTTGCCGGCTCGCCGGTTTTGAAAGACAAGCCAAAGCTTGAACTCTGAACGAAAACTGCCGGACCACTTGGCCTCTCAAAATTCGCTTACCGTCCCGCGTTGTGCTATCTAAGATATTCCCAACCCCCCAATGGAATCGAGCTCGGGCATGACTTTCTTTTTAAGACGGAGGACTGGATGAAAACATCAAAAGGAAACACGCGGTCAGTAAGAACCAGAAGATTAGTAGCGTTGGCCGCGATCGGATTGCTCTGTTCGGTGATGAATGCCGTAGCACAGGATATGAGCGCGCATCACCACGCAGATTCTGAGTCAGCTTTTGCGCAGGGGAACACACAGCAGAAACAGGATTGGGCCAGGGCACAACTGGCAAAATCACCGAGACATCAGGAATGGGTAGAGGTTAAGTATGGCAATCGCACCGTCAAGAGTTTCGTCGTCTACCCGCAAGTAAAGCAGAAGGCGACAGCGGTGATAGTTATTCATGAGATCTTTGGCATGAGTGATTGGGTGCAAGCCCTGACCGATGAAGTCGCTGAGGCCGGCTATATCGCCATCGCGCCGGATCTGCTGTCCGGCATGGGACCGAACGGGGGAGGCACCGATGAACTTGCCGCCAGCAACGGTGTGGGCCAGGCGATCGCCAAACTTCCTCCGGATCAGATTACCTCAGACCTGAACGCGGTGGCGGATTATGTTTCCAAGCTCCCCGCTGCTAACGGTAAAGTTGCGGTGACGGGTTACTGCTGGGGCGGGGGCCAGTCGTTCCGCTTTGCGACCAACCGGCCAGGAATAAAGGCCGCATTCGTTTTCTATGGGCCGCCGCCCACGGTGCCAAATGGCAATGATATCGACAAGGACGCACTCGCGAGAATCAAGGCGCCGGTCTATGGCTTTTACGCCGGCACCGATATGCGCATCGGGGCGACCGTGCCGCCAACTATCGAGGCCATGAAGGAGTTGAAGAAATTCTTTGACCCGGTTACCTACGAAGGAGCGGGCCATGGTTTCATGAGGTTGGGGGAGCCAAATAATCCCGAGCCGAAAGCTCTGGTTGCAAAGGGCGACGCGGCCGCCGACAAGAAAGCCGCCGATGATTTAACTGCCTACAAAGCGAATAGAAAAGCGCGCGACGAAGCGTGGATTAAATGGAAAGCGATCCTCGCGAAGCTTTAATCGTGGGATGTAAAGCCGCGTAGCGGCGAAAGATCTGTAGCGCAGGGCGCAGCCGCGGGATCACCGGTGGAAGAAAGCGAAAGCCCCGTTTAGGGGCGAAACACCGACCGTGTTCCGCCTCTAAACGGGGCTACAGATCTTCCGCCGCTATGCGGCTCGTTGACGTGAGAACTGAGTGGTCCGAAAGCCGAGGAAAACGGTGAAGCTAAGTCGCTCCAACTTCCGTCAGACGAACCAGCTTCACGCTGCTGGCCAGCCTCAGGAACTGCATTGTGCGGATGCCCCACCAATTGAGGTCGATCTCGTACCACGCAAGTCCGTGACGCGCCGCCGTGGGGTAGGCGTGGTGATTGTTGTGCCATCCCTCGCCAAAAGTCAGCAGTGCCACCCACCAGTTGTTGGTTGAATCGTCGCGCGTTGCGAACCGGCGCCGGCCCCACATGTGCGTCGCGGAATTAACCAGCCAGGTCGAGTGAAAATTAAATGTGACCCGGAAGAAAACGGCCCACAGCACGAATGGCCAACCGCCAAGCGCGAGCAATCCGATCGCCAGGAAAATAATCGGAAGCCAATAAAACTTATTAGCCAGGACGTGAAATCTGTCCTTAACCAGGTCGGGTGCATAGCGCGCCATGGTTTCTTTGTCGTGCGCTTGCGCGGTGCCTTTTAACATCCAACCAATGTGCGCCCACCAGCCGCCTTCACGCGGCGTGTGTGGATCGCCCGGCGCGTCTGTATGCGCATGATGAATGCGATGGGTCACCACCCAATTGATGTGGCCGCCTTCCAGCGCCAGCAACCCAAAGACAGTCAGAAAATATTCCACCAGCTTCGGCGTCTTATAAGCTCGATGCGTCAACAGACGGTGAAAGCCCATGCCGACCCCTAAACTCGCCGAGATCCACCAGAGCACGACCGCCGCAACCAGTGCCTTCCAGTTGAACATGAACAGCGCGACAACCGCGCCGATATGAAAGAGCGCCATGAACGCAGCGGTATGCCAGTTAATGCCTTTTTTGTTAGTCTTCGGTTCCTTCGTCATTACTTCCTTGTACATTTACACTCCTGATCGTCGCATTTGCAGTCGGAGAATTAGGCGGATGCTTTGAGATGGATGGCTAGAGATGCAGTGTTTGCCTGGAAATCAGTAACATCAGGTGCTCTTCTCAAAAAAACCGCAATTAGAACCAACGAACGGCATGAGGAGAAGTTTGCCTGCCAGACTCGGTCCTGATGTCATTAGATGCATGATTCAAATAAGGGGAGAACAAATATAACACGTTTAGCGCCCCAGTGTCCGTGCGCCAACGCACATTGAGACTATGTGGTGACTTTAACTAAGCAATTGTTCTTGCTTTCCTGCGTCGCGGAACTTCCGCCACCGATGATGTGCGGTCAACGATGCGATGTTCGTGTTAGTTCCCGGTAGTTACTTTTCTCTCATTCAAGATGTCTGCCGGGTGCAGATACCGAAGCAATTTCCAGCCCAGAATTACTGCGGCAATCAGACCCACAATCACCCAGGCAAGATTGCCCAGTATTTCAACGAGGGCCTGAACACGGTCGCTAAAAAATTTGCCGAGCAAAACGTAAAGGACTACCCAGAGAACTTCTCCAAGGACGTCCCAAATGAAAAATCGCATCCAGGGGTAACCTGCCATTCCGCTGGTGAGATTCAACCATGGTCCGAGTGGCGTAATCAGCCAGCGCGTAAAAAATATTCCCGCCGCACCCCATCGTTTGGCGAACGCGGAGGCTTGCGCAATCCTGGCCGCGCCGTCTCTTCGACGCGTAAAGCGCTCGACGACACGATGACCACCCCAACGGCCGAGCGCATATCCGATTTGGTCCCCCAGCACCGCGCCCGCGCTGGCCACCAGGATTACTTGCCAGAGCTTCATTTCTCCCAACTCTACAAACGAGCCGGCAGCCACCAACATCATGGAAATCGGCAAGGGAACGCCGGCGGCCGCGATCGCGATGACGCCGAACAGCACAGGCAAGCCGTATTGGGAAAGCGCCCCCAGCAGTTGGTCGCTAATATTCATGGCGACCTCACTGGTGCGGTTGTCGGTGCGCCCGGTGGATGATCAGCACGCTCACGACCGATCGCATCCTGTAAGACTGAGATCACTTCTTCAACCGAGCGGTTTTGCGCGTGGGCAATTTGCTTCAAGGTTCGCCGGTCGTGTAGTTGCGGAGGGATTTTCAAAGTCTGATAGAGGACGGGTGGCGGAACGCGATATGAATGAGCGACATAAGGAATGCTCATCCAGGGACGAATTGTCTCGTCGCGATGCATGCGCCAGTACATCGCGCGACGAACCGTGCGAACTGCGAAGACGCCGGTTGCCAGAACGACAAGGGCAAAGGCGACCACCGCGATCCACTTTTTCCATCCGGTATGGTTCATCTGCCAGCTCTCGGTTTCAGTTTAGCTCAGGTGTACATAGTTTGCCCGCTCTGGTCTCATTAGCACCGTCGGCCTTAGCCGTTGATGAGTGGCTCGATTTCGGAATCGAAACCCTTTGAAACGGTTTCCGCGTTTTGTTTGAGACCAAATCACCGGCTAAAGCCGCGGTGCTAAGGAGAAGGAGTTGAGCCAAATCAGCACGCGCTTTTTCGATTGGTCGTGATCATGGGTTATAAATAGAGCTCTACTGATGCCCACGATCGATCCAGCAGAACTCACCGGCACTCCGCATCGTCAAACAGCATTCTCGTCACTACGTCATCGCGATTTTCGTTTGTTGTGGATGGGCCAGATCGTTTCGGTCACTGGATCTCAGATGCAACTGGCGGCTATCAACTGGCACATCTATTTACTCACCGGTTCGGCCCTGTCTCTAGGATTGGTAGGCGCGTGTCGCGCGGTGCCTATCATTTTTTGTTCGCTGATAGGCGGTGTCGTCGCCGACGTAGTAGATCGCCGGCGGTTGATGATGGCTACTCAGTCAGTAATGCTTTTGTGCAGCGCGACTTTGGCGGTCGTGACGTTTCGGGGATTGCGGCATGTCTGGCCAATCTTTCTGCTGACGGCGATTGCTTCGGCGGCCTGGGCCTTCGACACGCCGGCGCGACAGGCGTTAATGCCGACGCTGGTGCCGCTCAAGGATTTTCCGAATGCGGTCAGCCTAAGCATGCTGATGTTCCAAATAGGCTTGATCGTTGGGCCACCGTTGGCAGGTTTTATTCTGGCGAGTTACGGACCGGCGCTCGTCTATACAATTAACGCGATTTCATTCATTGCCGTGATCGTTGGCGTCGCGCTGATGCGCACCAGCGGACGGCCGGAGAAGGACGAGAATCAGCCTCCGCGAATTAGTTTGGAAGCGCTGCTTGAAGGTCTGCGGTTCGTTTGGCGCACGCCGATAATTGTGCAGACAATGACGCTGGATTTTGTGGCGACGTTTTTCGCTTCCGCAAACCAGTTGCTGCCGATCTTTGCCAAAGACATTCTCAAGGTAGGGGCCCAGGGCTACGGCTTTCTCGCCGCGGCCCCCGCGGGAGGCGCGATAGTCACAGGTCTGTTGATGGCGCGTCTGGGGCCGCTGAAAAGACAGGGGCTGTTGGTAATCGTTTCGATCGCGGTGTTTGGCGCGGCCACTATTGCGTTCGGGTTGTCCCGCGTGTTTTGGTTCTCGTTATTGATGCTGGCGTTGACCGGGGGCGCGGATACGATTAGCACGATTCTGCGCCAAACGATTCGGCAGTTGGCCACGCCCAATAAGCTGCGCGGACGCATGACTTCAATTAATATGATCTTCTTCATGGGCGGGCCGCAGTTGGGGGAAGTCGAAGCTGGTACGTTGGCCGCATTAGTTGGCGCGCCGCTGTCGGTTGTGACCGGCGGCGTAGCTTGTTTGGTTGCGGCGGTCATCGCGCTCGGGGCAGCCAGGAACCTGCGCAGATATGAAGTGAAGTGAGAAAGAGGATCTGACACTGGTAGGGGACCGCTCCCAGTAGTGGGCGGGTGACAACTCCTTTGTCTCAGCGCCGTTGGCGCTGAGAGACGAGTTTTCACATGGGCCAAGTAGAGAGCAGTTGACGTCGGCTGTATAACCCGGTCGCTACCGTTCAGTCCCGACCGAGGTTTGACGATCAAAGAACACTGCTATAACAAAGTGACCAGGCGCCAAAACAAAATGAATCATAACTCTTCAAATTGGATCGCGTCCGAAACCACAAAGCATCAGGACCACGTCATCGCGCATGTGTTGGGTGCGACCGTCCTCGGCTGGTTCATCGCCGGCGAAGCCGCGCACTTGCTACTGGACATCGGCTTTCTCTGGACGATTTATCTCGATGGAGAAATGAACCTGCTGCCACAGGGCGTGGCGATTTCAGAATTGGACGCCGGCGAATTGACCAGCGCTGACACGGCTGAGTTGTCGTTCGATGCCGATCTCCTTTTGTCCGAAGGTCGCGAAGCGAGTGATCTCAAACGCTTCACGGGCGCGCCGGTTGAGTGTTTGATAACCACAGTCGAATGCTTTAGCGCGAACGCTCACCGACGAATCGTCATTCGCGGCGAGATCGCGAACATCAACGTCGGCACTTCACCGGAGACCGCGGAAATAAGCGTGGTTGCTGAGCCGGGTTAGGATTTAGACGCAAAGGACGCAGAGGGTTTCGCAGTGGTAGCCGCTCCGGCGCGGCAGGTGATTGGCGCGCCGCGTCATTTCTGGGAGCGCGGACGTCCCGTCCGCACCGCGCCGAGGCGCGCAGCCGTCTCAATCCTTTCGATAACACCGTGTCGTTAGATTCGTTCGCGCTTCGCGCTCAATGCGGACGGGCCGTCCGCGTTCCCAGCAAAGACGACCTTCCTGGTAGAGGAACGCAAAAGGTTTTTTCTGTGTTCTCTGCGAGTCCTTATGTTCTCTGCGTTCGCGGCCTCAATCCTCTGATACAATCTCACCCATGACGAAGCATATTCTTTCCGCATTCGCACTTCTTTTGCTGTCTGTCGCAACGCAAGCCACGCCACAAACTATGCGGCTCGATTATTACCATACCGGCGGCGCGAAGCAGGAGGTGTTTAGTGTCGACCGGGTCGTGATTGAGCCTTTGCCGTGGCCGGGCGACTTGAGCAAGACCATCGACGATACGAATCTCGGCAAGTACTTCTTCGAAGTTCGCGGCCAGCAGAGTCGACGCGTTCTTTACTCGCGCGGCTTCGCTTCAATCTATGGCGAGTGGGAGACGACCGACGAAGCCAATTCGATCGTGCGCACCTTTAGCGAGTCTTTGCGCTTTCCCGCGCCGGATGCGCCCGTTGAGATCGCTTTGAAGAAGCGCGACGCGCAGAACAACTGGCGCGACATTTGGTCGACCAGCATTGATCCCAAAGACATGTTCATCGACCGTTCGAAACCGGCAGCGCCGGCAGCCTTGATCCCGATTCAGAAGATGGGTGACCCGGCGACGAAGGTCGATCTGCTGTTGCTGGGTGATGGTTACACCCGGGCCGAGCAGAAGAAATTCGTAGCCGACGCGCGACGTCTGATCGCGGTGCTGTTTGCGACCTCGCCTTTCAAAGAGCACGCTTCGGATTTCAACGTGTGGGGGCTTTGTCCGGCGGCCAGCGAGTCGGGGATCTCGCGCCCCTCGACGGGCGTCTATCGTGATTCGCTGGCCACCTACGACGCGTTTGGTTCCGAGCGATACGTGCTCGCGTTCGACAACCGCGCGCTACGCAAGGTCGCCCAGTTCGCGCCTTACGAGTTCGTCGAGATTCTCGCCAACAACCGCACCTATGGCGGCGGCGGAATTTTCAATCTCTACAGCACGGTCGCAGTTGATAACGCTTTTGCGAATTATGTTTTCGTGCACGAGTTCGGGCACCACTTCGCGGGTCTCGCCGACGAGTACTACACGTCCGCCGTTTCGTATGCGCCGTCGACTGAACGGGTCGAGCCGTGGGAGCCAAACGCGACGGCTCTGTTGGATCCTGCAAACCTGAAATGGAAAGACTTGGTGTCGCCGGGCGCGCCCATACCGACCCCGTGGAACAAAGAAGAGTTTGAAAAGTACTCGCTCGCAATTCAAAAGCGTCGGGCAGAAATTCGTAAACAGAAGCTTCCTGAGAGCGTGATGGAAGCGCTCTTTCGCGAAGAGCTGCAACACGAACAGGCAATGTTCCACAAGGAAAAGTATTACGGCCGGGTCGGAGCTTTCGAAGGATCAATCTATGAAGCGAAGGGTTACTATCGTCCGGAAGTAGACTGCATCATGTTCAGTCGCACAGATCATTTTTGTCGGGTCTGTCGAAGAGCGATAGAGAGAATTGTTGGGCTGTACTCGCGAGGAAGCTAACTAGTTTTTTCCGGCGGCCGAGAGCTTAGAAAAGGACCGTGAAGCCTTCCTGAGCGAAGTGGCGATCATGGGTGAGCACGTCTGTGATACTTCGCTCGCGCATCGCCACCATCGAGATGCGTCCGTTAGGCTGTAGCTTTTGTCGCTTCGAGTCTTATAAAGATCCAGACCACGCAAGAGCGATTGCCTCGTTTGCGGCAGAACCTCAATGCCCGCGTGCTTGTTTGCCTCTTCGAACATTCCAACAACAATTCTGCGCTTACGTTCACCTGCATCCGAGAAGTAATTGAGGAATTCGCTGAGAACTTCATCCGTTGTTACCAAAGCTGCTTCCGGATTCGCTAGTTCGAAGGCCCTAGCTGCGCGATGTGACGCATCGGCAGGATTCGCCAGAGCGATCCAGTAAAAGGTGTCTGCGAAAACTTCGGGCACGGTGAGTTCTTAGGGGTTGATTCGTTTAGGGGAGCCGTAAAGATAATGATCGTGTTGTTCCGCGCCGTCCGGCGGTAGCTCGGCCCATTCTTTAAGGGGAATTTGGGAACTCAAATCCTCAAAGATTTCGCCAATTGGCCGCCGTGAGGATTCGGGCTGGACAACTTGCTCCTCGTCCAGCATGGCTTCGACCAAAGTCAGAACCTCCTGCTGCTTTGCGTCAGGAAGCGCCTGCAACTTTTTCAGAATTGCTTGTTCCAGATTTGCCGACATCTGATTCGTACCTCGGAGGCCCCAGCTAGCCCTGCCGTTAGATTACATGCAGGAGATCAGTGCCGCAAGTCTGATCTCGCTCGACGTTGGCGATCGCATATATAATGCAATCTACCATACTGACCGTCTGCGGTTGCTTTGTGTTGTGGTGCATTGGAGTAAGGAGTGTCACTTCGATGCCAGGCCCCATCGTCGGACCTCGTGGGCGCCTTTCTTGGTTGTCGTTGAAGCGAACAAATTAGTGGATCTCCGCATCCTTCGTGATCCCTTTTTTCGGAACTGGAAAACGAGGCGCAAGGTAGAAGGCTTTGAATGACGCGACCCATGCCGACGATTTTCTTCGGACACGGCAATCCGCTGAATGCCCTGGCGCGGAATGCTTACACCGAAGGCTGGGCGGCGATTGGTAATTCGCTCGAACGTCCGAAGGCCGTGCTGTGCGTTTCGGCACACTGGTATCTGCCGGGTACGGCGGTGACTGCGATGTCAGCGCCGCGAACGATTCATGACTTTGGCGGCTTTCCTCCCGATCTCTACCAGGTCCAATATCCCGCGCCCGGAAGTCCCGCACTGGCCCAGCAGGTCCGCGAGCTGTTGGCGCCGGTCCCGGTTGAGCTGAACGAAAGTTGGGGATTGGATCACGGCACATGGTCGGTGCTGTGTCACGTTTTTCCCCACGCGGAGATTCCGGTTGTGCAACTCAGTATCGATGAGACTAAGCCACCCGAATTCCATTATGAATTTGGAAAGCGTCTGTCGCCCCTGCGTGATGAAGGTGTGCTGATTGTCGGCAGCGGCAACATCGTTCATAACTTGCATACCTACGCCTGGGGCCGTCAGGAGGTCGAACCTTTTGATTGGGCCGAGCGATTTGAAAATCAGGCGCGAGGATTCCTGCGGGAGGGTAACGATGCGCCGCTGGTTCACTACGAATCATTAGGACGCGACGCGATTCTGTCGGCGCCCACGCCGGATCATTACCTGCCTTTGCTATATGTAATGGCCCTGCGCCGAAAGGACGAGCCGGTCAGCTTTCCGGTGGAAGGCTTTGATGGTGGATCGATCTCGATGCTGACAGTGCAGCTCGGTGATAGCAATCAAGACAGCGGGCCAATCAGCGGCGTGAATCTTGGTAGCGAAATTCCTTGACGCGCGTCCTTTGTGAGGTCAAAATCCACCCATTACGGGACCGTACAGATCATCGGTCTTCCGGGATTTTGATCGACTAAAGAATTTCGAGTTCGTCACCTCTCTGTGGCGCACTGACTGCTAAGCAGGTCATTCAGGAAAATCAGGTATGAGAAAAACATTCTCACTTGTCCTTCTCGCCTCCATCTTGGCCGCGAACGCCACTGCGCAGTCGGGTAGACGAGGCATCACGCCGCCCCCGCCGCCGCGGACCGAGACGCTAAGTGAACCGCCATTGCCGTCGCCGGCAGATCGCGTGGAGGCCGCGCCGGCGGAGTTGCGGGTCATGCCGCAGAGCGTGCTTACCCACCAGCTCAAAGCGCTGGACAAGGGCAGTTTCAGCCTGTCGGACTTTGGCGGCAAGGTCATCGTGGTAAATCTCTGGGCGTCGTGGTGCGGCCCGTGCCGTCGGGAAGTTCCGGAGTACGAGAAGGTGCGCAAAGAATATTCCGGGCGCGCCGTTGAGTTTATTGGCCTGACGACTGAGGACCCGCGCACGTCGTACGACCGAGTGAAGCAGTTCGTGCGCGACGTTAGTTTTGGTTTCCGTCTGGGTTGGGCCGACCGCGAGACGGCGTTCACGCTGATGAACGGCAGGAACGCAATCCCGCAAACCCTGGTTATCGCCGCTGACGGGCGCATCGTCAGCCATTGGCGCGGCTACTCGCAGGGACAAGGCCGCGACCGCCTGCGCGAGGCGATCGAAAGCGCTCTCTCGGGACCGTCTGCACTCCAGCCCTAACGGCGATAAGTCCTGAACAGCGATCCTCGAGGCTATCCAAAACAACGCTGATGAGGCTTCTGTCTCGCTCTTCAAATTAAGCCTGCGCCAGAGATAACCAAAGTAGTCGTCCTGATGTATTGCGCTTTCGTGCAGCTTTGCTATTGAGCACTCAAATCGAAGTTCGATAATTCCGGGCGCAGAGAAGAAGTCGTTGACTTAACCAAGCCTTTGTACTATTAATCCGTGGCCCCTCCTTGAGCGCAACCGGGCATCTTCTGGGAAAGGATCATCAGACACAAACGGGACTGAGGTTAATCTAGTGCGACGAATCGATCTGAGAAAAGTTCAGGCTGCCAACCTACACACTATTCGCGATATTAATCGTGAGATAGTCCTGAACTACGTGCGTGAAAGGGAGCCGATTTCAAGAGCCGCGATCGCGCGCGAGACGGCTTTGCAACGATCTACCATCTCGGAGATCGTTGAGGCGCTCACGGGCGAGGGCCTGATTGAAGAGATCGGAGAAGGGGAGTCAACCGGCGGTCGGCGGCCCACGTTGTTGCGATTGCGCACGGTCGGCGCAATTGCCATTGGCGTCAATATCACTCCCACCTGCACGACTATCGCGAGTAGCGATCTGGCCGGAGTGGTACTGCAAGAAGAATCCTTCCCAACTGATCCTGTTCCCGAACGGACCTTGAATCGCATCATAGAAATCATTCACAAGTTTTCTGATCAGAGTGCCATCGAAGGAGTTGGTGTAAGTGTTCCGGGTCTGGTTACTCCGGCAACTGGCAATGCGATCTTCGTTCCATATTTTCAGTGGCGTGACTTGCCGATCGGCGAAATCATTTCGCGGGCGACAGGGCTGCCGGTAGTCATAGACAATGATGCCAATGCCGTCGCCCTCGCTGAGTTGTGGTTTGGCCGACCCGAAGTTCGCGAGGCGCGCGACTTCATTTTCGTGCTGGTGGCCGATGGAGTGGGAACCGGAATCATTTTTGACGGCCAGGTCTATCGCGGAGTGCGTGGAGCGGCGGGTGAATTTGGACACATGATTGTGGGCATTGACGCGCCAGTTCCGTGCTCGTGCGGAAACGACGACTGCTGGGAGGCCTTCGCTTCCGAACGAGCGGCGGTCGCGCGCTACAACAACAAGGTCAATCGAGTAAGCCCGGCGCCAAATTTTGAGACGGTGGTCGACCGCGCGCTGGCTGGGGAAGAGGCAGCAAAAGGCGCCCTTACAGAGACGGCTCGTTATCTCGGCATTGGCATTTCGAATCTGGTCGTAGGGTTTAGCCCGGAGGCCGTGATAGTGGGTGGCGCGATAACCAGGGCCTGGCCGTTGATTGAAAAAGCTCTCACGGAAAAAATCGAGCGTAGCGTTCGCCGGGGGGTGCCGTCGGCGAGGATTCTGCGGTCTACGTTGAATGGCGATCCGACGTTGAAGGGAGCCTTGAGCCTGGTGCTTGCCGGCAAATTTGCGGGAGCGGCTGCTGCTTGATGCCCAAGAGACGAAGGCGTGGTCTAACTACGGTTTTTGTTTATCCACCCGCTTCTTGATCGCATCGCTGTGGTCGATAATAGTCTGGAGGTTCCTGCGGGCCTTTCCTAATTGTTGAGCGTCGACCGTGCCCGGTTTCTCGATGATTGGGTTTCTAACGAAGCTCTCGATCTGTTGGCACAGCAGGATCAGTTCATCTTTAGTCTGCATCACGGCGACGTCCGGTTCCGTTCGTCGATTCTCCGTCGAGGGCTCAGGCTTCTCTAACTTCAGAGAAGATTGGAGTCGGGCCGACCTCTTTCTGATCTCACCAGTCGCGTCGGAAATAAACTTATCACTGAGAGCCGTCTTCGCGGCAATGGCGCGGACTATCTCGTTATGGAGGGTTAGGATTCGCTGAAAGTCCTCGCTTACCTGGGCCATCATGGCCTGCGAGCGCCTTGGATCATTCGAGTGTCCATTGTCTCCGTTCATCCCGTTCAGTTGCAGCTCGCGCCGATTCATCTCTTCCATCTGAAGCTTCGCCGGGTCGCCGCCGCTCTGACCCGCGATTGGCGCCGAAAAAACGATCGAGCAGCCAACTGAAATGATGAACATGGCCCAGGGGCGAACATTCGTTTTGACTCCACGCAGTTTCATCAACATTCTCCAGAATAATTGCCGGACGCTCGATAGTATAGGCCCATGCTGTAGTCGGCACAAATCAAATTTCTTTGCTGAGATCTATTTTTGTATTGGGCTAGCGCTTGCAAAGAGAACTTGGACAGAAGAGGTCATGACCAGGCTCAAGGCTCTATATAGTTGCTGCGTAATCTGGGTTTTTACGACCCGATTGTTCGCTCTGCGTTCGGCCTTGTTACCGCACCGCTCCCTGAAGGTTAAGAAGGTTTTTATCCGTTGTTCGGAGAAAAAGGGGTTGACTGCGGGAGGCAGTTATACTACTTAATAGCACTTGCCGACAAAAGTATTTCTTGAATCGGCATGACAGATCGATGCGTGGGTTTCAATAGTTGGGAGCCTGGTGCGACGAATAGATCTCACGAAAGCTAGTGCTGCGCGCTCGAACACGATACGCGACATAAATCGTCAGATTGTGCTGAACTACGTCCGCGAATTGGGGCCCATCTCGCGCGCGGACATCGCCCGCGAAACCGCATTACAACGCTCAACTATTTCGCTCATCGTTGATGAACTCCGTATAGTCGGATTGGTCGAAGAAGTGAGCGGCGAATCCACTGGAGGACGTCCGCCGAGTTTGCTATCGTTGCGGGCCGCCGACGCAGTTGCAATCGGCGTCGATCTTGGAACCGTTAAGACGGTAATGGCCAGCGGCGACCTTGCCGGCAGAGTACTGGAGCAGGAAGAATTTCCCACCGACCACGATGTGCAGAAATCGCTGAAGAGGATTGTTCAGTGCGCGCAGCGACTGATTGGAAAAAACCGCGGCACAATCGAAGGAATCGGCATCAGCTTGCCCGGAGTAGTCGATCCGGAAACCGGGAACCTTTACGTGCCGCATTTCAATTGGCGTAACGAACCTATCGCCGAAACACTAACGCGGGCGACTTCACTTCCGGTCAGCATTGACAACGATGCCAATGCCGCAGCTTTGGCAGAGTTGTGGTTTGGTCGACCGGAGATCCGCAAGGTTCGCGATTTCATTTTGGTTTTGGTGGAAGAAGGTGTAGGTACGGGTATCGTCTTTGATGGCCAGGTCTATCGTGGAGAAGGCGGGACGGCAGGCGAGTTTGGTCATATGACGATCGGGACGGGAGCCCCTGTGCCGTGCGCCGTAGGCAGCAGGGAGTGCTGGGAAGCATTTGCGTCCGAGCGAGCGGCGCTGGCCCGTTATCAAAAGTTGTCGCGTTCGAATGGCAACCAGGATGTCAATTTCGCGGGCCTGATGGATCTGGCTTTGAGGGGTGAAAGAAATGCGCGGGCCGCGTTGAAAGAGACGGCACGTTACCTTGGCATCGGCATTGCGAATTTGATTCAAGGCCTCGCTCCCGAAGCAGTAATAGTTGGTGGGCCAATCGCTCGGGCGTGGCCAGTGATCGTTGAAGAGTTGAAGGCGTCGGTAGACTCGAGCATCTGTCGAGGATTTCCTTCAACGCCGATCCTGGACTCAACCCTGGGCCCCCAACCTACTTTGATGGGAGCGCTAAGCCTGGTGCTGGCCAGTAAGTTTGCGTCTGCTCCCGTTGCTTAGATGCAGAGACAACGTCCGGACTTCGTTTAGTGAGACAACAAAGATCTCGCGAAAACTCTTTTGTCAACCCAGCCATATTCAGGCGTTATGCTGCTCATTCTAAAAAGTTCTTGACAACCTTTCTTATTAGTAGTAAATCCTCTTTTGCTCGGCAGTGCAACAAAGTCCTAAAAAGTAAATTTGATGATAAATCAGGTTCCCCAGACCTGGAAACAATCCCGATAGCTGAACTCAATCTGCTTCGATGGCGAAGGTAGATTGCTGGAGGTTCGTATGCTGAAGAAGCTTGGCTTGCAATTGGTGGTAGTTTTGATCGGCGCTCTGTTTTTTACCGCGCACGCGCAGACGACTACTGTAGGAACAATTAGCGGCACCGTTCGAGATGAAAAGGGAGCGGTTGTTCCCAAGGCCGAGGTTTCTATTCAGGGTGAGGGTACTGGATTATCCCGCACCGTGAATTCTGACGACAACGGATTCTATCTGGCCAATAGTTTGCCCGTCGGGCGCTATACAGTAAGCACTGCGCCGAGCGGCTTTAAGAAGACGGTCGCGAGCGGAGTCGATCTGCACGTCTCCGAAAACAAAGTCGTCAACCTGGATTTGCAAGTGGGCCAGGTGAGCGAAACGGTCACCGTTTCATCCGATGCCGCGCCGGTCGAAACCCGAAGCGGAGAATTAAGCAGCCTTATCTCGGAGAAACAAGTAACCGAGTTGCCGCTGAATGGGCGCAACTACGCGCAACTGGCGCTGATGGTGCCGGGTGTTTCGCCGGTCACGCAAGCTGGCGCGGGCGGGGCTTTCGGTACAGCGGGTACCGGACTCGACTCTCACGTGGACATGTCGGTCAACGGCAACCAATCAAACGCCAACATGTGGACGGTCGACGGTGTAAACAACATGGACGTAGGTTCGAACGCGACCCTGCTAGTCTTTCCATCCATCGATTCGATTCAGGAGTTCCGGGTAGAGCGTAACAGCTTCAGCGCGGAGTACGGTCAGGCGCAGGGAGCCGTAATCAATCTGATTACCAAAGGCGGCAGCAATCAGTTTCACGGCACCGGCTTTGAGTTTTATCGCAGCGACAAATTGAATGCTACGGATTTCTTTCTTAACCGAGCCGGGCAGCCAAAAGCCCAATTGAAGTACAACAACTACGGCTTCAACTTTAGCGGACCAATCAAGAAGAACAAAATCTTCTTTTTCTGGAATGAAGAGTGGCGTCGCGAACAACGGGGCGTTGTGCTTTCTTCCCTAGTCCCGACGGCTGCCGAAAGGGTGGGTGATTTCAGCGGCGCTCTGACTGACGCACTGCCCCACGATCCTTTCACTAAGCTCCCTTTCCCCGGTAACAAGATTCCGACGGCCAACCTTAGCCCGGCCGGCCTGGCAATATTACAGATGTTTCCGCTTCCCAATACCACCGGCCCAACCAATTGGGTCTCGTCGTTCCTGGAGCCGATTAAGACCCGCCAGGACAGTATTCGGGGTGACATAAACATCAGCAAGAAAATGAATCTGTTGGTCAAATACACAAATGAGACCTGGACGCACGGGAGTGCGGCCGGCAACTTCTGGGGCGACTCTCCGTTCCCCACGCTCGCTTCGGACTGGGATCAGCCCAGCCACAGTTTCGCCGTCAAGCTGGCGACGACCTTAAGCTCGACGTCGGTTAACGAGTTCCAGTTCTCGCGCGCTGGAAACGACATTAAGATTTCGACGAACAAAGCGGGCGTGGCGCTCAATAACGACATCGCGGCGAAGTTTCCAACGGTCTTTCCGAAAGCGGCGGGCCAGGGCCTGCCAACTTTCTGGGGCGCGGATGGCTACCCCGCTCTTTGGCATCAGGCGCCTTGGCAGAATCATGAAGACCTTTTCATTTGGAAAGACGACTTCTCCAAGGTCTCAGGTTCACACGACCTCAAATTTGGCGCGTTGGTTAGTCATAACCTCAAGAATGAGTTGTCTCAGGGCGCCAACGGCATCGCTCAGTTCTGCGGCACCAACACGCACACGGGCAATGCAATCGCAGAGTTGCTCTACAAAGACATACCGCTCGGATGCTACACCGAAATCGACCATGACGAAGCTGCACTGGGCCGTTGGCATGACTTCGAAGGATACGGGAACGATACTTACAAAATGAGTCCGCGAGTTACGCTCACTTTGGGAATGCGGTGGTCCAGATACTCGCCGGCTTACTCAAACAACGATCGCATCAGTAACTATATTCCGCGATTGTACGACGGTAAGAATCCGCTTAGCGGTTTAGTAAAGCCCGGTGAGGCTGGATTCGGCCGCTCACTGTGGCATCCATATAACAAAGGGTTCCAGCCACGAGTAGGTGTGGCTTGGGATGTCAAAGGTGATGGCAAGACTGCGGTGCGCGCGGGGTTCGGTCGCTTCATGAGCCGCTCGAATGTAATCGAGGACGTGCTGCGCTTGTCTGCTAACCCCCCATGGACCACGACCGTAAACTCTAACTGGGGAGGGGACGGAGCCTCGAAGCTGAGCGACGATCCTACTTTCCGTAGTCTTGATACTATAGGTCCGGGGCTGAAAAATGCGGTCGCTGGAGTAAGTGCTACCACCGGCTTTAACGCTGTAGATGAAAACTTCAGACCACCCGAGAGCTGGCAGTGGAACATAACGGTCTCCCGTGAAGTCATCAAAAATACGGTAGCCGAAATTTCCTACATCGGAAACCATGGTACCCACATCTGGCGTCGCGGTGTGAACGTGAACGACGTGTCGCCGGAAAAAAGGGCTGCCGTGGTCCAGGTATTCAGCGCTACGGGCGATGCGCAAGCCACCGCGAATGCCAATCGCATCTTTCCAAATCTTGGGCCCGTTACAATGAGCGAGTCGAATGGCGTGTCGGACTACAAAGCGCTACAGGTCTGGATCAACCGGCGCTTTACAAACCGGCTGTCCTGGCAGGTTGCCTATACCTGGTCGCATGCCACTTCAAACGTTCCATTAACGTCCTTCACCACCGCCACCACCGATCCCTTCAACTTTAATCTGGACAAGGGCGATTCGGATCTCGACCGCAGGCATATGTTCGTTTCCAATGCTGTGTATACGTTGCCCGCTTTCAAAAAATGGGGCTCGTTCGCCAGCCATGTCCTGGGAGATTGGCAGCTCAATGGCATTCTTACTCTGCTGAGCGGCACGCCTCTCGACGTTACCACTGGTCTTAGTCCACAGTATTTCGGTCTGGCCGGCGCCGCTGCGGGCGGCTTCCGCCCTGACCTGGTTCCAGGCGTACCCATCTATCTACACGGTCCCGACAAGACGGTATATATCAACCCAGCCGCCTTCAAGGCGCCGGCGCTGGGACAATTCGGGAACCTGAAACGTGGACTCGTGAGACAGCCGGGGCTCAAGAACGTTGATTTCTCTTTAGCCAAGAATTGGAAGATCCGCGAGAAGTACGGCATTCAACTCCGCGCGGAGATGTTCAATCTCTTCAATCATTCGAATTTCAACGGGTTCGATCCTGGCTTGGGTCTCAGCCCTAATCGCGACGGCAGCGGAAAATTCCTTGGGACATTTACCGCAACCAACGGGAATTTTGGCCGCCTTAACAATGACCGAGGACCGCGCAATATTCAGTTCGGGATTAAGTTCAACTTCTGATATAGTACGGCGCGGCTGAAATAAAGACGGAGGGCTCGAAGATTTACCTCAGCCCTCCGTCTAACTTTTTGTACGGTCAAAGAAGTTCAATTGAGGTACCTACCTTCGACTTTTCTTCCTCTGTTACTGCTGGTCTTCGGTTTCCAATCACCTCAGGATGCCCTCCGTCAACATTCTGAAGCGGCGGAAGCGCAAAGACGTGCGGGGAATTCCGTCGCCGCGGAAAAGGAATACACCGCTGTCCTGGCCGAAGGATACGGCAAGCTCGGAAAAGTATTTCTGGCCGAGAAAAAATATCAGCAGGCTATTTCTACGCTTGAGTCCGCGGTTCTTTATCGATCCGATTCGCAAGAGGCCCTAATAGACTTAGCCATCGCCCAATTCGACGCGGAGCAATACGAAAAAGCTCTCGAGCCATTGGGCAAAGCGTTAAGCGCCAACCCGCGGAGCGCCGGCGCGCACCACATGTTGGGCAAGAGCTATTTCATGCTCGGGGACTTCGTCAAGTCCGCCGCTGAGCTGCAAACTGCACTAAAAATCACGCCCGACGATTACGACATCGCCTATACGCTGGGACTCGCTTATCTCAAGCAGCATCAACTCGCTCCCGCGGAGCAAATCTTCGAAGGCATGCTCAAGCATCTGGGCGACCGGCCGCAGTTGCGAATCATTTTTGGCCGTGCCTATCGCGAGACGGGTTTCCTCGGCGAAGCGATCGAAGAATTCAAAAAAGCTGTCGCGCTGGATCTTCATTTTCCCAGAGCCCACTATTATCTTGGCCTCACCTATCTACTTAAGGAGGGGGCGTCCAGGCTGCCTGATGCAGAGAGGGAGTTTAAGATTGAGCTGGATTCACATCCGGATGAATTCTTCGCTAACTATTACCTGGGTATTGTGTATCTGATGGATAGAAGATGGGAGCCGGCTATCAGCTTGCTGCAAAAGGCTGTTCTGATTCAACCGACTAACGCCGATCCTTACTTTCACTTAGGCCAGGCGTATCAGGCGACAGAAAGGTACGCGGAGGCAATCGAGGTTCTGCGGAAATCGATCGCTCTTAATCCATCGGTGAGCCACAATGATTATCAAGTGGCCACGGCGCATTACCGGCTGGGCCAGTCCCTTTTGAAAGCCGGCCAGAACGACGCAGCGCAAAAAGAGTTGCAACTTGCGGCCGAGCTGAAATCAAATTCTCTCAAACGCGACAAAGAGAAGAACGAGGTCTACCTTAACGGGGCAAACCTGCGCGAGCAAAACAGCAAATTCCCCGAAATGGTTTCCGCTGAAGGTGTAATCGCGGAATCGAACGCAACTGACGCCAAGACCGCCGAAGAGTTAAAGGGCGGCGAGGCTTATTATTCAAGAGTGATCGCGACGGCGCACAATGAAATCGGCCTGCTGCGGGCTGACCGCGGCGATTTCAAGTCGGCGACCGAGCAGTTTGCGCTGGCGGCTAAATGGGATTCGGAACTTGAAGGCCTGAATTTCAATTGGGGCCTGGCTGCTTTCAAGGCTGATCAATATAAAGAAGCGACGGGCCCGCTGGAAAAAGAGTTGAGCGCCCATCCGGCGAATCTCAAAGCGAAGCAGTTGTTGGGGCTGAGCTATTTCATGCTGGAGAACTATCCGCGCACTTCTGAACTGCTCTCAGATGTAATATCAGCCAAACCGTCCAATGTCGGCGTCTACTACACGTTGGCGCTGTCCCTTATCAAAGAGGGGAAGAAAGAGAAATCTGAGCAGGTGATCCAGCAAATGGTCGTACTCGGTGGTAACACCCCTCAGTTGCATATTCTGCTGGGCCAGGCTTATGACGAAGAGGGTGAGACCGCCAAGGCCCTGGAAGAATTGCAGTTGGCTTTGTCGCTCGATAGTAAGACTCCGATGGTCCATTATTATTCCGGCCTCATCTATGTAAAGACCGGGAAATTCGACGAGGCCGCGAAAGAATTTGAAAATGAATTGGTCCTGAATCCCGGCGATGTGCAGGCTAAATACCACTTGGGCTTCGTGCTCCTGTCCCAGCAAAAGACCGCTGCCGGGATCAAGTTAATGCGCGAAGTGATCGACCTTAAACCTGATTTCGCGGACGCCCGTTATGAGCTCGGCAAAGCCCTCCTGCAACAGGGCGAGGTAAAAGACGCGGTCGCGAATTTGGAGCTGGCGGCGAAGCTGGCCCCCGACAAGCCCTACGTTCATTATCAGCTCGGCCGAGCTTACCTGGCGGCCGGGCGAAAAGCAGAGGGCGAGAATCATCTGGAAATCTCACGCCAACTAAAAGAGAAAGAGCGCCGTCAAACGAAACCATAAGCTTGCGGAGAGGTTGCTACTGTTGCCTTCAAAAATCGTTCCGGCTCTCATCACTCCGTTTGTGATACTTCTCTTGTCAGTGCCCGCCTGGATGATGACTGGTCCCGCACTCGACGTGCGCTTTACCGATATCACAGAGAAGGCAGGCATTAAGTTCAAGCATGTCTCGTCGCCGGAGAAAAAGTACATCGTCGAGTCGATGAGTGGTGGAGTTGCCCTCTTTGATTACGACGGAGACGGCTATCTGGATCTCTACCTGGTGAACTCCTTGACAGTGGACATGGTGAAATCAAAGCAGAAGACCAGGAGCCTTCTCTATCACAATAACGGCGACGGAACGTTTACCGATGTCACGGACAAGGCGGGGGTTGGGGACATCGGTTGGGGGATGGGAGTAGCGATTGGCGATTACAATAATGACGGCTGGGATGATATCTATGTGACCTGCCTGGGGCCAAACCATCTGCTGAAGAACAACGGCAACGGCACCTTCACGGACGTTACCAAGAAGGCTGGCGTCGGCGACCCGCGTTGGTCCACCGGGGCGGCTTTCGTCGATTACGATAACGATGGCAAGCTCGATCTGTTTGTGTCCAACTATGTAGATTTCGATGTGAATAATCTGCCGGAGTTCGGCCAGGGCCGCACTTGCCAATTCAAAGGAATACCCGTCCAGTGCGGACCCAGAGGATTGAAGGGCGCCGGCGATAGTCTCTATCACAACAATGGCGACGGTACGTTCACTGACGTCTCAAAGAAGGCCGGAGTTTCAGATCCCGACGGCTATTATGGGCTGGGCGTTATCTGCAGCGATTTTGATGGCGATGGCCTGGTAGATATTTACGTGGCGAATGACTCGACGCCGAACTTTCTCTATCACAATAACGGCGATGGCACCTTTAAAGATATTGGCTTCCCCTCGGGTACCGCGGTCAACGAAAACGGCAGCGAGCAAGGAAGCATGGGCGTGACTCTGGGCGACTATGATCACGACGGCAGACTCGATCTGTTCATAACGAATTTCGATGACGACTACAACACTCTTTACCATAACGACGGCAAAGGCTCTTTCACGGATGTTTCTTATGCCGCGAAAGTAGCGGCCGTAAGTCTGCCCTACGTGGGCTGGGGGACCAAGTTTTTTGATTATGACAACGACGGTTGGGTGGATTTGCTGGTTGTTAACGGCCATGTCTATCCGCAACTCCCCACCTATCGGCAACGAAATCTCGTGCATCGAAACAATCGCGATGGCACCTTCACCGAAGTCGGAGAGCAACTGGGCGCGCCATTCACTGAGAAGCGCACCGGCCGGGGCGCCGCCTTTGGCGATCTGGATAACGATGGCGACGTTGACGTCGTGATAAATAATCTCGACGGCGCGACACAAGTGCTGCAGAACGATGGCGGCAACACAAACAATTCTATTCTGATCAAGACTGTCGGTGTGAAGAGCAATCGCGACGGGATCGGCGCGCGGGTCAAGATCGTTTCTGGCGATCTAACGCAGATTGACGAAGTTCACAGTGGCGGCAGTTATCTTTCGCAGAGCGATCTGCGTCTGCATTTCGGACTTGAGAAGAGAACGAAGGTGGATCTAATCGAAGTGCACTGGCCGAGCGGCGCCGTCGACAAAGTTACCGATGCCGGAGTCAACAAAATCCTGATCATCAAAGAGGGCCAGGGTGTCGTTGAGCAGAAGGACTTCAAGCGCGGAGTGCAACCGTTACAGAACCGGGGGCGGTAGCGACCTTGTTTCTTAATCGCAAAGGACGCAGAGAAGGTGTCGGAAGCCCGACCGTCAGGGACGGCATCTTACGCGGTAGGCCCTCTCTCACGGTTGGGCTGCTGACACTCGCGCTAACCTCATCTTTTGCTCCCGCTCAGGCAAACAACATCCAGCAGCGTCTCGAGAATGCGGCAAACTTGATTCGCGACAATCGAATTGTCGAGGCGGAGCAGCAACTGAACAGCATCTTGAAAATAGCGCCGAACGAACCGCTGGCCCTCAATCTCCTCGGGACCATTCGCGCCCAACAGGGACGGTTAGATGACGCGGAAACTCTCTTGACCCGGGCCGCAAAGATCGCTCCGGCGTTTGTCGGCGTGCATATGAATCTCGCTTTGCTTTATATGCTCAAGCATGCCCCTGAGAAAACAATTTCGGAATTGAAAGAGGTCGTTAAGATCGAGCCGAACAATGCCGAAGCCAACTATAAATTAGCGCGCTTGCTGCTTTCCCGAGGGCAGACAGACGACGCAATCGTGGTGATTGAAAAACTGAAGTCGTCATCCGCGGCACCGGCCGTATTTCTAACTCTACTTGGCGATGCATATTTGAAAAAAGGGAATGCCGACAAGGCGGAAGATAGTTATTTGCTTGCGCTGGCGGCGCAAAAAAACAATGCGGACGCAATGCTGGGCCTGGCGAGGATTTTGCAGAATCGAGGAGACACAAAAGGAGGCTTGGGGTATCTTTCGCAAGCGCGCGAACTGGCCGGTAACTCGCCCGAGCTTCTTTACAAAGTTGGCGTGACGGCCCTGGGGCTTGGAGTTTTTGACGAGGCCCGGTCGTCTTTAGAGCAAGCCGTGAAACTGAAGCCCACGGAGTCGGCTTACCGGATCGCGCTCGGCGCCGCTTGGCTAAAAAAACCAGATCTCTTTGCGGCCGAGCAGGAGTTTCGGCGGGCGCTGGAACTTCAGCCGGACAGCGCGCAAGCGCAGATGTATCTCGGGTATGTCCTCTACAAACAAAAAAAATTCAGCGAGGCCAAGAGCTACCTCGAGAAAACGATCAAAGCTGATTCCAGCGTGGCCGAACCTTTCTACTACTTGGGGCTAATCGTGCAGGAAGAGAACGAGGACGAGCGCGCCATAACGCTTTTGGAAAAGGCGATTCAGGTTTCGCCGTCGTTTGCGAATGCCCACGTCGCCCTCGGCGCCAGTTATTTGAAGCTGAAAGATTATGTGCGGGCGCAAAAGGAACTCGAGCTGGGGGCCGGCCTGAACCCCGACGATTCGAAAGCGCATTATCAGTTGGCTGTCTTGTACGCGCGATTAAAGGATCCCAAGCGGGCGCAGGCAGAAATGCAAATTGTCGAAAGGCTGAAAGCCGTGGACCAGTCACAGAAAAGGGAAGGCGACACGTTTGTTCTGACACCGGCGATACCGAACTAACCGTAAGTTTCCGATACCGCAAAGCGGTTAAGCAACCCTGGGCTGTGTTGCTAAACCGCTTTGCGGTTTTAAGAATCACTTGATATGCAGTACGACCGTCATTTCAAATTCGCACTGGCGCTTTCGTTCCTGCTCCTGAATGTGCCCGTAGACATTTCTGCACAGACGTCGAAGAACGTTACCTTCGAAGAAGTGCCCGCCCAAAAAAGCGGCATTACCTGGATTCATAACAACGCGCATTCATCCGATCGGTATTTGCCCGAGACAGTGGGCGCCGGCTGCGCGTTCTTTGATTACGACAACGACGGCTGGATGGACATTTACCTGGTCAACAGCGGGCCGGCGGATTTTTACACTCCCGGCACGCCGTTAAAGAATGCCCTCTATCACAACAATCACGATGGCACGTTCACAGACGTGACCGACAAAGCGGGAGTTGCCGGTGGGACCTTCGGCATGGGTGTCGCGGCCGGTGACTACGATGGCGATGGCTGGATCGATCTTTACGTGACGAGTTATGGCCGCAATATTCTTTATCACAACAACGGCAATGGAACATTCACGGATGTGACGGATAAAGCGGGCGTCGCGGCGCCCGGCTGGTCCACTTGCGCCGTCTGGTTCGACTATGACAACGACGGCAAGCTGGATCTGTTCGTCTCCAGCTTTGTGATTTACGAGAAGTCTCTAAACATTCTCTGCACCGACGAGACCTTGAGCCGGCGTTACTACTGTGTGCCGCGCCTCTTCAAGCCGCGGGCGAGCCATCTCTTTCACAATGATGGAAGTGGCAGGTTCACCGACGTGAGTAAGGAATCGGGCATCGCTGATTCACCCGGCAAATCGTTCGGCGCGGTTGCTACGGACGTTAACAACGATGGCTTGATGGACTTGTTCGTCGCTAACGATACGATGCCGAACTTTCTATTCGTCAATAAGGGCGGCGGAAAATTTGAAGAAGTCGGATTGGCGGCAGGTGTGGCCTTTAGTGATGCCGGCAAACCTCGCTCGGGAATGGGTGTAGACGCGGCCGACTTTGATGGCGACGGCTGGCAGGATCTCTTTGTCGCCAATATTGATCGAGAGTTTTTCAGCCTCTACCACAATCAGAAGGAGCTGATTTTTACGGACGAGCCCGGAGAAATTGGCACCGCAACACAGATGTTAAGCGGCTGGGGACTGCGCTTCTTTGATTATGACAACGATGGGGATCCTGATCTCTTCCTGGTTAACGGCCATCCCGACGACTTCATCGAAATGCGCACCACGCGCGTGAAATACAAAGAGCCTTTGTTGATGTTTGAGAATACGGGACGCGCCTTCAAGAACGTCAGCGCACAGGCGGGCGCCATTTTCAGCAAAGAGTTTTCCGGACGCGGCATGGCCACCGGCGACTTTGATAACGATGGCGACCTCGACGTGCTGATCTCGAACAACGGCGGGCCTCCGCTGCTGCTGCGGAACGAAGGCGGCAACAAGAACAACTGGCTCGGGCTGCAACTCGTCGCGAACAAAAGCAATCCATCTGCTATTGGCGCCGTAATCAATTGGCAAGCCGGTGGCGTGAAACGAAGCCGGCTGAAAACGGCGGGCGGCAGCTATCTTAGCTCTCACGATCCGCGCGAACTGCTTGGGCTGGGCAGCGCCAGGAAAATTGACAGTGTTGAGATTCGCTGGCCGAGCGGCAAAGTCGACAAGCTGACGAACCTGCCGATTAACACCTACCTAAAAGTGATCGAGGGCGAAGGCATTGCCGGGAGACCGAGCACCACGAAGTAACATGCCGGAACGAACTAAGAAAACTTTGGTTTTAGTCGGACTCGCCTGCATGGCCTTCAGTCTTACCTTGGTACTCGCTCAGAATCCTCGTGACCCTTTTTCAAGATGGCGCCCGACTCATGAACTGGCTGGCGTTCGCTATGTGGGGAGCGACGCCTGCGCGCAATGCCACGTTGCGCAAACAGCAAAGCGTTTCGCTAATCCGATGAGCCGGGCGCTGGAACCAGTCGAACGCTGTGACGTTTTGCAAAGTCATCCGCGGCTGGATTTTCGCAACGGCCGCTACGCCTACCAGATTTTGCGCGAGGGGAATCGCAGCACGTACACAATCGCTGACGGTAATGATTCGATTTCCGAACCTATACTTTTTTGCTTTGGCCAGGGTAAGGCGGGTCAGACTTATGTGTTTCAACATAAGGGAGTGTTCTACGAAAGCCGGGTCAGTTATTATCAGGAAAGTCAGGCCCTCGACTTCACCATTCTGCATCCGCGTTCAGCGCCCGCCTCTTTGGAAGATGGTCTGGGCCGTCCGATGACGATGGAAGCGGCGCAGGGCTGTTTTGCTTGTCACTCAACCGCGGCAGTTAGTGCTGAGAAATTGCAACTCGATCATTTGATGCCCGGGATTACCTGTGAAGGTTGTCATGGGCCGGGGGAGAAACATGTTGCCGCTATCAAAGCGGGGAACAGGAACCTGCAGATATTTAATCCGGCGAAGCTGGAAGCGGATGAACTGTCACAGGAAATCTGCGGCGCCTGTCATGTGAGTTTTGAAAAAGCCCTGCTGATGCCGCGGCAGGGCGGAACGAATAATCTGCGTTATCAACCTTACCGAATTTTTAATAGCCGGGGTCACAGCGGCGATGCGCGGATCAGTTGCGTCGCCTGTCACGATCCGCACGACAAGCTCGCAGAGGGCGCGGCTTTTTACGACTCAAAGTGTTTGGCTTGTCATCTCACGACTCGGGATCAAGCGAAGACTGCTACTCGCTCGGCTGCTGCGTGTCCCGTGAGCAAGCAAGACTGCACCACGTGTCACATGCCGAAGATCGAATTGCCCGGTGGCCACAGCAAGTTCACCGATCACTGGATCCGCATCGTCAAGCCTGGCGAGCCCACGCCGAATTGAGAATTAGCCGCAGATTAACGCGGATGACACGGATCAGAACAAACAAGACAATCCGCCTGTTCCGTTGTTGTTTTGCTTCTGATCCGTGTCATCCGCGTTAATCTGCGGCTAAATTGTCTTTTCTGTTTCTATGGCTTGGCGGGAGCGGCTGATGGGCTAGCCATTGTCGTGACTCGCTTCTTCCATTCTGCCGGCGTCGTCGATCTGAGCTGCGGTAACTCAGCCGCGGCGATCACCAGCTTCCGCACGCTTGTGATCACGACGAACTCGAGTGCCCCGCTGGGTTTCGCTGCTTCGTCGAGCTTTGCTAACTGTGCCTCACGCCACTCCGTCGTGGCCGGATCACCTGTCGACAGCAGAGACATCGCTTCCAGCCCTGCTTCCGCAATCGCCGAGAGGTTATTTGCCAAAGGCCTGGCCTCTTGCAGAGCGGGTGATCGATCGATCATTGGTCCGAGAGCACGGCTGGCGGTTTGCCATTCAAGCAGCGTTCGTTCGAGGTCCGATCGATAGAGCGCGAAGCGCGGTGCATCGGAGAGGAAGCCATCGACACTTGCGCCGAACCGACGCGCGGCTTCGCTGTCCGGTCGCGCTGCGTCGACCAGGCCGGTCAGCGGACTAAGCATGGTTTGCGGCCGCATTCGATAACGGCGGTATTCTTTTACAGGTTCAAGAATTGATGTCAGCGTGCGCAGTGGCCCAGTGTCCTCACCGGCCGCCAGACGGCGCAGCAGCATACCGTAGTTTTTTTCGTGAGTCAGTCCAAGCTCTTCCAGTTGCCGGCTAATGACAGCCAAGCGCCGGTACATATCGTCAATGTCCGTCACGTTTCGCGGCGACCAAAGCCGCTCGGCAATTGCGGCGGTGCGCGGCCAGATGCGCGAGTCAATCGTTTCCGGGCTCACCCACTCACCCCACATGGTCGCCTCGCCACCGAGAACATGCTTCGCTTCTTCGGCGCTCAGAGTTGTGTTCTGCGGAATTGGATCGGCGAGATAGTGTTGGGACGCGGGAAAGATCAGATCGATGTAATAGCCCGCCGACAGAATTCCGTTGTAGCCTTTCTTCGCGGCCTCTGCGAGCGAAGCCGGGCCACGCCACGAATGAATGACCGCGTCCTTGGGCAGATCCGCGTGAAGTATCTCTTCCCAGCCAATCATTTTCTTGCCGTGCTTTTGTAAGATTTTCAAGAGGCGTTGGTTAAAATAAGCCTGTAAGGCGTGATTGTCTTTGATGCCTTTCGCTTTCATGAAAGCCTGGATTTGCGGATTGCGGTCCCACTGCTTGCCCTCGTTCTCGTCGCCGCCGATGTGCATGTAGGCGTCCGGAAAAAGCGCAGCCATCTCACCCAGAAAAGTGTCGAGAAACTTGTAGGTCTGTTCGCGCGTTGGGTCGAGCGCCGGTTCAAAGATGCCCGCGCCTCGTTCAATCTTGAAAGGGCCGGGCGCGCTGCCCATCTCCGGATAGCCAACCAACCAACTTGTGCTATGGCCGGGAATGTCGAACTCGGGCATTACCCGTATGCCGCGGTCACGGGCATAGGCGATGATCTCGCGCACCTGGTCCTGCGTGTAGAACAAACCATCAGAGCCGAGCAAATGGAGTTTGGGAAGCTTCTTGCTCTCGACGCGGAAACCCTGGTCCTCGGTCAGGTGCCAATGAAAGACATTCAACTTTACCGCCGCCATCGCGTCGAGATTCCGTTTCAGGACTTCCATCGTTTCGTAATGGCGACCAACGTCGATGAGTAAGCCGCGCCAGGGGAAACGTGGTTGGTCCTGAATCCTGATACCCGGGAGATAGTAGCCGTCCCGATCGCCCTGAAGGAGTTGCAGAAACGTTTCCAGACCGCGTAAAGCCCCCACCACCGTCGGCGCTGACAAGCGCGCCTGCTTGTCAGTAACTTCCAAGCTGTAACTTTCGTCCTCGCTGAGCGAAGGAATAGGCTCGCCAGCTCGCTCGCATTGGATGACGAGGGTAGCGGTGCTTTCATCGGTCGCCGGCTCAGCCGAAAGAGTCAAAACAGTTCTTCCCGCCAGCCGCGTGAGCATGCGAGCGATGCCTCCGTGTAATCGATCGTCCGCATAATTCTTAACGGCCACGTTGAAGCTGCTCGTGATGGGCAAACGGCCAGCTTGCGCTTGCACCGACGCCGGTATAGGCATCAGGTTAAGTTGGCTCGTGGCGATTATTTGGCCGGCAGTTCCCTGGGCCGGTACCGGACGAGGCGCGTCAAAAGCATAGGTTAAAATCAGCAGCAGCGTGGTGTATTTGACAGTCTTCATAGTTGGCAGTTTTCACTCTGGTTTGCTCAGACGCTTGAGTGGTTTCTGGTTGGTTCTATTGCATCAGGAATCGTGACATAATCGCGGCCCAGTTAGCGTCTGCATTGTAGCTGATTAATCCGGATCGTAACGATCAAAAACCGCCGCGAGAAAAGTTTTTCCATGAGCATGAAGAGCGCCACGGGCCTTTACTACCAGAGCAACTCATTTAGCACGAAGGCAATTGTTGGTGCGCTTTTGGCCGCTCTTTTCGGATTGCTTCTGACCGCGTCTCCAGCGACGTATGCCGCCAATCCCGCGGTTTGGAGCCTGGTGTGGAGTGAGGAGTTCAACGGTCCCAACGGTTCGCCGGTTGATTCAAGCAAGTGGTCATTTGATACTGGCGGGAACGGCTGGGGCAATAACGAGCTTGAGACCTACACGAGCCG
Source organism: Blastocatellia bacterium (assembly GCA_033856915.1). Classification (GTDB taxonomy): domain Bacteria; phylum Acidobacteriota; class Blastocatellia; order Pyrinomonadales; family Pyrinomonadaceae; genus UBA11740. Next base: position 26,791 of record JAWVEB010000066.1, on the reverse strand, counting down.
CAGCGCCAATGCTGCGCTCGAAGGCGGCAATCTGGTAATCACAACCCTGAAGGAAACGTTTGCGGGTCCTGATGGAATCACTCGCGACTACACTTCGGCCAGGCTGCTCACTAAAACAAAATTCACTCAGAAGTATGGACGCTTCGAGGCGCGCCTCAAGCTTCCGTATGGTCAGGGTCTCTGGCCCGCGTTTTGGATGCTGGGCGACAACATCGATACGGCCCACTGGCCCAACTGCGGCGAGATCGACGTGATGGAAAATATCGGTAAGGAACCGTCGATCGTTCACGGCACTTTTCATGGCCCGGGCTATTCAGGCGGCGGGGGCATAACGGCAACGTACGCATTGGCCAACGGCCAGAAGTTTTCCGACGCCTTTCACACGTTCGCGGTTGAGTGGGAGCCGAACGTCATGCGTTTCTATGTCGACGGACTCTTATACAAGACGCGCACGCCGGCGGACCTGCCGGCTGGTACGGCGTGGGTCTTCGATCATCCGTTCTTCATTATTTTAAACGTTGCGGTCGGCGGTGGCTTCCCGGGCAATCCCGATACGTCGACGGTTTTCCCGCAGCGAATGTTGGTCGATTATGTGCGGGTCTATCAACGGGCTGTGTCCTCAAACATGCCGGTGCTGTTTAAGGATGAAGGCACCGGCCGGGCACTGGCTCTCGACTCAGTGACTTTCAAACGCGATCCCTTTACAGTCAGGACCTCTGATAACTTCAGTCAGGACCAAACAACGAGGCTGATGCTTCTGTCTGCCAACCTGGATCTGCAGCCTGGAGACGGCCCATCGACCGTCGCAGCGCAGGCCGATGATGGAAAGGGCCATACGTTCCCGCTGGTTGTCGAATGGGTAGGCCGGCTGCCTAACTTTGACTGGATCACCGTCGTGATTGCCCGGTTGCCGGCCGAGTTGTTGAATGCGGATCAAGCGCTGGTGAACGTGACCGCGCATGGTCAATCCAGTGATCAGGTTTCGATTTCGTTATCGCCTTGACGCCAGGGCGGGTCGCAAGATGACAAGCAGGAGGAAATACTCATGAGTTACCGAGTCGTTAGTTACAAAAACTTGGCGAGGCTTCTAGTTGCCGCGATTTTCTCGCTTTGCCTGGCCGGCACAACCCTGGGCCAGGGGAAACCTGGCGGGGTCGGGCCGCCGCCTAACAATAATCCGAATGTCGGCGATCGTATTCGGCAGATCGATGAAGGGAGACTGCGCGGCGCAGAAACGAATGTCAGCCTGGAGGAGGAGAACCAAAAGCGTCTCCAAGCTGCGATTGTAAACATGAAAGATGATTACAAGCGCATTCAAGTGCTGCGTAACGACATCGCCCGCAACCTCGTCGCGCGGAAAACGCTCGAATACAAATTGGTGGCCGAACAGACTGGTGAAATCAATAAACGGGCCAGCCGGCTGAATATTTACATGCAAGCCCGCGTTCCGGCTGAAGAGAAGCCAAGTACTGTCGATGATTTAAAGAACGAAGAGATGGTGGGCGCGCTGGTGAAGCTGTGCAAGTTGATTGATAGCTTCACCGAAAATCCTGCATTGAAGAACGCGGCCACTGTGGACTCAAAGGATGTTGCCAAGTCGAAGGAAGACAAATCCAACGCCGATCGCGACCTGCTCGCAATAATCAAGCTAAGCTCCGGCATTCAGAGGAAGTCAGTGAGCCTGACCGGGTCCCAATAAGATCAGGCTCCCACCATTCAATGGGTGTGTGCTCCGGGGCCGCTCAAGGGACGATTACGAACCAGGCCTCCTGCTTGACTACCCTCTGTTGCTGCATGTCTCTGCTTTCGATCATGGCTGAGTACCTGCCCGCCGCCAGACCGGTAAGTTTTATGTATTTGGCAAGGGTCAAGGTGGGCACAGGTCCGGTTGATGCATCTGTGAGCTGATAATCCATGGGCCGCGATATCCGCTGGCCATCTTTCATCAACGTCACGGTAACTCTCACCAATGGTTTGCCGCTCTCGCGGGCAACGGCAGCGTTGTATAGTTTAAAGAAAATGATCAGGTTATCGGTGGCATGAAATTCGCGACTTGGGCTGGGGCGGATCTGTACGTTCCCTTCGCTGAACACGTCCACGTTTCCCGCCTTCATCTGCTCTGCGTGCCGACTCAACACTGCATCCGAGGCATAGAAGTCCGAAGCGTGAACGGGCAATACAAGTTTCTCTCGTTTGGCCGCCATCTTTCCTGACACCCGATCTCGAACTATCAGATCAACCGTGTAGTTACCGGCGAACAACTGCATGTCCTGTCGATAAAAGATCTTGTCATGCAAAATTGATTCATATTGCTGGGCGGTAAGCGCGACGTCAAAGTTTCCTCCCAGGCGCGAAAGGATCTTCTCTTCGCCTTCAGCTCGGATCACTCCGAGAACTTCCAATTGCAAACGTTGCTTGTCGCTCTTGCGATCGAACTGCACCGCGGCCGGAGGTATCTCGAACGAGAGCGGCACGATGTAATAGCCGTCTCGAACTCGGAAGGAGTTCATCTGCACCGACAGCGGCAGCGTTGGATGGGCCGCCATGTTTGAAAAGTTCGCCAGCAATTTCCTGTCATCGGGCGAAAAAGGAATAATCTGACTCGGTGGAATCGCGTAATAACCAGGACGAGTAACTACACTGAGATCCGATCTTTGAACTTCGATTTTCACTTTGCGAAAACTGCCGTCGAAGTTTTGATCGGTACTGCGATACGTTAGGGTATAACGGGAACGAATTTCTGCATCTATTCGGTCGAGGCCAGAGGCGATGTCATTGGTATTTTTGACGAAGTGTCCGCCAGTATCGTTTGAAAGTTTATACAGAAGATCCTGTTGCCGGTCCAATCCTTCGAACCGGGTGATGTCAAAGACGCTTTCGCCCGCCGCCGATCTGCGCCGGGCCTCCATAGGATTTTCGCCTGAAATTCCGCTCAGCGGTGAAGCAACCACCGGCGAACCCGTAGTCGGCGTACCGCCGGTCAGGCCGGTTGAATCAACAATATAGATGGCTACATTGGCGCGATTGGCGATATCGATCGTACTTTGCACCTGCCAATCGAGCCAATCAGGTGCGATAAATCCTTCGGAGAACATGACCAGCGTCTTCTTTACCGGTATCGGGCGCAATCCCTCGCAAATAGCCGCGAGCGCCGCCAGCACCGGCCGAGACTGCTGCGCGCCGAGCGCCGAGCGCATTATCAGGTATTGCTCCAGTATGCGCCGTTCAGTCATGATCTGAGCTTGCGCCGAGCCGGCAAGCGCGGCTCCGCCGCTAATGTCGAATGTGGGTGTATCATCGGCGCTGTCGGGGCCGATCTGTTTAGGAGCTCTGGCAAGCCTTTCGCGAATTGAGTTTATATTTTCCGCGAGGTTACGTCCCTCGGACGTTTTTGAAACAATCGAACTTGTGTAAGCTTTGTCGACAGCAGCGAGTAGTTTTGATTTGTCCTGGGTGAATGGTTGCCATAACTGCAAATCTCCGGAGATGGAAAACACAGCCACCGAGTCGCTGTCGGTTATGCGCTCGCGAATGTATTTCACGATGCCGTCGCGCACGTGCTTTAGATTTGATAAGTCGGTGCTTTGGCCGTCCATCACCAGGGAAATGATGTTCCGGGGAAGGCCGTAAGTGTTGCGGGGTTTTGATTCAGGGGCAACACCACGCTGACTTTCGCGCCCCGCAGACTCACCCAAACGATCAGTTGCGTTGGTTGGCTGTCCGGCTTTCTTGCCGCCGGTAAGGGTAGAGTCGAAGAATTGAATCCTCTGGGGCACGCCGTTTTCAGAGATCGTGAAGTCTTCCGGTTTGAGATCGGTGACAGCCTTTCCATTCTTGTCTTTGACGATCACGTCAAGACTTACGAGGTTTGAATTGACTTTGATTACATCGTCATCGGAGCTTGTTTTTGGTTCTTTCTTCTCCTGGGATTGAGCGGGCAATACCAGAACAGAAAGCATCATAGTAACCAACATGGATTGACGAATCGTCATGTGTTTTTCCCAAAGACAAAACTGAAGTTGAACCGCACCCGGGGTTATCGCCCAGGGCGAAATAAGAAGAGTTTGCCTTTGGAATGATTATGCGCTTTAAAGGCTGGCCTGGATAGTTCGCGCGCGAGACGCTTCTTCCGGCTAACTCGAACGAGCTGAAGAGAACTGCTTTTTACGCGTAGCGTGGCATTCAGAAGGGTTCAGGCCGGCTAAGCGGGGTCCCAATAAGATCGTGCGTTTTCGCAATGGCTGGTAGTGCGCGCGTTCGTTCAGTCTGCGCTCAAGGCACAATTATGAACCACGCCTCCTGCTTCAGGACTTTCTGCTGGGAGATGTCTCGGCTTTCGATCACGGCTGAGTATTTGCCCGGGGCCAAACCCGCAAGTTTTATATATTTGGCAAACGTCAAAGAGGGCACAGGCTCTGTCGACGTTTCGGTAAGCTGATAATCCATCGGCCGCCTCACCGGCTTCCCGTCTTTCGTAAGCGTAACCGTGACTCTCACCAAAGGCTTTCCCGTCTCGCGCGCTATGGCGGCGTCATAGAGCTTGAAGAAAATGATCAAATTATCGGTGGAGTGAAATTCTCGGCTTGGCGAAGGGCGAATCTGCACTTTACCCTCGCTCAGCACATCGCCGCTTGCCGCCGCCGACTTAAGCGGCTCCGCGTGACGACTTAGAACTGCTTCCGTGGTCGAGAAGTCGGAACCGGCAGCCGGCAATACCAGTTTCTGCCGTTTCGCGGCCGACTTTCCTGATGTCCGATCCAGGACAATCAAATCAACCGCGTAGTTACCGGCCGCCAAATGGATGTCCTGCCGGTAAAAGATCTTGTCACTCAAGATCGATTCGTATTGCTGGGGAGTCAAGGCGATGTCGAAAAATCCGCCCAGGCGTGAAAGGACCTTGTCTTGACCTTCAGCTCGGACCACGGCCAGGACTTCAAGTTGCAAACGCTGCTGATCTCCCTTGCGGGCAAACTCCACTGCGGACGGAGGTATCTCAAAAGAGACGGGCACCGTGTAGTAACCCTCGCCGGATCTGAAAGAGTCCAACTCCAACGACAAGGGCAAGGTCGGATGCGCGGCGATGGTTGCAAAGCTCGCCAGCAATTTGTTATCGGCCGGAGAGAAGGGAATGATCTGACTCGGTGGAATCGCGTAATACCCGGGACGGGCCAAGACGTTGGTATCAGGCCGTCGCACCTCGATCTTCACTTTTCGAAAACCGCCGTCAAAGTTTTGGTCCGTACTGCGATACGCCAAAGTGTAGCGCGAACGGATTTCCGCATCGATGCGCTCCAGGCCGCCGGCGATGTCGTTCGTGTTTTTCAGGAAGCGTCCGCCGGTGTCCTCTGAGACTCGATACAAGAGATCCTGTTGCCGATTCAGACCTTCCTGTCGAGCTATATCAAAAATGCTTTCACCGGCTCCCGCCCTTCGCCGATGTTCAGGGTCAATGGCCCCCGAGATTCCCCCCAGCGGAGAGGAAGCTACCAGCGCCCCTGACGTGGGGGTGCCACCGGTCAGGCCGCTCGAATCGATAATATAGATGGTTACATTCGCGCGATTGGCGATGTCGATCGTGCTTTGCACCTGCCAATCCAATGCTTCAGTAGCGACAAATCCTTGCGAGAACATTACCAGCGTCTTCTTGCCCGGTATTGAACGCAGGCCCTCGGAGATTGCCGCCAGCGCGGCCAGAACCGGTCGCGTCTGTTGCGCGCTGAGCGCCGATCGCAGTTGAATATATTCTTCAAGCATCCGCTGCGCGACCATCGCTTCGGCGGCCGCTGATCCCGCCGCGCCGCCCGCCGGCGTAGCGGCGATCGGTCCACTCGGCCCGCCAGCTACTCGGTCCCGAAGTGAACTGATGTTCTCAGCAATGCTTCGCGCCTCGGAAGTCTTTGAAACAGTCGAGCTGTCATACGCCTTCTCAACGGCCGCGATGAGTCTTTCTTTGCCGTGAGTAAAAGGTTGCAGCAATTGCAATCCTCCAGAGATAGAGAAAAGTGCAACCGAATCGCTATCCGATATACGCTCGCGAATATATTTGACGATGCCTTCGCGCACGTATTTCAAGTTCGCGAGTTCGGTGCTTTGACCGTCCAGCACGAGGGCAATGATGTTTCGCGGCAGGCCGTTTGGGGCGCGCGGCCCTGGTTGAAGGGAAACGGCTGCGTTTGCGGGTTGAATGGTTTCACTGCCGCTGTTGAGCGTCGAGTCGAAGAACTCAATCTTCTGCGGCACGCCGTTTTCAGAAACCGTAAAGTCTTCCGGTTTGAGATCGGTGATGGGCCTGCCCTTCTTGTCTTTGACAATCACGTCCAGGCTTACGAGGTTCGAAGTAACTTTGATTACATCTTCGTCATCAGCACTTTTCTTTGGCTCTTTCTTATCTTGCGATTGGGCGGGCACTATGAGGACACAAAGCACCATGGTAACCAGTATGGATTGACGAATCTTCATCTATTTTTCCACTGAAAACAAAACTGAAGTTGGAGTCGCGCGCAGTTTATCGCATCAGGGACTGGTCGGCGAAACTCCTGATGGTAGTCATAGACTCGTCCTCTTCGGCTCTGCCGCCTGATGTGCGGAAAGCCTGTGGCTTTCCGTCGCTTTCGAGAATGAGTTAGGGGCTTCGCCCTCGTGCGGCACAGCCGCGTGATCAGAGTAGACGTGACCGGAAAAGCAGAGCCTTTCCGCACATCGGGCGGCGGAGCCGCACGACACAATTGATCCAGGTTTATCGAGTCCTCATTTCAATATGAACCTGTCCTTCAGGCCGGCTATGGCCACCTCGAACTCGCCCGGCTCGACGACGCGTTTGTTGTTGGTATCGATGAACGAAAGATCGTCAGGCCGCAGCTTGAAGGTCAAGGTCCGCGTCTGACCCGGATCAAGATAGACCTTGGCAAAACGTTTCAGCTTTTTTCCGGCGGGCGATAAAGAGGCCACAAGATCGCTGAGATAGAGCTGGACTACTTCCTTGCCCGCCCGCTTGCCGCTGTTCTTGACCGTGACGTTCACCGAAATATCCTCGTTGCCGGCGATCGTCTTCTTGTTCAGCCGCAGATCGCTGTAGGTAAAAGTGGTATAGCTCAACCCGCTGCCGAATTCGAACTGAGGAGTGAAGCCGGCGTTGTCAAAACTCTCGGTCTCGAACGCCTTGTGATCGTAGGTGAGTAACCCGTTCGGCGTGCGCGGGTACGTGAAGGGAAGTTTTCCCGACGGATTGAAATCGCCAAACAGAACGTCGGCGATCGCCTGCCCACCTTCGTTGCCCGGGTTGTAAGCCATCAGCACCGCGCCGGCTTTATCCACAATGCGGTTGATGATTCTGGGGCGGCCTTCGACCAGCACGAGGATCACGGGCTTGCCCGTTGCTTCGATCGCTTCGGCAAGCTTGATTTGCGGTTCGCCCAGCGTCAAATCCGGAATGTTGCCCGGAGTTTCGGTGTAGGATCCCTCGCCAAGACAAAGCACAACCACATTGGCGTCTTGGGCGGCGCGCACAGCCGCCGGGATGTCCACTTCAGATTCGATATTCGTGGGTGTGCCGTTTGATGGGGAGCCCGCGCGGCGCGTGATCTGTGTGCCTGGAACATAGGTAACGTTTGCCGCGCCGGCTTTGGCTTCGATCGCGCGCCGGATGGTCGGCCGGTCCTTGGGATAGAGTGATTCTTCCGACCCTTGCCAGACGTAACTCCAACCGTTATTGAGCGAGATGAGCGAGTCGGCAGTCGGACCCGTAACCAGCACCTTCCGATTTTTCGCCAGCGGCAAAAGATCGTTGGTGTTCTTTAAGAGCGTCATCGATTCAAGGGCCGCTTGCAGACTGGCTTGGCGCGATTCCGGAAGTCCAATCTTTGACTTGAGCGCCGCGTTGGGCATTGGGTTCTCGAAGAGTCCGAGCTCGTACTTCACTCTCAGTATGCGGCGCACGGCTTCATCAATTCGCGACTGGGGCACCGCGCCTTCCTTCGCCAAGGCGATCAGATTGTCGGCGAAGCTGTAATCGAGCGGCACCATGCTCATGTCGATGCCGGCCATCACTGCCATCCGGGTGGCTTCTTTCTCGGTCGCCGCGACGTGCCAAACTGTGACCAGCTTCTTGATGTCTTCCCAGTCAGAGACAACAAATCCCTTAAAGCCCAATTCGCCGCGCAGGATGTCGGTCAATATGTGATGGTTGACGTGACCGGGAACACCGTTAATCTCAGCTGAGTTGACCATTACGGTGTGAGCGCCGGCTTTGACTGCGGCGTCGAATGTCGGCAGGAAATATTCGCGCAGATAATTTTCCGGAATCCAGGCCGGCGTTCTATCCCGGCCGTTAAAAGAGAAACTGTAGCCCATGTAATGTTTCAAGCTGGTCGCTACGTGGTCCTGCGATCCGACATCCGATCCTTCCATGCCGCGCACGAAGGCCACGCCCATTACTTTGGCAAGATACGGATCTTCACCGAAGGTTTCGTAGAAGCGCGGCCAGACCGGTTGTCGTCCGATATCGAGGACGGGTGAAAAGCTCCAGGGGATTCCGGAGGCCCGCGTTTCCATGGCGGCGATTTCCGCACCTCGCTTCATCAACTCAGGATTCCAGGTGGCGGCCATGCCGATCTCCTGCGGGAACAGCGTCGCGCCCTGCACATAATTCGCGCCGTGGATCGAATCGATGCCGTAGATCATCGGGATTCCCAGACGCGTTTTTTTGGTGGCGCTGTCCTGAATCTGGTTGATGATCTCGTGCCATTTATCCACGGTCAGGGCCTGTTCCGAGACGTTGAGAATGGAGCCGACGCCATAGTGCACCATGGCTTTGTCCAGCTTCGCCGGATCAATCTGAATGGTTTGATCACGGCCGTTTGAAATCATTCCGATCGCCAGCTGGGTCATCTGCCCCACTTTTTCTTCAAGCGTCATTCGCTTGAGCAGCGCGTCGATCTTTTGCGAGTTGTCGCGCTCCGGTCCTGCCGTGCGAATAGCGTTTTGAAAGAACAAATCGCTATCGTCAACATCCGCGGGCACTAGTCCTCGTTCGCCTGATTGAGGCGAAGAGGATCTCATGTTTGTTGCCGTATGTGCCGGAAGGCCGAGGCAGAGTGAAAGCGCAGTAATCGCAAGCACGAGAGCCACTATTCTCATCTGATTAGTGTTCCTTTTAGGAAGGGATCGAAAGAAATTGCGTCGCTATTCTCGTCTATTGGCAAGGGATATTCAAGCGATAACGGGCAGAGAAATTCTGTGTCAGGGGCCCGAACGTGAGGGAGGGCTACACTCGCGATCACTCTTGATCTAAGACGACTGGCGGCGAAACGTTGTACTGATGAGATGGGCGATCGTCGCTAGCATAGCCCTTGCTTACGCGCGGGCTTCTGACACAGACTCTGGCGCGGTGGGCTATAGATGCCCTGCCGCTTCGCGGCTCAGCGCTCAGTCTTGCGGATCAACTTACCGAGTTCGCGCCACGTAATCAGCTTGACGTTATTCTCCTTGAGCAGCTTGCGAAAAGCGTCGCTGGTAACAAATTCGAAATCGCGCTGGCGCCATTCAGCGCCCCAATTGGGATGGCCAAAGGTCACGCCCTTCATCTCTTCATCGGCAAATGCCAAATGAACCACCATGTCCGTGACGCCCGGCCGCAGATTCTTTATTTCGTCCGTATAGAACTTGGCCCAGTCCTCAGGGGCTACAGCGGGCTCAATGCTTATCGTTCTATCGAGCACGACGTCATCGGGGCCAAGCAGAGCAGGCATGAACGGCGCCCTGGTAAACCAATCCTGCGAAACTCTGAAGGGCAGTTTGTTTTCGCGCGCCACTCGCAACAGTATCTCGAACAGGGCCTTGCTCTGGTAAAGCGTGCCCATGTGAGAATCGAGATGCGTGGGCTGAATACCAAGTGCCCTGGCTCGCGCGATCTGGGCGCGAATCTCCCCTTCGACTTCCCGGGCATCCATGTGGGCGGCTGCTTCATTTTCCAGCGGGTACAAATAGCCACTAGAGTCCAGGAGCGAGGGCACGCGCTCTCTTCCCAAAACGGGAGCCCAGCGATAGGAACTCCACTCGCTGGTAAGAGTCAGGTGCAAACCCAAATCGGCCTCGGGATGAGCACGCGCATAGGCCGCTATCTCGGGAAGCCACGGACACGGAACCATGATGCTGGCAGAACTGACCAGCCCGGTTTCGAGCGCTTTAATCGAGGCGCTGTTGATAGAGTGGGCCGCCCCCAGATCATCAGCGTGCACGATCAAAAGTTTCGCGTCGCGAGGATAGCCAAGCCGTTCAGCTAAGGTCTTAGTCGCGGTCTGTGGCCGCAAACGTTCTCTTCTATGAAGGGCCGTGGCTGACGAAGAAACCAGCGCCAACATTAGTGCACCGACAAAAAGTTTTTGTCTCATATTCTCACCTGCGGTCTTTGGTTTGCGCGAAAGGTACGTTTCGCCGAAAGAATTGTCAAACAGAATCTTTATCTGGAGTGCGCTGACTTGGCAGCGCTTTGGTAAGCGGCGACTCGTCGTCGCGATCTGTGAACTTGAAGATGGCCGTGACAAGTCGCGGCTTGGGAAAGCGGCGACAAGTCGCCGCGCTCCACAAAATAATCCTCTCTACAAAAGGTCATGTTCGGATATGATGTGACCTTCAAACGACGTTTCAATAAACTTCATGGCAGCTAAATCCCGGAAAGCTGAAAAAGAAGACGCGCCTCTATTGCGACGTTTTGGGCTGGTCCAGGCGGTAGCCCTGAACATGTCGAACATGATCGGGGTCGGCCCGTTCATCACGATTCCACTCTTAATGTCGGCGCTCGGTGGTCCCCAGGCGATGTTGGGTTGGATTGTCGCTGTGCTGATCGCGATTCCCGACGGGATGGTTTGGAGCGAGCTCGGCGCAGCCATGCCTGGATCGGGAGGTTCGTACCTGTATCTGCGAGAGGGTTACGGTCGCGAAACCTTCGGCAGGCTCATGGCATTTCTGTTTATCTGGCAGTTCATTCTGAGCGGGCCGTTGGAAATCGCCTCGGGCTACATCGGCTTCGCCAGATATACCGCTTACATCTGGACTGGCATGACGCAACGAGCGACGTTCCTGGTCGCTGCCGGGGTCGGCGTCATTAATATTGTCTTGCTGTATCGCCGCATCACTTCGATCGGCACGATTACCGTCAGTCTGTGGATTGGCACTTTGCTGACCACTCTCGCTGTGGTAATCACCGGGGCCATGCATTTCAGCGCGGCGCGCGCTTTCGATTTTCCTCCGGGTGCATTTACTTTTTCCATCGGGTTCCTTTTCGGTCTCGGCGCCGCGTCGCGTGTCGGAGTTTACGACTACCTTGGTTATTACGACATCTGTTACATCGGCGATGAAGTGAAGGATCCAGGCCGGACCATCCCGCGCTCGATCATCATCAGCGTGATTGCCGTGGCCATTATTTACCTGGCGATCAATCTTTCGGTTATCGGTGTTGTTCCCTGGCGACAGTTTGTTCCCTGGGATAAGCATCCTGAATCCGGCTTCCTTGTGTCCGCGATGATGGAAAAGATCTATGGCACAAAGATCGCTACGGTTTTCACGGCGATGGTGCTCTGGACGGCGTTCGGTTCGGTCTTCGCACTGTTGCTCGGCTACTCACGAATTCCTTACGCGGCCGCGCTCGATGGTTATTTTTTCAAAGTGTTCGGGCGACTTCATCCTACCAAGCGATTTCCTTACGTGGCGCTAATCGTGCTCGGGGTAATCTCGATCGTTTGCAGTTTCTTTTCGCTGGATACCGTTATTGACGCGCTAATCTCTACCCGAATCCTGGTGCAGTTCGTCGGCCAAATTCTCGCGCTCATACTGCTCAGGAAGCGTGCGCCGAACATGCCCCGTCCATATAAAATGTGGCTGTACCCGCTGCCTTGTCTGATCGCGCTCATCGGTTGGATCTTTATTTTTGCGACCACGGCGTGGCCGGTAATTCTCCTGGGTCTGGGTACGCTGGCTCTGGGCGCGGTCTTTTTCTTTGTATGGTCCTGGTATACCGAGCGTTGGCCCTTTGCTTCTGTGGTACCTGATACGGCCGATTAATAATGCGCTCAGGCGGACAGGATGTCCGCGCTCCGCGATTAGAGGTCCAATACTATGTTTAGACTAATGGCATTATGTTTTGTCATCTTACTCCTCGGAGTTAATGCGCCCGCGATTGCCCAGAACAAACGTCAGCCGCCGCGTCCTGATAAAACGTTTCTGCGCGAAGGTTGGACCATTCAATCTTCCGCCAAAGTTCAGGAGAATGGTGATGCGATCTCACAGAATCAGTTCCGGCCGAAGGGTTGGTATCCGGCGAGCGTTCCCTCCACGGTCGTTGGCACTCTGGTTGACGACAAAGTTTATCCAGATCCCTTAGTGGGGATGAATCTGAGACTGATACCCGGCTGCAACTATCCAATCGGCGCCAACTTTTCGCTGAGGCCGATGCCGGAAGACAGCCCGTTCCGAGTTTCCTGGTGGTATCGAACTGAATTTCAGCTTCCTGCCGGCTATCGCGATCAGAATATTTGGCTGCATCTCGATGGCCTCAATTTTCGCGCCAACATCTGGCTCAACGGTAAACAGATTGCCGGCTCGGATCAGATTGCCGGTACGTTCCGTCTTCACGAGCTGAACATCCGCGATGCGATTCGAGTGGGCCAACCCAATACCCTGGCAGTGGAGGTATTCCCGGCTTTGCCTGATGACCTTGGGTGGACCTGGGTGGATTGGAATCCCATGCCGCCTGACAAGAACATGGGCATCTTCCGCGAGGTTTATCTCACCAGCAGCGGACCGCTGACGCTCCGTTATCCACAGGCCGTTACGCACTTCGATCTGCCCTCGCTGGACACGGCGCACCTGACCGTCAATGCCGAGGCGCACAACGCAACCGGACGCGAAGTCGAAGGCGTGTTGAGTGGGCGCATCGAAGGGATTCGCTTCTCGCAGCGAGTTAAACTCGGACCTCAGGAAACGAGGTCGGTTTCCTTCACACCGGAGCAGTTTCCTCAGTTCAACCTCCTTCATCCGCGCGTTTGGTGGCCAGTGCATCTGGGTGCGCAGAACCTCTACGGTTTGGAGATGGAGTTCACCGTAGACGGCAAAGTCTCAGACCGCCAAAGTACGCGCTTTGGTATTCGAGAGATCACCTCCGAATTGGATAAGCAGAACCATCTCGTTTTTAAAATCAACGGCAAGAACGTACTGATCCGCGGCGGTGGCTGGGCTTCAGATATGTTTCTTCGTTTCATGCCGGAGCGTCTGAAGACAGAATTTCAATACGTCAAAGACATGAACCTGAATACGATTCGGCTGGAAGGGCAACTTCAGCCGGATTACTTTTTTGATCTCGCCGATGAATACGGAATCCTAATTATGGCTGGTTGGTGCTGCTGCTCGCATTGGGAGCACTGGCAGCACCGTGACGATTACAAAGAGGGACCGGTCTGGGACAAAGAGGATTACGACATAGCTGCTAAATCGCAAGCCGATCAGATCAAACGCTTGCGAAATCATCCGAGCTTGCTTGTCTGGCTGAACGGCAGCGACAATCCGCCGCCTCCCGATGTCGAGCAGATGTATATCGACATCCTCAAACGCTATCACTGGCCCAACCCGTTCCTCTCGTCGGCGACAGCGAAACCGACGTCAGTTACCGGCGCGACTGGAGTCAAGATGGAAGGGCCATATGAGTGGGTGCCCGCGAACTACTGGCTGCTGGATAAAGAGGGCGGTGGCGCTCATGGATTCGCGACTGAGATCAGTCCCGGCCCCGCCGTGCCACCGATCGAGAGCCTGCAGCGGATGATACCGAAGGATCACCTCTGGCCCATCGATGAGTTCTGGAACTATCACGCCGGCGGCGGCCAGTTCAAAAACATCGAAGTGTTCACCGCCGCTTTGAATGGCCGTTACGGCGCGGCCAAAGATGTGCGGGATTATGCGATCAAGTCACAATTGATGGCCTATGAGGGCCAGCGGGCGATGTTTGAGGCCTATGCCGGCAACCGTTACAGATCGACGGGGGTGATTCAGTGGATGCTGAACAACGCCTGGCCCTCCTTGATCTGGCATCTGTATGACTATTACCTGATGCCGGCCGGCGGGTACTTTGGAACTAAGAAGGCCTGCGAGCCGATTCACGTGCAATATTCCTATGACGACAAGAGCGTGGTGGCAGTGAATACTACTTATCAGGCGCAGCGAAAATTGAGATTGACGGCGCAGGTGTACGACATCAATCTGTCAGAAAGGTTTTCCAAAGTAGCTGAGTTGGATCTGGCGGCAGATAGCACCTTCAAGGCTTTCTCAATTCCGCAGATAAGCGATTTGTCTGCCACCTATTTCCTCAAGCTCACCCTGCAAGACACCGCTGGACAGATTGTTAGTTCCAACTTTTACTGGCTGTCGACTACCGATGATGTGCTCGATGCGAAGAAGACCAAGTGGTACTACACACCGGTGAGTTCGTATGCAGACATGACGCAGCTCGAAAAACTTCCGCCCGTGAAGTTGGCCGTGTCCGGCAGGGCCGTGCGTCGCGGCGGCGAAGAAATCGCGCATGTGACCCTTTCAAATCCGAGTCGCAGCCTGGCGTTCTTTGTTCACCTCCAGATAAAACAGGGAAGTAGCGAACGAGACGTCTTGCCGGTGATTTGGCAGGAAAACTACGTGTCGTTGCTGCCCGGCGAGCGCAGGGAGCTTGCGGCAACTTACAAGGTAAAGGATTTAGGAAACGCGGCTGCGTTTCTGAAGGTCGAAGCTTGGAATAGTGCGCCGGTTAAGATTTCGCTGCGGCCGAACAAGAGACGGTGACGTAATGATGTCAGTACCGGGAGCGATAGCGACCGGGTCATCGTCCGACCAAACTCGACCTTTGGGTTGATTGGTACCCGGTCGCTACCGCTCCCGGTACTGACTGCTTTTCGTTAGCGTCTATCATTCCCGATCGTGAACGCGTTAGCCAAAGTCAGCTTCCCTCGCAACTCGATCTGTTCCGAGGACCGGCCCACGAGGACGTCAAAATCGCCTGCGTCGGCCCGCCATTGTTTTCCGTTCACGTCATAGTACGTTAGCGCGCGGCCATCGAGGGGCACCGTGACGCGCTTTGTCTCGCCGGCGCGCAAGCTCACTTTCGTGAAGCCTTTCAACTCCTTAACCGGCCGCGGCACTTTCGCGTGCGTGTCTCCTACATAAACCTGCGCGACATCCGCGCCTTCGTTATTACCGGTGTTCTTTATGTCGAAGGAAACCTCGTAGCGCGGGTTTGCAGCGTCGCCGTTGGCGATCGTCTTGAGGTTGAGGTTGCTGTACTTGAACGTCGTGTAGGACAGCCCGAAGCCAAATGGGAAGAGAGGTTTCGTGCCGTTCTTTTCGTATCCACGATAACCAACGAAGACGCCCTCTTTGTAAGGGATACGGTTGGTTCCGGCTGCGGGGTAATAACTGTCGTGCACGGGATTGTCTTCCCAGCGACGCTCAAAAGTAACCGGCAGGCGACCAGAAGGGTTCACCTCGCCGAAGAGAACTTCGGCCAGCGCTCGACCGCCCTCCTGACCTGGATACCACATCTCAACGAGCGAGGGAACGCGATCGAGCCATGCATTCATCGACACGTTCCCGCCCGAAGTGATTACCACAATCGTATTCTTGTTGGCTGCGGCGATCTCCTGAATCAATTCGTCCTGTCCGGGCGGGAGGCCAAAGGTCCTGTCCGCGCCTTCACTCTCAGACCCGGGATCAAAACCGGCGGCGAGCACTACCACATCGGCGCTGGCGGCGAGTTTCTTCGCTTCCGCATCGACCAACGTCCCGCTGCGATTGATGCCGAGTTGAAAGCGGGTCCCAAGCCAACCAGAGCGGCCATGCTGTTCTAACACGACCTTGTGCGCTGCGTTATCCAGCGACACCCGGGCCTGGCCCACGGCAGATGGGGAAGTGGACCAACTATCGAACAAGAGCTTGTCATCGAGGTAGAGACGATAATAGCCGCCGTCCTCTCCGGTTGAAGCCACGAAGATGTCGAAGTTGCCGGGCTGCTTGACGATGTAGTAGCCGGTCCAACGTGATGAAGAAGTTGATGGCGGAAATTCCGGACGAGACCCTGCCCTGATATTGATGTGTTGTTCGGTGCGCGTTACCGTCGGCGGGCCCTGCAGATCTTTGCTGTTGAAATATTCGGCGCGCAGACCGTTCTGTCCATCGACTGGCGCAGTGGAGAAACTGGTCGCATCGGCCAGGTCGCTCAGGGAAGGCAGCCCGCGAGAATAATAGACTGGAACGGCGGCGCCCAGGTAGTTACTTATACCTTCAAGAATACTGGTGGCGACAAACGGTTCCACGCGCGCGCTGCCGCCGCCAACGGGAACCGCGGGATACGCGTTCGGTCCGATGACGGCAATCGATCTGATCTTTGTCTTATTGAGAGGTAACAAACGGCCTTCGTTTTTCAGCAGCACCTGACTCTCTCGCGCCGCCGCGAGCGCCACAGCACGGCCCTGCTGGTTATAGCGCGGGATGGACAAATCCGTCTGGTCGCGGTCAAGCCAGCCAAATCGAATCGCCGTGCGAAGGATCCGGCGCACCTTGTCATCAATTGCGGCGACGCTGACCTTGCCCTGCTGGATGGCCGGCAAGAGCGTCTGCCGGTTCATAAAAACGCCGGCCGGCATTTCGAGATCGAGTCCGCCGTTCGCCGCGGCGACGCCGTCGTAGGTGGAGGTCCAGTCCGACATTATCAGGCCGCGAAAGCCCCACTCGTTCTTGGCGATATCGGTGTTCAGATAGCCGCTTTGACTAAGGTGAGTGCCGTTGGTGAGATTATAAGAATCCATGATCGCTCCCACCCGAGCTTCCTTCACTGCTGCCTCGAATACTGGCAGGTAGATCTCTCGCATCGTTCGCTCGTCGATGATCGCGTCGCTATTATGCCGATTGAACTCGGAATTATTGCCCATGAAGTGTTTGATCGTGGCACTGACGCTCTGGCTTTGCACCCCTTTGACGTAGCCCACGGCGATCCGCGAGGCCAGAAACGGGTCCTCGCCGAAGTATTCGAAGTTCCGCCCGTTCATGGGCGCGCGATAGATGTTCACGCCCGGGCCCAGCAGGAAGTTCACTCCTTTGGCCCGCGCATCCCGGCCGAGTTCGATCCCCACGCGTTCAGCCAGGGCCGGATTCCAGCTAGCAGCGAGCCCGATTCCAGCAGCCATCGCCGTAGCCCCTCCGAAATTACGAACGCCTACCGGACCGTCGGCCATTTTCAGTCGCGGCAAGCCGAGCCGCGAGACACCACGGACATAGAAACCGTCGACTCCGCCGAGCATGTCGATCTTTTCCTCGAGCGTCATTTTGCTGAGGAGTGCCTCGACGCGTCCCTCAACCGCGGCCGTGTCAGAGGCGGCGTTGCGAGCCGGCCCCTGAGCAATCGCGGGAATGACATTAAGGCTGAGAAGTGTTAGAAGGGCAAAGACTGAGAAACGTTTTCGCATGGTGTTTTCCCAAATGCACTGCCGGGCTTCCGGAGCTTCGCTCTGGATCGCGGGCCGTGCGGATCGGCTCTCCCTATCTCTTGTATTAATCGAACTATTGCGGGTTAAGAAATTGTATGATGGGTATTGAAGCTGGTCAATGTTCTTCGCGATGAGGTCATCAGTACCGAGAGCGGTAGCGACCGGGTCTATTGCACGCGATGGTCGAGTTGTCAGGACGACGACCCGGTCGCTACCGCTCTCGGTACTGTCTGCGTAGTCGTCGTTGCTCTAATTATGAAACCGTTAAAAATTGGCATCACCGGTGTGCGTGGCATCGTCGGCGAGACGTTCACGCCTGAGGTTGCGGTAGGATTCGCCCAGGCGTTTGCTACCTATCTTGATCGCGGCCGCATTCTGGTTTGTCGCGATACCAGATCATCCGGGCCGATGGTGCGCGCCGCAGTGGTGTCCGGGCTTCTCGCCGCGGGTTGCGAAGTAATCGATCTTGGCATTTGCCCGACACCCAGTCTGCAGTCGGCTATAACCTGGCTCAAGGCTGACGGCGGGATTGCCGTTACTGCCGGTCATAATCCTTCGCAATGGAGTGCACTGAAATTTGTGCGGGGCGATGGACTCTATTTGAATCCTGTGCAAGCGGAGGAGCTTCTGGACATTTACCATCAGGGAGAATTCGCCAAAGCCACCTGGAACGAGATCCAACCCGCGATCGAATCTCGGGATCCGATCGAGCACCATATCGAATTGTTGACAAGTGCGTTTGACACCGCGGCCATCAAAGCACGTCGCCTGAAAGTTGCCGTCGACTGTTGTAACGGCGCCTGTGCGAAACTTATTCCGCGTTGGCTAACGGAGCTCGGCTGCGAAGTGCTGGCGATCAATGATGATCCGACCGCGGCCTTTCCGCACCGGCCGGAACCGACACCCGAGACGATGGCCCAGCTCAGCGCGGTGGTTAAAGCGGGCCATGCCGACATTGGTTTCGCTCATGACGCCGATGGAGAGCGACTGGGGATCGTCACTGAACTGGGCCACCCACTCTCAGAAGAATCGACGCTAGCCTTGGCGACGCGTATTCGGCTCGAACAGACTGCAGGCCCCGTCGTGACGAATGTTTCGACCACCGGCGCCATAGAACAGATCGCGGCGCGCTATGGAGGGTCTGTAGTGCGCACTCAGGTCGGGCAGACTTACATCTCCGAGGCCATGCTTGAACACAACGCCATCCTTGGAGGCGAAGGCAGTGGCGGCGTGACAGTGCCGCAAGTACATTTGACCCATGACAGCGCCGCCGCCGTGGGACTCATCCTTGAAGGCTTGGCGCGCTGGGGCGGACGCGTGTCAGAGATCGTTCAGCAACTTCCCAGTTTGTTTATGTTGAAGCACAACGTGGTTGTGGAGCCCAATCGCCTGTATTCAGTCCTGCACGACTTTCGGGTTGCGATTGAGCGTGAGCAACTGGCCTTTGATCTCACGGACGGGATTAAAGTGGGTTTGCCCGAGGGTTGGGTACACGTGCGCGCGTCTAATACGGAATCCATGATTCGCATTATCGTTGAGGCCGAGGATGCTGCGAACGCACGGCGTCTTGTGGATTGGGTACGCGATAGATTGAATAAGTGAGACGCCATATTTCATGCGACCGATACCAACTCTGAAAATCAGTATCTCGGGGGTGCGCGGAGTGATTGGCGCGTCGCTGACTCCCACTTTATTGACGCGCTTTGCGCAAGCCTTCGGCACCTACGTGGGCGCGCGGACGATTGTCATCGGGCGCGATCCGCGCACCTCGGGTGAGATGGTCAAACAGGCGGTTATCGCGGGTCTGCTCTCGAGTGGCTGCCGCATTATCGATATTGGAATGTGTCCCGTGCCCACCGTACAACTACTGGTTCGTCATCATCGCGCCCACGGCGGTATAGCGATTACTGCCAGCCATAATCCCGCGGAATGGAATGCGTTGAAGTTCATCGGTCGGGGAGGTTTTTTTCTGAACACCGGTCAGGCGCGCGAGCTGTTGGACATTTACCACCAGGGCGAATACACGCGGGTCGGCGGCGTGGAAATGCGGGAAGTCGCCGAAGCGTCCGGCTCTACTGACCTGCACATTCAAACCATTATGGACGTGTTGGGACCACTCCCAACGCGCACGAAAAAGCTCCGTGTAGTTCTTGATGCCTGCAATGGTGCCGGCTCGTTGGTGGGGCCAAAGCTGCTTGAAGCGCTGGGTGCAGAAGTCTCTGTAATTAATGTAACGCCGAACGGATTATTCCCGCGTCCGGCAGAGCCTCTGGCGGAAAATCTTGGAGACCTTTGTGCCGCAGTCAAAGCAGAGCAGGCCGACGTTGGCTTTGCGCAGGACATGGACGCCGATCGCCTGGCAATAGTTTCAGAGGAGGGCGTGCCGATTGGTGAGGAGTACACCCTTCTGCTGGCGACAAGTGGTGTGCTCGCCAAAACCCCTGGGCCAGTGGTGGCAAATTTATCAACCACCTCCGCGCTTCAGGAAGTAGTTAGCCGGTTTGGTTGCTCGCTCTTTCTGTCGAAGATCGGCGAGGTCAATGTCACTGAAGAGATGCAGAAACAAAGCGCCGTAATCGGCGGCGAAGGCAACGGCGGCGTCATTTATCCGCGGATCAATTTTGCGCGCGACAGCCTGGTTGGGATGGCCCTGATCCTGCATCTGTTGGCGGAATCCGGCCAGACGATCACTGAGTTGGTAAATACCTTGCCGCGATTTCATATGATCAAAGAGAAACTGGTTTGCCCTTCAGATAAAATCTCTGCAGTGCTGAGAATGCTTCGGCAGGAGTATGCGGCCTATCCTATGGACCTGCGCGATGGAGTGAAAGTGATCCTGCCCGACGGATGGTTCCTGGTTAGAGGTTCAAATACCGAGCCCATCATCCGCGTGATCGCGGAGGCAGAGCGTGAGGCAGATGCAAGAACGATTGTCGATCGTGTCTATTCAAGGGTTCAGGAGTGTGTGAACTAGCGAGTCATCGTTTATTTCGAAGGTCCCGTAGGGACCAAATGTTTATAGAACCATTAGCCCAAACGACTTTGAAGCCCCAGAGGGGCGAAATAATGATTTCGCTGGCAGGCACATTGCGCTCCTCCGGAGCTAAAGACTGTTTGCGACAACGAAGCTATAGACATTAGGCCGCTCTGCGGCCAGTACGAATTGTGATTGGAACTTTAGCGACAGGACACTATTTACTTTAGTCCTTGACCGCCAGCGAGACTTCGGAAAGAATCCTAGTCGTTCGACGGAAACATCAACAACCAGCACCAGGCGCGAGGACTTCTGTGATCTTATTTCAGACCGTGATATACGTCAGTCTTCTGTTAGCACAAGGCGGTGGCGCTCCAATTACTAAATCGACGTCTGCTCGCCCACCTGCACGACAGCTAACCGGCAGGCAGCCGGCCGTTGCGCAAGTCAGTTCCCGCGCGAAGGTGTCTGCGCAAACACTCTTCGACGATTTTAACTACTCGAACTATCAGCAGCTCGCCAGACACGGCTGGATCATTCGTACCGCGGTCGGTTGGCCGGGAATTCCGGGCGCAACCTGGGGAAACAAGGGCGTGTCATTTCCTCAGGACCAGGATCACCGAGGCAACCGTCTATTGCGCATGACGTCTTCCACCGACGGCACCGGATCGAATACGCGTCAAAGCCAAATTTGCCATCAACGCAAATACCTCGATGGAACATATGCCGCTCGGGTTCGCTTTGTCGATGCGCCGACGGACGGCCCCCGCGGCGATCAACTGGTAGAAAGCTTCTACACGATTAGTCCTCTAAAGGCGCCATGGGATCCGGACTACAGCGAGCTGGATTTCGAGTATCTGCCGAATGGCGGCTGGGGCAGCGTCGGCCCGACGTTGTATACAACTTCCTGGAGGACCTTCAGTCCGGAACCGAATTGGAAAAAAGACAACGTCTTTAATATGAGCAGTGGCAGCATTGCCGGATGGCATACACTTGTAACCCAAGTCTCTGACGGAAAGGTGAAGTATTTCATCGACGGCAAACCTCTAGCCGAACATGGTGGGCAGTATTACCCGCGGTCGCTGATGTCGATTAATTTCAATCTTTGGTTTATCAAGGATGCGACTGTGAAATCGACTGGGGTACGACATTACCAGGAAGACATCGATTGGGTATTCCACGAAGCAAAGAAAATAATCGCGCCTCAAGAGGTTGAAGCGAAAGTGGCCGCCCTGCGACGAAGGTCTGTCAAATTTCAGGATACAGTTCCGGCCCCGGTGCCGGCGTTGATATCACCTTGCGATTACTGAGTAGTTGTCGCAAAGGATCGCGGACATCCTGTCCGCCAGCGGGTGCAGCCCGCTCATATCTTCCAAGGAATTGTCTTAGAGAGTTGCGCGCCGTGCGCGGGCGGACAGGATGTCCGCGATCCGTGAGAATCTGCAATTTTGGAGGAACATTCATGAAGAAAATTGATTTTTTCTACTCTGCGATTTTAGCTGCCTCGGTTCTTTTCGTTACCGGCTCAGTCTCTGCCCAGGATGCTTCGAAGCCTGCCGAGCCGAACGCTTCTAAGTTTATTTATGCCGACTTTCAGAACGGACAAAGCGGCCGGCCGGTCAGCAAGAACGGCGGGATGACAAGGTTGAATCACTATTCCCAGAACGAAGCAAACCCGCCGCAATTCCGTGGCTTGGAAAATGCGAATCCGCCCGCGCCGGCGTTTGCGCGGGTTACCGCCGACGATACGGCCGTCGCTTTCGATTACGAGCTGCGCATTCCGAATGAGTGGGCGGGCGTCAATATAGAGGTGTTCGGGCACCCCGAGAAAGACGGCAAGCTTGTGGCCGATGATGTGAGCGGTTACAAACTCATCACCCTGCGGGTCTTTGCCAAGACCGCCCAGTACGTTCGAGTCGAGCTCATTTCACGCGGCCAGGGGAGCAATCTCGAGTCGGGTTATCCCATGGCAAGCTTTCGCGTGTCCCCGGGTTTCAATACCTACAAACTGAAACTCGACACTTTCAGCCAACCAGCTTGGGTGATTCAACTTGATCTGAAGCTCGATGTCCTCAAGAAGTTAACTTCCGTCACCGTCGGGGTGCACTGCGATAAATGCATCATGGAGAAAGGCACCCTCGTGGTCGATAACATCGCTTTCGAGAAATAGAACCATCGGGTTTACTATTCCAAGGAGAAAATCAAACCAGTGATCCCCAAAGATGACAGCGCCGTTGCACGACGCGAGTTCTTGAGATTTGCCGGTCTTGGCGCGCTGGGACTAGCGCTTCCCTTTGGCGGTGTGTTGGGTGCAAAGCTCAACGGGGAATTGCTGCTATATGTGGGAACGTACACGGCGGGCAAGAGTGAGGGAATTTATCTATACCGTTTGAATCTCTCTTCGGGAGAGTTACGGCACGTTGCCACGACGAAGAGCGTAGTTAATCCTTCCTTTCTCACTCTCGCGCCCAACCGTCGATATCTATATGCGGTTAACGAAGTCGCGGACTTTGGCGGTAAAAAAAGTGGAGCGGTCAGCTCCTTTGCGATCGATCAAAGGACTGGAGAACTGCGCTTCTTGAATCAACAGGCATCGCTGGGTGCGGACCCTTGCTATGTGAACGTTGACGGTGCCGGCAGGTTTGTCTTAATTGCGAATTACACCGGAGGCAGCGTGGCCGTCTTCCCGGTTCAGACTGACGGCAGTTTGGGCGAGGCGACGGAAATGAAACAGGCTGTGGGATCGAGCGTAAACCGGGAACGTCAGGAAGGCCCGCACGCGCATTGCATCGTGCTCGATTCAAACAACAGGTTCGCATACTCATGCGATCTGGGAACCGACAAGATCATGATCTTCCGCTTTGACTCACGAAACGGAAAGCTTCTGCTGGCGGAACCGCCGTGGGTGCAGGTCAAGCCAGGGGCCGGACCGCGACATTTCGCTTTTCATCCCAGCGGCCAAAGCGTCTTCGTGGTTAACGAGTTGTATTCGACGGTGAGCACCTTCAAGCGCGATCCGGAGATGGGAGGCCTGAGAGAGCTGCAAACCTTGAGCACACTGCCGGCGGATTTCAAGGGTACGAGCTGGAGCGCCGATATCCATGTTTCTTCGGATGGTCGATTTCTTTATTGTTCGAACCGCGGTCACGACAGCATCGCCATGTTCACGATTGACCCGCGCCTCGGCACCCTCACCTCGATGGGCCACGAATCCACGCGGGGCATGACGCCGCGAAACTTTGCTATCGATCCCACGGGAGCGTTTCTGTTGGTGGCTAATCAGAAATCCGACAACATCGTGGTCTTCCGGCGTGATCAAAAGACGGGCCGGCTCAGCTCGACGGGACAGGTGGCCCAGGTGCCGTCCCCTGTTTGTCTTAAGTTTACAGCTCCGTTTTCGTGAAGTGGTTAGGTTATGGAGTCAGTACCGGGAGTGGTAGCGACCGGGTTTCAACCTACGCGACGGTCCAGATCGCCAACACTGCAACCCGGTCGCTACCACTCCCGGTACCGACCTCATCAGGCTCGCGCTTCGTTACACCTCGGCGGCCGCAGGGTCCGTTGAGGTCTCGTCAATTGCCGCGTCGTCCACCCCCCACAAGCCGATTGCCGAAAGTGCGTAGAACGCAAGGGCAACCAGGACGACATACTGAAACCCCAGCAGCATTGAACCATATTCGGCGAGCCCACCAACCATTGCTCCGGCGATGTTTATGCCAAAGGCGCGATCAGGTTCATTGGTCCGTTTGAACGAGGCAGCAAAGATCACACCCGCAAACAGAATCGGCGCGAACGCCAGAACGCTCGAGCCAATCACCTGAATGCTACGGTTCATTCCCAGAAAAAAATCGAGCGGGACGACGGTGTTCAGTATCAGGGCAATTAGCAGACCAACGTAATAAGGCCACAAGCGTTCCGGCTGAAACCGAAGGGTCCAGCGATTGGCGAGCAGGATCATTACCAGAACAGCAAAGAAGACCACCGAGTTCACCACCCAGGTACTGCCGAACAGCAGCGCCATCGCGACCACTGCTTTCGTCTCAACCAGCATGAATCCCGCACCCAAAAAGAAAAGCTGAAGGTTGAGTGGGCTGCCGGCGCGGCGGGTCTTCATGCCTCGTTCGGTCACTACATTCGCGTTTCGCCGAGGCAGGAAAAGGAAAATTAGCAACAACCCCAGTCCGCCCATGATCAGCATTCCGCGCAAGCTCTGCGTCGGAATCATCGGCTTGCGCAGATAGAGGAACGGCCAGTCATCGGTCGCCGTGCGCAAACTGCCCGCAGGCGCCAAGACAGTTGCCAAACCAAAATGCTGCCAATGAGACGTCGCGGCTTTTTCTGCCGTCTGTTGTCCGAACGGCATCGCCTCTGGTCCAGGTTGTTGGAAGCCGTTTGGTGAAGTGGGCGCCGGAGGCGTGTCGTCGCGCAGCCAATAGTCGGGTTGCTGCGCAAACGCGTTCCGCAGATCGTTTGTCGCACCGGAAAAAAATATCGTGAAGTCGCCAAAGGTCGCTCGGTCGGCCTCGATGACTTTTCGATAAGGTAGTGTCAGCACCAACGTCTTTCCCGCGCCGAACACTTCTTCCAAACCTTTTTGCAGACGAGCCGCCAGCCACCCCTGACGAAAATAGTTATAGACGACGAAATTGCCGTTGGGCTTGAGATGACGGCTCACGTCCTGATACGCCTGGCGCGTGAACAGAAAACTCTCGAGACGAATATTGCTGTAGCCGCTGTGCAAGACCAGCGAGTCAACCAGCGCGTAGATGATCAGATCGTACTTCCGCTGCGTCGAGCGGAGAAAGTTTCGCCCATCATCCAAGTGAATTTCCACGCGCGGGTCCTGGTAAGGATGGTCGGGATGATACTGACGCCCGAGCCGGTTTATGGCCGGGTCGATCTCAACGGCGTCGACATGTTGGGCTCCCCACTGCAAAGCCCGGCTGACATCATTCCCTGAACCGGCTCCGATTATCAGCACGTCCGCGAAAGGCGCTCGGCCGGCATCTCGATTCAGCAGGTGGGGCAGCGCGTAGGCCGGAAAATTCTGGTTTCGCGATACCATTTGCTGGTGATAGATGAGGTTCACCGAAAGCGAGAGGTCGGCTCGCTCAAAATCAATCCTGTAATAAGGCGACCAAAATTGCTGCGTTTCACGCGCGCCCCGATCATCTTTATGCGCGGGCACGAAGGCTGCCAGCCAAACCACGAGCACGAGCAGCAAGGCAGTCACCGGGCCCTTCCAACCAAGCAAACCTCCTGGAAAACGATGCCGGGGTGAAATGAAATAGAAGTAACCGAGGCCCGCAGCCACTAGTAAGAACCACCAGAACGATGACAGTTCGAGCCAGGAGCAAGCGGCAAACAGAACGATGCCGGCGATGCTGCCGACGATGTTCCAGGTGTAAGCCTGCACTCGGTTGGGCCAACGTTTGAGCGCTCGTCCCAATTCCTGGCCGGGACCAATGAACGCGAGCGCAATAATCAGGAAGAAGAAGCCGCACAGAACTTCGACCGGAATTGCGTAGTGCGATAGATCCTGGCTGTGATACTCGGTGCCGAAAAAGACCTGCTGTGGTGAGGCTTGGTTGCCCACATCCACGAATCTCGCGAACGAGCCGCTGGTGATCTCAACCGCATGCGCCGCTGCCAACGCAACGACCAGCACGAGTGGAGTCCAGGTCAGATAATTGCGGCGATGCCCGGCGGCCAAACAGCCGACAGACATGCCCAGGAAAGACGCCAGCAGCACGACGTTGGTAAAAAATGTGAGGTAAAGAACGTGCGCCGGGAACCAACGAATGCCGGCCAGCTCCAAGAATAGAATCACGAGGCTGATCAGAAACAATTCAAAGCCGTTACTGAAGCGAGAGAAGGGTGGGTGATCGGTTTTTGATATTGGAATGGTGCTGCCAGTCCTTTCTCGCGCGTCAAAGCCAGGTCCCTAGTAGTAGTAGAACGAGCATTAAGGCTGGTCAACGAATGCGAGTCAGTCTTTGCAAATCAAAGCGCAGAGAATAATTCGTCAATTTTCGAAGGCGCATCTTAACACGCATTTTCGCTCGGTACCTCTTCAGTTTAGCTCTCATTAGCACCTCACTTCAGTGAGGTGAGTGGCAGCCGGGGTGAGACGGTCAGCCGTTTCAACGGCTTCCTGAGAAAAACCGTTCAAACGGCAGCGACATAGTTGACTCCGCGCGGGCTTCTGTCGAACTTCGATGCGGCCGCTGCAATGGCTCTGCCACTCTGATGCGCGGCAAGTCTCGGACTTGCCGAAACGTGGCCCATTAATCTGAACGGTCTC
>JAWVEB010000065.1:0-87011 GCA_033856915.1 Blastocatellia bacterium | reverse complement strand
CTCACGTCCTCGCGTGAAGTGATGAACGGGCTGGCGCTCATCTGGGGCGCCGAGCCGGTGGTTACCTCGCGATCCAAAAGTACAGAGGAGATGCTGAAGCTCGGAGAGCAGACTTTGCTGCGGGCTGGACTGGCTCAAATAGGAGAGACCGTGGTGATCATGGCGGGCCGGCTGTCGGGCTTGGGCTTGTCGAGTTCGGTGACGCTCTACACGATTGCAGGCGATATTCATGAGACGGTGGCTTAGGGGAGAGGCCAGAGCAACGCCAGGATTTTTGATCCAGTTCGCAATTCTGATCCGACGCCGCTGTGATCCAAAGCGCCGCCCATGGCGGCGCACTCCAGGTTATTCAGCCCGCAAGACCTGGCCCACGCGTTCTTTCTGTTTCTGTTCGCGGCGGATCTGGACCGGCGTCATCTGTGGGTCGCGCCAGTTGTCGAGGATGCCGACCTGATGGACACACTGAATTGTACAGGTGGGTGCGCACCATTTTTCGGTTTTGTACTCACGCCTGAAATCTTCCATCGTGTAGTCTTCGAGCGGCGTGCCGGGATAGCCGCGTTGCTGCGAGCACCAATGCACGAGGCCCTCTTCGCAGATGTAGAGATAGCGCGAGCCCGAACGACAGCGCCATTCGTAAGGCTTCCCTTCGGCGATGCTGTCCTGAAACCAATTGAGCCGCGCGTGATCTTTGTTACCCAGCGTCTTCACCGCGTGAAAGATCTGCTTTTCGTTTTCCGTTAGCGGCTTGAGCGTGCCGTCGCCGTCGTGAATCACGCCCACCGTGGTTGAAAAGCCCAGCTCAACCGCGCGCTTCGCCACCGTCAGCGCATCTTCAGGTTGCTTGATCCCGCCGCCGATTACTGAGTTGATGTTGATGTGAAAGTCAGCATGCTCTGCCAGGTAGCGAAGTTTCTTGTCCAGCACGCGCAGGCTTTTGCGAGACACCTCGTCAGGCGCCACGTTGTCGATACTGATTTGCAGAGAATCGAGGCCTGCTTCGTTCAAACGCTTGATCCGATCAGGCGTGAAGTAGTAGCCGTTGGAAATCAGTCCGGCAATCATTCCGTGCGAGCGAATATGACGAATGATCTGATCGAGCTCGGGGTGCATCATCGGCTCGCCGCCGGAGATCGTCACGATTGAAGTGCCCAGCTCGGCCAGCTTGTCGAGACGCTGCTTCATCACCTCCAGCGGTACGGGTTTTGAAGTTTGATCGTATTCGTTGCAATACCCGCAGGCCAGATTGCACCGACGCATTGGAATAATGTGCGCCAGCACCACATGGTCAGTCGAAGCCAGCGCGCGCGCAATGAAAGCGGCCTGGCGGAATTTCCATTTAAGAAAAGTGCTTTTTCGCATTCGAATCCAACGCCTGGGCTTGGGTTCCAGAAGGATATGCCGACGATGCCGAGAAGGCAAGAACGCCGCGGTCGATAGCTGTCAAAACATCGAAGGGCTCCGGTTTCCCGAAGCCCTTCAACAACTGAAATTAGTAGCCCAACCCTAGCCCTTTACGTGCTTAACGTTACCGTCGAGCTTGAGCTTGAACTGGTCAAGAGGAATATTCTGGTTCTTCTCGACGTTCATCAAACGCACAGTCGTCGAGTCGTCGTTCTTCTCAACCATCTTGGTTTGCACCGGCATACCGGCATCGTCGACCCAAACCTCGATGTACTTATAACTGGCTGCCGTTTTGGGGGAAGCTTTCAGGTGCGTTGTGCGTACGCCGCCCCAGAGTGTTTCCTCGCGCACGTCCTGCGGCTCGCCGAATCTGGTGCGAAGCTGCGTCGCCGACATATTCATCAGCGCCAGCACGTCGCCATCCTTTTGGCTCTTAATCGATCCGGTCTTTCCTTCCAACACGGTATTCAAACGTGGCCGGTAGAGACCGTAGATGCCGTTTGCCACGGCGAGTATCTCGTGCTGAGGCTGGGTCCACTCCAGTCGCACAAAAGCAGTGCTGCTACCGGCAGCTCCCGGAATATAAAGCACAACACCCTGATATTTGTCCTCATCGCGAAGCTGCGCGTTGTACTTCACCATACTGATGTTGGCGCGCAAGCTCTTCAGGCTTCTTTGGCTCTTTTCCATCCGGCTATACAGTGAACTGACAAAGCCCGGGCCCTGCGCTCGCGCCACGGATCCCGATGGTATTGAGAGCACAGTTAAGATCAAACCAAGCACCAAACTGAGGGGAAATATTTTTTTCATCATAGCTCCTAAAACTTAAGGCCCGTATGGGCCCCATTGAATTGCCTCGGGTGCGCTCAAAAAATGATATCGCGCCCCAGGCCGATTATGCTGGAAAATTATAAAGCATGGTCAGCGAATGTCAACCTCATAGCCGACCACCTTCCCCGAGGCGTCAAGCTGTGGGCGTACGTCGCTGACCTCTGCCTCGGGTCGCCGTGCCGACTTCCTTGCACGCCGCTCAATCTCAGGCCTATCTAATTGAACCCCAACAACATCGGCACCAAACACGACCGTAGTCTGACCCATATGAGTGCGCTGGTAAGCTCTGTTATCGAACCAGGTTTTTGGCGTCAGAAATATGAAAGCCAGGATCAGAACGCAGAGCACATCCCATTGCCACGAGGTCCGCGGGTATGTCCAAAAGACTGCCTTTTTTACTGTATCTTTGAAGAAGCCCATGATTCCAATCGTCGTCTGCGTGATTATTAGCCGCACGATACGGATTTGTCGAGGCAAATCCGGTTCCTCAACTCAACGGCTCCGACGGTCCGTCGCGTTTGGATAGATTCTTAGCAGGGAAGAAACCGTTGCAGCCGGCTAGACAATGTGGCCGTCGCGCATCCGAATCACGCGTTGGCACGCCGCGGCTGCCTCAGGATTGTGAGTAATCATGATGATGGTTTGATTAAAGCGGTCATTCAAGTCGCGGAACATTTTCAAGACGAGCGCCGAATTCTCGGTATCAAGATTCCCGGTGGGCTCATCAGCCAGCACGAGCGCCGGCCGGTTGACGACCGCGCGCGCCAATGCCACGCGTTGCTGCTCGCCGCCGGAAAGCTCAAGTGGCTTGTGATGCATCTTGTCTTCTAACTTTAGCATGCGCAGGATTTCGCGCCGCCGATCGGGATCTTCCGAGCCATTCCCATGAATGCGTTCGGCCAACCGCAGGTTGCCTTCCGCAGTCAAAGTGGGAAACAGATTGAAGCGTTGAAACACGAACCCAATCTTGCGCCGCCGAATATCCGTGCGCCGTGAATCAGTAGCGGCCGTCAGGTCTTCGCCATCGACGATGATGCGTCCTTTGGTGGGTGTCAAAAGGCCACCCATCAGATGCAGCATAGTTGATTTGCCGCAACCGGACGGGCCCATGACGGCCAGAAACTCGCCTTCCTGAACCGTCAGGTCAATACCCCGCAGCGCCGGCACGTCGACCTTGCCCACGCGATAAATTTTTTCCAGGCTCTCAGCTTTTAGAATGGTTCCCATTTAAGAAGTGCGACAGACAGACCGATTAATTTCTCTTCGCCTGTGATATTAATCCGACACTAGATATCAAGAGCTTTCCGGCTCTCGCCCGTAGCTAACAACTCAAGAACTGCTATTCGTAAGCCAAGGCGGTTACGGGGTCAAGGTTTGCCGCACGCGCCGCGGGATACAAAGCACCCAGCGCGCCGCCGGCCAACCCAATCACCGCCGCAGTCAGCGCCCACCGTGCGCCGAACTCAAAAATCAGACCCGTAGCCTTATGAATCCCGAAACCGGTCAGGGCCGCCAAGGCAAATCCAACCAACAGCCCCATGAAGCTGATTGCCAGAGCCTCTCTTTCGATCTCGCTGATGATGTAACGCCGCGAGGCGCCCATCGCCTTTAGAATGCCAATCTCGCGCGTGCGTTCAGTGATTGTCGTGTGCATCGCCAGCATGACCACCAGCGCGCTGACTATGGCCGACAGCAGAACCAAAACCCGCATGAAAATACCAAGGCCGGGGATCGAATTCTCAATGCTGGGGAAAAAATCCGCGGTCAATTGCACCTTATTCCCTGGGAGCGCGTCGTTGATTCGCTTAGCCAACGCGACTTGATCGGCCTGATTCTGGCAATTCTTGCACTTCACCAGAATGTAGCTGCATTTGCCGGGAGCTTCGAGCACGTCTTGCATGGCCTCCAGCGTCAGCTTGGCGCGGGCGCCGGACTCAGGCGCATAAATCCCTACGACCTTGAAGTCCTTTTCGCCGAAAAGTTTTACCGCACTGCCAACGGGATGGTTACGGCTGGCTTTGGTTTCGTCAATTACGACTTCGTCAAAAGCTTTGGGGCCGCGGCCCTGGACCAGACGGATATTGCTCATCTGCGCAAAACTATCCCAGTCCACTCCCTCGACTTGATCTACGCCCCAGATTCCACTGGCGTAGAAGTGACGAATGACCGGCACCACAGATTCAACACCGTCAATCTTTTTGAGCCAATCAACATACTTAATACTCAAGTTAGCAGAGGTGGAAGTGGCCAAACCTCCTGGCCGGGTAAAGATTATTTCCGCCCGCACGTTCGATGAGCGGCGCTGTAAATCATCCGACATTCCCCGCGAAAGCCCGGTGAACAGCATCACCAGGGTCACGCCGAGCGCAACGCCCAACACACTAATCGCCGAACGCAGCGGACGCTGGCGAATATTTGAAATGACTAAGTTATCCACCTGAGCGGGGGCCTCTTTCTCGAACGGGGAATATTAATACAAGCGGTGGGGAAAGCCTAACCGGAAGAGTTCTGAGTAGTGTTGTTTGTTTGTCGAGTGGGATGAGGTCAATAGCGGTAGCGACCGGATTACAACCTGGTGAGTACTCGTCGCGTGGGTATGACCCTGTCGCTACCGCTACTGACCTCGTTCACCATTGGCGCGGCTCCTAGTTCTTCGGCGGCGCGGGTCGCTTTTCGGCATCCAGATCGACTTCGCGAAGGCCCCAATGGTTCTCGAGCACAAATGCATCTGCGGAGTAGTCGTGATCCAGGGTCACAGATTCAGGCGTCTGATAAGTAATCGTGATCTTGTAGTGGTCCTGAGGTCTGGTGATCCCGACCTGCGCCGGCAGAAGCGCTTCGCCCCCGGGGCCAAATCGTTTCAATTCACCATAGGTGATATCGGTTACCAGCGAGCCTTTCTCGTCGAAGGTTTCCAGACGAGCCAGGCGGATGCCATTGACGCGATCAAACCAGAAACGCCTGAGCAGGCGCCCCGCCCCATCGGCGGATGTTTGTAGCTCTTCAAGAAAGTAATAGCCGCGCACCACTCGCTTGCTGCTCTCGATCTTGGCCGGATCTTTTTCTGACTGAAAGAATTCACTCTGCACGTACATTAGACCCGCAGCGCGGGGATCAATTGGACGGACCAGGAGCGCGTCAGTCAGGTGCTGTGGTCGCAGGTTCGAAAGCGCGCTCACCGTCTGTGCTTCTGAATCGGCCTTATTCTTTTTGTTAGAGTTCACCGTCGCCGTCGAGTTGCCATCCACACCCAACTTTGCGTAAACGGCATTGTTGGTTCCACGTACAAAAGTCCGGTATTTTTCATCGCCTTTCAGCACTGCGATCCGAAAATGCTCACCGTCCGAAGTCATCTGGGCCACGTCGCCGATAGCCAGCGGTCCCTGCACCACCAAATAGACGTTGGCTGGACGCTGCAAGGTGATCGAGCCGTCAGCCGCGCGATATTTTTCCGCGATGCCAGAGGTGGCGAATGACGTATCTTCGAACTGGATGTCTACTTTGGCGTGAATGGAACGGGCCGCGGCGGCGCGGTTGACTAACCTGACGAGCTGCGCCGTGTCGGCGGACGAGAGCGGCGTCAGCAACTTCTCGACCTCGACTGGTTTGTGGACGATGTGACACGCCGTTGCCACGGGGAGAATGATGGCGAGCGCGAACGTGATGGCCAGCCGTAGTTTGGCAGTCGGGGACCCGGCGATATGATTCAACATCAACGATCAAATAGGCCGGCGCTGAGGCGTTCGCCGGCACTTTCATCAGTAAGCTTCTTAGGACGCATCACGCTAACAAAGCACGTTCGCGCTTGTCAACGCGACCCGGAAATCATTGCAGGATCACTTTGAGTGCTCGGGCTACTTACTGCCGGGAGCGCGGGCGCCCTCGCCCGCTCCGCAGCGAAGGCCGACTCGTTCCAAATCCAAAGACGATTATCTAGACCGGTTTTTCGCGCTTTGCGCTCAGTGCGGGCGCCCTCGCTCCCTGTGAAACGTTGTCTCGGATCCGATCGGCATCAAGTTTCAATCTAAGGGTTGCTACCTGCGCTCGTCGAGCTGCTAACGGCCAGATTGAAAGTAGTGCCGCTGTCCAAACGAAGATTGCGGCCAGTCAGGCTCAGCGTCGATCCGCCTTGCGCTGAAGCATCCGTCGATTGGGTGATCTGCAATCCATGCAGAGAACCGGTGAGATTCCCGGCGGTGCTGGTCGTCGCGCCCACGGTGTTGCCCATCGCATTCGTGGTGTTGCCCGCTACGTTGCCCACCGTCGAGGTCGTTGTGTTAACAACTCCGCCGACACCGCCAAGCAAACCGCCGCCGCTGCGTTGGTTGCTGCTCGGCGCAGAAGTGCTGGAACGAGCACTCGACGACGATTGGGCCGTGGCGTCAGATTCGAAAAGATCACTGTTGGAAGACTGGGCTCGGGCGCGTGACTGCGTAATCGACAGGATGCTGGCCGTGATCGGAGTCTCAGTCGATCCGGTTCGCAAGCGATCGATTACCACTCCAATGCTTGATTCAGCATTCGCTTTTGTTTGTTGCTGAACGTCGGTCACGTGACCGATGAGCTGTGTGCCCTTGGGGACGATGACGCGACCATTCTGCCTGACGGTCTCCGTAGTCTTCATTACGACTCGATCACCCCGCTTGGCGTGGCGCGCGTCCAGAGTGTTCTCCAGTTGCGCGGCCAATTGAGTGCCCGATTGCAGCTCGACTTGCCGCCCTTGCCTCTTGACTGAAGTATCGCTGTTCGCCCGCGCGCTGCCCCGCGTTTCCGCTTGCTGGCCGACTGCCATCCCGGCCATCGCTACAGCGATTGAAATTGCGAGAAGAAGCTTTTTCATTTCCCTTGTCTCCCTGCGCCAGTCGGCGCGCTAAGCCGCCAGCCAATTTCGTCGGCGAACGGCGAATCAAAATTCTGTTTGCATCAGCAAGGTCAGTCGGGTCTTGAGAACCAGGTAGACGCTACTCGGTTTCTCTTAACGTACGATTGATGCCCGCGATTCTAAGAGCCGTTGTCGCATGGCTCGCGACGTTTTGATTACAATTGAGTTGTAAGGAAGACTTTTGAACTTAGGCGGGCGCGCACTTACCTGTTCGCGCGGGACGCGAACCCTTTACACAGATACCGACGAACCGCGGGCCGACCGAATTACTTATCTACACGCTGGATGTTCGCAACCACATCCGATTTCCATGACGTGCGATTTTTCGGCTTCCTGGCAATACTCGCTACAGTATTTACTGCCTTGCTCCGGCGAACAGTTGCAGGCCCCGTGGGCACATCTTGCAGTTGTTTCTTCAGCCATCAGAGCAGACCTCCTCGTATGTTTTTTCAAGCGGGGGCTTAATTCAGGGGGATTTAGTCACATGCTAGGCCGCATGAAGCTGAAGGTCAAGACGATCAAGGCCGAGGGTTGGGGTAATTATGTGTACCAGTCGGGTCGCGATGCGGGGCACTAGCCCGACAGTCAGGGAGGGCTCATTACGGCACCTCGGATCTCTCTTAGGTCCCGGAGGGGCCAAATGTTTATAGAACGAGGAGCCCAAAGGAATTCTAGGCCCCGAAGGAGCGAAACACTTGGGCTGCCTGAAAATCATATTGGGCTCCTCCAAAGCTGGCGGGCGCTTCCGGGTGACCTGGCTCTATAAACATTTGG
Source organism: Blastocatellia bacterium (assembly GCA_033856915.1). Classification (GTDB taxonomy): domain Bacteria; phylum Acidobacteriota; class Blastocatellia; order Pyrinomonadales; family Pyrinomonadaceae; genus UBA11740. The sequence goes on along the minus strand of JAWVEB010000065.1, from coordinate 79,120 downwards.
CCGCCCTGCGGCCAGGACAATATGAATCCAGAGGCCAGCTTGACCAGACATCACGGTGAAAATCGGACTAGCTTATCAGCGAAGTTTCGCCAATCGTTCCGCCGCGAGCATCAACGTCTCGTCCTTCTTACAAAAGCAGAACCGCACTTGCTGCGAGCCGAGCGCGGGATCGCTGTAGAAACTCGAACCCGGAACGCAGGCGACACCAACTTCGCGAATCAAGTGCCGGGTAAACTCGAGGTCATCTTTGAAACCAAAACCGCTGATGTCGGTCATGATGTAGTAAGCGCCATCCGGACGGAACGTTCCAAATCCGGCGCGCTCAAGTTCAGGCAGGATCAAATCGCGGCGGTCGCGATAGTCGCTTTGCAATTGATCGTAATAAGAAGACGGCAGCGATAAGGCGTAAGCGCCCGCCACTTGCAAAGGCGCCGCGGCGCCCACGGTCAGAAAGTCGTGTACCTTGCGCACTGCGCCCGTGATCTCCGGCGCGGCGATACAGTAGCCGACTCGCCAGCCCGTGACGGAATATGTCTTCGACATCGAGTTGACGATTACCGTGCGTTCGCGCATGCCTTCGATCTGCGCCATAGAGATGTGTGCGATTTCGGCTCCCTCACGCGGATAGAGAATGTGTTCATAGATTTCGTCCGTGAAGCAGAGCGCGTCAAATTCCTGGCACAGTCCGGCGATGAACTCCATCTCAGCGCGCGTGAAAACTTTGCCCGTCGGATTGTTAGGATTGCAGATTATTATGGCTTTCGTTCTTGTATTAAACGCCGCGCGCAGCTCATCCGGATCGAAATTCCAATCGGGCGACCGCAAAGGAACGTAGCGCGGCCGGGCGTCCGAAAGGATCGCGTCGGGCGCATAGTTTTCATAGAACGGTTCAAAGACGACTACTTCCTCGCCCGGATCGACCGTCGCCATCATGGCGGCGATCATGCCTTCCGTCGAGCCGCACGTCACCGTGATTTCAGTTTCCGGATCGATGTCGAGACCGAGATACCACTTTGTCTTGCGCGCAATGGCTTCCCGGAAATCCTTCGCGCCCCACGTGATCGCGTACTGGTTTACGTCATCGGCGATTGCCTGCATCGCCACCCGTTTGACATCTTCCGGCGCCGCAAAATCAGGAAAGCCCTGCGAGAGATTCACCGCGCCATACTTCATCGCCTCGCGCGTCATTTCACGAATGACCGATTCAGTGAACAGAGTGGCTTTGCGAGAAACGCGGGAAATCGAAGGTGCGGGTGTCGTCATAGTTGGGTCTTCCGATCCATAAGCATTAGCCAAAGATAAACGCAGATTACGCAGATAAGATTACGCAATTATTTCACTTGCTCTTATCCGTGTCTATCCGTGTTCATCAGTGGCTAATTAGGCTGTTGACTCCTCAACTGATCGACGATCGAACGCACGGCGGGCGCGATTGAGCCGTTGGGCGCTAGTCGCAGATAGTTCTCATAAGCCGCGATCGCTTCTTTGTTGGCGCCGTTCTTTTCATAAGCCGCGCCCAGCATTTGATAGATGATCGGTTCGGTATCAGAAAGCTGTCCGATAGCGATCTGAAATTCGCGGGCGGCCACGTCGTACTGGCCTTTATCTTCATACACCCTTCCGATGCCAACGTGCGCCTCGGGTTGGAAGCCGTGACTTTCACGAATCGCGCGGTTGAACGATCCGATCGCTTCGTCAGTCTGCCCGGTCTCGCGATAGATGCGTCCTTCCACCGCCGAGGCTTCCGCGTAGACTGCGCGATAGCGGCGCGCCGCTTCGATTTCCGCCAGCGCGCCGTTGGTATCATTGAGATCCAACAAGACCCGCGCCAGGCCTACGTGCGCCGCCGGAAAAGCCAGACGAAGCTTTAGTGTCTGACGATAAAGATCGGCGGCCTTCTGTCGCGCATCGTCGTCCCGGGCAGATTCGCGTGCGGTTTCGGCTTGCTGAAAAGCCAGTTCGGCTTCGTCGGTCGTCCGCAGCAATCGCACCCGAATTTCACCGCGTTGTACGGCCGTCAAAGGCATCGTGATTTCTCTGAAGCCGCTTGCGCGCGCCCGCAAAGAGTGCGCGCCCGGTGAAACCTGAACCTGGGCCAGTTTGCCGCCCGCGTCAGTCGTGCCGCGACGAATCTCATCGATCCAGACGACGGCATTCGGCTCGCTGATTATGGTCAGCAGGCGTCCAGCGCCGGCGCCGGCAAGTCCCGGTCGCTGCTGTGCTAAGCAAATACTGGCAGAGGCCGCCAGCACCAAGCCGACAAGAGAAATCCTGATTCTCATTTAGAGTACCTTTACCGTAAGGCGCGATAACCTGCAAGCGGTTTCCATCCCGATCAATCTTGTAATACTGTTGCGTCAAGACGCTCTCTGGGTGTAATCTTCGCTCGAAATAAACGCAACCAACAGCATTTTCCGGTTTCATTTTCTAAACGTCTGTCTGCTCGCCCCGTCGCCTGCCCAAAACGGCATCGGACGATGGGCGACAGACAAGACAGACTAGTTTGGGAGGATCTTATGTTCATCGAATCAACGTCTCATCTGGGTTTTGGAATGGCGATCCTGGACAGCGTTTTCAAGGCGCCCAGTGCGGATGAGATTTCGCATGTCGCAATGCGGTGGCTCCACTTTGTAGCCGGCATCACCTGGATTGGACTACTTTACTTTTTCAATCTGGTGAATGTCCCGCTGCAGAAAAAGCTGGACCCGGATACCAAGAAGAAGGTGAACCCCGACCTGCTGCTGCCCGCGCTCTGGTATTTTCGTTGGGGCGCGGTCCTGACGATCCTTTCGGGCCTGGGTTACTACGCGATGTTCATTCTTAAATCAGACGTGAGACTAGCCAACGCCACCGGCGCCAATGCGAACGGATGGGTTCTGCTAATCGTCTGGTTCTTTATTCCAGTGATTACTTTTCTGATCGAGTTCCTGATCATTAAGAAGGTGCCGGCGTTGATCAAAGACGGCCGCGTCTTTGCCATCGTGGCGCTCATTCTGGTAACGGCGATGTCGATCGTGATCCTGAAATGGCTCGATGGCGGACTCACCGTACACAGTCAGCACTTTGCCAGTAACAAGACCCTGTCGATCGGCGTGGGCGGCGCCCTGGGCATTATCATGATGCTAAATGTTTGGGGCATCATTTGGCCCAACAACAAGCGCATGATTGGCGCCCTGCAGGGTGGCCCCCCGGCGGCGCCGGAACTTGCCCGCCAGGCCTTCGTTGCCTCGCGCACTAACGCCTGGCTGTCGCTGCCGCTGCTTTTGTTCATGGCAACGTCGCATGGTGACTGGTTGATCTTTGCCGGGAAGTAGCACTGACTCTAGTCTGTGCAGCGTGAAATTAGTGGCACAGCTTCGTTTTCTGTGATTTCGTAATCACAGATTGAAGTCTGTGCCATTTCTCTCTCGCAACAGGATTGAGTCATCGTCTACATTCCTTCGCCATACTTCAGGTCCATCCTCCACTTATCATTGATAAGTGTCTGCCAGTTTGGCAGGGATATCGGGAATAATTCAGGAGGTGATGATGGGTTCAACGAACAGTTACACGGCGCGGCAATTCAACTTGAGCAATCTGAAAGGCATTTCAGATGAGACGCTCGAGATGCACTTCAAACTCTATGAAGGCTATGTCAAAGAGACGAACAAACTGAACGAGAAGATCGCGGAGTTCGTGAAAGACGCCAAGGTCGACCAGGACGAGTTCGCGGAGTACTCGGAACTGACGCGGCGTCTCGGGTTCGAATACAACGGCATGGTCCTGCATGAGTATTACTTCGACAATTTGCAGACCGGAGGCGGGACCGGCGATCCGAACAATACTTCGGCATTTCGCGCGGCCGCCGAGCAAAGCTTCGGCAGCTACGACATTTGGAAGGCCGAGTTTGTCGGCATCGGCAAGATGCGCGGAGTTGGTTGGGCCATCTGCTATCAAAACCCCGCCAACGGCCGGCTCTCGAATCACTGGATCACTTTGCATGAGACAGGCAACATCGCCGGGTTCACTCCGGCGCTGGTGATGGATGTTTGGGAGCACGCCTACCTCCTCGACTACAAACCGGCGGACCGGCCGAAATATATTGAAGCGTTCTTTTCAAATATCGATTGGAGCGCCGTCGACAAACGTACGCATAAACCGACGACGCGTTCCATCGCGGCCTAAATTTGGAGTGCGGCGACTAGTCGCCGCTTTGGAAAGCGCTGACAAGTCAGCGCACTCCACATAGTCCTCGGGCAGGGCTTGTTCCCTGCCCGCTTTTTGTGATAGCGAGAAGGTGAAATCAGCATCCGATTATCTCTGCGGCTTTTTGGAGGATCACCATGACATTGCCAAAACACTCTGCCTTTATCCTGGTTTCGTGTTGCGCTCTACTCTTGATTTTGGCGGGCTGTCAGCAGCCAAGCGACAACGCGAACACGACGGCGACCAGTAGCGTCACGCCGCCCGGCGTGCAAACTCTTACGGTTGTCCCGCGCCCGCAAAAGATCGTCGACACGATGAAAGCGCGCGGCGAACAGGACCAGGCTCAGCCCACAATAAAAATCATGTCGCCCGCGAAGAACGCTGCCATCAACGGCGCGACTGTTGAGGTGAAGCTCGAACTGAGCGGCGATCTGAAAGGCTACATGCCGCATAAGGATCCTGCGACCGGCAAGGGCAATCACATCCACGTGATTCTCGACAATCAACCGTACGAGGCCTACTACGACACCACTCAACCGTTCGAGTTGCGCAACGTCACTGACGGCAAACACACCTTGCGGGTCTTTCCTTCGCGGCCCTGGCACGAAAGCTATAAGAATGAAGGCGCGTTTCAGATGGTCGAGTTCACCGTGAAGGGCGGCGGCGACGCCTCTAAGCCGACGACCACGAAAGATGGCCAAAAGATGGCGGAGGCAACGAAGAGCCCGGCGGCGAAAGCGGAACCGAGCAAAGCTGCCAACTCGAATCCAAGCCCTGGACCATCACCCGCGCGTGAAGGCAAGGACTTTGCTCCGAGCAAGGCCGGCGACGTCGATCCGACCAAGCCTTTGCTTACCTATAGCCGACCCAAAGGTGAGTACAAGGGCGAGGACGCCGATCCGATCATGATCGATTTCTGGCTTTCTAACGCGAAGCTCCAAGGCGACGGCGGAACATTCCGCGTGCGCTACACGATTGACGGCGGTGAAGCGAAGTTTATCGACAAGTGGGAACCGATCTGGCTGAGCGGATGGATTAGCGGCAAACACCAGGTCAAACTTGAATTGGTCGACAGAGACGGCAACCTCGTCGATAACGGCGGATACAACTCGACCGCGCGTGAGATCACCGTGACTCGTTGATGGTTGGAGTAGAGTGGCACAGACTTCAGTCTGTGATCTAACGACAGGAATCACAGACTGAAGTCTGTGCCACTCTACCGAGTAAAACTTATTGCTTGTTGCTGTTTGTCGGGGCACTCGTACTTGCAGGTTTCGTGGCCCGCTTCCGCCTGGCGGTTTTCAGCTCTACCAGGATCACTTCCATATCAGCGTCGGTCATGTTCTCTGGCAGGTGTCTGACCGCCGGCGTGAATAGCGTCTGGCCGGCTTTCATTTCCCGCTCTTCGGTTTTCCCTCCGGGGTAAGTAAACTTCACCTTGCCATCTTGCTGAAATATCGCGACGGCGTCAGGGTGGCGATGCATTACAGACTTCTCGTGTGGGCCGTAATGGACTCTGAGTATCCGGATCTTGGCATTTTCAAATTCGACTTTGTAATGCTTGGAATCCACTTTGGTCGGATCCTGTGCCAGCACCGCAGGTACTGCCAATGCCAGCATAAACAGACTTAGGAAAAATATTCGACGCATAGGGGGAATCTCCTCCTGAACTTCGTTTTTAGTTTTAAGCTTGAAGAGCGTGGAGCACTTTTAATTCATATGGAAGATCCAAGTCAATGTTTTTAAGTCCGACTTCGATTGAGGCAAAGCACGATCAGTTCATGAGTTTGATCGCCGAAGCCTCAGTCTGTGTCAGGTGTCCCGCCATGTGCGAACGCGCCGCGGTGCTGAGCGAACTGAACGGGCCTTTAGACGCGCGGGTGATGTTTATCGGTGAAGCGCCAGGCCGCAAAGGCGCGGACCGTACGCGCGTCCCTTTCGCTGGCGATCAATCGGGAAAGAATTTCGAGCGCTTCCTCGCGTCAATCAATTTGCCGCGCTCGAAGATTTTCATAACCAGCGCCGCTATTTGTAATCCGCGCGCAGACTCGGGCGCGAATCGACGGCCAAAACCATCGGAGATTCGAAATTGTTCGCCATTTCTGCGCCGGGCAATTGAACTTGTCGAACCCGCCGTCGTAGTGACGCTCGGAACAGTCGCGCTTGATGCGCTGAAACTGCTTCACTATCATGAATTCAACTTGAAGAGTGACGCGGGCAGGATTCGTCTCTGGAATGATCGTAGGCTGGTGCCGCTTTATCATCCAAGTCCACAGGTCTTGATCACGAGCCGAGATGAAAAGGCGCAGTTGCGGGATTATAGAGTTGTAGCGCGGGCGATTCGAGGCATCGACCGGCTTTGAGTGTGCACAGCCATATTGACCCTGTCGACTGAAAGAATTATCGTGACGGCGTGAAGGTGCGCGATCTGGTTAAGTTGATTGAAAGAGATGGCTGGAACTGGGTGCGAACTAAGGGCAGCCATCATCAATACAAGCACGCGACAAAGCCCGGGCTCGTCACCATCCCCGGCAGGCCGGGCGACGATATGGCTGTCGGAACGTTAAATAACATTCTCAAGCAGGCGGGTCTGAAACCATGAAGAAGTATCTAATCATTGTCGAAGAAACAGAGACCGGCTACTCAGCGTTTTCACCTGATGTACCGGGATGCGGCTCTACCGGAAAAACGAAAGACGAAGTTGAACGTAACATTCAGGAAGCAATTGAGTTTCACCTTGAAGGCCTACGGCAAGACGGTTATGAGATTCCCGAACCAACCACGTATTCCTCATACATCGATATTGCTGCTTAGACCTCGGGACTTTGTTGGAGACTAACCCTCCATAAACTGACTGGCCACTGAGTTAGACTAGCGCGTTTTCGAGTCCGGAAGAGCGACGTCTAATACACGATGAACGCGTCACTTCATTATAATTTTTGCACAATTGCTAAGGCGGATATCCAGAGTGAGTAAGGCAATCCTATCAAACGAATATTCCGCCGTCCGTGACGGTGGCGCCGGCGTGATCGATCTTTCATCGCGTGGACGTTTACTCATCAGCGGTTCTGAAGCCGTGCTGTTTCTCAACGGTCTGATCACGAACGATATGAAAACGCTCGCGGAGAATTCATGGATGCCGGCGATTTTTCCGAACGTGCAGGGGCGTCTACTCGCCGCGGTGCACATCATTCATCGCGAGGATGGATTCCTAATCGACACGGAAAGCCCGACGTTAGAGACAGTCGCAAAGCTTCTGGAACGCTTCACCCTCGCGGGCGACTTTCGCGTCAACAATCTGACAAGCGAGACCGCGATGCTTTCTATTCAAGGCCGGAACGCCGCCGAGGTTATACGCCAGGCGTTTGGGGAAACGGCCGCCACGCTCGCACGCGATCAGGTGGTCACGGCGCACCTCGACAACGGCAGCGAGGTGACTGTCATTCGCGCGACCCACACCGGTGAGGACGGCTTTGATCTCTTCGTTAATGCGAGCGAGGCTCCAAAATCATTGGAGATGATAAGAGACGCCGGCGCGCAACCCTTCGGCCCTGAGGTAGCAGAGACGTTGCGCATCGAAGCCGGCATCCCGCGCTTTGGCATCGACATGGACGAGACCAAAGTCGTGACGGAAACAAATCTCGATGACGCGGTGAGCTTTACCAAGGGCTGTTACATTGGCCAGGAGATCATCGCCAGAATTAAGTACCGCGGACATGTGGCAAAGAAACTAACCGGCGTACTGGTCGAACATGATGGCGCGCTCGAGGGTGGTTCGAAAATTCTCTCTGCCGATGACAAAGAGATTGGCAGCATTACTTCGTCAACTGTTTCGCCACAGCTCACAAAGACAATTGCCCTGGGTTATATGAAGTACGACTACCTCGAGGCGGGAACGAAAGTGAAAGTGGTTTCTGCTGAAGTCGAATTACCGGCGACGGTCACAGAGCTTCCGTTTATTCGCGGGAGTTGGTATTCGAATTGAGCGGCACAGAAATCATAATGCCTGACGAGCAAACGAACATCCACGATGCCGCAGCCGAACCTGAAATCACTCAGGCCGAACTGGCGCACTCGATCATCGAAGCGCTGCTTGAACACACACGCGTAGTCAGCGATCTGATCGCGTTAATGGCCCAGGCCCTCGACCCGGACACCACCAAAGCGCTGACTCTGACTGCGCAATGGCAGTCTTACCTGGAAAGCCGCCGCCAGATGGAACTCACCCGCAAGGACGTCGAGAAATTTGTTTTGATGATCAAGCCCTCGGATTAACCTTGGCAGCCTCTCGAGTTTTAGATATCTAATCAAGTCTAGTTAAAAACGATTTAGTTTTCTCCCTCCCTTTGGGAGGAGTGTGGTTAGGGTGCGAGGCATGACGCACGCAGGCCCTCTCCTAAAGCGAGAGGGAGAAAAGACTTTAGGTGTTCGGCCCGGCGCCTGGGTTTTCCGGCGATCTTCTGATACGCTGATCCGCGTATGAAGAGATTGACGCAGGAGGAGTTTCTGGGTCTGATTCGCGATGATGCAGATGCTGAGGGGTCGCAGAAGGCCCTGGCGGCCAAACTCGATGTCTCGGCAACGTATCTGAGCGATGTGCTGAAAGGGCGGCGGGCGGCGGGCAATAAGATTCTGTCCCGCTACAATCTGCGCGCCGAAACCAGCTATGTGCCTACAGATGAAGCGGAGAAGAAAAAGAAATGAAAGATGCAACGCATATCGTGGTATTGCTGGATCGTTCGGGATCGATGGGGTCCGTGAAGGACGAAACGATCAGTGGCTTCAATTACTTTTTGAAAGAGCAAAAGGCGACCGGTGACAACGCTTCCCTCACCCTTGTGCAGTTCGATAGCGAGAGCACGGACGTCGTCCACGAAGCCAGGCCCGTCCGAGACGTTCCCGACCTGAACGGCGACACTTATGAACCGCGCGGCAGCACTCCGTTACTGGACGCGCTCGGAGAAACTATCAACAGTACCGGCCGAACGCTGGCTGCCATTCCCGAGCCGAACAGACCCGACAAGGTTGTGTTTGTCGTAATCACGGACGGTGAAGAGAATGCGAGCCATAAGTTCAAAAAGACCCAGGTGAAGGAAATGATCGATCACCAAACGGCGAAGTATAACTGGCAATTTGTTTACCTGGGCGCGAACCAGGATGCCTTTGCAGAAGCCGGCGCGATAGGGATCGCCAGGGCGAACGCGGCTAACTACGATTCTGTCTACACCGACATGGCTTATGCCAGCACGTCACTTAACATTGCCAACTATCGCAGAACAGCACAGCCCGCGAAGCTCAAGTATTCTGAGAAGCAACGCGCGGATATGGTCGAGCCGAAGCCTGAAGCCGAAGAAGACGAAAAACCGTAACGATCACATCAACCAAATTAGCTCGGCCTCGCCCGGAAATCGGCGGGGCCGTTCTTTTTCCTACTTAGCTTTATTTTCAATCGATGCTCTCGTGTAGGCGGGGGATTGGAGATCCTTAAAAGTCCAATTCAAACTTGCCTCGGACAGACGGCCCCAGACTGTTGAAGAATTGGCCGGCGCGCAGGCTGCCGGTGTTGTTCTGAACGTCGCGCGGATTGAAGTGGTTGGTGATGTTGAAAATCACGGCGCCGGCGCGCGCCTTCTTATCGAGAAACGGAATCTTGAAGCCCTTCAGGATCGTCGCGTCAAGTGAAAGGAACGCGGGAAAGCGGTCGCGGTTCCGAGCCCCAACGAAATCCAGACGATCGTTAACGAAAGAGAACGGAAACCCCGAGCGAATTTCGAAGGCCGGCATGACGGTGATCTCAAGCGGCGCTTTTATTTCACCGTACGCCAGAAATCGATGCGGGGCATCGAACGACAGTGGGCCATACTGATTTGCCCGCACCACCAGGGCCGGAAAATCACTGAGGAAACTTTCCGCCGTGTTCAGACTGCCGCGCGCCTTCGACCAGACATAGGAGGCGTTCCAATTCTGAAAGCGCCGGCTGTTATAGATGACGATCGCCTGAAATTCGTCGTATTTTGCCGTGCCACGGCTCTTGAGAACCAGGAGACCCTGGCTGGCGCTGCTGACCTTGGGAACAATAATGGGTTCGTTTCTACTGGAACGCTGAAGGTAGCCGACGCGCAACGTCAAATGTTTAGTGAGGCTTCGATCGACCTGCAGACTCCAGCGTCGGCTGAGCGCGTCCCGCAGCGGGCCATGGATCACATTCATGAACTCGCGCGGGCCATCAATGATGGTGACTCCATCGTTTGCATAACTCGTAACGATGCGTTCAGGAAAATGCGTGTGCGTCGAAGTATCGAGTCCAGCATTGACGAGCAGCTCGTCATCATCACTCAACGGTTCAAGTTCGAAATATCTGGATGACATCGGACTGCGATCGTAGAAGAGACCAATACCAGCGCGCACAACTGTGCGATCGCCTTTGAAGGGCAGATAGAGAATTGAAAGCCGGGGTGAGAGGTCGTTGTGGTTGGAGATACTATTACGATCGAACCGCGCCCCAAGGTCGAGGGTCACGCTTCGGTTGATAACCCAGCGGTCTTGAGCGAACGCGCTCAGCTCTGTCAAAGGTCGATCGATGATGGTCGGCCCTGCAAAGTCAATCCGTTGACTAATCGTCTGATCGCGACGACGAATGATGATCGGCCGGAAGTTGAAACTGCCCGAGAGCTTCGTATAAGCAAGTTCGCCGCCAAGTTTCAGTGAATGCTGCCCGGCGAGTGCGAGCGTCCGAGCGAAGTATTGCTCCTGCCACTGAAAGCGGCGCGCCGAACGCCGCGTATCGGCAAAGTAACTTCCCGCGTTGCCGTCCGGAAGGATCGTGAGCGGCTTGCCCCCTTGCCCAAATACATTGAACTTAAAAGTCTTATAGGCAAACAACGACGAGAGGAAGGATTGGTTCTTAAAAATAGCCTGCTCAGATACCGAAACAAGTTCGCCGTTCTGCTTTGTATTCGGCGTGGTTTCCTGGGGATTGAAAGTGTTCAGTCCGACGTACCGCTTCTTTTCCGGAAAGAGCGCGCCCACGAGCTTCACGCGATTCCGGCTGTTCAGTATCAGATCGAACTGCGTAAAGGAATTGAATGCTTCAGAGGTTGACTGGTCGAACGGAGCGGAAAGGCTCGGCACATAGATTCGCGACCAGCGATACTCAAAGGATTGCAGGAAGTACAAACGCTTGCGGATTATCGGTCCTTGGAAAGTGAGGCGGGGCCGAAATGAATCGACCTTCCCGCCGATGATGTTATGGAAGGTGGGAAAGACCCGCGTCGCGCCGAACTTGAACTTATCGCCGCCGGTCTTAGTCTCGAGATTGCTCGAGCCGCCGACTGCCTTTCCAAACTCTGCTGAGTACGGATTTTCTTCAACATGGACACTGGCGGCGGCTTCCAGCGGAATGTCGAAAGCCAGATTGCCGTTGACGGGATCGGTGATGTCCGCGCCGTTGAGCGTGTAAGCGTTTTGCCCCGCGCGTGTTCCCTTGATGTGATCGGCGCCATCCATTCCGCGCAGGACGCCGGGTGTGAGTGGCAGGGCACTCTGATAATTGTCGGCGCGCAGCGGAAGCTGCTCCATCTTCTCAGCGCGGACGGTATTGGAAGTCGTCGTCTCTCCGGTGCTGAGCTGCCCTTCTTCATCGCGCACGGTTACTGACTCGGTGACACTTGCAGTCAGGACAATCTCGACGGATAGCGTTGCGCCCGCGGTCAGTCGAATCTCACTCGTGACGCGCGGCAGTCCAACGGCTTCGGCAGTCGCGGTATAAACAGCCGCGGGCAGATCCCGGAAAATGAAATTACCCGATTCATCGGTCACCGTCTTGAAGGCCGGCCCGGGCAGATCGCGATTGACAAGTGTTACGTGCGCGGCCGGGAGCAATTCGGGATGAGCGGCAGGATCACCTGCAGTGGCGCTGACGGTCCCTTTGATGGTGCCGGTAAGACCCTGCGCATTAACAGAGCAAGCGGCGGCTACTGTTTGAAATAGGAGCGCCAGCGCGAAGACCAGGACAAAGCCCAGCTTGCACTTGTGTTTGATTACCCGGACTGGTGGCTTACGGAGCGCAAACACTTCCGCCATTGAAACCTCTGGACAGCATTGAGTTCCTGGCATAGCGGCCATAGGAATCAAGTCCGCACCGCGACATGAATTTGTTGGTCGGGTTGTGAGGTAAACACATGAAGACGCATTCTGTCCGTACGATAACACACACAGTCTCATCTTTATTCAATATTCGAGTGAGCCGCTTCGTAGGCGATCCACCAAATCACACGAAATTTCACGAAATCAGGCCGCGGGAACTTAGAGTTTATTTCGTGTGAGTTCGTGGATCAGTTCTTCATTTCAGCAACCAGAGAGTGCCGATTGATTGGGTATGCTCCTCCGATAACTAGCGAATCATCATGATCACCTTGCGCTCACGGCCCCCGTCGAATTCGCAGAGAAAAATCCCCTGCCAACGCCCCAGCAACAACTCGCCGTCCGTGAATGGAATGGTGACCGTGGATCCGACGAGGCTGGATTTGATATGCGCGTCAGAATTTTCTTCGCCATGACGAAAGCCCATGCCATGCTGTGGAATCAAGGTCCGAAGCAGGTGGAGCATGTCGCGCGGCACATCCGGGTCGGCATTTTCGTTGACAGTTAAGCCAGCCGTGGTGTGTTGCACGTAAAGAACCACGATGCCCTCGCCCGCGCCTGACTCTTTGAGCTTGCTCTGCACTTCGGTGGTGAACTCGACGAGTTCTTCGCGCTGATGAGAGCGGACTATGATTGTGTACATTGGCTCGTTGAAGAGAATTTTGGATTCGCCGGCAATGACGGCGCTTTGGTTTGGAGTTCCGCCTGCAGGCGAGTCTTTATTCCCGATCATGCGGGCCGCCTAAAGGCGGAACTCCAAACCGTCCAAATGATATGTCTTAATTTGAAATCCATAGGTCACTTTATCTTTGGGCCGAATTAGACAACTCAAAATTCCGGATCACCGGAACACTAAAAGATTCCAGTCCCACATTCACGATGCTGATCTTAGCTGGACCGGAAGTACTTTCACTCGGCAGACGAACTATCAGGAGTTCCGCCGAAGCATAAGAAAAGTCAGCGAGGCCCAGCGTTACGCTCTGGCCATTTTGTTCCAACGCAATTCGCACAAACCGAGGGTTAGGATCAATTCCGCGGCCGCGGATTGTAAGATAACGCCGCTGCGGATCGTAGGGCGGGAACGGCCTTCCGGCGCGGCCCTGGGTTTCATACATTTCGCGCAAATGGGCGAGGTCAGCGTCGGTAGATTCGCCCACGCTGATAATTTCAGGCGGTAAGGCTTCCTCCACGATCTCAATGGCCACGGCTGGACTCACGCCTCCCTGTTCGCCTTTCAAGGAATTGAAAACTTGCACCTGCGCCGGCCCGATAATTTCACGGGTCGGACGAACAATCAGCACTACCGGAGCGTCGGGCGATTTATTTGGCATGCGCAAGGCGCTGTTACTTTCCGGCTTCACAATATAGCGGGCGCTGTCGTGCTCGATTAGAACCAATGTCTGCGACGGATCGGGCGCCAGCGTCCTGAGATAGTCGACCGAAAGCATTAAAGCTTGTCCCGCTCCGACTTTTCGTGGAGTCACAGCCAGTAGCCGTGGCGCGTTCACCGCCGGAGCTTCTGCGGATCGAGTCGAATCAGCAATCTGCACCTTGAGCGACATCGGATCGCTCTCTGCTCCATTGGCTCGCAAACGTATTTCCATGTCAGCGGATCCCATCGTCAGCGCCGGCGGAATTTCAATTTCGAGAAAATCACGCGGCGGAAGAAAGGTAACGCCTCTGACGGTGTGTTCGATTCTCTGCGGCTGATGAATTACACGTGCAGTGGCCTCGTAAACAGTGCCCGCTTGCGTGAAGTGGATCAGAATGGCTGCGCCCGGGTCATCGGGATCGGCGAGTGGCTTAAGATAAAGCTGAACTTTTGAGTCCCGTTCAAATCTCCATCCCATGTCGCTGATGCGCGTTCCGGGCGGAGGCGGCGTCAAACTCGACGGGCTCATGGTCATGACCGGAGGGCCGGCAATCACCGGCCGCAAAGGACGCTCAACTATCGTCAGAGGCATCGTGTTGCTTTGCTTGCTCTGGTAAACGAGAACGATCTGAGCCTCGCCCGCGTGCAAGCCATGAGGTACAACGAAACTCACGCTCTGAAACGGCTTCATCTCGCCTGGCGTGCCGTCGCGATTTTGTACCCGGCTAATCGTTGGCAACACGAGGCGCGCTTGAACCTGTTGCTTAACGCCGTCCTGCAGCACCTCAACCAGAAAATCCCTGGGAGGCAGGAGGGTTACGGGCGGACCACCGCCGAGACCTTCAACCTGCAATTCCATGATTTGTCCCGGCACGGCTTTGTCGTAAGGCAGGATTTTCAAAAGACGAAAAGACGGATCCGTCTGGGCAGTTACTACCGCCTGACCAGTGATGACAATCGTCAGCGCACACAAAATTTGCGCAATTGATTTCAGGCTCGGCATTTTCTACTACTCTTCTTCTTCGCCAATCGATCTCCGCACATGGATGGTCGAATCCGGCGGTTGGGAAGGCGCCCCTTTCGACGCCGGATAGACTGCGCGCGTACCAACCTCAGCACGGAACTGCCCGGACTCGTCGTACAGACGTTTGTATTGGAGTGTGTTCCGCACGACCCCTTGAATATAGAGACGTGTTTCGCGAAACGGTACGGCCTCAGCCCATTCGTCGAGTTCCAGGGGCAAACTCGCGCGCCACTGCACCACCCTGCCAGGCCCGGCGTTGTAGGCCGCGGCGACATATTCGATGCGCCCGTACTTGTCGATCTGTTCCTTCAGGAACGCAGTGCCAAGCTGAATATTCAAGCGCGGTTCAAACAACGAATCCACCGTAACGGCGCGGTCGATGCCATACTTCTTCGCGGTGACTATGCCGGTAGGAACGACCAGTTGCATCAGTCCATAAGCTCGCGCCGAAGAAACCGCGCGCGGATTGAAGACCGACTCCTGCCGAATCAAGCCGGCGACTTGATATGGATCGAGCGAACGCGCGCGCGCTGATTGCGAAATGATGTCCCAGTAAGCCAGCGGATAAAAAACGTCCCACTCGTCCTTGCGCATTTCTTCGGGCTTCATTTGGGAATAGTCCGGATAGCTGCGCTTCAAAATGTTCAGCGCCTGCACGTTGTCATTCCTGGCCCGATAAATTCGGGCAATTGCCAGATTGACGCGCGGGCTGGCGGGCGCGGCCGACGCAGATACATTCAGTTCTTCGAGGGCCCAGTCGTCAGTGCCGATGATGGCAAGCTGATCCGCTTTCGCGATTCGCTCATCTTCATTTGCTCCGGCCGTTTCTTCGGCCACGGTCACGGTCTTAAGATTCTCAACCGCACGACCAATCAGAGAGTCGGTGGAAAATTCTTTGCGCGGCACGTTGCCGTTGCGATTCATTGTGTCGAGGCGTTTCTGAGCCAGGTAGCCATACCAGTTCGCATCATAGCGAGCCTGCAGGCCCTGATAGATGGCGCGCGCTTCCGCCAGCTTGCCGCTGCGTTCACTATCACGCGCGGCCCAGTACGCCGCCTTGCCACGAAAATCCGTGTTGCGATCTGCGTAATTAGCGAGATGCTCAGTCAACAGCCGCGACGACTCAGCAAAGTTCTTGTTCTCGTGGGCTTGCCAGGCGAGATAAAACTGGGCCGGGGCGACTTCAGCCGCGCCGGGATAGAAGTTGACCGCCGCGCGATAGAAGTACGACGCGTCGACGCCGTTCTTTCCGTCCTCAGCCAGTTGGCCCACCTGAGCAAACGCCCGCATGGTCCAGGCGCTGTTCGGGAAAGTACGACGCAATTCGTCCACGTTAGTGCGCGCCGGTCCCCACTGCTTCGCGCGACCGTAGGCGAGCGCGAGATTGAACATCGCTTCAGCGCGCGCTTCACCAGCCGACGCCGGCGAAGCGTTTAAAGCGCTGGCCGCGTCGGGAAATCTGCGGGCATTCGCCGCCGCGGTAACGCGACGTGACTGGAGGGCAGGACTGGCGCTGTTGGGGAAGCTGTTGAATGCGTTGGTGTAGGCGTCATACGCTTCGCTGAATCGTTTCGCGGCGAAAAGTTTTTCCGCTCGCGCCGTCGCTTCCTCGGCACTAGCCGCAGCCGTGGTGGAACCCAAACGTGCGATCGAGGTCGCCGCTTCAGCAGCTTCAGCAGATGCCGGCGCAAAAAAGTAGACGCGGCGATAACCGGCGAGCGCGCTCGTGGAGTTTCCGCTCTGCTCGGACGCTTTCGCAGTCAACAGCAAAGCTGCGGCATCGTCCTTCGCTGCCAACGGTCTCAAGGCCACGGGAATGGCCGCCGCCTGACCATCCTGCAAAAAAAGACGCGCGTCCTGGAGCATCGCCTCACGCGCCCGCAAGGAATTGGGATAAGAATGCGCCAGTCGTTCATAAGCCGCGCGCGCTTCGGCGTGACGATTCGCTTGCTCGAGAGCACTCGCTTTCATCGACAAGGCGTAATCGCCGATTACCGTGTAATCGCGAATCGTGCTGGCATCGAGGAGCGCGGCGGCGCCGGCGAAATCCTTCGCATTAATCTTGATTCGCGCGTGCACGATCTTTGCGAGGGCTCCGGCCGTGGTCCTGGGAAAATCCGATTCGATCCGAGCCACTGCATCTTCCGCTGGCAGCACGCCGCCGCGCGTCATGGCACGCAGACTTTCGCGCGCCTGCAGTTCCTGCGGTGTCTGCTGCAGCGCGTGACAACCGGCGATCAGAAAGAGTGGAGCGATTGCGCCGATGGCGGCGAAGAGCCCTGCGACGATGAATGCGAAACGATGTTTGCGAAGAGTTGTCATAAAGGTCTGGCGTTAATCGCGGTGCGACTCTAGCGGGGTGACGCCGCATTTTAGCACGGTCCTCGATGCAGAACCGCGAGTGTTAGCGAGCGCGTTAAGGTGTCCGCAGATTACGCAGAGAAAAACAAGAACGTGCGTTCAGAGAATGGGAGCTTGGCTTTTATTGTTGTAGTCCTGAACATCGCAATTTGGTTTTTCTCAATCTGTGTAATCTGCGTAATCTGTGGACCCTCAGTTTCGTGGGTTGCGCCGCTTATGGACTGACTTCTTCATTTACCCTCAAGCCGGTCGACAGCTTCGATGACCCGCTCAATTTGTGCCATGTACGATGCAAACACGTCATTCGCTTCCGTCTCTGTCAGTTTCGAGTCCGGTTTTGCTCTCAGGTCAAAGATTCGCTCGAACGGCGACTCCTCCAGCGCGAGCAAACGCGCGGCCGCATGTACCGTATCGGGCTTGCTGACCGGCGAATCCTGTCCGTGCAGAATCAAGACGGCGCGGAACAACGCTGCGAAGCTGGCGAGACTGTCACTCATCAGCGCCGCTAGTTTCTCAACTGACTTCGAGGCTGGGATATACAAACGTCGCAGTTGAATCAGCTTGGTTCGCAGTTCGTATTCGGTTTGATGCCGCAGGTTGGCTTGTGAGATTTCTACGAACTCGAAGGGATCGAGACCGTACAAAACCTTCCGGGCCTGCTCCATCTGCAGGAACTCAATGGGGAAGACATCAGCGGCGCGCTTCAGTTCCTCAACCGTAAAGTAAACCGGCATAGGCTGGCCGAGGCTGATCCAATCACGCATCGTGGTTTGCGAAAGACCCAGGTCCGCCAACGCGATCCGTTTCAGAACAATCAACAGGTTGTGATTCGAACGCAGCTCGACATGATCGCCGGCCGCAACCGATCCATACAACACAATCGACGCGAGATTCTCGCCATAGGCGGCGCGCAAATCATCGACCAGTCGGTTGAGTGCTGAGTCAATCTTGTTAGCCATGCATTCTCCGGAGCAAATCAAGACACGAGATTATTAGCTCGGAGTGCCGCCTTCAGGCGGAATGCCTATCGGCCCGAAAGACGTTCGCCTAAAGGCGGCACTCCGAACTGTTCTATTACTTACTGAAGTCCACCTTCGGCGCTTGCTTCGCGCCCTCGTCGGCCTGGAAATACGGCTGCTCTTTAAAACCCATCAGGCCGGCGATCAGGACCGTTGGGAAACGACTGCGGGTGGTGTTGTAGTCCTGCGCCGCCAGGGTATAGTCGCGGCGCGCCGTGGCCAGACGGTTCTCAGTGCCCGCCAACTCGTCCTGCAACTTCATAAAGCTCTCGTTGGATTTCAACTGTGGATAATTTTCAGTGATCGAAAGAAAGCGCCCTCCCGTTCCCAGCAGGCCGCCGTCGCGGAGCGACTGGCTGAACTTGCTATCGGCGGCGATCTTGTCTTCCGTAGTACTGCTCGGATTCTGCATCGTCGAGAGTAGCTGTGATCGGGCTTCGGCGATCTTCGTGAAGACTCTCTCCTCGAGCCCCGCGACTCCCTTGACCGTGCCCACAATATTTGGGATTAAGTCAGCGCGGCGCTGCATCTGGTTTTCTACCAGCGACCATTGTGATTTGACGTTCTGCTGCTTGGTGACGAGTGTGTTGTAGCTGCCGAACGCGACGACACCGAAGATCACGACGATCAAGGCAATGACGCCCAGGACTATTAGAGCTGTTTTCCCCATACGCTTCTCCTTTGGAATTGCTGCAATGTTTGATTTCGCTTTAAATCCTAAAGGCCCGACGGGCCTCATCGCTCACCAACTGCCGCCCGCGCCGCCGCCGCCGAAATCTCCTCCGCCGCCGAAACCGCCAAAGCCGCCGCCGCTCGAGCCCCCGCCGCCGCCAAAGCCTCCTCCGCCCCAGCCGCTCGATCCCGATCCTCGGCCGCTGTTCAGCAGTGAGCCAAGCAGCAGCCCGGTGAGCAAACCTCCGCCGCCGCCGCGACCGCCGCGGCCACGAATAGCGAGCAGAACGATCACGAGGACCACGGCGCCGAAAAGCAGACTCCCCAGCGATCCCCATGGACTGCTCTTTCTCGCGGCCGGCCGATCGGTAACGCGGGCAGTGCCGGCGGGAAAAATCGTGTCGGTGCTGAAGCCGTTCTTCTGTGCGACCGTCGCGATGTATGTATTGACGGTATCGGCGATTCCCTGGCCGTATTCGCCCGCTTTGAATGCCGGCACCAGTTGTTCACGCTGAATCTGTCCCACGAGGCCGTCGGGAAGATCTCCCTCGAGATGCCGGCTCACCTGGGTAAAATATTTCCGATCCTTAATCGCGACGACGAGCAGGAGGCTAGCCTTTTGCGTGTCCTTCGAACCAATGCCCCACCCTCGGGCCACCGCCATCGAGAAATCGAAAATCTCCTGCCCGCCGGTCGTGTCGACGGTAACAACTGAGAACTGTATTTGCTTCTGCCGATCGAGATTGCCGAGCGTCGTCTCCAGCCGTTCCTTCGTTGCACTGTCGACCACGCCCGCGTAGTCGTTCACATAGCCGGTTGGTTGCGGCAGCGGCGACTGTGCAGTCTGTGCGTTCGCCGGGCTCCACCACAACATCAGGAGCAGCACGAAGCCAACGGCAGAAATATGTAAGGGCCGGGTTCTCAACATCTTCGATGCGATTAACGAAGTTATTATGTTCTTGGTTCGGAGCAATCACAAAAGGAGGGGGGCGATTCCAACTGCGCAACCGTGTGAAAACGGCATTCGATGCGGGTCAAAACACCGACTTGATACCAGACGAAGGATTGGCCGTCCTTGTAGGCGATTGTGGTGGTACTGATTTCTTAAGGCCTCGCTGGTGTGCGTTTCCAGAGCTTGAACGAAACGTGACCGTCACCACTGGCCAACCATCGGCCGTCCGGCGAAAACTCCGTATGGTCGCTACCACTCGGGTGGTCCTCATAAACATCACTCAGGGATTGAATCAATTCACCGGTTTGCACGTCATAGATTTTGAGAGCGCCTTCGCGACTGCGCATCGCGAGCTGCGTGCCTTCTGGAAAAAAATCTACCGAATCAACCGAGTCTTTAAAGTCCGTAAAGCTCCTTACCAACTTGCCGGTCCCTACGTCCCAAAGATTCGCCGACTGCTCGCGATTGCCGTTTGCCAGCAGCTTGCCGTCGGGGGAGAAGACCACTGAATACGCGTAGTCAATTTCCCTGGCCAGGAGCGTTTGTTTTAACTCTCCAGTCGCTACGTCCCAGATTCTGATGCGCGGGCCGCTCGCGATCAGCTTGCCGTCAGGCGAGAAGACAATATCGTCGACATAAGTGCCTTCCCCGAAGGATCGCTTGCGCTCCCAGGATTTCGTGTCCCAGAAAACAATTCGCTTGTCTTCGCCGACGCTTGCCAACACTGCGCCATCCGGCGAAAAAGAAAGGTCATAGACTTTCGCGTCACTTGTCACCGTTTGTTTTACATCACCAGTCGCAGCGTCCCAAACCCTGAATCCCTTATCCGCGGTACCAACCACTAAAGTTCCGTCGGGTGAGAAGTGCATGCTGTTCACCCAATCGGATTGACTGGCCAGGATATGCTTGACCGTGCCCGTTTGTACGTCAATCAATTTCACTGTTGGGGTACCCACGTAATTCCAAACACACGCCATCGTTCTGCTGTCGGGTGAGAAGGTGACCGACCCGGGTCCGCCCTTGTCGCTGTTCAAGGTGCGATCCAACGTCCAGGTACCGGAGGTGGCACTGGGTGTTGTCCGAGGCGAAGTTACAGGCGGGGAAAGACCCGCTACTTTGGCAACGGGGCCGGTCCGAAACCAGATTAGATAAGTGCCCAAAGCGAGCCCGGCCGAAATAAACAAAAATGTGGCCAGGCCACCAGCGCCGAGCAGAACCAGCTTCGATTTGTTACGTGACGGCTCAGTGAGCAGTTGGGTGGGAAGATCCCCCGGCATCGTCGCGAGAGGAGGGACAACCGGCAGCGTTGCTTGAGGTGCGGATGCTCTCGGTGGCGCCGGAGTAGTTCCGACTACGGGGAGCGTCAATGGACCGCTGCGCACGGGCTTCGTTAGAGATTGCTCGAACTGGCGCAGGGCCCGGCGCATCTCCGTGGCGGACTGGTAACGCTGTTCCGGATCCTTTTGCAGCGTCTTGCTGACGATCAATCGCAACTTTTCCGGGATGCTCACCGGCAGCGCCTCGGGCTCTTGCGAAAGGATCGCGTACATCAAAGACGGGGGGTCGTCTTGTGGAAAAGGCAGCGCCCCCGCGAGTAGTTGATAAAGAAGCACGCCGACAGCCCACACGTCCGTCTGCTCTGAACGCTTCCCACTAAATGCCTCCGGGGCCATGTAAGAAGGTGTCCCGGCTACCATGCTGCTCTGACTGGTGGATTTCAGCACGCGGGAAATGCCAAAGTCCGACAAGCGCGGTGTAATGCCCTGAAACAAAATGTTCGCGGGCTTCAAGTCTCGATGGATGATTTCCCTTTTGTGTAAATGCTCGAGTCCTGCCAGCACACCCAGCATGATCTCGACGGCTGATTCGACGGAAGGAGCTCTGCCGCCTTGTTGTCTGAGCCATGAATCGAGCGACCCATCAGGGGCATATTCGCTGGCAATAACGATCTGCTCGTCATAGATATTGGCTTCAATAATTGGCAGGACGTTCGGATGGCCGCTGGCCCGCACCCACAGGGCAGCTTCCTGTCTGACCGTCTCTAGTTCAATGTCATCGTCGAGTGGGATTTTAAGAGCTGCCGTCGTGGTGACGATGGTACTGCGCCGCTCACTCAGCCAAACCGTGCCGAAAGCTCCGCGGCCAAGTTTGCTGATGAGAGTGTAAGGACCAATTTGATCCCCGGCACGGAGCATGTTGACGGTCCCCTCAAATAGTCAAATCAACTTACCCGAGGATTAACTGACGTCGTCGTCACGCGCGAATCTGGATTGCGTGGAATAAGTGGTAGCGCATACGGGACTCGAACCCGTGATCTCTGCCTTGAGAGGGCAGCGTGTTAACCAACTACACCAATGCGCCGCAAGAGGATTGGATTATAGGGACGCCAGATGCTCCATGCAAGTTGGCATCCGGCCGCGTTTCTCATGACCTAACTTCATAAATCTACCGCAGGGAAGACCGTTTGCACAGCTTGACCATCGGGCCAATTGGGGAAATTATGAAGGCAACAGAAAGTTGCTTTGAGGTACATGATGATGCCACCCGCTGAAATCGCAGCTCTTCAACCCGTCCCAGAGAACAAGCGAAGTCAGAAACTTAAAAGCTACGTTCGCGAATGGGCAAAACATGTTGCGTCTGTAAGGAAGAACCATCCTGAATTAGTGAAAGGCGTGAATCTACCTTTTCACTATCTTTGTTACTTCTGGTTAGTTCCAGAAGACCAACATCACGCTTCGTTACACGAAGCATACATTCAGATACAGCGGAGCGGCTTTGAGGGTGAAAGGATAAAGAGAGAACTTGAAGAGATTCTGTCAGAAGACCCGCATCTTACAGAGTGTTGCGAATCACCCCTAAACTTAGCCTACTACGTCGATGGAAACTTCCTTTCTATGTTTGTGCCTTTCATCGAAGAGAATGAAGTCACGGATGAAACTTACGATAGATTCTTTAACACCTTCTCCGAGGTTAGCTATCGCCAACCCTTCAGAAAATTCGCGCTGTCTCATCTATACAACTTTGACTCTACCGAGCAACTACTTCGGTTTGCTGGCGTTCAGATAATGCGCCTCGAAGCCGGCGAAATACCGGGCGTTATCGGCGATGCGTCTGCCTATAACTTTCTGCACAATCATCAGACCGGGGATTATTTTGTAATAACAGATTCTTCCGGTGAGTGCCCTAACGTGATGGATTGGTTGATCGATGAACGAGCAACAGCATTAAATTTCATGGGTATCTTGCGATACTACAAAGATGGGATGGTCGACATTGATTACACAACTCCATACTTTTTGCCGGAGTGGGTTAATCAGATTAGGAAACGAGGGCCAGCATTTGTCGGTGAACCTCGAAGGGTACCTTATGGGGATCCAACTAAGTTCTATCGACTATCACAAGTGGAAGCGACAGAAGTGGACCGTTGGTGGCGAATCTATCAGACGCCACAAGTTGATGAACGCCTAGAGAATCTTGATAATGAGCTACGTCAAGTTCTCCTTCGCGCCGGAGATTTTTATGAAACAAGTATGCAGCAGAAGGACTCCGTAACAAGGTTAATTAATCTCGCTATCGCCCTTGAAGCGCTATTCTCTCCGTCAGATCAAGGCGAGTTAAGCTACAAGATAAGCCTCTATGCAAGCTTACTGATCAGCCTGGATGCAAAGGAACGAATAGAGAACTTCAGATTTGTAAGAGAAATGTATGATCGTCGCAGCAAGTTGTTTCATGGCACGTACAATGTTGACAGGTATCAACAAGGCACTCTCGTAACAAATGATGAGATGGAGCGTTTAGCTGCGATAATCAGGATCTCAATTTTGCGGTTCTTGGTCTTGTATCTTAAGGGCGAGAACAGCAGAGGCAATATCTTGGGAGAGTTGAGCAACGGAGTGTTAGACACTAGCCTGATTGACAAGCTGAGGGTGGAAAGCGACCCGCAAACATTCATCGAGCAGTTTCAACTACCATTAGAGTAAGTGCGCGGCGGCACATCCCGTTATTTGTCGCGCGTGATATACTCCGCCTCGCAATTCATCTCTTCATATTTGATCGGTAAGATCCGCTCAGAACAAAATGAACATCGCGGTGTTGCGTGAGACTGAAGCAGGCGAGGCGCGGGTCGCCCTGATGCCTGATTCAGTCCAGAAACTGATTGCGCAGAAGGCTTCGGTTTCAATTGAAAGTGGCGCGGGCCTGGGCGCGGCGCGCACCGACGATGATTATCGCGCAGCGGGCGCCACTGTCACCGACGATCGCAATGCGCTGCTCGCCTCAGCCGATATCCTCGTGGCGGTCAATCGACCTGCCAAAGAAGATTTCAATAAACTCAAATCGAGCGCAGTAGTCCTCGGCTTTCTGCGCCCGCTCGATGAACCGGCTGAGTTAGTACCTGCCTTAGAGCACGGCTTAACAACTTTCGCGATGGAGTTGGTCCCGCGCATCACGCGCGCGCAATCGATGGATGCGCTGTCGTCGATGGCCACGGTTGCGGGTTATAAAGCAGTTCTGTTGGGCGCCAATCGCATCCCGCGCATGTTCCCACTGCTGATGACCGCGGCCGGCACCGTGCCGCCCGCGCGCGTGCTCGTGCTCGGCGCCGGCGTCGCGGGCTTGCAAGCAATCGCGACCGCGCGCCGACTTGGGGCGGTCGTCGAAGCTTATGACGTGCGCGCTGCCGCGGGCGAACAAGTGCGTTCTTTGGGCGCAAAGTTTTTGGAAGTCGATCTAGGCGGACTGCAAACCGAAGACAAGGGTGGCTACGCGGTCGAACTAAGCGAAGAAGCACTGGCCCGCGGTCGCGCGTTAATCGCCGAACATGCCCAGACTGCCGACGTGGTAATCACGACGGCCCAGGTGCCTGGGCGGCGCGCGCCTTTATTGATGGATGAGGCCGCGGTGAATGGAATGAAGCGCGGATCGATCGTGATCGATCTCGCAGGCTTAACGGGCGGCAATGTCACGCTCAGCAAACCTGACGAAGAGGTCGAGCGCAACGGGGTCGTGATCCTGGCGCCGACAAATCTTCCCGGAACCGTTCCGGTGCACGCCAGCCAGCTCTACTCGCGCAACGTCACGGCGTTTCTCAATCTGCTGATCAAAGACGGCGCGCTGCATATCGACATGGCCGACACCGTGGTTGGTCCGGCGTGCGTGACGCATGAAGGCAAATGCGTGAATCAAAGAGTTGCTGATGCCTTAGGCATGTTGAACTAGGAATATGTCGTGTCCGACTTGGAGGAAATATATGATGACTCTTTTCCGCCTGCAGACGAGCGGGAGGTCGAGGCCCGGGATCACCTTCGAGAGTTCTTCCAAACGAATCGGGAGCAGGTGTTTTTCTCTCGCCAACTGGAAGTTCTAAATGAAAATAAATATTTCCATTGGATAACAAATCGCGCTGTTCGCGATCTAGAGGGCGAAGGGCTCATTCGAAGTGAATGGCACAGTCTGCGTACGAAAGCGTCAATCAAGCTTGTGTGGCATAAGGGATATCGATTCTATAAAAGGAGCGCGCGTGGCTTGGTATCTCTTGTTGAAGAGTATTCCGATCCAAACATCGGCGCTGCACTGGGATTACATGGAGAGATGATGGTCTTGGAAGGTTTTGCGCGAAGTCAATTCATGATGGTCAGCAGGAATACTCGAGAACATAAAGGGAAGGTGTGGACTCGCACTGAACATAATCTTGACTTCATATTTGAACGCGATGGCATCGCCTATGGGATAGAGGTCAAGAACACTCTTGGTTATATGGATCGAGAAGAGTTCTTGCTGAAAATCCGTTTATGTGAGTCGCTTGGAATCAGGCCGGTCTTTGTCTGTCGGATGTTGCCTAAGAGTTGGATTTATGATCTGAATCGCGCGCGGGGATTTGCGTTGATACTCAAGTATCAGTTGTATCCGTGGAGCCATCGCGATCTAGCTAACCGAGTGAAAGAAGGTCTAGGTCTGCCAGTAGGTGCGCCTCGTTACCTCGAGGAAGGAACGATGACCAGATTCTTGAATTGGCATGCCAAGCAGTTGTGAATTGCGAGGGGAATTCCCAGCAGCCATATGATAAGCCCTTTAATATCAACAACAGGAACGTACCTCTATGAATACGTAGTGTCTGGCTGATGCTTCGGAGGGGGCACAATGAACTCTGAATCTTTAATCTCCGCGTTGTACGTCTTTGCGCTGGCCGCGTTTCTCGGCTATCAGGTCATCTCGCGCGTGCCGCCGCTCTTGCACACGCCTTTGATGTCGGCAACGAATGCCATCTCGGGCATTTCTTTGGTGGGTTCAATCGTCATTGCCGGGTCAGGACATGGGACGGTCGCCACTGTGCTCGGATTTATCGCGGTGGTGTGCTCGACGACGAATGTGGTGGGCGGGTTTGTAATCACGGACCGAATGCTGCGCATGTTCAAGCGGAAGAAGTAACCACAGATTACACAGATAAAAAGTTAATCAGTTGAGACGAGATGTGAGCCGAAGCGCAATCAATCAAGAGAAGTCATTAGTGAAAGATCAGAATCTACTCAGTCATTCCTTATCTGCGAAATCTGTGTAATCTGCGGATAATTTCTGCGGGATCCAAATCAAGATGCACTGGCAAACCTACTTCATCGAATTCAGTTACCTGCTGGCCTCGATCCTTTTCATTCTCGGGCTCAAGGGCCTGAGCCATCCTGAAACCGCGAAGCGCGGCATGCACCTGGCCGAGTTCGGCATGATGATGGCCATCGTCGGCACTCTCATGCACTTCGAGATCGTCAGCTACATCTGGATCATCGTCGGACTCTTACTCGGCTCGACCCTGGGATTGGTGATGGGCGTCTGGGTGCCCATGACCGCGATGCCGCAACGAACCGCACTGTCGCACGCATTCGGCGCCTTTGCAGCAGCTTTGGTCGGCATCGCCGAGTATTACGCCTACACGCATGGCTTCAAACCGCTGGTCGAGCTCGGCCACTTAAAGATGAGCGCGATGGGTTTCGAGATCATGCTCGGCTCTTTGACGACGACGGGCAGCCTAATCGCCTTTGGTAAGTTACAGGGCATTGTGCCGGGCAAACCGTTGGTCTATCGCGGCCAGAACATCTTTAACATGCTTCTGCTGGCGACGACGATCGGGCTGTTCATCTATTTGATTTTTGTGCCGACGGCCGTGGTTCCGTTCTACCTCATGCTGACGTTCGCTTTCGCGTTCGGCGTCCTGCTGGTACTGCCGATTGGTTCTGCTGACATGCCCGTGGTGATGTCCCTGCTGAATTCTTACGCCGGTTTGGCATCGGCGGCCACGGGATTCGTGCTTTCGAACAACGTGCTGATAATCGCGGGCACGCTGGATGGTTTCTCCGGATTCATTCTTTCGATTCTGATGTGCCGGGCGATGAATCGTTCAATGACCAACGTCCTGTTTGGAGCTTTCGGCAGCGCGACGACGACGGCCGCGGTCGAGGGACAACAAGGCGAGATGCGCGAAGTGGGCCTGGAAGACGTGGCGGTCCAACTCGCTTATGCAGGTCAGGTCGTGTTCGTTCCCGGCTACGGGATGGCGACCGCGCAGGCGCAGCACGTGGTGCGCGAACTTGGCGACACTCTCGAGAAACGCGGAGTCACCGTCAAGTACGGCATTCATCCAGTGGCCGGCCGCATGCCCGGACACATGAACGTGCTGCTGGCGGAAGCGAACGTGCCTTACTCTTCGCTGTACGAGCTCGAACAAATCAATCCGGAGTTTCCAACGACTGACGTTGTAGTTGTAATAGGGGCCAACGACGTCGTAAACCCCGACGCGCGGGACAACCCCAACAGTCCGATTGCCGGCATGCCAATCCTGGAAGTTGATCATGCCAAGTCGGTGGTCGTGCTGAAGCGCGGGCAGGGCAAAGGTTTTTCCGGGCTCGAGAATCCGCTCTTCTTCAAACCGAACACGGGCATGCTCTACGGCGACGCGAAGGATTCGTTGACGAAACTCGTGAGCGCAGTGCAGCACGCGTAACCATTTCGGTATTCCCCACGTATTAGCTTCTTTGAAGAACCATTTAACGCAAAGGACGCAAAGTGCATGGCGAGGGTACGCAGAGACAAAACCCTTTGCGTTCCTCTGCGAAAATCCTCTCCGGCCTTTGCGTTAAGAATTACATCCGGCACACTCAACCAATAAGGAATCATTGATGCGTAAACTTAGATTCTATTCCCTCGTTATCCTGCTGACCCTTTCGTTCGCGCTGCCAACCACTTTCGCGCAGCGTCAAGGGCCTAAAACAAAATCCGCAACCGCGGCGACAACTGCAGCCGCGCGCGGCGTCGACGCAATTTCCGCGGCGCAGTTGAAAAACTATCTTTCCTTCATCGCCTCAGACGAAATGGAAGGCCGCGACACGCCTTCGCGCGGTCTGGATACGACCGCAAAGTTTATCGCCATGAATCTGGAGCGCTGGGGCTTCAAACCTGCCGGCGATGACGGCTCTTTCTTTCAAAAGATAGTTCTCCGGCGCGATCAACTCGACGGCGCGCACTCATCCGCTGAGATCAATGGACAGAAGTTCAGCTTTGGCGACGACTTTCTGCCCAATGCCGTAGGCGCAACCCTTACCGGACCGCTGGTCTATGTAGGTCACGGTTGGGTCGTGAAGTCGAAGAACGTCGACGCCTATCAGGGTCTCGACGTCAAAAACAAAATCATCGTGGTCTTCGGTGAGGGACTGCCCCAGGGCGTTACGCGCGCAGACCTGACGGGGAAGATGGGCGAAGACTGGATCAGTCCGGCGCTCTACGCGCAGCAGCACGGAGCCAAAGGCGTAATCGCGGTTTCCGAATATGGAATGCTCTTGCGCTGGGATCAAACGCGGCAGCGCCTCGGCGGCCCGATGCCCAGAGCGCAGGTCGAAAAATTCATGACCCAGACCGGCCCGCCGGTGCCGGTCATCTGGCTGTCTCCCCGCATGGCCTCCGCTTTGTTCCAGGGAGAAAAATACTCTGCGGCGGCGCTGATGGCATACGGATCAGGCGTTGGCCCGACGTCGGTCTCGATGCCGAATGGTCCGCCAGTCACAGTTACTCTGCCCTTCGAATTGAATGCCAGTAAGAGCGTCACTTTCACCATAGCTGCAAAAAACGAAAAGCCCATGACGCAGAATGTCGTGGCCGTTTGGGAAGGCGCCGATCCGGTCCTGAAGAATGAATACGTCGCCGTGGGCGCTCACTACGATCACATCGGCATCTGCGCGCCGGGAACGGCCGATCCGATTTGCAACGGCGCGGATGACGACGGATCAGGTACGACGGCGCTGCTCGGCATGGCCGAAGCGATCTCGCACTCGAAGCAGCGGCCCAAACGCTCGGTGCTGTTTGTCTGGCATTGCGGCGAAGAGAAAGGCCTGTGGGGTTCGCGCTATTTCACGGATTATCCGACGATTCCGCTGGATCACATCGTGACTCAGTTGAACATCGACATGATCGGGCGCAGCAAGAAAGACGGGGACACGAATCCGCGCAACGCGACTCTTTCCGGTCCAAATCAAATTTATGTGATTGGCTCAACGATGATGAGCACGGAACTGGGCAAGCTCAGCGAGACAGTAAACAAAGCGTACTTGAACCTGCAATACGATCTGCGTTACGACGATCCAAACGATCCGAACCGATTCTTTTTTCGCAGCGATCATTTCAACTATGCGCGCAAGGGCATCCCGATTATTTTCTTTTTTGACGGCGTGCACGAAGACTATCACCGCCCCGGCGACGAATGGCAAAAGATCGATTATGAAAAGATGGAGAAGGTGGCGCGTACTATCTACATGACGCTGTGGGAAGTCGCCAATCTCCCAGTTCGTCCAAAAGTTGATAAGCCTTTGCCGGCGCAGTTGACGCAACGGGCGGGTGAATAGAGAGTCTTAGACATTGGCGAGCCAGGATCCGCGTTTATCTGTGGCTGAGTTTCCCGGTCACGAATTAAAGAGGCCCGCTCATGATTGTTCTTGAGCGGGCCTCTTGCTGACTGCTGGTCTAGTTATGAAGTGACACCGATACTTTTCGCTTTATGCGCGCTACCCATCTGCGATCTTTGTGATGGGCCTTCGTCCCCCTCATAACCTGACAAGATGTCAGCCCACTGACAAAACGTCAGCGGCATTGTCAGCCTCACCCTTAGTCCCGGGCTCTTGCGCAATAACTTAACTAACCTGAGCAAGTCATAACCCGTCTCTGCTTTAACTGGATCGTCCCGCCATAGGTCACTGCGGCACGGTGATTGTAAAGACGAGTTCGCCTGATTGCCTCGACACACATCAGGAGATCCAGAACAACCCAGGAATGAATTAAGAACAAGGCAGGGGTAGATGTTGGCGCAGTGTTCCGTAAGGAGCCTGCGCACTCGCGATCCTCCAAACGAAACGTCAGGAGACGAAAAACAAATGATGAAGTCAAAGAAAAAATTTAGTGCGCTGCTGATGGCCGTGCTCACCTTGATGGTAGCCGGTGCGGCAGGTTTTGCGCAGCGACATCTGATGCTGGCCAACGCCGCGCGCCCCGAAGTTAAGATCGAGCTTTCCGCTGCGGTCGAGCGTGACTCTGCGCTCGTACCACTCGACAAAGCTACCGTGGTTAAGCCGGGTGAGATCCTGGACTGGACCATCGTGTCTGAGAACAGCGGCAATGCCGCGGCGATGGACTTCAAGACCGTCGGTCACATTCCGCGCGGCACCACCTTCGTGACCGAGAGTGCGAAGGCCGACGCCGCCAAGGTCGTCTACAGTATCGACAATGGCAAGTCCTATTCGGCCCAGCCCATGATCGAAGTGAAGCAGGCCGATGGATCCGTCAAGCAAGTCCCTGCCCCCGTCTCAATGTACACAGAGATTCGCTATGAGTGGGCCGATCCGCTCGCGCAAGGCGGCAAGCTCTCAGCTTCGTACAAAGTGCGAGTGAAATAACTCCACTCAAGTTTAGAGTACAAGCCTCGAGCTTGCGCCTTCCTGCACTGGGAAGGTTGAACTCTTAACCCACCCCTGCCCCAACCCAAATCTATGAGGACTGATATGAAGAACCGAAGAACATTTGTGAACCCCAGCGCGACCCTTCGCCTGCTGATTGCTTTAGCGATCGCCTTCGCGCTTTCCACCCCAGCCACAGCACAGACGCCCGGCGGCACGACGATTTCGAACCAGGCCAGCGCGTCATACTCAGACGGCACGAATACCTACAACACCGTCTCGAATACGGTGACGGTAACTGTGTCGAACGTTTCGGGTTTGGCGATTACGCCGGACGCCGGCAGCAACCCGACCATCGTCGCCGGACAAACCGGCGTGATCTACAACTTCACGATAACCAACACCGGGAACTTTAGTGACCAGGTGCATTTTCTGGCGGGTGGCGCCAGCGCCTCACTTAGTGGTTCCAGTCCGGCAACAATCACTAATGTCGTTATTGACCTTAACAACAACGGCGTTATCGATGGGGGAGATACTCTGCTCACAGGTGGCGCGGTTGATTCCGCGTTCATCGCGCAGAATGGCTCGATTCACGTTTTGGTGGAAGTGAGCATCAACGCGGGTGCCACTGCTGGTCAAGCTGTGCAGGTCTTCCTCGGCGACACGGCCACCGGTGGCCCGAGCTACGACAATCAGCCGGTAGCGGCGGCTGTGCCGTCGCATGAAGTGCGAACCGTTTCCGCCTCTTCCGTAAACGGCCAGCGCGAAGCTAAGGGCGACATCTCGGCGACCGTTGAAAACGACGGGCTGTTGCAGGTTACGCTGACTGCCCCCCCCGGCCCGGTCGCGCTTGGTTCCGATATCAGCTATGTGATGCAAACCTGTAACACGGGTGCTCGTCCGGTGACTTCGATCACCTTGCCGGGAGGTTTCAGCGGTGTGTATATCATCGCGCCGATTCCGGTTGGAACGACATTGAAGGCAGGACAGTCGTTCCCCGCCGGAACGCTCTATACCACTTCCCCGCTTTCGACTGCGCCGACTGCGGCGGCATGGTCTTCGACAGCGCCCGCACCGCTCTCGAACACCACTCGCGTAGCTTTCAACGTTGGCAACTCGCTGACGGTTGGTAGCCCTTGCAGCGCGAATATCACGATGCAGGTGACGATCACGACCGCCGATGCCAGCAACCCAATCTTCGAGATTGTTGATACCTTCGGCAGCAACAGTGTCGGGGCAGCGAAAACGGATCAGTCGGGCGATTCGGTCGCGAACAAAGGTGACGGAAACGCAAACTTCGACGAGCCTCCAGTGGGTCAACCGCCAAGCGCCACGCAGGGCTTCAAGCAACCGACCTTGCTCCAGGCCGTTGGCGCCGTGCTGATCGGACCGAGTGGCGCTCCCGCCGCAGTTGGTCCAACTGACAGTAACGACGACTACAGCAACAAGAGCGTCAACACCGGCATCGCCGGCGTGGCGCCGGGCGGCGTGACAACCGCGTCGGGCCAGCTCGTGTACATCAACACCATTCAGAACACTGGCAACGCCAACGATACCTATACGATCGATGCGCCGACAGTACCTGCCGGCTTCACCGTCGAAGTCTCGACGAACGGTGGCACGAGTTACACGACGGTGTCGGGTGGCGGCTCGGTCTCACTGGCAATTGCTTTCGCTGCTTCAGCAAACATCAACGTCCGTATCACCGAGCCGGCGGGCAAGACGGTTCTGGCCGGTTACGACACGCAAATTCGCGTAACATCGACTGTCACTCCAGCAGCGTTCAATAGGACCATCGATCGTCTGTACACCGGATTTGTCCGGTTGGACAAGGCGTTCACGGTAGCGAATGCGACCGGCGTTGGAGCAGCCACGGATCCGGTTCCGGGTGCGGTCATCACTTACAACATAACGTACACGAACGTTTCCTCCTCGAACGGCGACGCCAACTGCGTCAAGTTGACGGCCAGCAGTTTGGTCATCACCGAAGACGGACTGGCTGCGCCGAATAATTGGGGCACGTACACGGCCAACAGCGGCTCGCCCAGCGATTCGGGTTCGGGCACGGCCGCAGTCGTTAGCGCGACCGCCTACACCGACACTGTAGCGTCAGTCGCGCCCGGAGCGTCAGCGGTGTTCACCTTCAAACGTTCGATCAACTAGGTCGACTTGCCAAGTGGCACAGACTTCAGTCTGTGAGTGGAATCGTGACACAGACACTGTCAGTGTTCGCGTCTTTCACAGACTGGAGTCTTACCACTTTTAGCAGCGTCATTTCCCCCAACCCACAACGGTGAAACCTCAATTCAAAAATCTTGTACTCGTTGCGACTTTGATAGCGATCGTGTTGAGCGCGTCCGCTGACGCACGCGTCTTCGAAGATCCCACCGGCGCCGGCATTATCATTTCCAATCGCGCCGAGGCGATTTACGAAAACGAAGCGGGCGAAAGCTTCACCACAGTCTCGCCGACCGTCACCATTACGGTGCTGGCGGTGGCGACAATCGCAGTCACGCCGGACGAAACGGCCCCGTCGGACACGATCGCGCCGCGCGATAGGGTCACGCGGGTCTTTCGTGTTTGCAACACCGGCAACAACACCGACACCTTCACGCTGACGCGGGTCGACGTGACCACGCCCGCCGTTCTCAATTCGCTTTACTTTGACAACGACGGCAGTGGCACGCTGAGCGATGGCGATGCCCCAGCCCGGATCAACGAATCCATCTCTCCGCAGCTCGCGCCCCTTAAGTGCATCGGCGTGCTCGCGGTCATCGACACGAACGACGCGCCACCGCAAAGCACACTCACCATCAATCTCGTCGCGCGATCGAATGCGTTGAATGCCGTCAATGGCCGCGGCGAAGACACCGGCACAATCATTAACGCGGTGGGACAGGGCGCGCGCTTGACCGACCCGGCCGATTCAAACCGTGGACCAGGCAAGTTAGTGAACGGCGTGGGCCAGGCTGTGGTCAGTACCGGAAGCCAGTTCACTTATACGATTGCTTTTCGCAATAGCGGAGACACGATCGCTCGCAACGTCGGCCTCGAGGATCAGTTGACTCCAGGAATCGAGTACGTCCCTGCGTCCCTACAAGTGAACGATCGCGCTGTGTCTGACGCTCTTGACGGCGACGAAGGTTCAGTCCAGGGCGCCAATATTAAGTTTCTTTTTGCCCGCGTAAACCCTGGTGAAGTCTTTCGCGTCGCCTTTAGGGCGCGTCTTACTGCGACTGCCATCGGCGGCACGGGATTCGTGAACAGCGCCTCGTTTACGGGCGATAACATTCCCCCGGTCAAAACCGGAAACGCCACGGTCGTGGCCAACCCCTTCGGGCTTGTGTTTGCCGGCCGAGCCGGCAGCTCAACGCCAATAGCGGGAGCGCGCGTCGAAGTCGTCACCGATCAAAAGGGCGAAAACTTTGTGCATTTACCAGCCGACGCTGGTTTCACTCCCAACGAGAAGAATGAAAACCCATTCGCCAGCGATGGTCAGGGCCGCTTCAGTTTTGCGCTCAGCCCGGACGAGATCGGCAGCGCGAACACTACGGCTAGTTACTTCATGAAGGTCACGGCGCAGGGCTACATCACGCGCATGGTGCAACTCAGCCTGCGACCCACCCAGGCTGGACTCTTCACGCTTAATGTTCATGCAGTTGACAGCCAGCCGTTGGCCAGCGCCGGTGGATTCGACCTGGTTCGCGAAGACGTGCGGATTAACGATCTGGCAGCGCTGGTCCTGAACATCCCGATGTTCGAGCCGGCAGGATTGCAGATTGTTAAGTCGGCCGATCGCTCGCGCGCCGAAATTGGCGACACCATCACCTACCGTGTCGAGGTTCACAACCCAACCGCCGCCAACGTAAGCGACGTCGTGGTCAAGGATCTTTTGCCCCCGTCCTTTCATTATGCCAACGGATCGGCCTTGCTCACTCTCGGCGCTGGACCTGGGAAATCCATCGAACCGGAAATCCAGACCAACGAGTTATTGTTTCGCATTAGCGAGATACCTCACGGCGCGACTGCGCAGCTCTTGTATCGCGTACGCGTGGGCGCAAATGCCCATGAGGGCGATCAAGAGAATCTGGCGACCGCCTTCGCCGTATTCCCCTCAGGAGAACATGTTCAAAGCGCGCCGGCGCGGGCCGTCGTCTATGTGTCGGCTGGTGTTTTTTCAACGCGACAGGTTCTGGTGGGTCGTGTCTTTGTCGACACCAACGGCAATGGACAGTTTGACGAGAGCGATCGCCCCGTTCCCGGAGCGCGGCTATATTTGAGCAACGGTCAAT
This sequence comes from Blastocatellia bacterium, assembly GCA_033856915.1. Taxonomy (GTDB): domain Bacteria; phylum Acidobacteriota; class Blastocatellia; order Pyrinomonadales; family Pyrinomonadaceae; genus UBA11740. The sequence continues at coordinate 44,176 of JAWVEB010000065.1, read as the reverse complement.
CAGTGATCACGGATTCCGCCGGCCTCTACAACTTCCCTTCTCTCGGCGACGGCCCGCAGGCGATCTCGCTCGATCCGGTGAGCGTGCCGAAACATTATGCTTTGACCGACGGCGGTCGAGTATCGGGTAAGAGTTGGGCCCGTCTGCTGCGGACGCCCATCGGCGGCGGCGCGTTGCTGCGTCAAAATTTTATCTTGATTGATACTCACAAGCCCCAATCCGCCAGCCAGCGCAATCAAGAGGGCGACGTTACCGCGCAAAGTTTAGCGACCGCGGAAAGCTCTCCTTTGCCGGAGAGCTTGATCAAACGAAACGAAACGGCGGATGCGAAGGCGACCCCAACGCCGAACTCGACCACTAGCGCCAAAGCACCGGCCCCTGGAATGACAACGCCCGGCACCTACGAGATCGCCTCGACTGAAACTGTCTCTGCAGTGGCGCCCGGTGAAGTCCGCATTCTCTCACCCGCGCCGAACTCAGTCTCGATGTCGGTGGGCCTGCAAGCCGAAGTACGCGTCGCTTTGAACTGGACGGCCAAACTGGAAATCAATGGGGCGCAGGTCTCAGACAACAATATCGGCGTGCGCAGTTTGGATCATAAGAACCAGGTGTCGACGTTTACCTTCGTCGGGCTTAACTTAAAGCCAGGTCCGAATCGAATTCGTTGCACGGCCATCAGTCCCAATGGCGCACCCGGCCGCGCCGAAGAGATTACCGTCGTTGGTCGCGGCCCGGCGCGCCGGCTTCAGATTGTTTCCGAAAAGTCAGAAATTCAATCCGGCGGTAGTGACTCTACGATTGTGCGGGTCAAGGCTTTCGATCAATGGGGCAACCCCGCGCTTGACGGGCAAGTAGGCGTCGAGACATCGCTCGGTCAGTTACGGCGAGCCACGGACAAATCGGAGAAGCCCGAGACGCAGCCGGCGTTGCTTCCGACAAATTCGCTACAGTCAGACGCGGCCAAGCCGTTGAGCAATCAATTGGATCAGCCGCAGCCAAACCAGGCCGGCGGGCAAGTCGTGGTCCAGTTCGAGGGCGGCGAGGCAGTGCTCAAGCTAACGAGTTCAGGCACACCCGGCCAAGCACGCCTGCACGCGCAGACCGGCGAGATTGAAGCCAACGAGCAAGTACGCATCATCTCTGAAATGCGGCCAACAATACTGGTTGGGTTCGCCGAAATGAGTTTTGGCAAGAGCATTCCCGAAGTCGGTTTGCGAGATGAGCAGGGCCAGTTCCGCCGCCGTCTGAGCTTTTTCTACAGCGGCCAGGTCCCGGGAAACAACATGCTGACGCTTTCCTACGACACACAGCGTCCCATCAATCGCACGGCCGGCCGCGATCGAATCTTTCAGCTCGATCCCCTCGATCGAGTCTATCCGCTGTTCGGCGATTCTTCGACGCGATACGAAGCGGCGCAGTCGAACTCAAAACTCTATGCTCGTCTCGATCACAAACGCTCATATGCGATGTTCGGCGACTTCGAAGCGGACATGGAAGCTCCGCTGGCCGGCTATGCGCGCAAGCTGACGGGCGTCAAAGCGCATCTGGAAAATTCGCAGGGAGATTTCATCACGGTGACTGGCGCGCGGCCGGACACTGCGTTTGCGCGCGACGTCTTTCCCGCGGGTGCACTCGGAATTCTGCAGCTTTCCAGTGGAGAGATCTTGACGGGCTCGGAAACTGTCGTGCTGGAAGTACGCGATCGGCGCAACCCCGAAGTCATCATTTCGCATGAAACGCTGGCGCGCTCGGTTGACTACAACCTCGATGCAGCGACTGGCCGAATGTTCTTCATGCGTTACATTTCGACGTTCGACAGCGCGCTTAATCTGACCCAGGTAATCGTGACTTACGAACATCGAGCTGCCAGCTTGAGCTCCGCGGTTTACACTGCGCGCGCCCACAAGAACTTCAAGGGAATCGGCCTCAAGCTTGGTCTGTCGGCAGTGCTGCAACGGCAACCGGACGAAGGTAACTTTCTGCTGGGAGGCTTTGACGCCGAGAAAACTTTGCCGCGAGGCGGTTCGCTGCAAGTTGCCTGGGCGGGTAGCCAGGGCGCAGTAGTTGGCGGCGGCAACGCCATCGGCACTGACAATACGACGCATGACGGCATGGCGTATCAGCTCACGCTTGCACAACCGCTGCCCTTCTACGGCGCTACGGTTCGAGCTCGGCTGGTGAATGCCTCGGCCGGTTTCTTCAATCCGTTCGGCGGGACCGTGACGCCGGGTTCGCGGCGCGGCGAAGTAACTTTGGAGATGAAGCCGCGGGCAAACTCAACCTTGCATTTCGGTGTTACCAGCGAACGCAACCAGACCGCGAATGTTGATAATGGCCGGCTTACTTACTCTGCCGCGTGGGACCAAGTTCTGAACGAGCGCATTAAATTTCATCTCGGCTTCGATCATCGCTCTTTCACCGATGACCTCAACGACAAGCGGACGGATTCGAATCTCATCACCGCTGGCGCCGACGTGCAGATCACCGACAAACTCCAATTGTCGGTCAAGCGCGAACAAAACCTGAACGACGCGGACCCGACGTATCCGACACAAACGACGTTGGGCGCTACTTATCAAATTAACGCGCTGACCAAGCTATTCTTTTCCCAGAGACTTGCCGCGGCGCCTATTACGCCGATCGGCGATTACTCAGGCACCGGCTTTGCCGCGGTTTCCTCGCAACGCGAAACGGCTTTTGGCGTCGAGACGCGTTTCGGCAAATACACTTCGATGACGGGCCGGTATCAACTTGAAAACGGAATCAACGGCACGGACAGCTTCGCAGTGCTTGGGTTACAGGATCGTCTCCCGCTGACAAAGGAGCTTTCACTCGAGCTGGGTTTCGAACGGGGCTTTCATCTGACTGGTCCCAATAAAAGCTTTAACAGCGCGGCGTTCGGTTTCGGCTGGCAGCCAAACTCAGATTTTCGCGCGTCGGCGCATTACGAGTACCGCGATCGCGGCGGCGTCGGTCAAGTCATCGCCGCCGGCGCGGCCGGTAAACTGCGCGAAGGCATTACCGCGTTGGCGCGGGTTCAATGGTCGCGCGGCGCGTTTGGCGGCAAGTCCAACTCGTCGCTCGAAGGCTCGGCCGCCCTCGCGATTCGTCCACTAAAGTCCGATCGCGTCGGAGTGCTCTTCAGTTACACGCATCATTCTGTGATCCAGGATGCGACCGCCGCGACCCCGACCAAAGATCGTCTCGACTCTCTTTCGGTTGACGGCTATAACCAGATGACCAAGCGCCTGGAACTCTACGGACGATTCGCGCTTAGCTTCAGCGCTAACGGTCAGCCCCAGCTTCCTTTTGTTTCGACGCTCTCATTCTTAACGCAAGCCCGCGCCCAGTATCTGGTAACGCGGCGTTTGGATTGGGCGTTCGAGACAAGGCTGCTGTTTCAACCATCATCGGGCACCATGCGTTCGGTGTATGCTACGGAAGCCGGATTCTGGGTGCTTCCCGACATGCGACTCGGCGCGGGATACAACTTTACTTCGGCGAAAGAACCAGCCGGATCACAAGTCCTGCCTACGCGTCGCGGGTTTTACTTCACGATCTCTTCGAAACTGTCGAACCTGTTCGATCTGTTTGGGACTTCATCAAACGGGCTGGCGCCCAGCGGAAACGATCCGGCTCACAATAAAGAGAAACCCAAGGAGTGAGTTTCCACTAGTAACCGATGAGTGACCTCATGAGCAGGTTAGTGGAACCGAAACGATGAGACGAAGAACTTCCAAAGTCTTCTGGCGTAGCCCTACCGCCTTCATTATCCGAGCCAGCATGTTGCTGCTTTTTTTGGGCGTGTTGGGCGTGCAAAGTGCGTACGCCGGCCTTACCGTTACGCCGACCAGTTGGAATGTTGTAGGGCTTGATAGCAATAACACCAACACGGGTCCGGATACGTATCAAGTTGGAGTTCGAGTCTGCAACACGGGCGGTACAGCGGTCACTAATATCGTCGGCAACTTCGTTTGGGATAGCTCCAATGCCTATATTAATCTCAACGGAGCCAGCGCGCTCAATGTCAGTTCACTGGCAGGAGGCGCGTGCATCGACCTCTACTATTCTGTGGTCGTGACCCGCACTTCCCTGGCCTATAATGCGACTCGCCGTTACCACATCACGGTCAGCGCGACGGGCGTTTCAGCTATTTCGACGCCGACGCCCCGCGAAATTTTTGTTGAGCACTTAATCTCCCAGAATCGCAACTCGGTTCAATCAATTGTCGGCCCCACCACCGTCTATGTGGGTCAGACGTATAACTACACGGTAAACGCCAGCACGGCGACTCAGGGCTATGAGCAACTCGAGGCGTTCCTGAATTTATCGAATGTTATTTTTCAAGTCCTGTCGATCTCATCGAGCTATTCTTCACCGGCTGGCGGGACGAACGATAAGTTCTACGCCGATGCGTGCGGCTGGGACAATAATCCCTTGAGCGCGAGCTACCGAAGTTGTATTGGCCCGCAAAACTATTCCGGCGGGAAGGCCGGCGGCACCATTAGCACCACCTATACTGTAAAGGTCTTGTCGGCAGGTAACACAACGGCATCGACCCTGATTCTTGATTTCTCCGGCAGCAGTTATCATTACAACAGCGACTATGGCACGGGCATTAATTCGATCAGCATTACCTCGCTACCTGCTCCCGTGCCGAACGTGGCGCTGCAGAAATCCCTGACGCCAACTACCCCCTCCCAAGTTATTCCCGGCGCGGACTTGCTCTACGCGATTAGCTTCACTAATTCGGGCACGGCAACGGCTTCCAATCTAATAATCATCGATCAGATCCCGGCTAATACCGACTTCAAAGTTAGTTCGGTGACGAACTCACTCGGCACAACCGGATTGACCGTCACCGTGGCCTATTCAAACAATGGGGGCAGCACGTATGCTTATACACCGGCGAGCGGGGGCGGGGGAGCATCATCAGGCTATGATCGATCGGCGACGCACATCCGTTGGACCTTCACCGGAAATCTGAGTCAGGCTTCGCCTAACAATTCAGGCAGCGTAAGTTTCACGTCAAGAATTCGGTAATTTGGGTTACGCTTGCGCCTTTCTTTTTGGCGCCGCGTAATTTAGGAATTCGAGTGAAAAAGATCCATCACATATTGCTCTTCGTTGGCGCCTCGGCTCTGGTGCTTCTCTTCTCTTCGCTGTCAGGCACGCGCGCGACCGCTGCCACGATAACTTCAGCGCAAACTGGAAGCTGGACCGTGACATCGACATGGGTCGGCGGCGTGGTCCCGGCGGCTACGGACAGCGTAGTCATTGCGGCGGGACATACGGTGACTTTGCCTGCCAACAAGACCATCACCGGTGTCACAATCAACGCGTCCGGTGTGTTGGCGACCTCCACCTTTACGCTGGGAGTTTCAGGAAACCTGGTCGTGAACGGCACGCTTAGCGGGACCGGGGCAATCACTCTGAGCGGTGCCGGTACCAGCATCGATGGCACCGGATCTATTACGAACACTGCGACGGTTACCATTAATGCCGCACATACGATTCTCTCGACGGCCAATCTTTCATTCGCGGGGACCATCGCGCTCAATGGCTCCATCACCGTGACGAACAACGGCACGATAACTACAACCGCGGCGACCGGCATTACCGGTTCGGCTGGCGGATCAACATGGACTCAGGGAACTACCGGAGTACTGAACATTGCCGGACCACTGCTGACGACGGGCACGCTGACGGCGTCAGCGAACGGGAATACGGTGAACTACATCGGCGCCGGCCAGACTGTTAAAGCAACCGCCACGTATCACCACCTGACACTGAGCGGCAGTGGCATCAAAACTCTCACTGTCACCACCACGGCAATAAATGGAAACTTAACGATGAGTGGTACTGCCACCACGACCACCGTGGTCGGTCTCAACATTAGTGGAAATCTCAACGTTGGAACAGGAACAACTTTCACTGCCGCGGGCTTCGCACTCACCGTAAGCGGCGCCACGAGCGTCACTGGAATCCTGACCATCTCTTCCGCTACCGGGACGAAAGCCTTTAACGGTGATGTCACGGTGAACCTCGGCGGAACTTGGAATAACACAGCGGCAAATGCGGCGCTGACTTTACCTGGAAGTATTTCCAATTCAGGGACATTTAACGCTGGCACGGGTATCCATACCCTCAGTGGAAGCGGCAAGACAATCAGCGGGGCATTCTCAATTCCGAATGTCACCGTCACTGGAACTTATCAGAATAACGGAACCCTGAGCGTTACGACGGCGCTCGCCGGAGCCGGCACATTGACCAACGGCGCTGCCGGCACGCTCAACATTAATTTTACCGGTGCGGTAGGTCTGACGAATCTTATCGCGACGGCTGTCGGCAACACGGTCAACTATAATTTTGCCGGCACCCAGACCATCAAAGCTACGACCTATCACCATCTCATTCTCTCCAACACCAGCGCGAAAACTGCGGGTGGCGCTCTCACCGTGAATGGTGATTTCACTATTTCCGGGACAGCTACGTTTGCAGGTGGAACATCGCTGACGCACACGTTCCTCGGAAACTGGATCGTGAACACGGCGGCTGCTACGCCGTTTTCATTCACAACGACAAGCACGCTTAACTTCAACACACCGGCAACACCTGCCGCCACATCGTTCAGCGGCACCACAGCAGCTACGCTCGGCTTCAACACTGTGAATCTGAACAACACGAGCGGCTTCTCGTCGAGCGAGAACTTCAGCATCTCAGGCACGTTGACGGTTGCAGCCAACGTGACTTTCACGCCGGCGGCTGCGGTCTTGGTAAGCGGAACTGGAACCCTGACCGGCAACGGCACGGTGAAAGTGACCAGGACAGCAGCGACACCCGATTTCAATTCGCAGTATTCGATCAGTGCAAAGACGCTCACGAATTTGACCGTCGACTACGATGCTACCGCGGCGCAGACGGTGAATGCTTTGAACTATTTCAATCTGACGATTAGCGCCAATCGTGGAGGGGCGACAGTGACGCTCGCGGCGGGCACAGTTGGAATTTCGGGCGCGTTTGCTCCCAATGCGACCAATGTGAGCTACACCACAACAGGCAACACCGTCGACTATAACGGGACGGTAGCCGAAACCATTGTCGCCTTTAACTACAACAATCTGACGAGCAGTTCGTCCGGCCCGGGCACGCTGGCAAACAGCGGTACGATCGGTGTTGCGGGGACCTTCACCCCCGGGACTAACACCTTCACGATTACCGGCAGCACAATTGATTTCAACGGCGCGGGTGCGCAGACGATTCCTGCTTTTAACTACAACAACCTCACCAGTAGTTCCGCCGGTGCGCGCACGCTGGCGAACAGCGGCACGGTCGGGATTGCGGGCGTATTCACTCCCGGCGCTAACTCATACACGATCACCGGCAGCACCATCGATTTCAACGGCAGCAGTGCCCAGACCATTCCGGCGTTCAACTACAACAACCTAACCAGCAGTTCCGCCGGTGCGCGCACACTGGCATCCAGTGGCACGATCGGTATTGCGGGCGCATTCACTACCGGCGGTAACTCTTACACGATTACCGGCAGCACCATCGATTTCAACGGTGTGGGCGCTCAGACCATTGCCGCGTTCAACTACAACAATCTGACGAGCAGTTCAGCCGGCGCGCGTACGCTGGCAAACAGCGGCACCATCGGCATTGCGGGAACATTCACTCCGGGCGTTAACTCTTACACGATCACCAGCAGCACAATTGATTTCAATGGAGCTGGTGCGCAAACCATTCCGGCTTTCAACTACAACAACCTCACCAGTAGTTCAGCCGGCGCGCGTACACTTGCCGGCAGTGGCACCATCGGTATTGCGGGCGCATTCACTCCCGGCGCCAACTCTTATACGATCACCGGCAGCACCATCGACTTCAACGGCAGTGCTTCGCAGACCGTTTCGGCTTTCAACTACAACAATCTGACGATTAGCGGATCGAGAGCGGCTGGTAATATCACGCTCGCAAACAGCGGGATCATTGGTGTAGCGGGAACTCTCGGTGATACTGCCACCTTTAATTCCGGCAGCGGATTCATAACGACGGGAAGCACCGTCGACTATAAAGGGACCGGCCCACAATCAGTCACGGCACTTTCTCCACTGGTTGCCGGAAACAGTACCTATAACCATCTGACAATTTCCAACACTGCCTCGCCCGTGTCAGCAAGTACGAGTTTCAGCGTCGGCGGAACCTTCACTGCAAACGCCAACGCCATCTTCGCTCCCGGGGCCGCTGTCGTAATCAGCGGCAACGGCACGCTCACCGGAAGCGGGACGGTTCAGGTCACGCGCGCCACAGGCTCTACGGATTTTGTTAACCAGTACCCGATCAGCAATAGGACGCTAACTAATCTTACGGTCGAATTCGCCGGGACAGCGGCCCAGGGGACAGATGCCGGCGCCTTCGGCGGACTCAAGATCAACAACGCGAGCGGCGTCACCCTTAGCGGCAACGTGACCGTCAATGGAACTCTCACACTCATCAGCGGAAACATTAATACCGGCTCGAACCAGGTCATCGTCAGTTCCACCGGCACGGTGTCGCGCACCAGCGGACACGTGTTTGGAAACTTGCAGAAGAATGTGGCAACCGGCGCGACCTCGAGGACATTTGAAATAGGCGACGCGAGTAACTACACGCCGGTGAGTATTTCATTTGCCAGTGTCACCTCCGCCGGAGACTTGGCAGTCAAAACGACTGTGGGAGATCATCCTAACATCGGCAGCTCTACGATTATTTCTTCGAAGAGTGTGAACCGTTACTGGACCTTGACCAACGCCGGAATAATCTTCACGACTTACAGTGCGACCTTCGAGTTTGTCTCCGGCGATGTCGATGCAGGAGCTAATACCAACGCACTTGTCGTGGGCAAGTTCGCATCCGGAGTGTGGACCTATCCCGCAGTCGGGGCGAGGACCGCCACCAGCACGCAGGCGACTGGCGTTTCGGCGTTTAGCGATTTTCAGCTCGGCGAAGGCGGGATGCCGAACGTTGACCTCGTCAAGGATGTGACACCTTCAGGCGATCAGCAACCCGGCACGGATCTGACTTACACCGTCACGTTCACTAACTCAGGCAGTATCGTTGCACAAAGTCTGGTGATCAGTGATCCGAATCCGAATGACGTAAATCCCGCCAAGAGAGTTTTCGTCAATCTTGACTACAAGCTCGGCTCGGCCGCGATTTCGTCTCCCTGGACCGCGTCCATCGAGTTCTCGAATGACGGAGGCGCAACCTGGACCTACACGCCCGTCAGCGCCGGCGGCGGCGCGCCGTCCGGCTATGATCGGGCCGTCACGAACATTCGCTGGATTCTCACCGGCAATGTAGCCGTGGGCTCCAGTGGCAGCGTCAGCTTTACCTCACGCATTCAATAAGGAATCTATATCTGTCAGAAGCCCGACCGTCAGGGAGGGCCGCCCTAGCCGCCATTCTTTATTCAAGCGAACGAGCGACGAAACCCTGTCTTAATTCTTAACCCGGAAGCGGAAAGAGATAGTTAAGCCCTTCGCGTTTACCCAAAGCTTTGGCTGAGGCAGCGCGACCTCTTCGACTACCGGAGCGCCCCACAGCCGCGGTGCTAATGAGAAGAACCGCCAGGAATTCAACCTGCACCAATCACCTACCTTACTGTCACCAAAACATCGCGGTTGTCATGCGCTACATTTCCTGAATAATCGGCCGCAATAATGCGCAGAGTGTAATCGCCTTGGGGCAGTTCGGATATGTCCCAAACATTCGCGGCTGTTCGACCGTCTCGAAGGATGTTGGTGACGCGGTAGAGAAATCTCGTGGTCGCGCTACCATAGACCGTGATCCCGCTCTGTTCCGCGTAGACAATCTTTGGCGCATCCCAATCTGGCGGAAGACGATCGAACACGAGATTGATGCGCGGCTGATCAAAACCAGGAGCAGGCGAGCCATCCGGTTTGAGGACCTGATAACCGAGACTATAGAGGCCTAGTCGTCTCCGGATCGCGTTCATGTCAGTGCGATCGAATGCGTCAACTACGATGCTCACGCGCCCGTGCACGAGCAGGCGCCCCGCTTGTTTCTCAGCCAGTCGCGCGCCCGCTTCGTCGAAAAGTTGAATGCCGTCTTTTGCAATTACTGGATCGACGCGGTCGGTAAATCCGATCGGCGAGAGCGTCAGCGGATTGATTTCCGATCCGGGTGGGCCAACGTTCATGTGAACGTGGTACATGCGGTTGACCGTGCCAAGCGCGTCGCCTGGGCGAAAGCGCGTACCGCGTCTGACGCGCATGCGGGCGAGTTTGCCGCTCGTGTCTTTCACTTGCATGAACCGCGCGTCGTTGAAGACTTTCCCATCCTTGTCGCGCCCGACGTGCATGTGAATGTATGACATGACACCCACGCGTAGTCCCTCGTTAAGATCGTCAAATCCCCAATTGGCGACCGGACTAACAACCTTCTCTGAGCGGACCGCGCGGACAACATCGCCGTACGCACCGGCGACATCAATGCCGCTGTGGAGGTGATCGCGACTGTCCTTCGAGTCGAAACTTCCGCGCACTTCACCGACGGTTGCGATTACTTCGTGCGGGCTGTACTGCGGCTCGAGCGGCCAGAGCAGAACCTGCTCGCCGAGCGTCTGTGAAGTGAGACGCGGTAGCGGCTCGCTCAAGGATTGCGGCGGCGGGCCGGCAGCGGCGGTGTTGGTAATCGTGCTCAGCTTTCTCACCAGGTAATTTCCGCTGTCGGCTACGTAAAGATCTCCTCGCTTATCGATCGACACTCCGGCGAGCTGATTGAAGCGAGCATTCTCCGAACCATCGGCATACCCAGGCGTGCCGCCGGCAATCACGCGGGCCCGACCGTCGGGTGCGATCTGAACGACACGCGCCCGGTCAAGCTCAGTAACATAGAGAAAACCGTCGTGCGTCAGCGCCAACGCGACGGGTTTTCTCAAGTCCGCCGGGCTAACTTCATCGGGAAAGACAAAGGGCAAAGTGGTCACTTGGCCATTTTCAATTTTGCGCAAGCGATGATTGCCGGTGTCGGCCACGATCAAAGTTCCGTCAGCCGCCGCAGCGATGCCGCAGGGCGTATCGAAGAGTGCGCTGCCGACGGGCCCGTCGGCGTATCCAACTCCGGCACCCGCGACGGTGGTGACACTCAGATCAGGTGCGATCTTTCGAATGCGATCGTTGTAGGCATCGGCGACGTAGATATTGCCGAGCGCGTCGACAGCGATTCCGATGGGACCATCGAACCGCGCTTGAGCTGCCGGACCGTCGACATATCCGGCTGTTCCCTCACCGGCCAACGTTGAGACCAACCCTTGCGGTGTGACCTTGCGGATTCGATTGTTGCCAGTGTCAGCTACGAAGAGATTGCCCCTGGCATCGAGCGCGAGGCCCGAGGGCGTGCTGAAAGCTGCCTGCTGGCCAGGGCCGTCGGCGTACCCTTCGACACTACCGGCGAAAGTGGTAACTGATCCATCCGGTGCAATCTTGCGAATGCGGTTGCTCTCACCGCCATCCGCGACGTAGATCACGCCGTCGTCACTGACGGCGATACCGAAAGGATCGGCAAAAGCGGCTTGCATCGCAGGGATCCCGTCACGGAAAGAAGGCGATCCGTCCCCGGCCAAAGTTGTCACGCGGGCTCGCCACCCAAACTGTGTGGGCGGACGGCGAGTGTTGCGCATCAGACGGAAAAGGATAAAAGCCGTCAGGCTACCAAGAATGATGATCAGCATCAAAGCGAGAATGGATCGGCGCATCGGAAGGAATCGAAGCATTAAGTTTGGCTTGGCTACGCCGACGGATGTTCTCTCTTCAATGCACGCTCAATGTTGACGCGCGTAAGATCTAAGTCGTACTACAACGCACGGCGAATCAGCAAGAGCGGTGTGGTGAGTCAGAGGAATTTTTTCTTTTTGCGGTGTCGCCCCATGGAGTCAGCGGGCTCTGTCTTTCGCGGAATCGTGGATTTCTTCGCAAATTCGCAGACGCGAGTTCGCTCGCTCACGCAGGTGCGCGACGAACTATTGTTCCCGACCGCAACTTAATGAGCTGCGCATTGGCAATGGCAGCTAGCGATTTGCTTGCGGCGGGATTTGCAACAGAAGGCAACCAAGCACTAATCAGCCTGTTAGAACAAACCCAAGAAGATGCTTGCATTCCGCTAAAGTCGAGGTTAAGCTACGCAGCGGCTGGGGCCCTCCATCGAGCACTGTTTGATGGTTATAGAATTGGCAACCTCGCACACTAATAGCGTCCTGCCAGTAAGATGGGCTCATTTGGCGGGGCAAGCTCTTATTTGATTGGGCAGTACTAACTAGGCAGTACTAAAACAGCGGCAGAAGATTCAAAAGTATGTCTGCCGCAATTTTGCTAAACGAAGTTTCATGCGCCACCGCTGGCGTATTTAGACCGGCCGAGGTAGTTGAAGAGCTAGTGGCCGTACCCATGTCTGCTGGAGCAGCGGCACAGGGTGGTGTCTCCACTTGTCCCGGTGCAGGGTTTGCGCAAGGTGGCGTTTCTACTTGGCCCGCAACCGCGAACGTGATCAGCGCGAACGTCAAAATAACGGCCGCGCCGAATTTTCGTAGCTTTTTCATGTTTTTCTCCTTAACTGGTTAGGTGGTGATACGCTCTTTGTTGAAACGAACAAGACAAAGCGTGTTTCAGCGAAGTGGGCGGCTATTTGACTGGCGCCGCTGGAAGAATCCACACATCCACACGCAATCTTTTTATCAAGTATACAGAAAGGGATGCCTCACATGAACTTAGAGTCTCAACTTACAGGGCTTCGAGAACAGAGTCGTAGTCTGAGCCTGCGGGAGCGAGCTATCCTCTGCTGCCGTGTTTCCAAACAACTCAAAGAGGGTGGTGAATATCAAGCCGCATGCGAAGCTCTCGCAGAGTTCTGGCCTGATAGCCACGGCTCCTCACCTTTGGAAGGACTTGACCCAGAGGCGAAAGCGGAGACATTGCTCGCTGTTGGAGGTCTAACGGGATGGCGCGGAAGTACAGAGCGAAACCAGAGCACGCAGGAATTGGCAAAAGACCTGCTCACGCAGAGCGAAGAATTGTTTAGAACTTTGGAGCTCCCGATACGCGCAGCGGAGGTGCGAAGTGAACTCGCGCTTTGCTATTGGCGCGAAGGGGCGTACAACGAAGCTCGCGATATTTTAGTTGAGGTCATTGAGGAAGTACGTGATTCTGACACTGAACTCCTATCAAAGGCGTTGCTAAGAAGAGCCATCGTTGAAAAAACGGCCGGTCAATACGTCGCAGCCTTTGAGATATATCGCGAAGCGGGCGATGTTATTGAGAAGGGAAATGGTCATGGGCCACGTGGAGAACTGCACAATGGTCTAGGGACGTTACTGAATTGTCTTGGTCACGCGGAGGGCCGAGACGACTATATAGACCGATCATTGGTCGAGTTTGCGGCTGCAAGTTTTCACTTTGAACAGGCTGGTCACAGACGATATCAAGCTTGTGTTGATATTAATCTCGGGTTCTTGTTCTCCACGCTAGGAAGGTATTCCGAAGCCCATAAACATCTAGATCGTGCACGAAACCTCCTTGTAGAACTCGACGATCATGTTCACTTGGCGCAAGTAAATGACACCCGCGCACGCACGCTTCTGGCCGAGGGGCGCACTCGCGAGGCGGAGCGGTTTGCGCGCTCAGCGGTGACCACCCTCGAGAAAGGTGACGAGCAGGCACTCCTCGCCGAGGCATTAACAACGCATGGAATTTGCTTGGCGCGCCTGGGTAACGATGCGCGTTCGAGGTTACTGCTCCAGAGGGCGATCGAAGTTGCCGAGCGGGCGGGTGATCTGGAAGGCGCGGGCAGAGCGCACCTAAGCCTGATTGAAGAGATGGGCGCGCACACTTCCGGGAGTGAATTGGTTTCGATATACCAGTCCGCCGCGGATCTCTTGCAGCGCTCTCAGGACCCTTCGGTCGGTAAGCGATTGATTGCGTGCGCCCGAAAGGTAATCGAAGTCTTAGGAGAATCGGAGGCCGAGAATCGCGAAACGCCAGACCATTCATGGGAAGGCTTCTCTTTCAAGGAAAAAATCCTGGACTGCGAGCGGGCCCTGATCGAACGTGCTTTGAGAGATTCAAATGGTTCGGTTACTCGGGCGGCGCGCCTGCTGGGCTTCAGACATCACCAAAGTCTCATCTCTTTAATCAACAGCCGGCACAAAGAATTGCTCAAGACCCGCACGGCTGTGCGAAAACGGCGGCGTCATATTTTCTCCACGCCGAGGAAGATTAAGTACAGACCCGTTGGTCCCGAACCGGGCTCAAATCAGATCTCAATTCTGCATGCCGAGGACAGCCAGCCGATCGCCAACTTGATCGGCGGCATATTTTCCGCCGAAGGATGGCGCGTCGAGCTTTCTGTGGACGGCGACAGTGCGTTAAGAAAGCTAACCAGCGACGAGCGATTCGATCTGCTTCTGGTTGATAACGAACTTCCCGGAGTGAGCGGCCTGGATCTCGTCAAGCGAACCCGCAAGATGACTCATCGCCGCCGCATGCCCATCATCATGCTCTCCGGCACTGATTGCGAGACTGAAGCCTGGCGCGCCGGCGTCGACGCTTTTCTAACAAAGCCGGATCAAGTGAATGAGTTGCCATCCACGATTGCTCGTCTACTCAAGATCGACTTGAAACCCGCCAAGGCACAGGGCCTCGATTAGGCACGAAGATTTTCAGCTTGAACGCTGCGGCAACTATCTTCGCTAAAGAAGAAGGCCGCCTCTTTCGTGGAGGCGGCCTTCTTAGTTTTCCTGCTCGAATAGCAAACCGGCTTATTGAATCACGAACACATCGTCCCCGATGGGCTGGTTAAGCTTAACCTCTTTGACTTTGTATTCGGCAAAGAAAGCCCCCTGCTGCATTTCCAGCCGTTGCGAGAAATTGAAGGGTATCAGCACGCCTTCGACTTCCCTGAACTTTGAATTCTCGGTCCCAAAAACGTAGCCGTTGTAGGGAGTCAAATACTGCATGACTCTGGCCGTGGCCGGATCGATAAAAAAGTCCGTGGTGTTGCCTTCGGAATCTACGATCCGAAAGCCGCGCAGCTTCTTCTTGTCCGGCAAAGCGGACACCGTATAGCCGGGTTGATCAAATTTCGCCAGCACCGGCAGGCCGAACTTGTTCGGCGGCGGCAACTCGACGCCTGGTATCGAGCTGTAAGACTGCCGTCCGTCATAGACCTGCTTGAAATTGAATATCGGGCGGGCGTCGATTTCAATGCGGACCTTATCGCCGACGGACACTATTACGAACTTGCCGGGAATCGATGAAGCGCTATTCGGCGCGTAGAGATCGGCCGAACCGATCAGCATCATGCTCTTGAGGTTCTTGAATTTGTCGCCGCCCTGCGCCATCAGCGCCGCGCGCGCCAATTCAATCGGGGTGCTACTCGTTGTGATAGTTGGGGCCGGCGGAATTGTGCCGGCGCTAACCGTGACGCCGCCGTTGGCCTTGGCCGCCTCAGGCGCCTGGGCCATCGCGGCAGAGCCGATCAGCAATAAAACGAGGGTCGGTGCATATCTCTTCATGGCGGGCTTCCTTCCAGGATCGAGACTGGGATCCCTCTCTTATACGCCCCGACGCTGTTAAGGTTCAGAAATTAAACCTAAGGTTGAGATAGATGCGCCGGTTGCCGGCGTTGGCGCTGCCACCGCCGCCGCCGCCAAAGCCGCCGAAGCTGCCCGCGACGCCCTGCGGCTGGCCAAACAGTGGTGAAGAGAGATTGCCGACGTAATTTCCCACGTTGACGGTATTCAAAATGTTCTGGAAATAGAGGGACACAGTCAGATTGTATTTCTTCTCAGACGACGGTCCGCCGCCGCCCATCATTCCCCCGCCGCCGCGTGCTTCGCCGCCACCACCACCGCCGCCCATAATCATCGGACCGCGCGGACCTGGTCCACCGGGTCCACGCTTGTCTCCCCCTGCGGTCGCCGTGCTGGACCCGGGTTTCTGATTAGAGGCGGCTGCTTTGTGCAGATCGCCGAAGCCGAAGCTGCGAGCAATGCGCAAGTTCGCGGTGAAAGAGCCGGACGCTTTACCAAAATTGCGCGGGATGATCGTTTCCCCCGGCAACGGCACTAAATTGAAATTGCCAAAGCTCGTGCACCTGATCAGCGGCGATGCGCAATTAGCATTGGCGCCCGCAAAGCTGGGACGATCACTAAAATTCCGATCCAGGTTTGAGTCGATGCCAGTCGTAATATTGAAAGGCGGCGCCGAACTCGCGACGATGAAAGGACTGAAGGTCAGCTTCCACAATTTTGGATTGTTGTAGGTGCCGAATGCTGAGAACCGGTGCCGCACATCGCCGCCGCCGCGGCCCCATTCGCCACTCGCGTCATAAGAGTTAGCGGGAAATAAAGAGCTTGCTCCCTGGCCATCGGTGTCGTTCATGCTCTTGCTCAGAACGTAACTTCCGCCCACTGAAAACTGCGGGTTGAGCCGGCTATTGAATCCCACGAACATTTGTTCCTGATGAAAGCGGCCGGTCGCTTCGAACTGATCCAATTCCCCCATGGCTGGATTCGGGCGAATGCCTCCGGGATTCGCATTGGTAATCGTCCCCGGTATCGGGGCATTGATGTCGCGTGCGCGAATCACATGCAGAATGCGAATCGCGTAAGCGCCCATGCTAACCGTGAAGTTGTGCGGAAGTTGCCGTTCGACCTGGGCCCCGGCTACATAGACCGTGGGAATCTTTAGATTAGGCTCGACTCGCCAGATGCTTTGTTGCACTGGAGACGCGCCCGCGACTGAAGGCACGATGCCAATGCAATCGGGCTTAAACGATCCGTCGGCGCAGCGATAAGAGTTAAGCAAAGTGAGCGTCGCTGGATCGGTTGCCACCAGCGGACTAGCCGATTCCGCAAAGGTGAACTGCTGGATGTTGATTCCATTGTTGTGGGTCGCGAACAGGGTCGAGCTTTCGCTGAAACGGTTGTAGAACATCCCCGCGCCGGCGCGGATGACTGTTTTCGGCGGATGGGTGCTGTCGGCCGCGCCCGGCGACCAGGCGACGGCAAACCGGGGGGCAAAATCAAGCTTGCTGCCCGCGTTGTTTTGAACTTCATAGCGAAGGCCAAAGCTGAAAGTGAGATTCGGCTTGTAGCGCCAGTCGTCCTGCACATATGGTTCAATATCGTACTGGCTGACAGTAGCCAGGGGATTGCCGGTATTGATGCTGAACTGCGCGGCGCCGCCCCCGGCCGCGCGGATCTGCGCGGGAGTCTGGTTCTGTTGCAGCAACTGCAGCGTTCGCTGGTAGCGCTGAATACTTGTCAGCCCCGTGGTACCGCCGGTAAAGATCCACTGACCGCCAAAATTACTGGGACTGATGTCGGTAATACTAACGTTGCGGATACGCCCGCCAAATTTAATGGTGTGCATGCCCTTCTGAATTTGCGTGAAGTTCTGTAACTCCCAACGGTTCGTAGTATTGATCGCGTGGCCAATCTGCGAGCCGCCTCCAACGAACGAGCCGCTGACGCTCAGCACGGGAATAGTGCTATTGCCAAATTGCTCTAAACGATTATGAGAGAATTGAAAGCGCGTCTCATTGATAGTGGTCGGGTTGATCACGGCCGTCTCAGTAACCTGAAAAACATGCGAGGTGAAACTCGAGTTGTAAGCGCGCTCAGGCAGTGAAAAGCCATTAACGCCCTGGTTCTGGGAAACGCTGTGATTGAAACTGTACCTGGCCACCAGAGTGTTCTTGGGATTGATCGCGTAATCAATGCGGGGGCTGAAACCGGTGAAGCGCGTCGGCAATACGACCCCCTGTCCGATCTGTACGATATTGAAAGACGGATCAAGAATCGTCGCCCTGACGATCCCGTTGTCATCGAATTCGTTGCGATTAACCTCGAGGAAAAATGAAGCCTTCCCCTTTTTAATTGGTCCGCTAAGATTGCCGCCTAGTTGGCGAACCTGAAACGGCGTGCGTTTGCTCGAGTTAATCTGGAAAGGATTGCGCGAATTCAAACTTTCGTCGTTGAAATTAAACGTGGCGCTGCCGCGCAGCTTGTCAGAACCCGGTCTGGTCAGAATCTCAATACGAGCGGATGGCTGATCGTTTTCCGCGGCAAACGGATTTTGATTGATGCGAATCTCGCGAATCGATTCCTTGGGCGGCATGTTGCCGCCGGAAAATCCGTCGATGAATATCTGACCGCCGTTCGGCCCAATTGACGGTCCGGCCAAAGCCTGTAACGCCGCCGCCAGTTCCGCGGGGTCGTCAGGTAATGCATCAAGATCACGCCCTGAGATTACCGTCTGGTTGGCATTGTTCGTCGAATCAGTACTAAGCGCCGAGTCGGAATTAATTTTGACCTGCGACTCGATGGCGGCGATCTTCAAGCTAATGTTGAAGGGATCCCGGCGGGCCGCGGTTACATCCACCGCAGCGTCTTCAGAGGTTGCGAATCCCGGCGCCGTCGCATGAATCGTGTATTTGCCCAGCGCCAGTCCGCTGAAGCTATAGGTACCGTCCGCATTCGTAGTGGACGTTTTCTGCGTGCCCGCGGCATCGCTCAAGGTTACGCTGGCGCCGACAATGACCGCGCCGAACTCGTCGGTTATTTGACCGCGCAAGTTTGCTCTCCCCTGAGCCAGGGCCGACGTTGAAAAGGCGACGACCAGAACGATAGACGCCAAACAAGTTAGTACTCTTCGAATATTCATCTTTGAACTCTTCTTAAAAGAAAAAGCAACCGCGAGCGATTTTAGAAAAAACCGTTCGCAGGTTGTCTCTGACATCAAAACTGCGAGATCAGAGGGTTAGATTAAGGAGCGCCGGCGCTACCGAACATACCGCCAAAGCTGCCATTGAGATCCACACCCTGGCCGCGCGCGGGCTGACCACCGGTCTGCGGCCTCGCAGCCATCATGGTTAAGAGTGGCTCGACACCGGTGACCAGAGAGATCGCCGTCAATTGAGATGGATCTGAGCCCTGCAAGCTCGACATGATGATCGTCTCGCCGACTTTCAAGTCATTGATCGAAATGATCGGCAGTCTCTCCAGCAAGTCCGCCATGTTCCCGCCGCCCCTGCCCGGTCCTCCGCCTTGTGGACCACCGGGTCCACCGGGTCCGGCGCCTGGTGGCCGCGGCTGACCTTGTCCAACTCCTGCCGCTTCATTGCCGGCGCCCCGCCCGCCCGGTCCGCCTGGTCCGCCTGGACCCATGCCGCCGCCGAACATACCGCCCGCCGGGTAACGCCGCAGCACTGACTCAGGTTTAACGACAATCGTCAAAGGTTTCTTGGTTTGTAGATCGCTAATCTTGATTTGGTTCGTCGTCGGATCGATCGCGGTCACAGTTCCTCCGGCAATTCTAAACGTGCCGAACAGAATTTCCTCGGCGGTCAAATGAGTACCGTCGGCGCTCTTGTCACCCAGAGCGCGCAACTGGTCGCCAACTTTCACTTCTTCAAACTTGCTCGCCCTGGCTTCGCTGTATTTCGGAATTGTGTCTGGCGGGTAACGTCGCATCAGCACTTTATCAGTCACGGGAATTACCACAGACTGGGGCAGACCCGCGAGCGTGCGGCTCGAAACGGTTATTTCCCGGGTCGAAGGATTGAGCGAACCAACGATGCCACTGACTCCGCGCCGGCGCCACTCGGCACGATCCTGCTCCTGCTTTTTCGCCAGGTCGGCTTTGCTCATCACTACCACTTGCAGCGCGGGCAATGTTTTCTGTTCTGCTGAACCGCGGCCGCGGGCCAGTACTCGATCGCCGGCGCCCACATCGGCCATGGTGATCTTGGTGGCTTTCGCGAGAGAAGTCTCGCCCGGCGCCACCCGCATGTACTGTGTCTTATCGCCGAAAGTAACGGTGAAGAGAGTCCCGTTGTCGGCCCTGACGACCATTTGATTTGCCGTGGCATCGATGGCTTTAACCTCGCCGATCACACTGGCTACGGCAGGCGTGGACGGAGAAGCGCCGGGCGTTTGTCCGGCTGCGACAAAGCTCAAGCTCAACACGGAAATTACGACCAAAATAAATATCGATAGTCTTTTCACACCAGTTTTCTCACTTCCTTGGAAGTTAACCATTATCTACGCCTCAGTAAGGGTGATAGTTGCAAAACTTTAGGGGTTTCGGTCCAGATTGATAGATTCAGGAGCAAAAGATTGGATGCCGAAACCAGGAAGCCGGGAATCTGCTTTTCTTACCGACGCGTTTTCTGCTCTTCGTCGTGTTGCGCGTCCTGCTGCGCCATTAGCGCGTCAAACTTCTGCTGCTGTTCCGGAGTAAGCAAGGCGCGAATTCGCGTCCGCGCCTTCGTGCGAGGTTCTTCAAAGCGTGGTCTTAATTCTGTTCGCAGCGCGCGATACTCGTTGCGCGTTTCGTCGAGGATGGTCCGAACGGAGGTCGTCTGCTGATCGGTTAGGCTCAACTCACTACGCATCTTTTCGAAGCGCTCGTGCATGGCGCGTTCACGCGCTTCCGCGCCGCTGCCTGTGCGCGATCGATAGAGACCGGTCAGCGCCGCGCCGGTCACGCTGCCCAGCACGAATACGACCAGCAACACTCCCCAGATTTTTAAGGTTGTGCGGCCCGTCAAAGTCATCTATGGCCTCTTTCGATCGTCATGCTTACCGTGCGTTCCGATCAACAACGATGGTGAATACTTCATCACGCGACAGACCGTTCCTGGTCAGTACCGCCTGTTCGATTCCGGGGTCGCGCGTGTCTGTCAATGCCTCGTCCTCTAACCCGTAGCCTGGCGATGGAGCGCTAGGCTGGAATGACCACACCGTCAGGATCGCGGCCAGTACGGCAACCAAAGCCATCACCGGGATCGCGCGGCGCGCCACCAGGAGTAAAGGCGCCCAAACGCTCGCTTCCGCCCGCCGGTGCTGCTCTTCTGCGATCCGGGCGCGCACGCGCGTATAGAGAAATGGTGAAGATGCAGCAGCCTCGACCTCGTCCTCATTTTGGGACGCAGCGAGCAGTACCACACGGCCCACGCGGTCGAATTCTTCCTGATTTTGCTGATTCGCTTTGAACATTTTGAAATTCACCAGCGCCTGATGCTTTCGGCGCCTTCCTCAACAAAGACGACATCGAGCCCCTGAAAGTTACAAGAATTCTTTTCCCGTGCCACTTGGGAAACGGGCAGCGGCCGGGACCTACAAGTACCGCTGCATCACCCGCCGCAAGTGAGCGCGAGCCCGATGCGCGCGCACCTTCACTTTTGACACCGACCATTTGGTCATTTCCGCGATTTCCGCGACCGAGAAGCCTTCGACATCCAGCAGCATAAGCACCAAACGATCGTCGGCACTCAGCCGCGCCAGAAGCTTCAGGGCCAAATCGCGCGAGACGAGGGCGCTTTCGACATCGCTGGCGACGGCGCGAAACTGTCCCGCAAATTCATGCGCTTCCTGGTCATCGAATTCTTCGACGGTATGTTCCGGCCGGCGCCGCGCGCGCCGCAGTTGGTCGTAACAAGTGTTAACGGCAATCTGCGTCAGCCAGGCTCTGAACGATGCCTCGTGCGTACCGTGATATGTGTTGAGCGCAAAGTAAGCCTTGGTAAAACTGTCCTGGATGATTTCTTCGATTTGTTCGCGTTGAGGAAAAAAGCGGCCCGCGATGCGAGCTACCTGGCGGCGATGACGTTCGAACAACTGCTCGAAGGCCGTTTCATCGCCGGCGCCGGCAGCCGCGACCAGCGCATCATCTGTCCACTCTGCGAATGAAGGCACAGGCCTCTACCAATCTTGCATACGACGAGCACATGCATTTCACACCGCGGCCATCAAGCGTTGGCAGGCTGCGGTTTTTTCCAACTGATGCGGTAGCGGGCCGTCAGGGCCAGGCCCAAACTGGTTACCAGCAAGCCGGCGATTATTATTGGCCACACGTAAGGCAGTGAAGCCATCACCACCCAGAAAAAAATTCCGATCAGCAACGTCACCGACTCAGATTTCAGGCGCGGCAGGAAGCGGCGCTGCAGCCATCTTCCGGTGGCCACAAAAATTACCACGCGGCCAAACAAGGTAGCGACGATCACCAACAGCAGCGCCATGACGGATATCACCGCCCCAATGATCGGCGGCAGCACCAGCAGACTTAAGAACACGCCCAGGGTAATGACTACCGTACCAAGTAAACCGATGAGGGCTACGCGCAGGCTGGTTAATTGCAAACGAGCCACGGCCCGGCTGACTGTATTTGGCATTGCCGAGGTCAGCGCCAGCGCGATGATGAACCATACCAACATTGCCAGCAGGCGCGTGCCAAAAAACACCGCCGACAACTGCGGCCGCAAGACACTGAAAGGTTCGCGCATCACGTGACGCAATTGATCTTCGTAACCGGCGTACATGATGGTGACGCTTTGCGGGTCGCGCCCGGGCGCCGCCTTGCCATGATGGTAAACACCGCCGAGCACAATTACATCGCCGCCAATTCGTGAGCCTTCGCGTTGGATCACCGACCCGCCAATCGCGGCCACATCTCCGTCAACCGTGCCTTCGACAATCACGTCACCGCCGAAAGCTATCGCCCCTTCCTTAACCGAACCCGTAATTCTCAGGGACTGGCCGAGGCCAAACACGGTAGTGTTGCTTACCCCATCGATCACTCTTGCCTGCGGGTCTCCCGGATGTTCGTCAGACGCCACTTGCGCCTGAGCGACGATCATCAAAAGGAGCAACGCTGCGAGTAACGCAATTGTTCTGCAGAAGGCCTGCGCGGCGCAAACGCTAATTTGATTCTCTTGAGAGAGCTCGTTCGCCGTGATTTGAATAGAAATTCCCGATCTCCTATTCAATGATTTGCGCGCGATGATATTTGGCGATCAGAAAAGGCAGGAGCGAGAGCGAAATAATTAAAGCCAGGGCCACGAATAGCCATAAGCCACGCGGGCCCAGGATGGCCGCGCGCCCGACAACACGAACGATGACCGCGATGCCGGTGCCGGCATCAAAGATCGTCTGCCACAAGAGATTCAGCAAGCTGCTCGCCACGCGTAGAAATGATCTAAGCGGATCAAGGACCACCGTTCGCGAAGCTGCACCAAGCAGGGCAAAAGAAACCAACGCCAGAATTGCACACAACTGGATTGCGCGACGGCGCTCGCTTTTCTTGCGCATCCCACTAACATTATTTTCGGCATACGCCGCGACCACGCGCGTGAAATCATGGGGCAACTCAAAAGAACGCGAATCATTAAAGGCGAAGTCGAGCGTGCAAAGCAGTCGACGCTGCCCCCTCAGTTCCGTAGCGCAATCCGCACACGTCTCCAGATGCGCTTCAAAGGCCGTCAGGGCGACGCCCGCTAACTCGCCGTCGAGATAAGCGGCCACGTCTTCGAGCTGGCACTCCTGCTTTTCAATGGTCGGAGCTTTCATAGAGTTGTGTAGCCTACAGACTGCTGATGCCGCGCTGGAGTAAATGATCGCGCATGGCTTCCCGCGCGCGGAACAAACGATTCTTGACCGTACCGAGCGGTAGGCCCGTGACCTCGGCAATTTCGTCGTAGCTTAAGTCCTGCGAATGTCTCAGCACGATCAGCTCACGATAAGCAGCGGGCAGCAATTGCACCACCGATTCAATTTCGGATCGCTGTTCCTTCCGTTCGCTTTCCTGCTCAGGCGTAAGCCGGCCACTCTCAATTGAGATCTCCCGGCGCTCGCCGTCAATTCCGATGGTCAGCGACTGTTCGCGCACGGTGTGGCGGCGCAGGTGATCGATCGCGGCGTTGTGCGCAATCTTGTAGATCCAGGTCGAGAACTTGAACTCAGCGCGATAACGGGTCAGCGAGTTATAAACTTTGATAAAGACTTCCTGCGTCAAATCGAGCGCCGCATCATAGTCGCCGACCATGCGGTAGACGTAGGCAGCGATAGGCCGTTGGTACCGGCGCACCAGTTCTTCAAACGACGTTTCGCGTCCAGCGAGTGCGCTCTGAACCAACTCGCTATCAGCCAGAACGCCGGACTTTGCTATAGCAATCACTGCGCTCATAGTGCAATTGCTCCGGTTTTACGTTGCCCGAGCAGGGAAAGTTTCAATCGGAGAATAGGGCCTGTAGGGCCTCTATCTTTTTGTTTCACCAGGCCAGTCTCGCCAACCCGGCGGGCGCGGCAATCGCATCGAACGTCAAATCGCCCTCGGGAATAATCAGTCCGACATCTGTCGCCCTCAGTGGCGTCAAATTTACTCCCAGCGTCTCGCGCGCAATCGCGACGACGCGTTGTTTGTCCAGCCAATCGCCGACTATCAATAGCCGGTTGACTGAGGCCCGATCGCCCTGTCCGTTAGATCCTGATCGTTCGCGGTAAAACAATAGGACGCGATGAAGTTCATCGTCACACTCGTCAGCCTGACAGAACACTGCCCGCAAAGTAATGGGCCGGTTGTTGCGCACGAGCACCGCCGTGAAGCCCTCCGCATGCGCAGTCAACAACAAACCGTCGCCTTCCTGATCGGTGCGCAGCCATTGTTCTTCACCGGCATGTCGCGGCAGGATCAAGCCGGCTTGCCAACCCAGCGCCGCGAAAACCGCTTCATATTCAGCCAGCACACTGCTTCGCACGGCCGTGACCAAATAGCGCGATTGACGTTGCGAGTCGGGCGCCAACTGCTCACGGGAAACACGCAGTTCAGATACGGGCAAGCCAAAGCTGCGTTCGGTTTTCCACTCCAGGACTTCTTCCAACTCGCGGCGGGAACCGGGCGCGCTTTCCAATGCGATCACCGCGGCGCGCGTTGAAGTCTCTGGTAAAGTCACGGACCATTTGCGTTGGCGGAGCAAGCCGGCCCCGGCAAGTAAATCCGAAAGAGCTCTGCTTAATTCGTTTGGATCTTCGATGTTACTTTCATCGAAGCTGGCGCGCACCAAACCGGGCGGCAGGTTGATCGAGGCCGCGCGCTTGACGGTGAATGCGCCCCGCATCCGATCAAGTTGCACCACCGAAGCGCAACCGCTGTCGATACCGACTGCCGAGGAAGGAAAACGAGGCTTAAGAAGTCTGTCGAGGGGATTTGCAGGCATCAATAATAATTTTCGATTTTAGATTTTGGATTTGCGATAGGCTCGGTCTCACGACCGGATCAAGAATCGGAAATCAAAAAAATCCAGAATGCTTCACCACTCACTGTATGGCGTACCTTCGGTCGATGTGTCTCCCGACGAGCTGTGCACATCGGTAACCCCGCTGCCGCCTTCATTCGAGTTAGGATCTTCGCCCGTAGCCGTAGCCCAGTCCGGTTTGTCAGTGATCGGATCTTTCGGGACTTCGCGCATGTAGTGTTCGGTGACGAGATCGTCGAGCGATTGCGGCAGCTTCCCTTTGTCAGCCGCGTATTGATCGAGCAGCGAACGCATCTTGAAAAGGTCGTCGCGCAAAACGGTCTCGCGCGCGTGCATGATTGTCTTTTGATATTGAGGCAAGGCCACGGACGCCAGAATGATGATGATCGAGATGACGATCATCAGCTCAAGCAAAGTGAAACCTCTCGATTGCGAATTGCGAATTGCGAATTGCGAATTGGTCGGAACGGCTTTCAAATTCGAAATCCAAAATCCGAAATCCGAAATTGTCTTACCAGTCACTATACTTCTCTCCATTCAGCGCTGTGCCCTTCGATTTTGAGTGGACGTCGAAAATGTTTTCGCCGCCCCAGGAGTTCGAATCCGCAGTGTCGTAACAAGAGCGAAAATCCCATTCTTTTTTTCCGGTGATCGGATCAACCGGGATTGAGCGCAGGTAAATCTTGGTCTTGGGAATCAGCGAGTCGTTCTGCTCGAGCGCACTCTTAGTGCCGTTCAACCCGCCCCCGCCCAGCGGCTGCACAGTCGAGGCCAGCGGTATAACATTCACTCCCTTAACCAGCGTCTCGAGATCCGGCGGGTAACGATCGGGATTGTCGGTGGTAAAGATCGTCTGGTCGGTAATGCCGACACGCACTCGCGGATCCGCGAATATGTTTGCCGGCCGCTGAACCTGACCTTGCCCCTGTTGTTGTCCTTGACCCTGTCCTTGTCCTTGACCCTGTCCTTGACCCTGTTGTTGATTAATCTGCAGTTGCGCGCCGGCGATGGCCTCTCGATGAAACTGATCGATCGCCTCGCGCATAGCGCGCAAGGACTCGCGCAGTTCCTGCTCTTTCTGCCGCTTGACCGCTACCTGAGCGAGAGGGATGGTCCCTAAAGTCAAAATAGCCAACACGGTGATCGTGATCACCAGCTCGATCAGCGAGAAACCACGGGAGTCAGCAGGCAGTAGGCAGCGGGCAGTAGGCAGCAAAACCGGAGCCTGACGCTTTCTGCCTTCTGCCTTCTGCTTTCTGCCTTCTGCCTTGTAGTTCACTATTTCACCGTCAACTTAACCGGCTCGACCTGAAGCAGAATGCCTCGGCCATCGCTCGTTACCAGGTGTACGTTTGCCAGGTCAAAGGCCAGCAGGCTGTCACCGCCGGCGATGGCTTCTACTTCCAGGTTGAGCAAGACGCCCTCGCCGGTAATCGGCGAGCCGGCGGCCGGCGCCAACGAAACCAGCAGCATGCCGCTCGGATCAATGGACTGCGTCAAAGACGGCGCGGTCTTCGCGTTCGCAAACATGCCGCCCGCGGTAACCGAGTTGATCTTGAGTACGTGCGGATCGAAACGCAGGGTTACGACCGCGAGCCCCAAAGACGCGCCCGTTCGTACCGCGAGCGCTAGTTGGCGCTTCTCGCCCACGCGCATCTCACCTTGCTCGGGAGATAGACTCAGTTCGACCAGGCCCGCCGCTGGTTCATTAGACCCGGCGCTCGTGTCGGTCTTCTCGCTCTTGGGCGCAAGATCTTCGACGACCGGACTCAAGGTGACATCCTGCTTGGCGGCGACAGCAGTTCCGGACACGCCCGTTGTGGGCGACACGATGCTCTTGACTGCTCCGGCCACGTCCAACTTCTGCGTCGACGGCGGGGCAACTGAAGGCGCGAAGGCCAGAGTCTTTGGCTGAGGCACTGCCGAATCCGTCGGCGCGACAGCCGCTTGCTCCTGCTTAGCGGGCGCAGCTAATGTCGCGGTTTGTGTTTGCGCTGGCGTCGCGCTACTAGGCTGCGAAACTGCGACGACCTGCGCCGCGGAAGGCTGGCTCCCGTTCGCGCTTGTCTGATCAGCGGCGAGGGCCTTGGGCGCATACGTCACTGCCTGATCGGGCAATTGCAGCGTTACATCCTTTGGAATTTTCCGCGCGGCGGCATACTGCTCTTCGCGTTCCGTTTCCCGCATCATGGCTTCGAGCGATCCAGTGGTGGGCGAAGTCAACGTTCCGCTCGGTCTCATCTCTTCGTCGCGCGGCGTCACCGCCGGCGCACGCAGGACCCGCGGCGTCACTGCGATAACGATGTCGACTTGCCGGTTATCTTTGGTCGGTGAAGAAAAGAACCTGCCGAGAATAGGAAGACCGCTCAGAATCGGCAGTCCCTGGCGCCCGGTCGATTGCACATCCTGAGTCACGCTGGCCAGCATCATGGTGCGGTTGTTCTGCACCCGCGCGGTGCCGGTGATGGTGCGCTCAGTAAATGTCGGCGTCAGCGTGTTGGCGCCGCTGACATCCTTCGATTCGATCTTCATCTTGACTTGCACGTCGAGGTTCGGAAAAACCTGCGGCGTAAAGTTAAGCGTCAAACCCGTCGGCTCGTAATTGATTACCGGAAAGCCGCCCGAGGGGAATCCGGTCTGTGTGTTGGTGGTGGTGCCCGTTTGCACACCAAAGGGATACGCCTGTGCTGTCTGCACCGGCACGCGCTGGCCGATACGAGCAGTGGACTCTTCGTTATTGAACGCATGAATCTGCGTCGAAGCCAGCAAACGGGAATTGTTCTTACTTTGAAAAGCAGTCAGCACCGAGGACGGAATCACCAGGGCCGCCGCCGCTGCCGTGGGGTTGAGCCCGACGATGCTGCGTAGATCCACGCCCGGACTTGACGTGCTGGTAGTTCCATTCGAAGTGAGCACCGCCAAACCGGGCGACCCACCCAGATTGAAATTCCCGGCTCCCATTTGATTTCCGAACTGTAGCAGGGACGATCGGTTCACTTCATAGATGTTTACGTCCATCACGACTTCAGCGCGATCCTTGTCGATACTCTCCAACAGATCGCCGATCAGCTTTACGTTTTCAGCCGTGTCGCGGACCGTCAAACTATTGGTGTCTTTGTCCGAAACCACGATCGACTGTGGCCGTCCGACAGATGCCGGCAGAGCCTGACTAATCAACAGCTTCGCCTTGTCCGGATCCGAATTGGAAATATAGAAGGTGCGCACCACCAGTTGCTGGTACTGTTGGCGTCTGGATTGATCGGCGACCAGGATGGTGCGGCGATCGAGCTTTTGAAAGAACAAGTTTTCCTGGAGGAAGATGTAATCCAGCGCCTTGGCGGTGGTCACGTCCCGCAGGCTGACATCGATATTTCGCGGCTGAGCAAAAGTCTGCCGATCAAAAATCACATTCAGGTTCAATTGATCCGACATGGTGCGGATGAACTGCTTCAGGTCGCCGTTGAAGGTAATCACGCGCAGTTGGTCAGGCTTTGAAGGGATCAGCGCTTCCTGGGTTCGCGCGTTCGAAGTGGCGGCGGGAGTTCCTGCTCCGTCAGACTGCGCTGCTTTGGAGGTGTCGGCGGTGCTGTTTGAAAATGGCTTTCCTTCCTTAACTTCCTGCAGCCGGACCATCCGTTCCATTTCCGAAACCGCCAACTGATTGACCGGATCGTAACCGAAGGCCTGGCGAAACGCGTTGTAAGCTCCGACATAGTCGCGCGCCTCGGCCAGCGAGCGACCCTGCTGCATAAACGCCTGCGAGGCATTAAAGATCGCGCGCCGATAGTGGAGTTGATAATCCACGTTCGACGGATCCGAGGCGAGGGCTAATGTGAACTCCTGCGCGGCTTTCTCCCATTGCTGCGCCTGTTCGTACTTCATCCCGCGATTGAAGTTGTCTTTGCCTTTTTTACCAAAAGCGCTCACCGGCACAGCCAGCATGCAGGTGACGATGACGAGCGCAACAATCGAATGCCAACGGTTACTTGATTTCATAATTAACCCTCTTTGGAACGAGTAGCCCTGAAAGTGACCCGACAATTCGGGAGTCTTGCCCATTACACGCGAACAGTCGGGACCAGTTCCGCAATGGCAAAAACTCAAGCAGTCTAGCAGAAAAGCAGGCCTATTTTAAGGAGACAGGAGACTGAGACTGGCCGGAGCAATCTTACCCTGACAGGCCGCGGTTTTGGTTTAGCCGCGCGCCTAGTGCCGGCCGCTGAGATTTACTTCCTCAACAAAGGTGACGCGATTGATTTCATGCAACGTCGAAACGCCCGTAAAGACCTTCTTTAGGGCGGATTCGCGCAAGCTGGTCAGGCCTTCTGCCTCGGCGGCGCGGCGCACTTCTGAACCGGGGCGGCGCTCGACGATCATTTCGCGAATATTGTCGCTGAGATCGAGCAACTCATGAATCGCCGTCCGGCCGCGATAGCCCGTATGATTACAAGCATCACAACCGACGTTCGTATAAAAGATATTTTCGCGTTGCTCTTCGGGATGCAGACCGGACTCGAGCAGTTCAACGTCCGAGGGACGAGAAACTCGACGACAGACTGGACAGAGGACTCGAATCAAACGCTGAGCCAGGACGCAATTCAAGGACGAAACAAAGTTGTAAGGCTCGACGCCCATGTTCAGGAAGCGGCCAATCACATCGATGACGTTATTGGCGTGTACGGTGGTGAACACGAGGTGCCCGGTCAGGGCAGATTGAATTGCGATCTGCGCCGTCTCTTCGTCACGAATTTCACCAACCATGATCTTGTCCGGATCATGGCGCAGAATCGAACGCAGCCCGCGCGCGAAGGTCAAACCTTTTTTCTCGTTGACCGGAATCTGCGTGATGCCGTGCAACTGATATTCGACCGGGTCTTCGATTGTGATGATCTTGTCTTCTTCGTTACGAATTTCGTTGAGCGCGGCATAGAGCGTAGTCGTTTTGCCTGAGCCGGTCGGCCCCGTCACTAATACCATGCCATACGGCTCGGCGATGTAGCGGCGAAACTTGCGCACGTCGTCGGGATCGAATCCGACCACGTTGAGATCGAGGCTCTTGAACTCTTCGTTGATTTGTTCTTTGTCGAGAATACGAATCACCGCGTCTTCACCGTGCACGGTCGGCATGATCGAAACGCGGAAATCGACATTGCGTCCTTTGTAGCGCACTCGAAAACGGCCATCCTGAGGGACGCGGCGTTCGGCGATGTCGAGCTCCGACATTACCTTGATGCGCGAAATCAAAGTCTGGTGATAAGCAAGGTCGATCGGATCGACTTTCTGATACAGCGCGCCGTCGATGCGGTACTTTACCTGCACCTCAGTGTCGCGGGTTTCAATGTGAATATCAGAGGCCCGCGACTCCATCGCGTTATAAATGATCGTGTCGACCAGTTTGATGATTGGCGACATCTCGCTGTCGGTCGCCAAACGATCCAGATCGAGAACTTCTTCGCCCGCCTCCGTTTCGCGGACCAGCGAAATACGAAAGCCTGAAGCTGCTTCCTGCAAAACGCGCTGGGTCGCGTCGCCTTTGCGCAACACGACATCGATCGCGCCGGCGGTGGCCACGTGCGGCACCAGGCGCATGCGCAACGCTCCCGACAGATCATCCAGCAGATCCAGGTCAGTCGGATCGGCCATCGCGATGTGCAGCTTGCCGTTTTCGCGGCGTAGCGGCACAAACTGATGGCGCACCATCAGGTCAACGGGAAGTTCGCTGAGCAGGGAATAGTCAATAGGTGATTCGCCCTCTGTGGGCAACAAATTTACGAAAGGCAGCCGGTACCGAGTCGCCAATTCTTTGGCTTGCCGTATTTCGGGCGGATCAGCCGGCGCTGAAGTGTCGCCAGACTCAGGTATGCCGGCCTTGATCGCGTCAGCGGCAGGGCTGTCGATCTGTTCTTCGTTAAATTGCTTCATCTTTGTACCGCAAGTTGTCAACTTGCGTTCCCTTTAAATCAACATAAGCGCAAGTTAACAACTTGCGCTACATCAGTGGTTCATCATTGGCCCGTGCGAAATCGACTGAATGATCGGCAAATAAATTGCCAGCAGGATCACCACTACGACGCCACCCATTACCACAAGAATCGCAGGCTCAAGCGTGGTCGTCAACTGCTCTAAACGCACCTCTGACTCAGCATCGTAGAAGGTCGCCACCTCGTCCAGCATCTCACGCAAACTGCCTGAGCGCTCGCCGATACCGATCATGTCGAGGGCCAATTCGGGCATCCAGCTCGCTGTCTCCAGGCTCTCTGTGAAAGATCGGCCTTCGCGAATCAGGGGCAGAATCGCCGAACTACGCCGCCGTAATTCCAGGTTTGTGATCGATTCAGCGGCGATCTCCCACGACTCGACCAGCGGAATGCCGCCCGCCAAGAGTGTCGCCAGGGAACGCGCTGCCTGGGCCGTAGACATCTGCGTCAAAAGTTTTCCGGCCAGCGGCAGTTTCAACAGAGTAGAGTCAATCAGCAGACGGCCTGACGGCGTGCGTGACCAAATGAAAGCAGCGATGGATCCAACAATCACCAATGGCCCAAACCAGATCGCATTGCCGGTTAACCAGTTCGAGAGTCCCAAAACGATCTGCGTCACCGTCGGGAGATCGTTGCCAAAGCCGGCGAATAGATCGGACATTCGCGGCACGACAAACGTCGTCAGAAAGATCACCATGCCCAGACAGGCCAGGAGCAGGAATGCCGGATACGCAAGCGCACCCCGAATTTTTCGTCGCAGACCAACCGAGCGGCGCATGTAGTTCACATAGCGCGACAGTACTTCATCAAGCGCGCCCGAACGCTCGCCCGCTAAAATTGAGGCAGTGTAAATACGCGGAAACGTCGCGCCCTGGGCCGCGAAAGCCTGCGAGAGCGCCGCCCCGCCACGAATTGCAGTCTCGACCTCTTCCAAAACCGTGCGCAAACGCACCGACGTGGCGCGCCGGCGCAACATGGTGATCGCCTGCAGAATGGGAATGCCCGCGCGCAGCAGGGCCGCGAGCTGCTGATTGAAAAGCAGGAAGTCGTTCGCCTTAACCCGAGCCCGCGCCGTGTTGCCGGTTTTGGTGAACGAGGTCAGACCGGCAACTTTTGGCGGCGTGATCGCAAACACTTTGAAGCCTTCGCGCTCGAGTCGAGCGCGCGCTTCGTTCGCGGCCAAAGCCTCGACCGTGCGCGTCACAATCTCGCCCCCCGGCGTTCCCAAACGACAAATAAACTCAGCCATAATTCGATTCGGAGTATATCACGCGGTGATCAGTCGACGGGATTGCTTAGAACTCCGTGAGAAGCCCTTGGTTGCCAACACGCTTGTCATACCGTCTAGTTGCGGAAATGTTTGGGAACGGGGAGCGACTGGCCATGACACAGAACCGCGAGCGGTAGCGAACGGAAGCAAGGCTCAAGCAACGCGGCTCGCGTAATCAACAGGCCAGGACGTTGACTCCTTGTCCCGCTCGTTTACGCTCGCGGTTCTGTATCGAGCTATTGATCTTTCGCACTTATTGGCATATCGTCCGCGCGTCTTAAAGGTCTACCGTCAACTCTTCGAAGAAAATCAACGGAGGGACAAACTGCTGATGGATGCGACCAGCCGGAAATCCGCTGAACCATTGCAACTCGTGCGCGGCCTTAGTCTGCTCGATGCGACGATGATCGTAGTCGGGTCGATGATCGGCTCTGGCATATTCATTGTCTCCGCCAAGTCCGCGGCGTTGGTGGGCGCGCCAGGATGGCTGCTGGCCGCATGGGCTTTAGCCGGAGTGTTAACCATAACGGGTGCGCTTTGCTGTGCGGAGTTAGCGGCGATGATGCCGCGCGCGGGCGGTCAATATGTTTTCCTGCGCGAGGCTTATGGCCCCGCCACGGGTTTTCTTTTCGGCTGGTCTCTGTTCTTCGTCGTGCAAACGGGCACGATCGCGGCAGTCGCCGTAGCCTTCGCCAACTTCATGGGCGTCCTCACCAACCGGGTGTCCGAGAGCGCATATATTATTCGCCCCATTCGCTTAGGCAGCTATGCGATTACTCTCTCGACCCAACAACTCGTCGCGATCCTGCTCATAGTCTTTCTGACTTTCGCGAACACGCGCGGCTTGAAGACAGGCAAGCTGATCCAAAACACTTTCACCTTCACCAAAACGGCCGCTCTCATTGGCTTGATCCTGATTGGCCTGCTGCTCGGTTGGAACGGCAGCTCCGCGGCGCAGACGTCTTCGTGGTGGAATCCCTGGGCCAACGCCGGCTGGAATCCCGGCGCGGTACAGCCGGGGCTCGAAACTAGCAACGGGCTTTGGCTGGCGATGCTTTTGGGATTGGCGATGGTTGGTCCGCTGTTCGCGCAGTCAGCCTGGAACAACGTCACATTTACCGGCAGCGAAGTCCGCGAGCCGGGACGCAACTTGCCGCGCGCTCTGCTGATCGGGTGCGGCACAGTCGTCGCACTTTACCTGCTCGCGAATCTTGCGTACATCGTCACCCTGCCTTTCAGTGTCTTTCCCGGTTTGCAGAAACCTCCGAACACTGTGGCCACTGAAACGATGAAAGCGGTCATGGGTCAGCCCGGTATGATCGCGATGGCGATTGCAATCATGATCGCGACATTCGGATGCAACAACGGATTGATCTTGGCGGGCGCGCGCATCTATTACGCCATGGCTCGCGACGGCCTCTTCTTCAAGCGGGCCGGCACTCTGAGCTCACGTCATGTTCCAGTGGTCGCGATAGTGGCGCAGGGAATTTGGGCGTCGCTCTTGACCTTGCCGCGCACGGTGACGGCGGGCGCCAAAGCGGGAGAGCTTAAGTATGGAAACGTCTATGGGCAACTGCTCGACTACGTTATCTCCGCGGATCTTATTTTTTACGCACTGATGGTCGGAGCAGTGTTCGTGATGCGCCGCAAAGCGCCGAGCCTCGAAAGACCTTATCGGACGTTCGGCTATCCCATAGTGCCGGTCATCTATATCGTGATTGCGCTCTTGTTGGTGCTCGACCTGGCTTACCTGACGCCGGCGACGGCGGGCATTGGCTATCTGCTGGTGCTTACCGGCATACCCGTCTATTTCATATGGAGAAAGCAGGCCAGAGCTTTGTAGCTCGGGCCTGCCTTAACAATTTAACCACAGATACACGCGGACTTACGCTGATAAAACGATAACGCTGGTCAGTTAGCCCTTTGAGGCCGACCTTTCCGGATCTGCGTAATCCGCGTTCATCTGCGGCTAATTATTCTGGCCGCGGAGGAGCGTCGGGTGGCCTTTGTCCCGGCGCACCAGGTCCGGGTCCGCCCGGCCCGCCAGGCCTGCGCCCCGGTCCTCGATCCGGGCCATCTGGTCCACTTGGCCTACCCCGTTCCGGTCCGTCTGGTCCACCCGGTCCATGTCCCGGGGCGCGCCGCATCGTCTGCAGTTTCATCTGCTGGTCGGGCGTAAGCTTATTCTTAATTCGAATTGCCAACTCCATATGCGCGCGCTTGATCTGGCGCTCAGCGTCCAAAATTTTATCGAGCTGGGACAGCGCCAACTGCTCATTCACCGAGTTCACCTTCATGGTTTCGTGAAGCGCTTCCATATTGTCCTGCAACTGCCACTGCAGTTCGTTAAAGCGCGTCGTCGTGCGATTAATTTCGCCGCGCATGAACGTCTTCTGCTCGTCACTCAGGCCCAGTTCACGTTGATGCTGCATCACCATGTCCGGCGGAAAGATCGCATCGCCAAACGGATCCATGGGCGGTGGCGGCGGCTGCGCTTCCCGGTCAGGCCTAGGCGCCCGCGGTGGTTCCTGCGGCTGCGCCGACACCAGCGCCCCGCCTAAAAGAAATGCAGCGGCGACAACTCCGACTAACAATCCCATTCTCGTTTTCATTAACTTTCTCCTTCTAATCAGGCCGGACTATTTAAGGCCGCCTATTGAGGTTGATTGGGCAAAAATGATTTCAACTCTTGCACGGTTTGATTTAATTGCGGCAGCGACTTCAGCAATTCATCGCTGGATGAAACCAGGAGTGTGGCCGTCGGTGACTTCCAACTCTCGATTGCTTTCGCATCACGCAGAGATTTCCTGGCGGCCGCCAATTGAACAACCTGCCGGCGCGCGGCCAACTTCAAGACACGGGATCTGTTGCTGAAGTTGCGCCGAGTTAACGGCGCGGGCTCCGAACCCTTTGCCGGCTGCACCACACTACTCGGGCCGACGGTTGTGATCGAAGGAACACTAGCGACCACCGCGTTATTCTGGTTTCGCTGCCCGCGTTGCGACCACCAGGCCAGGGAAACCAAAGCACAAACCAGCAAAGCGGTGGCTGCGACGAACGAGAGTTTGAACGCTCTTTGCGGTCGCATCGTTTGCGATTGCGCGCGGTTCCACACTCCCGCAAACCTCGGCGTGTTCTGTTCGTCCGCGAGCCGGGCCTCGCTAAACAGCGCGTGGATTCTCTTTTCCTCTCCAACCAATTCCATAAGCACTTTCCGTCTGTCCTAAAAATTCGCGCAGGTGTTTCTTGCCACGGTCGTAATGCTGGCGGGCACTCCCGATCGAGATGCCCATCACCTCGGCGGCTTCGCTCAAGCTGAGGTCCTGGTAAAAAACCAGATGTAATGCTTCACGTTGCCGGCGCGGCAAACTCTTCAAAGCGTTTTGAAACAACGCCTGAGTTTCGGATTTTTCGAAAGCTACGCCAGGCTGTTCCAGCGGCGACACCAGCGTCGTCGCAGCTTCGGATCCATCAGACCATCTCAGCTTGCGCAAAAGATTTTTGCGATGTTCGCCGATGGCGGTCTTGCGAATCACTGCAAACAACCAGGTCTTCAAGCTGGCCTCGCCGCGAAAACACGCTTTGCCTTCAAGGATCTTCAAATAGACCGTCTGCAAAACTTCTTCGGCTTCGGCCCGGTCACGGCGGCAACAATTCAGGGCCCAGCCGAAACTCGCACTGTGGAGCACTTCCAGTTCAGCCTTAAGCTCCGCTATTTCCATTCCGTCTTTTTGCCGGTCTATTCCCACGGATGCAGTCCGTGTTCAGTGTATTAGTCGCACGAGCGAGCGGATTATATGACTCAGATGTGGAAAAGTTCAGTCGACGACGGAGCATCGCAGTGATGAGGTCAGTACCGGGAGCGGTAGCGACCGGGCCGCAACGCTGCACTGACCCGAGATGGTGAGGCGGGACCCGGTCGCTACCGCTCCCGGTACTGACCTCATCCGCGGACTAGTGCGTCTTTTCGCAGGCGTGCCTAACCGCTCGCAGCATCACCCGCCGAATCAGCCCACTGAATGGGCGCACGAAGAACCAGTACACGCAAAACTTCCGACGGCTCGCGTCATCACCACACACGACTCTTGTTTCAGTAGTCAGGATCGTGCGACCGGGTCTCTCCTCTTTGAAACTGAAATTCCAGACTCCTCGAGCCAAGCCGGCGGGGACCGGACGATCGAAATCTGCGCGATTGAATGGTGAAAGGTTTCCCGTAGGCCGCCAGAACTTTCCGGTAACCCCGAGCACGATCTCTTCCGGCTCGTTTGCCAGAATACCGAAGCCGGAGTCACTCAAGGTCTGCAGAGTGATCACTCGTTTTCGCGGCGGCACACAACCCCGACGCCGGATGAACTCTGGCAGGGATCTCAATCCCATCAGCAGCTTGATGATTAACGAGCCGCCCAGGTCCGCGGTCCAAAGCGCGCGATTCACTTCTTCGGTGGATGCGTCAATGACGACACTGTGTGTTTCGACAGCGTCCGGATTTGGCGCGAATGAATCGATCAGCATGATGTCAGAACCGCCTGCGGTAGCGGGCGGTTGATCCGGGACGTTACCAGCCTAGTTGAGCAAAATGCCCGCCCGCTACCGCAGGCGGTTCTGACTTCACTTGGTCCATTCGGAAGCGATATGAAATTCCACTTTCACGGGGACGGTCTGCACATACTCTTCGCCCGCCGTTACCATTGCACGCTCGACCTTTCTCGCCACGTCTTCAGATTCGCTTTCATCCACTTCGACAACGATCTCGTCATGAATGATATTCACAATCCTGCCCGTCGTGGGCCGCAGCTCATCATTCAAAAGCCGCAGGGCGCGTTTCAGAATGTCCGCGCTGGTGCCCTGGATCGGCGCGTTCTTACCGTTGCGCTGGGTCATCGAAACCTGCTGGCGATCAGACGCGTCGAAGTTGAAACGCACCAACCGCCCTGACGCGGTGCGCGCCTGCTTATCGCTCACCGCCCGATTCGCCGACTCGCGCAAGTAGGAATCCAGCTTTCGATAGGTCGCAAAGTAGCGACGCAAAACATCTTCTGCTTCGCTCACGCTCATTCCCGTCATCATCGCAAAACGTTGCGCGCCGATTCCATAGACCACGCCGAAGTTCAAACCCTTGGCAAACGATCTCTGATCGCCAGTAACCTGATCCTGCTCAACATTGAACACCTGCGCGGCCGTCACGCGATGTAGATCCGCGCCTGAATTGAAAGCGTCGATGAAGCCCCGATCGCCGGAACGCTCCGCGAGGATGCGCAACTCAATCTGTGAATAGTCAGCGATCACGAGCCGGCGTCCTTCCGGATATCCGGTGAAGCACCGCCGGTACTCGGGCGCGTGCGGGACCTGTTGAATGTTTGGATTTGTACAGGCAAACCGGCCGGTCGGCGCGCCAATCTGGCGAAAGTCCGCGTGCAGGCGGCCCGTCTTCGGGTTAATGAAATCAATCATATTCTGGCCATAGCTCGTCAGGGCCTTTTGCATCGTGCGGTACTCGAGCAACTTCGCCACGACGGGATACTGCGCTGCCAGCGGCTGCAGTTTCCAATTCCGAGTTGAATCAGGAAGCGGAATACCCAGGCGGGTCAGCGACTCAGTCACTTGCTGCTGCGAATCAAGATTGATGTTCGCGCGCGCCGGCCCGAACAGCGACGCCTGCGCCACACCTTCGCCCAACATCTCCTGCAACTCATTGGCGACTTCGGCGCGCCGCTCTCCCACGATGTTGAGTTGCTCCATCCACCGGTCTTTTTTCATATAAAACCCGGTGAGCTCGATGTCCACCACGGGCATCACGCACTCGAACTCGAGTTGGGCGCACTGCACCAAATCCAGCGTCTTGATTTTCTCGATTAGCTTTTCGCGCAGCGGCAGCAGTACCGCGGCATCGCGCGCCGCATACTCCAACTGCGATTCCGAGAGATCGAACTCCCAGTTGCTCAGCCGCTCGCTCTTGTCGACAGTTTCATTCAGATACCGCTCAGTGATCGCCGCCAGGCCGTGGCGCTCTTCGATGTCTCCAGCGGAAACAAGTTGGCTGGCCAGCAGCGTATCGAACAACCCAATCAGATCGACGCCGAGGTTGTGCTTGATGAACTTCGCGTCAAACTTCGCGTTGTGCGCAATCTTGATCGGCCGCGGCGAAGTAAAAAGTTGACGCAACGGCGCGAGCGCTTCGCTCTCCTTCATGTCGCCATCGGCGAAACGATTGAGATCGATGATGTACACGCCGTCATTGGACGCGAGTTGAATCAAGCGCAGGCGGCCCAGATATGGATCGAGCTCAGTCGTTTCAGTGTCGAGACCAATGGCCTGTTTCTGTGAAAGCTTATCGATTGCCAGACGAAGTTCACCGGCGTTAGTGATGATTTGATACGGAGTGCTCATGCAAATTGATTTAGCCACAAAAAGGCGCAAAAAGCACAAGCAGGAAATCACATGGCTGGGATACGGGCCCAGCGAGCGGTGAGGTCAGAACCGGAAGCGGCAGCGACTGGGTGAGCCGGGAGCCCCAGACTCCAGTACCTACGCGACCGGTCGCTATTGAGCCTGTGTGAAAACTCCGGTCTCAGCGTGAGCGACGGTTGGAGTTTGTACGTTGATTTGATTGAGGAGCCGGGTGTTGGGTTGACGAAGAGGAACCAAACCAACCGCGCCACCAGCCGAACGCGGCGACGCAGACCAGTAACACAACCAAAGCCCCCACCAGAGCGAGCTTCAATGCCAAACGAAAGACGCGCCGCGCGACAAACAAAAAAAGCGCGACGACGACAAGAACGATGAACCCGCTTCCAACGGCCGTGAACACTGTTGACTCCCTCCTGCTTCCTGCCTACTGCTTACTGCCTACCGCCTTCTGCCTTCGGTAACTCGCGCTCACGGTCGTTTTAATATTCCCGCGCACATTAAAGTCACCTTCGATCTCGACGCTGAGCGGATCGCAGGCCCGCACAAAGTCTTCGAGGATCATATTGATGACGTGCTCGTGAAAAACTTTCACTTCGCGAAACGAATTAATGTAGAGCTTCAGACTCTTCAACTCGATGCAGCGCTCGTGCGGCGTGTACTCCAGACGAATCGTGGCAAAGTCGGGAAAATCTGAGAATGGACAAATGCAGGTGAACTCAGGGATGTCGAACTTGATCTTGATCTCGCGACCGGGAAACTCGTAGGCAAACGTGTCGAGCGGAAAGAGATTCATCTCCGCGCGCGGCGTCGACTGGATGTCGAGTCCTTGTTGATTTGGTGATGATAGTTCGGTGGTCATCGTTCTTGTTAATAACCGGGTGGCGTGGATTCGTTCGATTGCGGTCGCCCGATCTCAAAAACCTTAATCAAAGCCAGCCCCGCAATAAACCCGCCGATGTGCGCCGCATAAGCCACTCCGCCCTGTTGCGAGCCACTGCCGAGCATGCCGAGTCCGCTGATTAACTGGAACACAAACCACAGACCGATCGCAACGAAGGCCGGCACCTGCGTGATGAACCACGACAAGAGCACAGTCACCCGCTTGGTTGGAAACAGCAGAATGTAAGCGCCGAGCACGCCCGAGATAGCGCCCGATGCGCCAAGGCTCGGGACCAGCAGACTAGCAACGTTGTCGCCGGCAAAGATGAAGGTAGCGAAGACGTGAGCCAGTCCCGCCAACACCCCGCAGACCAGATAAAAAATGAGATAACGAATGTGACCCAGGCGATCTTCGATGTTGTCGCCAAAGATCCAGAGGAAAAGCATGTTGCCGAAAATGTGCGCCAGACCGCCATGCATGAACATCGACGTGATCAGCGTCAGGAAAACCGGAACGGGCGTCGGCTGGAGGCCCGGCAGCGCGACGCGCTGACCCGTGATCGGCTCGATCATGATTCGATCGGGAGTGACGATGTCCCGGCCGGTAATAATCTCTCCGGGGACCGTTGAGAAGGCGTAGGTGAATCTATCGTTCGCTCCCAACCCCTGCAGGAAAACAAAGACAAATAGGTTGATGAGAATGATCGTGTAATTGATCCAGGGCGTGGATCGGCGATCAGAATTCTCGTCGGCGATTGGAAAAAGCATTTAATTTTTAGAGGGCGATCAGGCTCAAACCAATTACGTATTGACATCGCATATACGGCCGGTGTTATCTTCCGCTAGTGGATGTCGCCTACACCTTACACGAAATCAGATTTGAATGGGATAGGCGAAAGGCTGAGACAAATTTGCGCAAGCATAAGGTGTCGTTTGAGGCAGCCTGCGAAGTGTTTTTCGATCCCTTTATTCGCGTTGCCGAGCTGGGGTCATCAAGGGCGAGCGACGGCAAGCGGTTATCGGAATGACGGTAAACTGGCGTTTGCTCTACGTGGTATATGTTGAGCAAGACGACGTAATTCGTATCGTTTCTGCGCGCACCGTTGAGAAAGCAGAGAGACAATCATATGAAGATCAGTAAGTTGAAGAGCCGATTGCAAAAAGACCGCACCATGACAACTATCAGTTTGCGGATTCCCGAAGACATCGTCGATGATTTGAAGGATATTGCTCCACGTCTCGGATTCTCCGGATACCAGCCGTTGATTCGAGCTTACATCGGGCAAGGCCTGCGAGCCGATACGGAACGTCTCAA
Source organism: Blastocatellia bacterium (assembly GCA_033856915.1). Taxonomy (GTDB): domain Bacteria; phylum Acidobacteriota; class Blastocatellia; order Pyrinomonadales; family Pyrinomonadaceae; genus UBA11740. The sequence continues at coordinate 3,234 of JAWVEB010000065.1, read as the reverse complement.
CGACAACCCGAAGCTGACGAGATTGGTGCAGAGTCTGCGCCGGCATGGCGTAAAGGACGAAATAATCGCATCTGCTGTAGCTGAAGCTAAAGACTCCGCAGAGGCGGCGTAAACGATTTTGGATTCGAGAGGTTTTCTAACTACTATAATCAGCTCGTTTTGGTTTTCGGCGTTTCAGCGTTTGTTCAACCCTCTGAGACCTTAGAGATTTGATCTGCTTTCCCACCGGAGACTTTCTTTCTGATCTGATCGTCTGCTATCTGACCGAGCGACAAGAGTTCTCGCAAACTTGTTCAGTCACCTTCAGCCGCCGCCTCAGCGAACGCCAGGTCCCCGGCAGCGATGTCCCGGCGCACTTCTTCGACGGTACCGAACACGCGCGCCTTGTCGTCGTCAAACTCACCTTCCCAACGCGCCACGACCACAGTAGCCAGACAATTTCCCAAAACGTTCACGGAAGTGCGGCCCATGTCCATTAATTCGTCCACGCCGAAAATGACCGCCACCCCGATGGGACCCAGCCCGCCAGGCATAAAGCTGTTCAGCGTCGCGAGCAGAATTACTAAGGCCGCGCGCGGCACGCCGGCGACACCTTTGGACGTAATCATTAGCGTAAGCATCATCACGATCTGGCGGCCGAAGCTCATATGACCGATTACCGGCTCGGCTGCTTGGGCCACGAACACCGAAGCCATCGCGAGATAAAGCGTCGTGCCGTCCAGATTGAAACTGTAGCCGGTCGGCATCACGAACCCGACGATGCGGCGCGGCACGCCGAGCCGCTCCATGTTCTCCATCGCCTTTGGCAAGGCAGATTCGCTGCTGGTGGTCGCGAAGGCGATCGTGAACGGCTCGCGCACGGCCTTGAGAAATTGTTTTATGGGAACGCGCGCAACGATCATGACCGCGCCAAAAACAAAGACCACCAGGACAAAGAGCGCCAGATAAAGCGAGCCGATCAGCTTGCCGAGATTGACCAGCACCTGCAGGCCATTCGTGGCGATCGTGTGGGCCATCGCCGCGCCCACGCCGATCGGCGCAAACATCATGACGTAATTGGTGAACTTGAACATCACCTGCGACAGCGCTTCACAACCGCGGAGGATTGGAGCGGCCCTTGGGCCCATCGCCGAGACCGCCATGGCAAACAAAACCGTGAACGCCACGATTTGCAGCACGTCACCACGCACCATTGAATCAATCACGCTCGAGGGAAAAATGTGGACCAGCAGATCGCGAAACCCCTGCGGCTGGGTCTTGACCAGCGAGCTGATGTCTCCGCCGCCCGCGAGCACAACTCCGGCGCCCGGCTTGGTTAGGTTCACAATTCCCAGGCCGATGAACAATGCCACCGTGGTGACGATCTCGAAATAGAGCAGCGCCTTTGCGCCCATGCGGCCGACTTGCTTCAAATCTCCACCGCCCGCAATCCCGACTACCAGCGTCGAGAAGATTAGCGGCGCAATGATCGACTTGATGAGATTAAGGAAGATGTCGCGGAGAAAATAAACATTATTGCCCCACTTCGGACTGAGGTATCCGAGCAGGCCGCCAACAACCAGACCGATGAGAATCTGAGTTGTCAGCGAAGGCACGTACCAGGGACGCCCCGTTACTCGTGTCTGATTTGCTCGGGCCATAGAATTGTTTAGAGGCGGGCTTACCGCCGGAGTTGTTTAGAGGCGTTGACTGTTCTTCATCTCCCCCATCTCAATTTGTCGCGCAGCACATCAAAATAATTCCGGTGCGGTGGCTGTACCAGGTTGAACGTCGTCTTGCTCTTACTGATTACAATGCGATCGCTGACTTGCAGAGGGAATCCTACCTGGCCATCCAGTGTCAACGCCACCTCTTCCTTATCGGTCATCAAGCGCACTTCGATCACCGACTCATCGGGCACGACGATGGGCCGGTTCGACAAAGTGAACGGACAGATCGGAGTGATCACGACCGCATTCATCGAAGGGTAAATGACGGGACCGCCGGCCGAGAGGTTGTACGCCGTCGAGCCAGTCGGCGTAGCGACGATCAGCCCATCCGCGCGAAACAGATTCACAAATTGAGAGTCAAGATAGGCTTCGATTTCGACGATTCGAGCGAGCGCCGACTTGTTCACTACGACGTCGTTAAGCACTCGACTGCGCGTCATCAACTCTTCGCCGCGCCACAGCTCAACGGCCAGCATCACGCGCTTTTGGACTTTGTATTCGCCGGAGAGAATAGACTCAAGCGCCGAGAATAGTTCCTCAATCGGAAACTCGGCGAGATAGCCGAGGCCACCGTAGTTGACGCCAATCACCGGCACTTCGGTGTCGCCAATCATCCGCGCGGTGGCGATCATTGTGCCGTCGCCTCCCAGCACCAGGATCAAATCAACTGATGACGCAAGCTGTTCGTCTTTTACTATTTCAACGGTACAGCCTGTTTGTTGCTTGATCTGATCGTGGGCGATCTCCGCCTGCCCGACAAGCTGAATTCCCTTCGCGTTCAACCACTCGGTTAGGCGGCAGAGAGTCTCGATCGCATCGGGTTGATGCGGCTTGACGAGGACGCCAATGCGTTTGATCGAGGTCATGGTGTTCGGGCGTACTAATTAACCACAAAGACACAAAGACCACAAAGCAAAAATGAAGTTGAGCACGAGCATTAAGGCGGAGCCGCCGTCGCTTACGTCGATTTGTGAGCGCCGCCTCGTTGCTCTCTATTTATCCTAGTGTCTTTCTGACGTTGTGGTTGAACCTTTAACTAACTCATACAAAGCCAGGAATTCGAGATTCCCATCCGCCCCATGAATCGGCGATTCAGTCACGGCACGAACCCGCAGTCCCAACACTTCCGCGACGCTGTTCACTTCCGCAATGACACGTTGATGCTTCGCCGGATCTTTGACGATGCCGCCTTTACCGACTTCACCTTTGCCGACTTCGAACTGCGGTTTGATTAAGGTAATGATGCGTCCCTGGTTAGTCAGCAAGGGAACGACTGCGGGCAGGATCCGGGTCGCCGAGATGAACGCAACATCAATCGTAGCCAAATCGAACTTCTGCTCGAAGTCTTCAGGTTTCAGATAGCGTGCGTTGACGCCTTCGCGCAACTCAACTCGAGGATCATTGCGCAGCCGCCAGTCGAATTGATTGTGACCTACATCGACGGCCACGACGCGACGCGCGCCATGCTGCAGTAGGCAGTCAGTGAACCCGCCCGTCGACGAACCCACGTCAATGCAGGTCAGTC
>JAWVEB010000064.1:0-9282 GCA_033856915.1 Blastocatellia bacterium | reverse complement strand
TTGAAGTTCTCAACTGCCATCAGGGATTACTCCCGGTCAGCATAAGGCCTGTCTTCTCATCAAGGCCAAACATCAGGTTCATATTCTGCACCGCCTGACCCGCGGCCCCTTTGACCAGATTATCAATCGCGGTAAAGACGACGAGTTGCCGGCCGCGCGCGGCGAATCCGATATCGCAAAAGTTCGTCGTCTTCACCCAGTTGATGTCGGGGCTGCCGTCCAGCAGCCGCACGAAGAACGAGTCGCGATAAAAATCAGCGAACATCTCGCGGGCCTCGGCGGCGCTAATCTCCCTTTTCATTTCTGTATAGATCGACGCAAAAATCCCACGCGCGACCGGCAGCGAGTGTGTTATGAAAATGAGTTCGTTGCTCCACTCGCCGACATTCTTCAATTCCTGCTCGATCTCCGGCACATGCTGATGCGTGAAGGGCTTGTATGCATAAAAGGAATTGCTTCGCTGCGGATGATGAGTGTTCGCGGCGGCCTTCGCGCCCGACCCCGACGAGCCGGTCTTGGCATCGACGATCACGCGGCCACTCAAGAGATTGTTTGCGACGAGCGGCGCCAGACCCAGCAGCGTTGCCGTCGCGAAACATCCCGGATTCGCTATGCAGCGCGCGGTCTTGATTACTTCTCGATTCGTTTCCGTTAAGCCATAGACGAATTGCGACTGGGCCGCCATCGCCGCGTGCTCGCGTCCATAGTGCTGCGCGAAGACCACGCTGTCGCTCAGGCGAAAGTCACCGGACAGATCGATCACTTTTGCATTCGATGGCAGACGGGGCGCTAACTCCATCGCCTGCCCGTGCGGCAGAGCGAAAAATGCGCAGTCAATATCGACCAGACTTTCAACATTATCCGGTGCTTTCGTGAATCGGAGATCAGTCAGGCCGAGAAGATTATGGTGGACTTCGCCGACCGCTTTGCCGGCGTGTTCGTTCGCCGTTACGAATTGAATTTCAGCATCAGGATGCAGCAAAAGAATGCGCAGCAGTTCTGAGCCTCCATAGCCTGAGCCACCAAAGATTGCAATCCTGAGTTTCATTAGTACGACACCACTTTGGTACGGAACCGCTTGCGGTAGCAAGCGGGTTTTCTTACAACCAGCGTTACCCGCTCGCTACCGCCAGCGGCTCCGTATCCAGCAATTAGTCTCAGCTAAGCGATCGACGCTTTCAGCTCGAACTTATCTCGAATAATCTCGAACAGCTTCGGCCCATTCCGTCGAGCATTCGCCGCGCGCACACCGAACTCATCCTGAATATAGTCCTCGCCCATTTGTGAATCAGTAACAGAACCCGCGACGAGATCCACATTAATACCGCGGCGGCGGAACAGCTCAATCCCGCCCCACGCGCCAACGTAATCCGACGCGCAAAAAACCAAAGCTGTCATCGCTGCACGAAGCTCTGCGTCTTCAAAGATCGACTCGACCGAATAGCCGCCGAGGATGCCATCGCCAAGTTCGATCACGATCAGATCCGGCGCGCTTTCGTTGAGCCGGCCTATGATTGCTTTTGCGACGGGCGCCAGATCGCCGGCTCCAACCGTCGAAGGCAAGCCGCAATCAAGAAAACTCGCCGTGGCAATCGCGCCGTGATCGGCCATATTCAAAGTGTCACGCAGGCAAGCGATGCCCGACAATTTTGCCGCCGCCACGCGCAGCCCCGCACGGGTTCCCTGTTGAATGATTTCAGTCGCCGCATAGGTCTTGCCGCTGTTCATACAAGCGCCCGCAATTACCACGAGCGGCGCTGTTTGTCCGAGCGTGTCACGCAGAGGTAAAGCTACATCAGCGATATTCCTCACTACTTCCTCGTCGTCACAGGCCAAGCCAATCACCTTAACTTTGATCGCGTCGTTAAGGCTCGAGTGATGGCCGCTGCAACTTCCAATTACGCCGCCGAGGCTAAGTAGATGAAGTTCATCGCCGGACGCAAGCGTCGCGGGCACATCGCCGACAAATCCTTTCAACGCACGCCGACGACCAAGCACGCCGACCAGCACGTCGCCGGGGTTGACCTTCGCTAATCTGCCCGTCGGCAATTCCAGCATGTTGTAGGTCGCGTTGTCTGTCAGCACGCGCACCACCACCACGTCACCCGCGCGGGGGGCGCCCTGGGCATCGATAACATTCAAGGTGCGCGAAAGCCCAAGCGGCGACGTCGCCGATCCGATCTTGTCTACATCGATGGTTCGTATCTGCTCCATAGTCATCAGTCACACAGCGAATGAATCAAATAGCGCGGCCTCTTAATCGCAGACGCAGGGCATTCAACTTGATGAATCCTTCCGCGTCGCGCTGGTTGTAAACCGTGTCCGCTTCAAACGTTGCGATACGTTCGTCGTACAGAGAATTTGGCGAACGCCGTCCTACGACTATCGCGTTGCCGCGGTACAGCTTCAGCCGGACATCCCCGGTCACCGGCTGCTGCATTTCATCGATCATGTTGCGCATCAAGTCAAATTCGGGCGCGAACCAGAAGCCGTAGTAGACATTCTCGGCAAACTTAACGCCCAGCGAATCGCGCAGGCGTACCACCTCGCGATCGAGTGTGATCGACTCAATTGCTCGATGGGCAGCTTGCAGGATCGTCACGCCTGGCGTCTCGTAAACTCCGCGCGATTTCATCCCGACGAAACGGTTCTCGACCAGATCGACCCGCCCAATCCCATGCTCGCCGCCGATTTCATTGAGCTTAGACAGCAGCGCAACTGGATCTATCTGCTCGCCGTCAATCGAGACAGGTTCACCATGCGCGAATCCGATCTCGAGGTATTGAGCTTCGTCTCGCGCGTTCTCAGGCGAACGAGTCATCTGAAAAATATTCTCAGGCGGCTCAGCCCAAGGGTCCTCCAGAATTCCTCCTTCGTACGAAACATGCATCAGGTTGCGATCGGTTGAATAAGGCTTATCGATCGTTGCACTGATCGGAATTCCGTGCGCCTCGGCGTAAGCAATCAAGTCAGTGCGGCCTTTGAATTCCCAATCACGCCACGGAGCGATCACTTTGATGTCCGGCTGCAGCGCGTAGTAAGTCAGTTCAAACCGCACCTGATCGTTGCCCTTGCCGGTAGAGCCGTGAGCCACCGCATCGGCGTTCTCTCGGCGGGCGATTTCAATCTGCCGCTTCGCGATCACCGGCCGGGCCAGCGACGTGCCCATCAGATAGACGCCCTCGTAAAGCGCGTTGGCCTTGACCGCGGTCCACACATACTCGCGCACAAACTCTTCGCGCAAGTCTTCGATGTAAAGTTTCGACGCGCCGGTCGACTTCGCCTTCTCTTCGAGCCCATCCATCTCCGCGCCCTGCCCCACGTCGGCACAGTAACAGACGACTTCGCACTGGTACTGCTCTTTCAGCCAGTGGAGCATTACCGACGTGTCGAGTCCGCCAGAGTAAGCCAGAACGATCTTGTTGATTTTCTTATCAGTCACTTTCCCCATCCGCCTTGTTTTGGAGTGCGCCGGCAGAGCGAAGCGGCGACGGCGCTTTGGATATATCGCTCCCAGCGCTTAGAACCGGACCCCGCCCGCATGGTCGGGTAGTAGCCCGACTCTAAACACTCCTTTATGAATTCAAAGCGGTGTCGCGCTTTGCTTGCCACCGCACTCCCAACTCATGCGAATAACTCCCAGATCTTCTTCGTCACAATTCGTTGAGCCTTCTGTTCGCGCACCGCGATGAAGATCGTGTCTTCTCCTGCTAACGTCCCGACGATTTCCGGAATGCCCGCATCGTCAATCTCCACGGCGACTGCGGAAGCACGGCCCGGCAGGCACTTAGCGACTACCATCGCATCACCGGCAGAATCCAAACTCAACAGTCCGCGCGTCGCAGCTCCGTTCGCCTGCGGCAAAGCGTACGAGCCGTGATGCTTCACTACCCCCAGCTCTTCAAGATCGCGGGACACGCTCGACTGGGTGGCTGCTACGCCCGCGCGTTCCAGATGCGCCCGCAGCGTTTCCTGAGTTCCAATCCGCTTCGCACGAATCAGATTAAGCAGTTTCTTTTGCCGCTCTCTTTTCAACATAATCTATTGCCAAAGTTTAGAAGCGGGCTATTGCCCGCTTGGCCGGGCATAGCCCGACTCTAAACCCAGGTGAAGCGAAATGCATTTAAGTTGCATTTTTATCGCATACCTGCATAAAATATCGTTAGTTATGCATTTTAGTCAAGTACAGACTGGCATCCACGCAATCAACCCTGGGCAGCCGGGGGTAACTTGCGGCAGAATGATGAACTTCGCAGTCAACAAATTATGAGCGACAAGCTGGACAGGAATCTTTGGGGCGGACGTTTCAAGGGCAAAGCTGACCCGGGCTTTGCCGAGTTCAATCGTTCGTTTGGTTTCGACCGCCGATTATTCGAAGTCGATGTGCGGGCGAGTATCGCTCATTGCGGCGGCCTGGAAGCAGCGGGAGTCTTGACTGCAAACGAAGCCGAACAAATCAGCGCGGCCCTCGCCACCATTCTCGAGCGCGGCCGGTCCGATGCCGGGTACCTCGACGGGCCAGACGCCGAAGATGTGCATTCGTTTGTCGAGGCGCGTCTGGTTGAGATGATTGGTGACGCCGGCCGCAAGTTGCACACGGGCCGCAGCCGCAACGATCAAGTCGCGACGGATTTGCGTCTCTGGTTGCGCGAGGAGATCGATCTGATTTCGAGCGCGCTCAGCAACGCGCAGCAAGCCCTCCTGGATCTCGCTGAAGCGAATCGCGCCGCCGTGATGCCGGGATACACGCATTTGCAGCGCGCCCAGCCGGTTTTGCTTGCTCACTGGTGCCTGGCTTATTTCGAAATGCTGGCGCGCGATCGCGAACGGCTAACTGATGCGCGTCAGCGGGTCAATGTGTTGCCGTTGGGATCGGCGGCGCTCGCCGGGACTTCATATCCTATCAATCGCGATGCTGTTGCTGATGCGCTCGGCTTCGAAGCGGTTTCTCGCAACAGTCTGGACGCGGTGAGCGATCGTGATTTCTGTATCGAATTGGCCGGCGCGGCGGCGCTAATCATGCTGCACCTCTCTCGTCTCGCGGAAGATATCATCCTCTACTCAACCACCGAATTCGGATTCTTTGAGTTGAGCGACGCGATCGCGACCGGATCGAGTCTGATGCCGCAGAAGAAGAACCCCGATTCAATGGAGTTGGTGCGCGGAAAGGTCGGGCGCGTGTTCGGACATCTCGCCGCGTTGCTCGCGATGATGAAGGGGCTGCCGCTTGCCTACAACAAAGACATGCAGGAAGACAAGGAAGCAATCTTTGATACGGTTGACACGGTCAGGGCATGTCTCGAGGTAAGCACAACGGTGCTGGCCAACATCCGTCTGAACGAGACGAGAATGCGCGAGGCCGCCACGCAAGGCTACCTGAACGCTACCGAGCTGGCTGATTACCTGGCGCGCAAGGGCGTGCCATTCCGTGAAGCACACGAGACCGTGGGTCGCATAGTAATGCTGGCGATTGATCGCCGTATGGAATTGAACGACCTGCCGCTTGATGATCTCAAATCTTTCTCTTCATTGATCGACGAGGATGTATTCGAAGCGTTGTCGCTCGCGCGCACTCTGGCGACGAAGTCACAAGCTGGTGGCACGGCGCCGGCTCAAGTTGAAAGGGCTCTGGTACAGGCGCGGGTTTCTCTATTGAACCCCTAATAGCGCCGGCAGGATGCCTGCGCTCCACTGCGATGTCTCTCTTTATTACCAGTCAGGCATTGGATCGCAAAGAAGCTCTGCTGCGAATAAATCTGCTGGCCGGTAAGGATCTGCGCTTGCTGGCTGACGAGTACGGAATTCCGATTTGGAAGAACGGCCGCGAAAACAAGGGGTGGGCTGGGCTGGTGATTGAGCGTTACCTCGGTCTACCGCAGAACTCGCGGCAGGCCCCGGACTTTGGCGACTGGGAGCTAAAGGTTGTGCCGCTGCGGCGCGATGCCGCGGGAAAGCTGCGCGTGAAAGAGTCCATGGCAATCACAATGCTGGAGCCGGCGGAAGTAATGTCAAGCAAGTTCGAAGACAGTCATCTTTACGATAAACTGCGCAGCATGTTGGTCGTCAGCCGCGTCTATGAAAGTCCGCAGGAGTTGCATTCGATGCTGCACGCCGCCGCCGAATTCGATCTTGATAATCCGAAGATTCGCGAGCAAGTAGCCGGCGACTACGAGACGATACGCAGCCAAATTCGCAAAGACGGAATTGACTCGGTCACCGGAGATTTGGGACAACTCGTACAGGCTCGGACCAAGGGACGCGGCCACGGCAGTAAAACTCGGGCGTTTTATGCACGCGCGATCTTTGTCGCTCATATTCTAAACCTTCAGAAGATCGCGGCGATGCCGCGCATATTCGCGGCCGGACCTGAGGAAGAATTCGTTTAGAGATGAAAGACACCATTGAGATCGGCGATGAGTTGACGCGTTTAGACGAGCCTAGGCCGGGCGTGTGTCCCGTCTGCGACCGCGCGGTGCAGGGCGAATTGATTTCGATCGCGGCGCTTCCAGAGAGTCTGCAATCGATCATTCTGCCGAACGCGGCGACGGCGAACGCCGGCGAGGTTTGCAGCCGGTGCGTCGAACTCTTCGAGCGCGCGCACCGACAGATCGAATCGCACTCGACCATCTTTGAGCAGAACGATTTTGTCCTGCCTACTCCTTTGCGCATGGATGCAGACGAAAGGTTCACCGGCCGTGGGGTGACGGTGGCTTTTCTGGATTCAGGATTTTATGCGCATCCGGATCTAACTACGCCCGTCAATCGCATCCTCGCCTATCACAGCATCTTCGCCGCCGAAGGCGACCAGACTTCACTGGAGACAAATGATGTGGCCAGTTGGCACGGCATGATGACTTCGGTGGTCGCGACTGGAAACGGTGGACTCGCGGACGGGTTCTATCGCGGCATCGCATCGGACGCAAACGTGGTACTCGTCAAGATTGGGCGGACCGGCCGCATCAGCGAGGATCAAATTCAAGCAGGCCTCGAATGGGTTCTGGCCCATAGGGAAGAACATAAGATTCGCGTGATCAATATTTCCGCCGGCGGGGACTTTGAAGAAAGTTATCTTACTAATTCGTTGTCTGAGACGGTTGAGCGTTGTACGCGCGCTGGGTTGACCGTAGTCTGCGCGGTCGGCAACGCGGGCCACGTGCATGGCCATCCTGTGCTGCCTCCCGCGAGCGCGCCCTCGTGCATCGCCGTCGGAGGTCTCGACGATCGGAATTCGCTGGATCGAGCGCGGCGCGGAATGTATCGCTCGTCTTATGGACCTACGAGTGACGGACTACAAAAGCCTGAAGTGATCGCTCCCGGGATTTGGGTCGCCGCGCCCATTTTGCCACACACGCCGACTGCGGAAGAGGCTGAGCTTTACTCAAAACTTGATGCGGCTGCCGATGAAGATCTTCGTCCGATTATTGAAAGCCATGCCGGATTGGACAAAGATCTGGACGAGGCGAATTCCCTGCCGATTCCTCTCGTCCGTCAATTGATCACGCTAAAATTGCGCGAGGGCAACGTCATCAATCAGCACTATAAGTACGTGGATGGGACTTCGTTCGCGGCGCCGATAGTCTCTTCGATCATTGCTTGTATGTTGGAAGCGAATCAGCGTCTGACTCCGCAGCAGATTAAACGAATTCTCATCGACACCGCCGAACGCGTTCCCGAAGTCGAGGTCGATCGACAGGGTTGGGGCGTGGTCTCCGCGCGGCGCGCCGTTGAGCTGGCTTTGGGATCAAGTTAGTGCTGTCGGGCACTACCCCGAGCCCCGTCAACTAGACATTGGCTTTGTCGCTGTGACAGAATCCCCCACACGAATTAGAGAAAGCGAAACAGGAGCACCTCAGAGTTTCTATGTCTGAAAGCGAGTCTGCCATAAACGAATCTCAGGAAGCGCCGGCGGCGACTGAGAAGGAAGATATAACCTACCAGGCCGTGGAAAAAGACGGCGTAGTCACCGCGATTTGGGAAATGAAAGGGCGCAAACACCTGCGCACGATCGACCCGCGGTCCCGCCAGGGGCGCGAGATCCTCAATCTTTATACGACCGAGGACGTGGAACATCCCGCCAGCGAAGCTGCGACCTCGTAATTCATCTTCTCGCAACGCTGAATTCCCTCGCCCGAGGGGAAAGGGAGTAAAGACACAAGTGCCGCCTCTAAACAGGATGACTAGGTCAGTAGGTTTCGTGGCGTCCCGGCGATGAAGGCTTCGATGTTGTCGATGACTTGATCGGCGAGTGCCTGCATCGCTTCAACGCTCGCCCAGGCGATGTGGGGCGTGACGATGAAATTCGCCAAGTTGAGATCGAGCAAAGGACTACCCTGACGCGGCGGTTCTTCACGTAGCGCGTCGTAACCAGCGCCGGCGATCGGACCGTTCCGCAAGGCTTCAATCAAAGCAGCATCATCGACCAAAGCACCGCGCGCCGTGTTAATGAGTAATGCGCCGGGTTTCATAATTTCAAACTCTGCCTGACGAAACATGTCCCGAGTTTCATTCGTCAAAGGACAATGCAAGCTGATCACGTCGCTCTGTCGCAGAATATCTTCAAACGATGACCTTCCTTCGCGAATCGCATCGGCGTCCTTATGTTCTGAAATCAGCACGCGCATCCCCAGCGACTCCGCCAGACGCGACATCGCTTGGCCAATCGAGCCGTACCCGATAATGCCCAGCGTACTCCCTTTGATATCGTGCAGTTCGTGAGTCAGCAGACAGAACTGCTTTGACTGTTGCCACTTTCCGTTTTGGACGTCTGCGCGATAGGCGAGCAGATTTCGCCGCAAGGCAAGGATCATCATCAGCACGTGCTCAGGCACCGAATTCGCCGCGTACCCACGCACATTGGAAACGGCGATATCATGCCGGCGGCAGTATTCGAGATCTATGTTGTCCGAACCGGTCGCCGCGATCGCGATTAACTTTAGTTCGGGCAAGCGGGACAGCTCCGGCTCGCGCAACGGCAGCTTGTTGCTGATAGCGATCGTTGCACCGCATAGTCTCTCAACGACCTGATCCTGGAAGCTTTCACCGAACTCGATCCATTCGTGGGCGAAGCTCGGCCGCCGAAACTTTGCCGCGATGGTGTTGCGTTCAAGAAAGACAATGCGTTCCATACCGTAATCCCTCGTGTCAGGAATGTCCCCTTAGAATGAAGCGCGGCCGAGGCGATCGCTGCCGTTCGCGGTCGCAGCATTTTACAGACTCGCGATTTGAATCAAAAGTGCTAGACTTCAAATCGCTTATGAACCTTCAGATTCGCCGAGCCAAACC
>JAWVEB010000063.1:0-7025 GCA_033856915.1 Blastocatellia bacterium | reverse complement strand
GGTCGGGCTTTCCGCTCGTCCTCCGGACTCGCGCAAAGCCCGACCATCTACTCAGCTAACCAAAACTCATAAAGAGGACATTCCTATTCGGTTAAGCCAGAGGACATTTCTAAATAGTTCTGACAGCACGCGATTGGCTTACCCTTAAGTGTCTAGTAACGCGATTCGCTGGCTGGGGGTTACGGAAAAAATGATAGATTCCCGACTGCGGGCGTGCGGTAATCCCTCGCAGAACGGTTTTCATCGCTTAACCAGCCAACGGCCAGCCAACCGCGCCCGGGTTCCGGCCATCCAAGACCACGCCCAAGGTTGCCAAACCGTCCGCGCTGGCGGGCGAGTCATACGTCGAACTATAATGCCGGTCATCGAACGAATCGTCGCTATGCCTAGACAAAGTCTTCTCTCCTGTTGCAAGTCTGAGATCTCGAATTTGAGAGCTCAAATCGGCGCGCTGGCAGTTGTGCTGTGTTTCTTCGGCATAACGGCGCACGCGCAAACCCCCACTGCTCCCGGATCTCGCTACGATGTAACCAACTATCGAATCGAAGTCCAGTTGAGTCCCGACGAGCACACGCTGCGGGCGGGCGCCGACATTACGTTCGTGCCACAGGAACCCACGCGTTCGGTAGTCTTTGAATTGAACGGGTCGCTGCATGTGGACGGCGTCCAAAAAGACGGCACGGCGCTGACAGGGTTCGTGCAGGATTCGGTGGGCGCGGGCGCGCTCGGCCCGAATGTGCGGATCGATTTGGGCCAGGTCGTGCCGGCGGCCCAGCCGGTGACTATTCGGATTCGTTGGAGCGGCGCTCTGACTTCTCCTGAAGGTGGCCCCCTGGCAAACAAACGAATGGCGTATGTGGGCCCCGAAGGTTCTTACCTGATGTATGCCTCGCGCTGGTTTCCATTTCATGATTACGCCGCGGATCGATCCACGGCCGACATCACCGTAATCGTGCCGACCGGAATGCAGGTCGGCGGCATCAGCGACGAACCGGTTACGCCGCAGGTTGATAAGACAGGTACCACGCGCTTTCGCTTCGTCAACAAACAACCTGTGCTAATCGGAAACTTCGTTGCCGGTCAGTACGTCGTCAAATCCCTGCGCATGGGCAAGTACGAGTTGCAGTTCTTTGTTAAGCCTGGAAGTGAAAATCGGATCAGTAATTATGGCGAGCTGATGGGCCACGCGCTGGAGTTTTATACCAACGAGTATGGCGCGCCGGCGTTCGGATCGCGTTTCATAATTGCGCAAACGGATGACGAGACGCTGGAGGCTTACTCGGGTCCCGGAATTCTCTTTCTCGCTTCGAAATTCTTCGATACCGCCAGGCCCGCGGAAGATCGCTTGACGCGCGAAGTCGCTTATCAATGGTGGGGCCAGACTGTTGGTCTTAAGACTTTTGACGACGCGTGGATTTCCCAGGGTTTGGCTGAATGGAGCGCCTTCGCCCTCCGTGAATCGGCGCTCAGCGGCGCCCAGCTCGATGCCGCGCAGCGCGAAGAGCAGGAACGCGCGCTGACCTTTGAACAGACTGCGTCGATCGTGCGGGCGCCGGCTGCGCTGGACGATCAATCCTCGGCTTACCAATCGATTGTGTTCTACAAAGGCGCGATGGTCTTTCGCATGTTGCGCGAGACGATGGGCAAGGATCAGTTCCATGACTTAATGCAAAAGTTTCTCGAACAGTACCGCAACAAGAGCGCGTCGATCGATGACTTCGAGCGGCTCACGTCAAAGGTGGCGGGCAAGAACATGCGCTACTTCTTCGCGCAATGGGTCGAAGGGACGGGCGTGCCTGAGTTCAGCGTTGACTATCAGATTATTCGCACGCGAGCAGGAAAGTTTCGTACCCGCGGCACCGTGCGGCAGAATTTCGAGAACCTGCACCTGCCGGTTGAGCTGACCCTGCACTCGGAAGGCGACTCGCAAACCAAAGTGCTGTATCTGGATGGCCGCAGCGAAGATTTCGATTTCGAGTCAAACGGACAGCCGATTAATGCCGAAGTCGATCCCAATGACAAGATTCTACGCATGTCCGACGATCTGAAAATTTCGATCGTCGCCCGTCGCGGGATCGAGCTGTTCAAGGAAGGCCAGTACGCCGAAGCGCAGCAGCAACTCGAGGCGGCGCTGAAGCTCGATCGCAACAACGCCTGGGTTTATTACAATCTGGGTCTGGTTTACTTCGAACAGAAAAACTGGCAACTGGCGCTCGATAATTTTCAGGCCGCCATCGACGGGATCAGTAGCAAGGCGGCGTGGATCGAAACCTGGGCGCACATCAAACGCGGCAACGCCTACGATGCCAAAGGCGATCGGCCCAAGGCCGTCTATGAATACAACAAAGCGCTACAAGCCGGCAGCAACTATGACAACGCGCAGGCGGTAGCGAAGAAGTTCATCAACATCCCGTTCGATCCGAAGGCTCCCTCTGAGCAGGCACAGAACGCGCCTGGCGGATTCTGATTTGGAGTGCGGTGGCAAGCGGAGCGCGACACCGCTTTGGATTTTTGATAGTATCCACCGCATCCAAAGCGCTGTCGACGCTTCGCTCTGCCGGCGCACTCCATAAAGAACTCGCTCGATGTCGCGCATTTCCAACCATTCCCAACCTCGCGAACTAAAGCCTGAACAAGCCGCAGCCGCGCAAACCCTCGATCGCCATCTCTCTGTCACCGCCGGTCCCGGTTCAGGCAAGACCTTCGTTTTGGTCGAGCGCTATCTGGAGATCCTGCGCACCAAAAAAGTTTCCGTCGACAACATCGTCGCCATCACCTTCACCAACCGCGCTGCAAACGAGATGCGCCAGCGAGTCCGCGAAAAGATCGACGGGTTGCTACGCGAGACCTCGGGCAGTGAACGTCAGACTTGGCTGCGTCACAAGCGCGCTCTCGAAGGCGCCGTGATCACAACGATCCACGGCTTTTGTTCGCGCCTGCTGCACGAGTTTCCCGTCGAAGCCAATATCGATCCGCAGTTCATGCTGCTCGATGAGCACCAGGCGGCGATGCTGCTCGAAACGGTCGTCGAAGAGACGCTCGCCGACGCCATTCATCATGAGAACGAAAAAATAGTTCAGTTGGCGCACGGGACCGGCCGGGCGGGGCTGGCCAACGCGCTGATAGAACTTCATCGCAAGTATCGCGGTGAGGGGTTATCTCTCGCTGCGATTGAAAAACTGACCGCCGCGAATCACGCTTCAGAAGCCGATTATGTTTCGGCGCTGAAGGAACTGGACTCGCACATGGCGGTGCTGTTATCGGCGGGCAAGCTAACCAAAGTGGCCGCCGAAAAACGAAACAGGGCTGCGGTCGAGTGGCCGGCGCTGCGCGCGATCCTCGCGCAGCCTCCCAACGAAAAAACCATTGCGATCTATTGCCAGGCGATTGAAGACTTTCGCGAAACGCGTCTAAACAAAAATAATCATCCGGTGGTCGAGCGCCTGGATGAAGCGCTCTGGGGCGCGGATTCGTCGACCAGCGAACGGCTGCGCGGCCGGGTGCCGACCACGGGGTTCGACCTGCTGGCAAAGGATTACTCCCTGGCCCTGCTCAAACTGCTGCGCGAGATCGATCGGCGTCTCGACAATGAAAAGCAGCGGCTCTCGGTGCTCGACTTTGACGACTTGCAGTTGCGCGCTCTTAAGCTCTTGGATTTGCCTGAGGTTGTAAGCCGCGGGACCGAGCGTTATCGGTACTTTCTCATCGACGAATTTCAGGACACGAATAGCCTGCAGTGCGATCTGATGACCAGGCTGGCGCTGATGCGCGGTACGAATTTATTCATCGTGGGCGATCGCAAACAATCCATCTACGGCTTTCGCGGGGCCGACGTCGATGTGTTTAGCGAGATGACCGCGGCCATTGAAAAGGCCGGGGGCGCGCAGCAGCCTTTGCATTTGAATTTTCGCAGCCAGCGACCGCTGATCGATTATTTCAATTTCTTATTCGCTAAAGTTTTCCAGGCGCGCAATGAAGTGCCTCAGGCCGCCCTGGGCCAACTCGGTTATGTCACCCACGAGCCAGGTAAAGCCGAACGTGGCGTCGAACACGAGCCACCTCTCGTGGAATTGCTGGTAAGCGCCCTTCCCGAAAGCGGCAGCACCGCTGAAGAGCCTGAGGACGCGGCGGACGACCGCGATCCGTTGGGCGCGCAGGAACGTGATGCTGAACAGGTAGCCGCGCGCATTCGAACGCTCGTAAGGGGCACGGACTTCAGTCTGTGGAACCAGGCGTCCCCAGACTCAAGTTTGGGCCACTTCAAATATGGCGACGTCGCCATTCTGCTGCGCGCGTTCACCGGAGTGTGGACGTACGAGAGCGCACTGCGCCGCGCCGGCATTCCCTACTTAACCGTGCAAGGCAAGGGCTTTTATCAGCGTGAAGAGATCACCGATCTAATTCAGCTGCTGCGTTTTCTTGATAACACCACCGACGAATTGGCGCTCGCCGCTGTGCTGCGGTCGCCGCTGGGAGGAGTTTCCGACAACGCCCTGCTGGCGCTGCGTTGCGCACCGCGCATCGGAGATCGAGATGGCGTGGAGCGTTTGCACCGGCGCAATCTGCTGCGTGCTTTGCGACATCGCCACGAGATTCAATTCATCGACAAAGATGATCAGGTTGCCCTGGATCGCGCCGCGTCTCTCCTGGAGGCTCTGATTCCGCGGCGGAACCGCTACGGCATTGCCGAGCTCTTGCGCTATGCGGTTTCGGCTTCGGAATTCATGCCGATCATCGCGGCGAACTTTGACGGCGCGCAACGCGTCGCGAATGTCGAAAAGCTTTTCCGCCTGGCTGAGCAGTTTGAAAAATCCGGCCACCTGATTCGCGATTTCGTCCGTTTCGTTGAAGAGTTCGAGGCCATCGGCGGCCGCGAAGGCGAAGGCCAGATGGACGAGTCGGCCAACGTCGTGCGGTTGATGACTATTCACCAGGCCAAGGGCCTGGAGTTTCCCGTGGTGATTCTTCCCGATCTCCATCGTGATCCGGCGCGCCGCGAGACTCAGTTCATAATTGATCGGCACAGAGGGATGACCGTTCGCATTCCCGACGGGCGCGGCCAGACCGTGCGCGGCGCGCTCTTCAATGAATTGCGTCAGCGTAATCGCTGGCGTGAAGAGTTCGAAAGCATGCGCCTGCTTTACGTGGCCGCGACCCGGGCCAAAGATCGTTTGATTTTCTCCGGCGCGGTCGCTCAAAAGGATCTCAAGAATCTAACGAAGACGGACAAGGAACAGTGGCTGGCGTGGATCTGGCAGGCGCTGGAGTTGGATGAGCACGCGCAGAGCGGCGTGATGAAGTTTGACGATGACGTTCAGGTACAAGTAACGGTCGATCGAGAGCGTCATGGTCTCTGGTCGGCCAGTTTGAAAGAGCCGATCGCCGCAGATGATCCTTCTGATCTGGTTGACCCGTCGCGGCCGTTCGCAGAACTATTTCCTTTGCTGGGTGAAGTCTCGCCGGAGCCGGGACAGGCGCTGCGGCGCTTTAATGTGACGCAACTGATAAATTTTCAACGTTGCGCGCGGCAATACTATTTCGATCGGATGCTGAAGGCGCCGGGTAAGGAAGAGCGCGCAGTCTGGAACGACGCCGAAGCGCCAGAGCCGCCCGCCAATCTCACCGCCACGCTGAAGGGCGCCGTGATTCACCGCTTCTGCGAAACGTTTCGTGAGGGCGATGACGCTGAGACGCGCTTGCGCACAAGTTTCGAAGACATCCTGGCCCAACGGCAGGCAGAACTTGCCGGTCGCGCTTTCGAAATCAAGCCCGAGCAGGCTCTGTCTGATCTGTTGCCCCTCGCGCAAAACTATCTGAGTAGTGAAGTCTTTCAGCGCGTTTCACATGCGAGCCGCGTAAATGCGGAAGATTCGCAGTCCGCAATTCGCAATCCGCAATCGGAACCGGGCCTGTGGAGCGAGTTACGCTTTCGCCTGCGCCGCCCTTTGGGAATTCTGACGGGCACGATCGACAAGTTACTAATCACGCCGAACCCCGATGGCGTTGGGGTTGATGTTGAGATCATTGATTTCAAGACCAACCGGTTCCGCACACCGGCGACAACGAGCGCCGCACAGCCGCTTGCCGCCGCGGTCAACGCATCTTTGCCGGCTTCCAGCTCCACGGCGACACGTCGAGCTGAGATCGGGTCGCAACCCGAACAGGCCTTACTTAACTTCGAAGCCGTTAAGGAAGTGACCCGCGAGGAGGTGATAACGACTGGAGACGTTTTGCTGGTCGAGCCGCAGTTGTCGATCGCCGCGCAAGCCGCCGCCGTCGCGCGTGATTATCAATTGCAAATGCAGGCATACGCGCTGGCGTTACGCGAATTGCTTGGATACAGAACCGGGAGCGGTAGCGACCGGGTCAAAGACTCAACATCAGAAGAGCCACTCAAGATCAACACCCTCCGCGCCACGCTCCACTTCATCGATCCCAACATCGAAATCAGCCTCCCCGCCGCACTATTGGATCAAGAGACCTGCGCGCGCGCGATTGACGACGCCATGCTTTCAATCTCGAAACTTGACGGTACGCTCGAGGCGGACCAGTTTCCGCCTCTGCCTGCGACTCACTGTCGCATCTGCAACTTCCTCGAATTGTGTCCCGCCGGCCGCGAGTGGATGAATCTACGGCGATAGCGGTAGCCTTGGAGTGCGGTGGCAAGCGTAGCGACACCGCTTTGGATCGTTTGGAGTTCCGCCTTCAGGCGGTCCATGATCATCGAATAATTCCGCCTAAAGGCGGGAGTCCGAACTAAGCGCCGTCGCAGCTTTGCACAAAAAGTCGATCAAGGAATTAGCGACGTTACAGAACCGCGAGCGGTAGCGAGCGGGATAAGGAATCACGCTTGGCTATTTCGCTCGATTGGTTCGGCAATACTCAATTCTTGGTGAACGTGGCGCCTTGATCCCGCTCGCTGCCGCTCGCGGTTCTGTACCTGATACAGTTCGCGCTGCCTTTTTGTGCAAAGCGCGCCGTCGCCGCTTCGCTCTGCCGGCGCACTCCAAAAATTGGCGTATTCA
>JAWVEB010000062.1:0-162145 GCA_033856915.1 Blastocatellia bacterium | reverse complement strand
ATTGCTCCAGGTAATCGTCGGTGTTGCCTTCAGGACATTGATTGAAACGTCTTTCGAAGTGTTGTTGTAGTTGGTGGCATCGGTCGGCACAAAGTTAACCGACAGCGTTTGGGCATTGCCCGCGTTGAGCACCGCAGTCGCAGGCGGTGTGTAAGTTAAGACACCGGGCACGCTCGCGGTCGCGTTGAGTTGCGTCCCGCTTAGAGCAGTCGGGTACGTGATGTCGGCCGCATTGCTCCAGATAATAGTCGGCGTTGCCTTCAGGACATTGATTGAAACGTCTTTCGAAGTGTTGTTGTAGTTGGTGGCATCGGTCGGCACAAAGTTAACCGACAGCGTTTGGGCATTGCCCGCGTTGAGCACCGCGGTCGCAGGCGGCGTGTAAGTTAAGACACCGGGCACGCTCGCAGTCGCGTTGAGTTGCGTCCCGCTCAGAGCCGTCGGATAGGTTATGTCAGATGGATTGCTCCAGGTGATTGTCGGGGTTACCTTCAGGACATTGATTGAAACGTTCTTCGAAGTATTGTTGTAGTTGGTCGTGTCGTTCGGCGTAAAACTGACCGACAGAGTCTGCGCATTGCCGGCATTAAGCACTGTGGCTACCGGTGGCGTGTAAGTCAGGACTCCTGGAACACTCGCTGTCGCATTGAGTTCCGTGCTGCTCAAAGCTGTCGGATATGTGATATCAGCCGGATTGCTCCAGGTGATAGTCGGCGTTCCCTTATTGATCGTAATCGCGAAGTTGACGCTGCTCGTGTGAGAAGCGCTGTCGGTCGCGTTGACTGTGAACAGCAACGGCCCCGCCTGAGTCGGCGTGCCGCTAAGCTGCAGGTTGCCGTTAACTACGCTGCTGCCGAATCCTTGTGGCAGCACCACCGGAGTGGTGGTGTAGGAATAAGGTCCCGTGCCTCCGGACGGCGTTAGCACCGCCGAATATGGAGTACCGAGGGCGCCTGCGGGCAAAGTGCTCGGTGATAAAGCGATTATGACCGGCGTTGGAGCGGGGGCGGGATGACAGGTAACGCTTTCAGGCACAAGAACCGCGAAAGGGGTTTCGACAGTGCCGGTGAAAGCGATGTTGTCGACTCGCCATCCGGTTGATCCGACCGCGCTGTCGCTGCCGGCTCGAAATCGAACTTGAACAGTTGAGCCTGGAGCAATCGCTTGAGTCAGAGATGTGTGAATGGTGCCGGCGCTGTTCTGGACAAACCCGACCCGGCCCTTGAGTGGATTCACGGTCCCGGAGTAATTCAAGATCGTGCCGTTGTAGGCCGGCGCGCCGATGTCGGTGTAAGCGCCACCGTTGACACTCATTTCTACGACGCCCCCGTCATAGTTGCCGCCGCCGTCGAATTCAAAGCCCCAACTGTGATCGAACTGAAGATTCATTGAACCGCTGCCGTCAACGGTCATTACCGGGCTGGTCAGATACTGATCAGAACCAACGAACGGATCAGGAGCAAACCAGCCATGATTGGAAGTCCCGGCATCCTGAGTTCGCCTCCATTGCTGTGCAACACCAATCGCTAAGGCTGGATTACTGGTCACGGTCCAGACGGTAGGCTTCGCTTCAACACTGTCTGTAGCTGAAGCGGCAGGGATTTCATCCACATTCAGGCGCTCGACCCAATTGACGGTTGCAGGAGCGACTGCCGGAGATCCCGAATCCTGAAACGTGATGCTGAAGTTGGATTCTTCGATTCCCGCGACGCCATTCGCGGCTACCACGAGTGAACCAATGACATTCTGGCCAGGTTGCGTAGGGCCGAAGTTAATGGTTGAGCCGTTCGGAAAAGTAACGTGTGCGTTGTCGCTTGAGACGGTGGCCGTCGTGTTGAAGAGATTCTGAAATCCGTTGTTCTTGAGCGTTACTTTCAACAAGCCTTTTTCGCTGTTGTCGAGATAGCCGTCGGCGTCGCAGTTGTCGACGCTGTCGTCGAGGGTTGAACTCACATATGAAAGAGCACTGCCGGCGTCGAAGCTCTCAGTCACGACCGAGTTGGTAGCAGAATAGCGGTCTGGCGAGATAGCGTTGATTCCCGCGCCGCGCTTGGCGAATGCCTGGCCGAAGAGACGGCCGTCCTCGTAATCGTAAGCGAAGGCGGCCGCTAGTACGGCGTCACGCGCTTCCAGAAAAGTCGGAGAGACCGGCGTCATTTTGTACGAGGCGACGAGATAGTTCTTCATCCGGTCCTGAGCTTCAGCAAAGGTCAAGCGCGGTGTTGCACCTTGCGTGTCGCGCAAGAGCGCCGCATAACATTCCCAAAGCATGCTCGCCCAGACTTCGCCGGTATTGTGAACTTCAGAGTTAGTTGCTCCAGTCTGGCCAAACGCCACCGGCGGACCGACGGGAAGCGCCACGCCGTTCTGGACATGTTTGAACGTGAGCGGATCTATGGTCATGTCCGTTGAGTATGGATAACGACGAATGCCAAAGTAGTAAGAGTTGTTGACGCCACTGGGCGCGCCGGTGGCATAAGTCGCCAGAGCATATGCGCCATTCCAATTCGCATTACTGGGGGTGGCGGTATCATCCTCTCGCACCGTCAATGCCAACATCGCGGTAAAGTCGCTCCAACCTTCGCCCATTCCACCGGCCATGTTGGTGTTCAGACCGCTGCCATTGCCAATCAAACGATTACTCAGGTAGTGGCCCCATTCATGAAAAACGATTTGGTTGTCGACTGTGCCGTCTCGGTCCGGGGCGCGGTGCAGCCGCCCGGTAACCGTGTTCCCGGCGGTGAGTTCAGTCTTGATCGGCGTTGACGAGTTCCATGCAATGGTGGACACCGGCTTGGTGTTCGCAGTGACAAAGCCAGTGATGTTCGCAATGCTGGTAGGAGACCCGGACGTGTAAGCCATGATCATCGCCACCGCGCCGGTGGCGGTGATACGGCTGATTCGGGTCGAAAACGAGCAGCCCGTGCCGTCGGTGTTATCAAAGTCGAACAACGCCAGCTTGCCGCTCAGAGCGACAGCGTTGGTAACGGTGCATGATGACGGACTATTTGAAAATGTCGCCTTTACAATATCTGCGGTGATGTCGAAGGTCTGTGGTCCTGACATCGAGATGCCTATCCTGGGGCCGGCCACAATCGATTCCGGCGCCTGAATGTCGAGTGTGCTCGTCGGAGAAGGGAACACGTACATCCGCATCCGTGGCTGTGCGCCGTCTGCCGGAGTCAACATGTTTGCATTGCTGAAAGACTGAAAATCCTGGGCTTGTGCTTTGATTGAATCGTTACCCAGGCCGCCACGCCCGTAGTTGTTGGTCTGGGCATTTCCCGCTGCTTCATTGAAGCCCGCATCATAGAACAAATCATGCAGGAAATTGACGTCGTAAAAAAGTTGCTGAATAGCTCCCTGTCGAGCCGTGGCCGAAGCCGTGTTTTCGTCAGGGGTATGTGTATTGAGGAACTCGCCCGCGGCGGTTATTTGTGCGCGGAAGTCACCCGTGGGCGGCTCGGTCGGTGTCGTCGTAACCGGATTGCCGAGCCCGTCGGGGGTGAACAGATTTAGAAATGCGTCGACGTTATTACCGTTAGTCTGGGTCGCGCCGGGCGCCAGCCACGGATCGTTCTGGCTGAAGGGATAGTTCGGCAAGGTCACATCGTTCAAGGGAACAAAGGGAGCCTGCGCGCCATCCGGAAAAGCGATTAGTTTTGGATGTACGCCGTTGCCGGCGGGGGTGTCATAGGGAACGCCTGTGACAGGATCGGCCCAGACGCGATAAGTGAAGCCGCCCGGTCCAAGAAGGTTTGTCCCCGACGTGGATTTTTGGTCAGGCTTTACCTCGGCCATTAGGTTGTTGCGGAAAAGTATCTGGCCATCAACCGCTGAAATCACATAGGAGTAAGCCAATTCGATCGGCATCGCTTCACCTGAAGCCGACAAAGTATTCCCGCCGCTCGAGGGGACGAGCACATCGGCTTCGACATAGTAAGCGGGTATGTACTCATCGATGAGATGATAAAAGACTTTCTTGACGCGCGCCGGTTCTTCGGTGAAAGCGAAGCTTGGCGTATCACTACTGTCGGCGGTGAAGAGGAGATATGAAGTCGGCTCTTTGATTGCTGACGCGACACCTTTCAGCGTCGAGGTATTTAAAGCACTGCCGGTAAGATCCTCAAGCGCCTTACCCAATGCATTCGCTGGATCGAGCTTGAAATCCTGAGTTGCGCTGACGACGCCGTCAGTGGCGCCGGTCAAGTAACCCGACAAGGCAATCAACTGGAGGTCCCTGTTCATGACAACGTTGATCTCGTCGCGGAAGACTTCGACGCCGGCTACCTCTTGCTTGAACTTAACAATGATCGCTCCCTTGCCGGTGTCATGAATCGACGCCAGTCGCGCCGTGGCGACATCCGCTGCGGAAAGTCGGTATCGCGAAGAATATCTCCCCAGGTGATTCCTGGCGGCTGACTCTGGATCGCTGCCACCGGTCGTCTGACCGCCAGTTGACTGAGGCGATCGCGCGGAGCCTGGCTCTGACGTCCAGAGAAAAGTAGGAACGCCGAGGCGCGGCTCAAATTGAACGAGGTGACCGGCTTCAGATTGAGGTGGGTTATCAGATCGAGCGTCTGCTTGACCGTTTGATTGAGAAAGGGCTGCGGAGCGTTTCGTGCTCGCGCCAAACGCGTCGAAATTTGGGAGTTCACGCGCTTTCGCGTTGGGGCTCTGGGGTTGTGTTTGCAGGTCAGGCGCGGCGCCACCGGAAAATGGAAACGCCAAAGCGGCGACGAGCAGAATAAAGAGCAGTCCGATCACGTAAGGGGATTTCTTTCGCGGGTTCATTGATTCTCCTAAGAACAGTTGGTTGTAGGTTCGTTGTGCAGGCCTCTACGGCAGAGATCAATGCACGTACCGATCCCAAGCAGAGATCGGCGCAAAGAAATGCGAACCTTCGGATGCCTTCACGGCACTATTAATAATTGGTGTTTGGTTAAACTAAGGAAGATCGTCGGGCGGGTGAGGGTCTACATCAAAACGAAATCGATCCTGGTTTCTGACTTGCGGCTCCCGCAAAATAAACGTTCGTAGATCCTGTTGGACGACTCAGTATAAAGATGATGGGAGAAACGTCAAGGAGCAAAGCCTCTTATGCGTCTTTTCGCCGCATGGGTTGCGTGCGGTCAAGGTGTGGTGGGTGTGAGCGCGTTCGACGGGCTCGAAAAATTTTCTAGTAATGCAGACACACTTGTCACGGTCTCATCGATCTTGATAGTATCCCTCGCGATGGAGTTCACGGAGAAAGCTCGAATCATGGATGACGCGCGAATCAACCGCGCGCTGGCACGGCTGGCTTCCGAGATTGTAGAAGAGAACCACGGCTTGACCGACCTGGTCCTGGTCGGCATTCGCCGCCGCGGAGTCCCTCTGGCCAACCGTATCGCCGACAAAATCTCTGACCTTGAAGGCAAGCGTCCCCCCGTCGGCATCCTCGACATTACTTTGTATCGCGACGATCTTTCGACGGTCGGCGCCAAACCGATTGTCAGCGGCACGGAATTGCCGGGCGACATCGAAGGACGCACCATTGTTCTGATAGACGATGTGCTTTATACCGGCCGCACGGTGCGCGCGGCGCTGGATCAATTGATCGATTTTGGCCGTCCCAAACGCGTGCAGCTCGCGGTGCTCATCGATCGCGGCAACGAACATCGCGAGTTGCCCATCCAGGCGGATTACATCGGCAAGTTGGTGCCGACGAAAAAGAGCGAGATCATCAAGGTCATGCTCACCGATTTTGACGAAGACGAAGGGGTCGTGATCGTAGAGCGACCGGCAGCAGAAGCTGCAGCGTGAAGCGGCCTCGGTGGCCGCTTTTTTGTTGAGTGGCACAGACTTCAGTCTGTGTTGTTGCGCGCATGAGGATCACAGACTGAAGTCTGTGCCAGCTGGCTGAATGAGCACTAACTTCAAACTCAAACATCTCCTCGGCATCCGCGAATTATCAGCCGAGCAGATCAATTTTCTGCTCGACACGGCTGAGACTTTTCTCGACGTCTCAAAACGCGAAATCAAGAAGGTGCCCGCCTTGCGCGGGCGCACAATCATTAATCTATTCTTCGAAGCTTCGACCCGCACCCGCACCTCGTTTGAAATCGCGGCCAAACGTCTTTCCGCCGATGCCGTCAATATCAGCGTCTCTACCTCGAGTGTCTCTAAGGGCGAAACTCTGCTCGACACCGCGCGCAACCTGGAAGCGATGTCGCCGGACTGCATCGTGATTCGCCACTCTGCGTCAGGGGCGCCGGCGCATCTGGCCCAGGTCTGTAATGCCGCGATTGTGAACGCCGGCGATGGCGCGCACGAACATCCGACCCAGGCGCTGCTCGACGCGCTTACCATCCGCGAATACAAAGGCCGGCTGGCCGGACTGAAAGTCGCCATCATTGGCGACATCCTGCATTCACGCGTGGCGCGCTCGAACATTTATTTGCTGTCGAAGCTCGGTGCGACAGTCAGCGTGGCCGGGCCGGGGACGCTGGTGCCGCCCGAATTTGCCGGCTTGATCGAACAAGGCGTGCGCGTCGAAAGAAAGATCGAAGACGTAATCGTCGACGCCGACGTGGTGATGATCCTTCGGGTTCAACGCGAGCGACAGACAGAAGCGTTTTTCCCGTCGATGCGCGAATACGCGGTGCATTATGGACTACGCCTCAGCCATCTGAGCCTGGCGGCGCCCGATGCCATCGTGATGCATCCGGGCCCCATGAATCGCGGAATAGAAGTCTCTTCGGAGCTTGCTGACGGCGGACGTTCACTGATTCTGGATCAAGTCACTAACGGCGTCGCGGTGCGGATGGCCGTGCTCTACCTGTTGGCCGGGGCCAGCAAAGAGAATGGAGCCAAACGAATTCCGGTTGCCAAGAATGGTGCGAAGAGAGAACGTACGGGGAAGTTATTCGCGCAATGAAGTCAGGAACGCACCAGGGAATATCTTCTTTGGTTCTCTGTAAGCTCGCAGCTTCTGGTTTCTGAGTAGGGTTCTCGTGCTGTCAGTCCCGTAGGGACGAAATATTTATAGCTACATGTGGCACTAAGTATTCAGAAGCTCCAGAGGAGCGACATATATCGCCGATAGCTCGTCTCCAAAATATGTCGCTCCTCCGGAGCTGGCACGCAATTGGCTCTCGGTACTATAAATATCACGCTCCTAACGGAGCTTAGGACAGCGGAAGGTTCACAGAGCAAACAGCGATGCGCTTACTGATTCAAAATGGTTACGTGATCGATCCCGCGCAGGGAACTAACACGGGCAAGAATCTGCTCATCGAGGATGGCCGCGTGGTCGGCCTCTCCAGTCACAGCGACGGCGTGCCCGAAGGCGCCGAAGTCTTTGACGCCACCGGTTTGATCGTCGCGCCTGGCTTCATAGACGTGCACGTGCATTTGCGCGAGCCCGGACACGAATACAAAGAAACGATCGCCAGCGGAGCCGCGGCCGCAGTCGCCGGCGGATTCACAACTATTTGTGCGATGCCAAACACGAATCCCGTCAACGACAACGCCGCGGTTACCAGGTTCGTGATCGAACAGGCTGAGCGTGCCGGCCTGGCCAGCGTTTTTCCCATCGGCGCAATTACAAAGAATTCCGATGGCACTGAGCTCGCCGAAATGGGCGAGATGAAAGACGCCGGGATCATCGCTGTTTCAGATGACGGCCGCGCGGTGCCAACTGCCGGGATAATGCGCCGCGCCATGGAATACGCGCGCGGGTTCGACTTGCCGGTCATCGATCACTGCGAAGACAAATCGCTGGCCCGCGGCGGAGTGATGCATGAAGGTCACTGGTCCCTCGTGTTGGGTCTGCGCGGCATGCCCGCCGCCGCGGAAGAAGTAGACGCCGAACGTAACTGTCTGCTGGCAGAGTTAACCGGGGCGCGGGTGCATCTCGCGCACGTCTCAACTCGCGGTGCGCTCGAGGCTGTGCGGCGCGCGAAAGAGAAGGGACTGCCCGTGACGTGCGAAGTCGCGCCCCATCACTGGACGCTGACGGATGAAGCCACCCAGGACTATGACACGAACACAAAAATGAGTCCGCCGCTGCGCAGCCAGGATCATTTGGACGCGATCATCGAAGGTTTGCGCGACGGCACCATCGATTCGATAGCGACCGATCATGCGCCGCATCACGCGGACGAGAAAGAACTCGAGTACGACCAGGCCCCGTTCGGTATTGTTGGTTTGGAAACCGCCGTAGGACTGGCGTTTGAGCGTCTGGTTAAGGAAGGCGTGATCTCGCTCGAGCGGCTGGTCGAATTGTGCTCGACGAATCCAGCTCGGATTTTCAGTCTGGAAGAACGTGGTAGCTTGCGTGCCGGCTCGCGAGCCGACTTGACGATTCTCGATCCTGAGCTGGCTTGGACCTTCGACGCATCCCGATCGAAATCAAAGAGCCGCAACACGCCCTTCGATGGCTATAGCTTCCATGGCGCGAACGTGGCGACAGTCGTCGCTGGGCGCATTGCCTACCTTCATCCTGAATACAGACGCGTGATTGAATCGAAGGACAATCACTCGCTGGTTAGTTAGTGCACCGCTCCGAGCCTCGACTTAGCAATACGCTTTTGGATGATCCTTACTGAATTTCTGGTAGTGGTACAGTTTGAACCTACGCGGCAGGATAGTGTGCTCGCTGCCGTGAGCTCTGGAGGCAAGAATGAAAGCATCTATGTTTTATCGAATCGCTGCTGTGCTTCTGCTGCTTTTCGCGGTAGGACATACACTCGGCTTTCGCCAGTCTGATCCCAGTTGGGGTGTTGATGCCCTGCTTGGCTCAATGCGGTCAATTCACTTTGACGTGCAGGGGTTCAACCGCACGTATTGGGACCTCTTTGTGGCGGCCGGATTCTCTGTCGGCGTGTTTTATCTATTCGCGGCGATATTGGCATGGCAGCTAGGTGGCCTTCCGGCAGCGACTTTGGCGCTCATGCGCGGCACTGCGTGGGCGTTCGCCCTTTGCTTTGCCGCCATCACGGTTGTGAGCTGGAGATACCTCTTTATCATACCCATCGTTTTCTCAATCGTGATTACATTATGTTTGACTGCGGCGGCTTGGCTTTCAGCGAGGCCAAAGATAGCCGGCATAGTAGGCGCGACTTCAAGCTCTCGGACAATCACCGAAGGTGCGGAAATTTCTCGCGCTTAGCCGCGTGAACCGTTATGCCTCCTGCTCTGCACTCGCGGTCGTCGTCTGCGTCACTGCAACTTCGCCCTTCGCATATTTATCCATTCCGAATCCGAGGAAGAGTGTCGCCAGAATGAACGCGGACGAGAAGAAGTAGGGCGCCGACACGCCAATCGCATCGAACGCCCAGCCGAAGAACAGCGGCGCGATGATGCGAGCCACGCCGCCATAGGTCTGCTGCATGCCCATGTAAAGGCCGCGCTCTCTGGGTGCGATGACCCGCGACAGCAGTGCCGTCACGCAGGGAAAAGTGAAGGCCGTGCCCAGCGGAATAAGCGCCACCGCAATCGCCAGCATCCCAAGGCTTCGCGACAGCGGCATTCCCAGGACACCACCTGCGAGGAGCACAATCCCCAAACGTGAGAGCTTCGCTTCGCCCAGCCAATCGACCATGCGTCCCAGTAGCAGCACGCGGGCAAACACTGAAATCGATCCCACGTACATGAAGAAATAACCAATCGTCTCTTTGGTAACGTGAAAGCGCGCGTTCAAAAAGAGCGCGAGCACGGTAAAGCTTCCCTGAAATGCGCCGATGGCGATCGCATAGATCCAGATTAGGCGTGACGCAGGCTCGCCCGAATGCGAGATCACGCGCCAGATCGCTTGTGACGAAGTGCGGCGGATCTCTCCCGCCTGTGCCTGCTCGCTGAAATCGCGTGATTCCTTCAGATACCGCGCCACGAAGATCATGTTCAGCATACAGAGCGCCGCTGCCATGATTCCCGGCGCGGCGCCGCCCATCAGCAATGTTCCTGGGCCCGGCCTCAGGTCGCGCTCTCCGAGTTTGATAGCAAAGGCGCCGAGCACTGGGCCCAGCGCCACTCCGAGATTGGTGGCGGACGAGAGCCATCCCAGCGCCCGCGCGCGATCCTTGGGATCAGTCGAGTCGGCTACGTAAGCTTGAATGACGCCGACTGTGCCGCCGCCGGCCCCCTGCACCATTCGCGACAAGAAGAGAACGAGGAGCGAATGGGCAAAGCCGAAAATCAAATACGCAATCGCCGACGCGCCCAAGGCGATTAGTAGGGTGGGCCGCCGTCCCACTCGATCCGAAAACCTTCCCCACATGGGCGCGCTCAGCAGTTGAGCGATAGTAAAGGAGGTGACGATGAACCCGATGATGATCCCGATCCCAAAGTGAATCCGAAAGAGGTCGATGCCGGAGCCACCCAGCGTCTGCACATAAAACGGCAGCAGGGGAATGATCATCAGCAACCCGACCATGTCCACAAACGCCGTCGCCATCAGGCTGAAGAGCTTCGCCGGAATTTTCCGCACTTCTCTCCAGAGCACATAGAGCAGCCCACACGCTATCGCGATGAGCAGTATGCGCACGACCGGCGATTGGAAGGACTGGCCAATGTTCTGCTGGAGCAGCAGCATTTCAACTGGCAATTTCATAATCAGCTTCAAGGCATGCACAAGTAGGCCGACATAATACACGCGTGAGAGCCCGTGTCAGAAGCCCGCGCGTAAGCAAGAGCGACGCACGTGTCGCTCGCCGATCACCAATCACGGACGGGTTTCGATTCTATTAGCGGGAGGGTTGCGAGAGCGGGCCCTCCCTCACGGTCGGGCTTCTGAAACTCTGAGTGAACAAGTCTCAGTCCTTGAGTCCCTTCATTATCTCGGCATGCCCTTCAAGTATCCCGGTTGTCTGTTCCGGATCAGGTACAACTGACCAGTTGTCGTGATCGAACGTGCCGCCAAGGATGATGCCGTCGTGACGCGGGAACATGTACCCGTGGCCCAGGTAGCAGTAGTCAATCTCGGGTTGCGGCAGCAACACTTCCAGTTGGCCGCGCACTGGCGATAGTTTCTGATCACTAAAAAGAGCTCGCGCGCCCAGACCGGTGCAGTTGAAAATGACTGGTTCAGGCAAACGCGCAATCTCTTCACGACTGCGAAACTCTTTCACTACCACTTTACCCCCGGCGACATAGAAGTCGCGCAACAGCGCGTTGAGATAGATGGGCGGCTCGATCAGCATCGTGCTGTACTGCCGGACATAAGGGTAGCCAAAGTAATGCTCCGGATCGCGATGAACGTCGCTTTGCGGATAGAGATCGTTGCCGCCCGGAAGCTCGCGCGCGAGGAATCCTTCATCGCGATAGAGTTCATACGTATCCATCCAGCGCACGCCGTAATCTGGTCCCGCCAGCGTTTGAAAAGCCCGATTGGAAATCCGGCAAGCGAGGCGAAACTGTTCGATGAACTTCGTTGAGGCAACTTCGGGATCGTAGACCGAAGTGGGCGACCAGAAGCCGCCCGCGATGTTTGAAGTCGTGTTCGGCGGCAGGTCTTTCGCGTAGATCGTCACCGTGCCTGGGCCATCCTGAAAACGCTGCTGCAGCAGGCGCGCGGTTGAGAGGCCATTGACGCCGCAGCCGAGCACGGCGAAATGGCGCGGTTGGCGGGCTCCACGACCAACTCTTCGGCGATGAGACTCCCTTGTTAATGGAGTGGAGGCTGACAAGAAGTCTCGCGCCAGATCAACGGCGAGTGACGCAGTTCCCCACGAGAGCGTGATACCCGCGCCGCCGTGGCCGTAATTATGGACGAGGAGCTTTTCGCCGACTCGCTCCGCACTAACTACAAAACCTTCGGCGCGATACGGTCTGAGGCCGACGACTTCACGAATGATCCGATTGCGCGCAACCTTGACGGGCGCGAAGTGGCGTTGGGCATTGAAGCCGGCAGCGAGTGCCGTGGACTGCATCGTCCGCGCGGCCATTAGCATGGCGCCGGTCGCCAGGGCGCCGCGAAGAAACCCGCGCCGATCGATTTCACATTTTGCGTCGCTGCTCATGGTTGATGATTACAGCGTGTCATGGCAGATTGTGCAAGGATTCTAAGGGCTACAGAGGGCGGGTCAAAACTCGAGTTCGTTACGCCGAAGGCGTTATCTAACTTAGCCCAGGGTAGCACCCTGGGGCAGATGCTATTTGTTCATCACTACGCTGAAAGCGTTGAATAACCTTCTCAATAAAGAATTGGCAAACCCTTTCAGGGTACGAACCTTCACTGACTGATTTCCCGGCGTGTTACGCCGGGCTAAATTATCTAACGCCTTCGGCGTAAGGCGATTTGCAGAGCAGTCTGGACACAGGCGCTACCGCTCACGGTTTTGTAATTTCTGCACGCGCGCAGCGATCCGCGCATCGCCGATCTTTTCAGCCATCGATGGAAAGGACTCGGTTGGACCACGCCAGCGAAGCTCTTCGACATTCTTGAACAATGGCGCGTCCGTGCGTAGCGTCGCGAGCGTTTTGAAGAGCAGCGCGCGCTGCAGGTTATCTTCCTTCAGTAAACCGGCAGGGAACTGTTCGATGTGGCCGTGACGATTGATGAGGGTCGCCGCGGTCTTGGCGCCCAGGCCGGCAATGCCGGGATAGCCGTCGGCGGCGTCGCCCACCAGCGCGAGATAGTCAGCGATGAACTCCGGCGCGACCCCAAACTTGGCGCGGACGCCGTCTGCATTACGAATCTCGTTCTTTCTTCGATCTGCTTGCACCACTCGATCGCCCACAACGCATTGCGAAAGATCTTTGTCCGGCGTCCAGATGCAAACCTTCTCCACGTGCTTGTCCTGGCCCGCGAGGTGGGCCGCGGAAGCGAGCGCGTCGTCGGCCTCCAGCTCGACCATCGGCCAGACCACGACGCCCATCGCGGTAAGGGCTTGCTCGAGTGGATGAAATTGAGCGAGCAGAACCGGCTCGATGCCGGCGCCGGTTTTGTATTCGGGCCACAGACCGTTGCGGAAGGACTCGATGACGTGATCGGTTGCGACTCCGATGTGCGTCGCGCCGTCCTCGATCATTTTCGCCACCGTGTTGAGCACACCCGTAACGGCGCCGAAAGGCGGATCGGTTTTCTTAAAGCGGCGAATGCCGTAGAAGTGGCGAAAGAGTTCGTAGGTGCCGTCTATCAGGTGAACAATCATTGGGACTCGGCCGCGGATATCCCGGGTCATTTCCGGCGCGCCGGCAGCGGTGCGATCCGCCAGCGGCCATAGGCGACAAAAGCCAGAAGCAGTCCCGTTACCAACGGGATCATCGCCAGAGCGACGGGGCCTGTTTGCAGTGAGATAACCGTCGCTCCAATGATAATGATCAGCAGTCCGACAGCGGCCAGCGGAGTGAGACCCGGCTTAATCCGCAGCAGCCCCGGCAGGATCAGACCAAGCCCGCCCAGCACTTCAACCACGCCGATAAATCGCAGGAATAACCCGGGCAAAGCCGTCTGCTTTGTCATCTCTTCGATGGGCAGGACCAGCTTCACACCGCCGGCGAACAGAAAAAGCAGCGCGAGCAGCACCTGAATGATCCACAGTACAATGTTCATGATTGATCTCCCTTGCGACTTGCATGTTCTGCCGCGTTTCGCGATGAAGTGATCTCGATCACGCACCGCGTAAATTCAGAGCGCATGCAATTGTCTTACTGCTTTGCTGCTGCTTCGGCAACGGATTTCATTTGGGCGAGTCCCTTCTCAAAATCGCCGCCGACCATTTTGTCCATGTTCACGACGAGGTGGAAGGCCTTGGCAAGGAAATTCTTTTCGCCGGTCATGCTCCAGGTCACGGTGGTTTGATTACCCTCAGGCCTGAAGGTGAATACCGTGACGCTGTTGCCGGCGAACGGTCTGAGGAATTGAAGGTTGATTTTGACCAGGTCGCTGGGATGGCTCTCAGTGATCGTCATGCGGCCTTCGCCAACCTGCTTGTTGCCGGTCCAGGTGTAGACAGCGCCGCTGCCGGCCGGCGCGCCCTCGAAGGTCTGCTTCATTGCCGGATCGAGCTTCGCCCAGGGAGACCAGGCGTTCCACTTGTGAAAATCATTTACCTGCGCGAAGACCGCGGCCGCGGGAGCGTTGATGGTTGCGCTCCGCTCGACGTGATAAGTAGAGGACTGGAGCGCGATTACGACTACCAGCACGACGACGATGACGGCGATGCCAATCAGAATTTTCTTGATCATGGGGGTGCTTCTCCCTGGGTTTCCAAATTGTTAGGACGGCTCACATCCTGGCCAGTTGCGCCTCGAGCCGATCAAAGTTTTGCTCGTTCGCTGCGACGGCGTACGTCTTAACTTTGTCGCATTCAGCGGCGGTTTCGAACAGCATGCGAAAAGTGATGCGGGTCTGGCTACCCTCCTCGACGAAGGTGGCGGTCACCTGGAACTTGGGCGCGGACAAATGCTCAAAAACAATGCGTTCCGGTTTCACCAGCTCTCGAAAGACGATCTCATTCTTATAATCCTTACCATCGGGGCCGTGCAATATGAATCGCCACACGCCGCCAGGTTGCGGGTCGAATTCCTGAAAAGTACTGGTAAAGCCGTTCGGTCCCCACCAGTGCGTTAGCTGATCCGGTTCGGTCCACGCGCACCAGATAAGTTCGCGCGGTGCATCGATGAGTCGCGTCGAAACGATCTCTCGATCATCTGTTGCCTCTGTACCGTGCGCGATCATCGTTTAGCGTTTTTCCTGGCGGCCCGGCGAATCGCGCGAGCCTCGTTCTCTTCGATTCGCGCCTTGACGAGTCTTTTCACGAGCGCTTTGGGCAGCGGCTTATCCATTGGGAAGCGAATGGTGCTCTTGGAAGTGTCATAGCGTTTAAGTTCGTCTTCATGTGCCCTCATGGCATCCGTGCCCATGACGAAGAAGCTGCAGTGGTTGGTGAACGCGGCAAAGCCCACCAGCATTCCCTGGTATTTGAAAATCGGCATGCCGTAGCTGATGACCTCGACGGCGGCGGGTGCAGCGGCCTTGATTGTCTGGCGAAGTTTCTCGAGCGCGGCCCGCGCTGCCGGCGGAACCTGCGCGAGATATTTGTCTACATCGGTGGCTGCAGCGTTGGCCGCGCGAGTCTTTTTCTTTAGCATCGAGAGCTCTCCTGCCTGGTAGCGTCCAGACTATGCCGGTTCCTGATAGAGGCCAAATACATTTCCCGCCGGATCGCTAAACCGGGCGGTTATCTCCGGTGCATCCATACCGATCGGTTGGACAATCTTGCCTCCAAGTGCAACCACCGCCTCGATCGTCGCGGCCACACTGTCACACATGATGTAGACCAAAATGCCGGGCTGGGTTGACGGTGGCCGGCCTTTCACCCACGTGCCGCTCACTTGCCCGACGGTGTCATTAAAAGCGATGCTGCCGTCACCACGCTCTCTGATTTCCCAGGCGAACACGTCTTTATAGAAAGATACCGACCGCTTGATGTCGATCGCCGGAATCTCGATGTAGCAGACCTTACCATTTCCAAGCGTGGGCTGGTTATTCTCCATTTGGTTTCACCTGCAATCTCAAATTGGCATAATTTGCCGCAGATTAACGCGGATGCATGCAGATCCTGAAGGAGCGCGGACGTCATGTCCGTCTGGGCGGCGAGAATATGCTAGCCGTTCCAGACGTTGAGCGTGCTATGTACACTGGCGGACAGGATGTCCGCGCTCCATTCCGATCTGCGTTCACCTGCCGCCAATTCTTTCTTAGGCCGCCTGTTCGCAGTTGACCATCCAGGGAATGCCGAATTGATCGACGCACATCCCGAAGCCCGGTGACCAGAAGGTCTGCTGAAAGGCCATCGTCACGTTTCCATTTTCAGCCAGCGCGTTGAAGATGCGCTCACCTTCGGCGATGTCTTTCAAATGAAGCGAGACGTTCAATCCTTTTGGCTGTTCATAACGGCCCGGAGGTGAATCTGCTCCCATGATTACCTGGTCGCCGACACTCAGCGTTGAGTGCATGATTAATTTTTGCGACTCAACCGGAAATTGATCCGCGCCGGGCATTTCAGCCCAAGTCATCTGGAAAGTGATCTTACCGCCAAGAGCCTGCTCGTAAAACTTGAATGCGGCAGCGCACTGGCCGTCGAAGTTAAGATAAGGACTAATCTGCATTCTGCTCTCCTTCTGCATTGTAAATGTAGTGCAGGCTGCCAGCCTGCAGTTCCTTCACAGGCTGGCAGCCTGTGGTACAAGGGATTGCCGGATTACTCTTGCTCGTCAGCCGCCTGTTGCAAAGTTGCGATGTTGAGCTTTTTCATTTGCATCATCGCCTTCATGACTCTTTGCGATTTCGATGCGTCTTTGTTACCCAGCAGCTTGGTTAAGATAGTCGGAACGATTTGCCATGACAGGCCATACTTGTCCTTTAGCCAGCCGCATTGGACCTCAGTCCCACCCGCGGAAAGCTTCTCCCAAAAATAATCTACTTCTTCCTGTGTCTCGCAATTGACCACGAACGATACGGCCTCAGTGAATTTGAAATGCGGTCCACCGTTCAAGCCAACGAACTTTTGTCCATCGAGTTCGAATTCGACTGTCATGACTGATCCCTTCGGCCTGCCCGCAGCCTCGGCGCCCGAGTCTCCGTATCGAGTACCGCTCAGGATCTTTGAGTTCTCAAAAACCGACACATAAAAATTTGCAGCCTCCTCGGCTTGGTTGTCGAACCACAAAAACGGGGTGATTGTTTGCATAATGTTTTGCTCCTGTTTATTCATCGCTGCGACCTATCCCTGCGCTTTCGCGGCCGCCTCGGCGCGCAGTCGCTCCTCTTGTTCCCTAAGTTCGGGCGTGAATTCGTCGCCGAAGTCTTCCGCTTCGAACATCCGGCGGATCTCGACCTCGGTATCGTCTTCGAAGGGAGCGCGCTTGAGCCATTCGATCGCTTCTGCCAGAGACTTCACTTGCCAGATCCAGAAGCCGGCGACCAACTCCTTCGTTTCGGTGAAGGGTCCGTCGGTCACTGTCTGCTTGCCGCCGGAAAATTTTACCCGCGCGCCTTTCGAACTCGCATGCAGTCCCTCGCCCGAGAGCATCACACCGGCTTTGACCAGCTCTTCGTTGAAGTTCCCCATTGCCGTCAGGCCTTCCTTGGTCGGCATGACGCCCGCCTCAGAATCCTTGTTTGCTTTTACCAGAACCATGAATCGCATTTTAGTTTCTCCTATGATTTTCTGTTTCCGACTATTAATCGAATGATGGGCCGCGAGATCGACACTTAAGAGAAAAAGAATTTTAGTCTCGGTTACGACTCTTTCGGGCCCTTTTCACACCCAGAGCCCAACTAAAGTTGGTACTCTATACACCTCTTAGTCACGACTCGATTGCTCTACTCGTCCGGCAGGCCCGTAATTTCCAGCACGGGGCGGATTTCGATCGTGCCAAATCGCGCCGGCGGAATCCTTTCGGCAACGTCTATCGCCGCATCGAGATCACTGGCTTCGATCAGGTAATAGCCGCCGAGTTGTTCGCGAGTCTCGGCGAACGGGCCGTCGGTCACGACGCGTCTGCCTTCGCGCACGCGGACGCTGGTCGCCGTTGAAACGGGATGTAGCGGACTCGCATCACGATATTGGCCGCTGGCGTTAAGTTCTTGCGCGAGTTGCGCAGACTCTACGTAACAGCGCTCACGCTCGGCGTCGCTCAAAGCTTTTTCATCGAGATAAACCAGCAACATGTATTTCATTCTGTGACCCTCCAACAGTAAATCGAATGGCGACCGCCCGGATCGACACGTCACCCGAAACTTTTTACTATCGTACATGCTTCCGAATTCAAAGGTCGCGGTTGACCAGGTGTATCGCTCTGATTGGGGCCGGATAGTAGCCACTCTCATCGGACACTTCGGCGACTTTGAGCTGGCCGAAGAGGCTGCGCAAGAGGCCTTTACCGTCGCGGTTGATCAATGGCGGACTTCCGGTGTGCCCGAGTTTCCCAGAGCATGGATTGTGCAGACCGCAAAGCACAAGGCCATCGACCGTCTCCGCCGCCGCACGCGGCTTAGCGAAAAGCTCGATGCGTATGCGGCCTCCGGGTTGATCCCCACCGTCGAGGAACCGCACTACGACACCGGTGAAATCTCGGACGATCGTCTACGCTTGATCTTTACCTGTTGCCACCCGGCGCTCGCGCCCGAAGCACAGGTGGCGCTGACGCTGCGCACCCTCGGCGGTCTGGAGACAGACGAAATCGCGCGCGCGTTCCTCGTGCCTCCAGCGACAATGGCCCAGCGGCTCGTGCGGGCGAAGCGCAAGATCCGCGACGCGGGCATTCCTTATAAAGTGCCCGACACGAATGAGCTGCCCGCACGGCTCGACGCGGTGCTGACCGTAATTTATCTCATCTTCAACGAAGGCTATGCTGCGACTCGAGGCACGCCGCTGGTGCGCGCCGATCTTTGTAGTGAGGCGATTTGGCTGGGACGTCTCGTGGCAAAGTTGATAACTCCACAACCACCGGCCGAGGTGAGTGGTCTGTTAGCGCTGATGTTGCTCCAGGATTCGCGGCGCGATGCTCGTCTGGATGCATCGGGGGATCTCGTCGTGCTGGAAGAGCAGGATCGCGGCCTTTGGCATCAGGCTCAGATCAGCGAGGCGCTGCCCCTCGTGGCCGAGGCGCTGCGCGGCGAGCCCGGTCCGTTTGCGCTGCAAGCGGCGATCGCGGTTGAGCATTGCCAGGCGGCTCGGCCCGAGGTCACTGACTGGCCAAAAATTGTCCGGCTCTATGATCAGCTTGAGCGACTGGTGCCCTCTCGGATCGTTTCATTGAATCGCGCAGTCGCAGTAGCGATGGCGGACGGACCCAAGCCGGCGCTGGCGCTGATTGATTTACTCGCGGAGGAACTTCAGGACTATCACCTGTTGCATGCGGCGCGCGCGGATCTGCTGCGCCGGCTCGGATCGATGGCGGAAGCGGAGGCAAGCTATGAGCAAGCACTCACCCTGGTGAAGAATGAGAGCGAACGTCGATTTCTTGAGCGGCGCCTGCGCGAAGTTCGGTCGCCGAAAAAATGAACTTTGGGTTTAGAGAGGTGGCCACGCGCGGCCGTAAGCCCTCACCCAACCCTCTCCCAGTGGGAAGGGAGATAAGAACCTTAGCGTCTTCGGACCTCTGACTTCTGATCTCCGATCTCAATCGACTCCGAAGTCATAGCACGTCGACATCCTTCGACTTAAACAGTATTCGCCAGGTTGAAGCGGCATCGTCGGCTTCAACAAATAATGCTTTCTCTGGTTTTGGCCGTTCCCGATTTCTTTCACCGTCGTCTCGATGAGATGGTCCTTCGGTATGCACATTAGGGCCAAACCTCCAGAGCCCCGGGCAACTCTGATTTCTCTCCGATCAGAGCGAACATCAAATCTGAAAAGGTACACCGGATCGTCAAAGCCCGGATCTGTCTCGAACTGAAATTCAGGCAGTGTTGCCTTCGTTCGCAGCTCCGCCCTGGGACCCTTGAATACGTAGAACTGCTTGCTGACTACAACATTCCCACTCCCCTTCCGTGAGGCAACATTGTCTTTCATCTGAACTGATTGAGTTTCGTCGACAAAGAGCACGCGTTGTATATCGCCAGGTTCGTAAACCTGTTGCGCGTTTGAGACTGCGAAGGATGAGACTGTTAATAGGAAGCCTGCGAAGAACGTTGTAACCAACCCAGGAAATGACACGCGCATTTAGCCGACTCCTGCTTGCTTGAAATCTGGAAGGGAGAATGAAGCTATTCTAGACTCTTACCCGGCAGGTGCATAACGGTCTGGGAGGAATCATTGTCTCGTTCATACCTTGACTCTTAGGCCATCATCAGCATGGAGATGAAAAATATATTTCCAGCCATGTGATGGCCGGGGGAGCCTTTACGGAACGACACTGCGGCGGCGCCAGACACCAACCCCACCAGGCAAGCGCGAATGTGAATAACTTAATATGGGCAATCGCATTTAGCTATGCCGAAAGTCACCGAGCGAATGCACGGGTAACTAAGTCGCCGATAATAACCAGGGTAATGACAGGAACCGGCCTCGTCTTGCCGCGAGAGAACCGATACTACTGAAGCGCGCAACCCAAGGAACCGATGAACAACACGAGCGTGCCCAGCAGCCTGCGAATGATCTCGATTTTCTCGAACACCTTTCTAACTTAACGGCTCAGACTGAGCGACCGACGAGGTGGAAGGCAAGCGTGAACTCGCGGCTGACCGGGACCGGCGCCATGGCAGGCTCCACAGTCCGCGCGCCGCGAGGATGGCGGAGAAGAGCCCGAGCACGCCGATCGCGAGCAGCGTCCAGACGAAAAAGAAGTGTCCGCTGGTACCGCCGAGCCGGCTGGTGACGCCGACACCCTTGCCCTTCATGTGGACGTAGGGGACGACCAACGAAAAGAGCGACAAGAGGAACATGATGATGTACCCCGATCGCCGTTCGGCAAGCACCAGCGTCCCGTACAGCCAGACGACGGAGATGATCACAAGCATAATGAGGTTTGCGAGCCCTCCCGGCTCCCACCCGTACACGATGTCGCCCGCCAGGTGAAACGTAAGGAAGAGGAGCAAGAGCAGAGACGTGATGGTTAACATAACGCTGTTCTTCATTTGATATTCTCCTTGCTAGATTTGCGTGTGCCTCTCAGTGAGGCACATGCGACGACTTTCATTTCCAGATGGACGCCGCTGACGCGCTGGCCTGCTCCTTCCATCGCTGTTGGTTCACGCCGCCCCCCCTCATTTTGTCCGCTGAAATTCGCCGTGCAACTCAACCGGCTTGCCGTTTGGCATAATGAAAATGAAATCTATGACATGCTTGTTCGCGTCAACCATCGTGAACATCATGCGTTTCAGCAATCCGCCCTTCGTGCTGCCGGCGACATCGAGGAAGTTAAACTCTACGCTTTTTCCATCGGCCGACATTTTCCCCTCCGTGCGCGCACGATTTCCGGCGTCACAATAATGGATTGCGATCAGACGATCCTCCTCCACGTAGAACATTGTGATCTCATGGTTCGGCACCCCTTTCTCCGTGTTCCCCTCGTGCAGAATTGCGGTACCACTGGATACCGGAATGCTGACCCGCACCGTTGACCTTCACGTGGGCTGCTTGCGGCAGAAGCTGGAAAACGACGCGAAGGAGCCTCAGCACTTTCTCACCATGCGCGGCCACGGCTATAAGTTTGTGGCGTAGCGGGTTGCCGGGCATTAGACCCAGGGGTTATTTCCGGGGTTACACTTTCGCCAAAGCCGCCGCGGAGCGGCGAGAGATCTGTAGCCCACGGCGCGAGCCGTGGCTACCGGATTACGTTTCGACAAGTAGCCGCAGAGCGGCGGAACACGAACTACACCGGGCGGAATGTTTCGCCCCTGAAGGGGCTGGATTGAATGATCACTTATCGACCCACGGCTCGCGCCGTGGGCTACAGATCTTTGGCCGCTGCGCGGCTTATCGTTTCTTTAGCACCCGAGCCTGAGCATCCATTCATGCCGCTCCCGTGCCATCTCAACATGAAAGTAGCGCTCATCCCGTAGCCGGTGTGGCGACACCTTTGATGAGCAGCCACAGCGCGAGCACAATTTGGAATACGAGCGCCGGCAACCACTGGTAGTATCCGGTCAACGGCCCAGTGGAGAAACCAGCGAGCTGCAGGGGCAGTAACACCACGAGCAGGGCCGACGCGAACACGCCCAGCCACGCGATTGAGACGGGCACCATGCGTCCTCGCAGGAGGAGCCAGGAAAAGATCGTACTTCCCACGGCAAAGAAGATCGAACCGACAGGGACGCTCGGGACCGGCATCAGCAGAAATGTACCCAGCGCGTTCGTTGTAGGGATGTCCGGGAGACCCGTCGCGACCCCGGCCTTCGCCAGCCACAGCAGTCCCAGGTAGTTCGGGATGTTGAGCGTACCGAGCACGGCTTCAGCAACGCGACAGACCATGGCCAGCATTGCCAGCTCGTGGTCCTGGACACGCGTGATCCCATACAGCGTCACGGCCAGCACGAGGGCCGAGAAGCATTCGAGCAGCACAATCAGGATGCTCAACCGCACGTTTGTCGCGTACTCACCGATGCGCGCGAGTTTGGCGGCGGAATCACCGTCGACGTTTCTCGCGCGGTGCATCAGCAGCTCGATGCAGATACCGATCGCTGCGTAGAAGAGGTACGTGAATCCGGCGATTCTTGCGTTTGTGGTGCGTGTCATGTCAACTCCTCGCCGCTCTCGTGAACGCCAATGTCATCGCGCTGCGGCGCCCGCCTGTGCGGGCCCGCTTAATCGATCAGGCGCAGCTCCGGAAGGTGGTAATCCCCTTAGGAGGAGCCAAAAGCCCATTGTCAGTTCGAAGAAGAAGATCGGAGCTCCATAAATCCCAACGCCGACGACCTGCCGAAGCTCGGGAAAAATTATGAACGCGAAGGCGGACGCTCCCATCAGAAAGGACGCCAACATTCCCCATACCGCCAATGCTCTTGGGATATATCTCGACTTGAACCACAAATAACAAAACAGCGTGCTTCGAAGTCCGGCAAAGACCAAGCCCACACCATATCCGGCGCCATGTCCGCTCATCGATACCCTCGCCAATGCTTGCAACCGATCCGGCTCAAAGACTCGCAAGTAATCGGCGCCGCTCAATAGGCGCAGAACCTCGAGGTCATTGAGCAGCATGACAACAAAAACCGCCGTCTCGATCAGCCCCCAG
The DNA here is from genome assembly GCA_033856915.1 of Blastocatellia bacterium. GTDB lineage: Bacteria > Acidobacteriota > Blastocatellia > Pyrinomonadales > Pyrinomonadaceae > UBA11740. Next base: position 139,474 of record JAWVEB010000062.1, on the reverse strand, counting down.
AACGCCGCGAGCAAGGCCAGGTTCCGATTGACTGGCTTGAGTACCGTGTAAAGAGCCGTGATTAGGACTATATCGATCGCGAAGGCGGTGAGGTTGCTGGCGGTGCCCAGACGAAAGAGTCTCTCGTGCGCCATGATATTACGAGCGGTTTCCACGGCGTTGTTGTAGACAAGTAGTTTGCCGAGCACATAGAACTCGCTGAAGATCGCCGGCGGCAGCGCAAACAGATAAGAGAATCCCACAACTGTCGCTGCTTTGCGTTGTGATTTTTCGATGGTGCCGATTGTCATTCCGCCTCCCCCCCGTTTCGGCGCCCGCCTAAACTTCAGAGTTGGCCGGCCCCAGTCGAATCCTTTCTAATAGGTTATTACCATTCCCGAAATGCAAAAGTAAATATTTATCCAGAATCGAAGGACTGACCCCAACGCTTTGACTACGGCCAGATCGGGTCTTGAGTTCAAACTGCGTCCTTTCTCTGCCGGTTCAATCTTGACGGTGCGGAATAGAATCGAGCCGCTTAGGCCAGGGAACTCCTCAGCTGTGAAATCCCGGAAGGGCAATCGTTGGAGGGACGCCAGTACCGGACGCACCTGCGTCTTTAAAGCGCGGTCGAACTTTTGATAGTCGGGATCAATCCCTCGGGGTGACCCATGAACAGTTCGCAATGGAGTCGCGAGTCCGGGAAGGGAACGGCGGTACAGAACCGGGAGCGATAGCGACCGGGATAATGGCGCAACCATCCCAAGCGGGATCTGGTTTTGACCAGTGCGCAAAGAGAGTCTTGAATCCTTGTCCCGCTCCCTACCGGTCGCGGTTCAGTAACTGAGTCGTCCGCAACGCGGATTCACCCACCCGCTACCGCACGCGGCTCTGACCTGAAACATTTCTCCTGCTTAATCGTCTTAGAAGGTAAGTGGATGGAATGCTGAGTTCGAGCAATCACGAAAATCTGGCGTGGAGGAATAAGACATGAATGTGCAGAGGTACGCAAGAATTGCGGGAGTCCTGTTCCTGCTTTCGATGATCGCGGGCGGATTTGGTGAAGCTTACGTTCCGTCCAAGCTAATTGTGTCCGCTGATCCGACGGCCACGGCAGCCAACCTCAGGAATTTCGACTTTCTTTACCGGCTCGGCTTCGCGAGCTTCCTGATCGAGTCTCTGTGCGATACCGCGCTGGCGCTGATCCTGTACGTGTTGCTCAAACCAGTTAACAAACAACTGTCATTGCTGGCCGCGTTCTTCGGACTAATGGCCACCGCTACTTTCGCCTTCGCCGAACTCTTTTATTTTGCGCCACAGCTAATCCTTGGGCGCGCGTACCTCAACAACTTCACGCCGGATCAGCTCAACTCGCTCGTGCTGCTGTCGCTGAAGTTCTATGGATACGCGGGCATGATATTCACCGCATACTACGGCATGGCCTGGATAGTCCGTTCGTACCTAATCTTTCGTTCAAGTTATCTTCCGAAGTTCCTCGCCGTGCTGATGGCAATCGGAGGCATTGGATTTGTCGTCAGAAACTTTTTGCTGATCCTCGCGCCCGCTTACGCATCAGACGTGCTGCTGATGTTGATGTTTCCTGGTGGACTGATAATGACCGTTTGGCTGCTGGTGAAAGGCGTTGACGTTCAGAAATGGAACGCAAAAGTAAACGCCGCCCGCGCGTCGTAATAGAAATAAACCGGTGTCAGGCCTGCTATTTTTGCGATCTTGCCTGACGCTGAACGGCGATAAATTTGGCCGGCCAAATTTGCGTTCACAACGGGAAGTTCCGGCGGTTTTTCACCGAGCCACTCCGGGTTCGCGGCTATGCCGCAACAAGAATAGGGCGTAGGCGGTTGGGGTGTAGGGTGTTGCTGAGAGTCGCAAGAGGTGCAGGCCTGACACCGGTCAACCCGCGTCAGCATAAAGCCTGGGGTGGAGGGAAGCGGAGCCCCAGGAAACGCAGTTGAAAAATAATCAAAGCCCGCGGAGCGGGCGAAAGGCTTTATGCGTCGCCGCGTTTCGCGGGCTCAAGACCCATTACTGGCGCGGTACTTCTGAACCTTCATCCAGATCGACGTCGCAACCATTCTTGATTAGTCGATACGGAACATTATTCGGATCCAGCGGTGCGCCGGAAGCTTCAACGCGCAGGCCGTCGGCCCGCAACGCCGAACTAAGTTCTGTCCACGACGTCGCGCAATGGCCGGCCCGGGTCGCGTAGTCTGAGAGGACCCGGCGAATCTTCTCCCGATCCTCGAGTGAATCCAACCGCATCAATTGCATTTCGACCATTCGCTTTACACTGGGATCGTCGGTTCCTTCGGCGAGATGTGTGTAGATTTCGCGGGCGGCCTGGCCGGCGCCGCCCTCGGCTTTCATGCGCGCGCTCATCGCCAACATCCAGGGGGGCGCGCCCGGAATCTTTGCTCCGGCGGCGTACACCTCGCTCGCCTTTTCATAATCGCGGCGCTGCCAATAGATGTAGCCGAGATGTTGATGGAGCCGCCACTTGTCAGGGTTGGCGGCGATACCATTTCTGAGAAGTGAGATGGCTTCATCAGCATTCTGATCGGGAAGGATCAAAGCGCCATAGTAGTAGGCTTCGAGGAACTGCGGATCGAGAGTCGTCGTCATTCGCAGCAGGGACGGCAACGAACTAAGATTCAAAGATGACAAGCCGTTCAAATCGAAATTATTGGCGTGCGTGTCTTCATAGCTAACGATCTTTCGCCCCACGTATTGCAGAGATCTCATCCAATACCAATCCGCGGCCAGGCCATTGAACGCAAGTGTGATCCGCTTCATCGCGGACCCGTTCAGGTACAACTGTTCCTCAGCGAAGGCGACATTTGGATCGCCACTGTGCTGATCGTTCCAACGCGTCAGTAGCGCCGCGGCCAGCAGACCGGCGACAATCGCAAGCACCAAAAAGTAATCCCTTTTCATTTTAGATTTCGGCGGTTGAACACCAGGGCGGTCGCGGCCAGCAACACAACTATGTATGCCAAGCCATAGCCCGCGGCCGCGAGGAGAGCTCGACCTGCCGGCGTCTGGCCGTGCGCCGCGGCGGTAATCGCGTTGTAGTTCGCCAGGTTGGGGAGAAGATAATACAGCCCGGCCAGGACCCAACGTGCGGGCGCGCTGCTCATCGAGTGCGACAGCGTCTTAAGGTCTCCACTGAAATGTCCGATAACAAAAACGAAGAACGTTAAGAGGGCGGAAAGCGCCGGGGTTGAAAAGGCCGAGAACAGCATGGCCACGCCGGTGACGATCATCAACTCAATATAGATAAGGAAAATCGCGGGCCAGATTCTTAAGGCCTGCGGGTCCCAGCCCCTCCGCACATAGATCAGCGCCAGTGACACGCCCAGTCCCATGATGAGGACGTTCACCAGCAAAGTGAGACATAGCCCGAGATACTTACCGAGGAGAAACTGACCGCGGCCGATCGGCTTGGAAAGAATCGCATAAAGCGTGCGACGTTCGATCTCTTTATAAACCAGGCCGACGCCGACAAAAATCGCAATGAATACTCCGAAGAGCAACATCGCGCTCAAGCCCAGGTCGACAATGATTTTGGCGTCCTGGCCGGCGGAGAGTTCGCCTAAAAAGATCGCGGCCGCAATTAGGAGCAGAACGAAAAGAACCAGGTTGTAAAGAATGCGATCGCGCACGGCCTCGCGAAAAGCATTGCGCGCAATTGCGTTGATTGGGCTCGACATGCGTGCTGCAATATACACGGGCGGTAATGCGTGTTGGAAGCGAAAAGTGCGGAGACCAAGCTTTCGCTTTGAACTCCGCAGCTTCTCCGAGAGAGCGATCTTAAGAAAAAAAGGACGGAGCCTGTGCTCCGTCCCCATGTGAGTATGGTGGTGAGAAATGGCTCAGTTAGTTACCGAGCACATTAGTTGTCAACAGCAGTTCAGCCGCTGTCATGGGAGTGGCCAGCGCGTCCGTTTGGCCGTGCATCACGCCATTCTCGGTCATGCCGAATTTGCGTGTTCCGGTCTGGGGAATGCCGGCTGGGACGATGGGGTTACCCGTGGCAGAGAAACTCGCGGGTGAGACATTCACTACGAGGTCCACTTTCGCCACGGTAAAGGTGTAGCCGCTCTTGGTGCTGGTATCGGCGGAGCCAAGAACTGCGTCAATCAGGTTCGCTCCCTGAAGGGCGGTGAGAAGACCAAAGTTGCCTCCACCAGCGGTTGATTGATAGGTAGCTTCGGCGCTGTGAATGGTGCGCAGCGAGGACTGGGCAGAGCCTTCGTTAGCGGCACGGCGCGAAGCCAGGAGGTTCGGAATTGCGATAGCGGCGATGATACCGATGATCGCTACGACGATTAGCAACTCGATCAGCGAGAAGCCTTTTTGTTGTTTCTTGGTATCCATAATTTGCTCCTTAAAATCGGGTTTAGTCTGCTTGTGCCTGTCGCCGTTCAGCGCAGCGCTCAAGCAGACCAGCCCAAGCTAGTTGCCCAGAACGTTATTCGTGGCCGCGAGCTCCGCCGCTGTCAGTCGCGTGCCGAGCGTGTCGGTCTGGCCATGCATGACGCCATCCTGGGTAAGACCAAACTTACGCGTACCAGTCTGGGGAATACCGGCGGGGACGCTGGGAATGGCGGTCGCCGCAAAAGTCGCCGCGGAGACGTTAACCACAAAGTCGACCTTGGCCACGTTAAAACTATAGCCACTCTTGGTGGAGGTATCGGCGGCGCCGAGAACGGCGTCGACCAGATTGGCACCCTGCAGCGTTGTCAGGAGGCCGAAGTTGCCATTACCGGCGGTGGCCTGGTAGGTGGCTTCGGCACTATGCATCGTGCGGAGTGAGGACTGTGCTGAACCCTCGTTCGCGGCGCGGCGGGATGCGAGAAGATTGGGGATAGCGATAGCGGCGATAATGCCGATGATCGCCACAACGATGAGCAGCTCGATTAGCGAGAAGCCCTTTTGATTCTTGTTCATCATTTTTTTCATTTGCTCCTTGAAGAGATAAGCTGGTTTTTTTGTCTTCGCGCCACCGGCTTTGTCTCGTCGATCGAACCGCAGCGCGCGATTTGTCACGGCTCCCTTTACAAGGCCCGTGCCACCGATGCGCATCAATGGCAAGAGATGGAAAATGCGCGGAAACGCTAAGCGTTATTACTGATGAAGAGAATTGCGCTGGTTGGGACTGTTATGGACGAGCAGTGGCTTCTGACAATTAATGGCAGAGACACAGTGACGGTTTTCGTCAAATCATGGGAGCGGTGTCAGAAGCCCGACCGTAAGGGAGGGCATCGTGTGCGAGCGACTACTGAGATGTTTGAACTACTGGAGGCCCTCACTCACGGTCGGGCTTATTGCTCAGCTTTCGCCGGCGCGGGCCGCATGGCCGGAGGCGTTTGGTTGTTCTTCGAAGTCTTCATCCCGACGGCGGGGAAAAGGATCGTGGGCGCGCCGGCGCGGAATCGTGTCTGACGTGCGACGTTCATCGCGCATCTGCGCGGTGAGTCCACGGATGCCGTGCTTGTCCAGCAGATGCCGTAGCGAACGAACCGACATTTTAAGAAGGTCCGCGGCGTTAGTTTGATTGCCTTCCGTGCGGCGCAGGGCCTCCATCACGTAAGTCTTTTCCAGTTGATCCAAATGCGCAGTGAGATTAATCCCGTCGGCGGGTAGTTCCAGTTCGGAAGCGACCCGAGCAGGATTGTAGTTTGTGACTTGATCGGGCAGGCGTTCCGGCTGAATCGTGTCGGTCTTTTCGAGTGCCACTGCGCGTTCGATCGAGTGCTCGAGTTCGCGCACGTTGCCCGGCCAGTTGTAGTTCTCAAGCAGTCGCAAGGCCTGCGGGCTGAGCAACAACTGGCGGCCAGTCAAGCGGCAATACTTTTTAACGAAGTGGTCGGCGAGCTCGTCGATGTCTGCGCCGCGCTCTCGCAAAGGCGGCAGCACCATGGGAATGACTGAGACGCGATAGAAAAGATCCTCGCGAAAGGTTCCGTCTTTCACCAGCGCCGAGAGGTCGCGGTTGGTGGCGGCAATCACCCGGGTGTTGACCTCGGTTTCTTCATGGGCGCCGACCGGCCGCACTTTGCGTTCCTGCAAGACGCGCAAGAGCTTGACCTGCATCGCCGGCGAAGTTTCGCCGATCTCATCAAGAAAGATCGTGCCTTGCTCGGCGGCTTCGAATAGTCCTTTGCGGTTGGCGGTCGCCCCGGTAAAGGATCCCTTGGTATAGCCGAATAGTTCCGATTCCAAGAGCGTTTCCGTAAACGCGCCGCAGTTTACTGAGACAAAAGGCTTCTGGGCCCGCGGACTAAGATCGTGAATCGCCCGCGCTACCAACTCCTTGCCAGTGCCTGATTCCCCGGTGATGAGAACGGTCGACTGCACCTGGGCCACCGTTTCGATCATTTGATATACGGCCTGCATTTGATCGGACTGCCCGATGATATTGCTTAAGTTTCCGCGTGCCCGTTGACCCTTAATCAGAACTTCGTTTTCGTCCCGCAGCGAGATTTGCTTGAGGGCGCGAGAAACTTTCTCTCGCAGCAGGTTGTTGTCAAACGGCTTGTGGACAAAATCGAACGCGCCCAACAAAAACGCTTCGTGAGCGGTGCCCTCGCTGGCGAAGGCGGTCATCATGATGACTTCAATATTTGGTTGCAGATCGCGCGCCGCGCGCAACAGTTCTATGCCGCCTATGTCCGGCATCTTCACGTCAGAGATCATGACGTCGGCGGGCTGTTGCCGGAGCAGCTCCATCGCCTGACGGCCGTTCTCAGCCGTGCGGATCGAGTGACCGTCACGCTGGAACAAGTGCGTCAGGAATTGACGCATGCCAAGTTCGTCGTCGACTATCAGGATATTAGCCATAGCTTAAGAGATCATTTTCCATTCATCATTTGACATTTTTCATGTGTCATCTATTTCGGCTGCGCACGGTCTTAAGGGATGCCGTGAAGATTTTGCAGAGTTCGGAATTTTCCTTAACTATGCCAGCGACTAGCTCGGTTTTGAGAAGCTGACTACGTTCAATTACGCGCAGCCAAATCGATGTTTCGTTTAGCTCTTTTAGGACGATGCGAAGTTTGTGAACGAAGTCCGCCTCGCTCTCGCCGCCTCGAGCCTCGCCGTAATTTGGACCTGGCGAGGTTCCTGATCTGAGGATTTGCGCAGCGATGTGGCGACCTGCCGCCGTTTTTGGCAAACGGGCCGAAAGTCTAACAATCCGAACGGCAAAATCGATCAAACGCTCTTCCAACTCATCGGCGCGCGATTGCGGTTCTTTCGCCGTTGCTGTGCCCAATGACAACTTTCACATCCTCCCTCACGATTGTCGCCTCAATGACAAAATGAAAAATCCCAAATGACAAATGGAAAATGATCTGTTCTACTGCGTCACCGGCAACTCCAGCGTAATCGTCGTTCCTTGTCCCTCTAGGCTGCGCACGTTGATTGTACCACTATGATCGCGAATAATTTGATAGACAATTGACAGCCCAAGCCCTGTGCCGCCGGTGTTGGAAGAGAACGGCTCGAACAGGCGTTCCACCTGCTCGGGCGTCATGCCGCAGCCGGTGTCGCTGAAGGAGAGCCGATGACGGTTGCCGTCCACTTCAGTTAGCGAAACGCTGAACGTTCCACCGTCCGGCATTGATTTCAGCGCGTTGCGCGCGATGTTCCAGAAGACCTGCTTCAATTGCTCGGGATCGCCGGAAACGATCGCCGGCCGGCCGGGCAAATCCTCTTTTAGCACGTGGCCGACGCTTAACTCAGCGCTGTTCCGCAGCAACCTAAAAGTATCGGCGACCAACGCGCTGATGTCGACGTTCTTGAGCTCGGCCGGCCGGGGGCGGGCGTAATTCAGATAATCAGCGACAATCTTGTTTAGCCGATCAGACTCGCGCAGAATGATCTCCATCAACTGTGCCTGTTCCGTATCGCCTTCCATCTCTGAGCGCAGCATTTGGATCGAGCCGCGCATCGCCGCCAGCGGGTTTCTGATCTCATGAGCAATCGACGCCGCCAGACGACCGACAGCCGCCATTCGATCCTGACGTCGCGAAGTCTCTTCGAGGGCGCGGATGTCGGTCAGATCCTGGAAAGTGATCACCATGCCGCTGATCTCGCCGGACTCGCCGGAAAGTGGCGCGATGCTAAACCCCAGCCGCAGCGCCAATCCATTAGGGGTTAGACAGTCAGCCTGGAACCGCGGACTGACTGTGCCGGCCGCGGCTGCATTCATCGAATCGGCAATCTGCCGGGTCATGTCACCGAAAAAGATCGAAGCATCCTCGCCGCGAACATCGGACGCTTTGTAGCCCGTGATCTCTTCGGCGGCGGCATTGAAGGTATAGATGTGTCCCTGGAGGTCGGTAGTGATCACGCCGGATCGAATTGATTCCACGATTCGTTCATGAAGGGCCCGCAAGTCGGCAAGCGATCGAGTCGCCGCCGCCAGTTGAACATCGGATCGCGTCTGCCGGTCGGCAAGTTTTGCCGCCAGCAGGCCAACTACCAGAAATGAAACATCCGAAAGCCCGACAACCTGGATCGCATTCGCGATTGATTCGCTGTTGACCGCGTGAACTGCGAATGGACCAATGCCGTTGAGGGCAAGCAAGGCGGAGGCGTTGAATGCTACGGCGCTGCCGACCGAGGTAATAATCGTGCCGCGTGGTCCCAGAAACAAGCTGGCAATCGAAATGATAACGATGTAGAGGGCTGCATATGGCGAGCTGATATTTCCGGTCGTCCCGACCAGCCAAGTCACCAACAGAACGTCCGCTAAAAATTGAAGACGCGCCTGCATCAGATAATTCTTCCAAAGCAGACGCGCGCCGCTATAGATAGACGTCAATACGGCGACTACGAGAATAATCGGCGCCAACGGGCTGAGTGAAGCGGCCATCACCTGGCCCAGCGCGCTCGACTTCCACACTGCGCCAATCACGAAAAGCAGGATCACCGCCGCGGCGCGGCCAGAGATAAGCCACCACAATCTTGGGCCGAGCGGCGGAGGGATATGCTTTGAAGACGCAGCCTGCATAGCGCGAAAGCCTATCACAAATTGAGGCGAGTTAAGTTCCGAGTTCCGTTCTTAGGGGAGGTGCACACACTTGTCAGCGCTGGTAATCCTATTGACAGGGAACTGTTCAGTGCCGTATAAGACCACTTGCAAGTAAACAGGAATCTATGAGCTTCGCTGGAACACATCATCGCCACTCGCATCATCATGCCAACCATATTGGCATCGGGGCAGCGCGTCGGCGGTTGTGATTAGCTGGAAGCACAACCAGAATCTTAAGGAACCCGCTGCCAACATAATTGGCGGCGGGTTTTTGTTTTATCTCGGCAAACCATTTACTGACCTCTTATGTCTGAGCCACTCTCGAAAATTCCGAACGGCCTGCGCTACTACTCCGGCCAGGAGGCCCGCCTGAGGCGGATGATCGAAGAAACCGCAATGTCGGTTTTTGACGGTTGGTCCTATGAAGAAGTCATCACGCCGACGCTGGACTATTACTCGCTCTTCGAGCGCGGCATGGGTCCTTCGGAGGCCCATCACGCGTTCAGGTTTACTGACACTGACGGGCGTCTGCTCGCGCTCAGGCCTGACGTGACCTCTGGAATTGCGCGGGTAACGGCCACTCTCCTGGCGAACCGCCCGCGGCCTTTGCGTCTTTGCTACGCCGCGCCGGTCTTCCGCCAACAGGGGCGATCGACGATTGAATGGCGCAGAGAGTCAACGCAGATTGGCTGTGAGTTGGTAGGCCGGAATAGCGAGGCGGCAGGCATTGAAGTGTTAGCCATCGCGGCTGAGGTTCTCCGGCGATTGGACCTCGATCGCGGTTACATAATCACGCTCAACGACGTAGAGGTCTTTAACGGCGTCGCTGAAGGTCTGGGATTCGAACCCGAGGTCCGCGACCACTTGCGCCAACTTGTAGACCAGCGGAACGTGGCCGACCTCGAGGACTTTCTGAGTTCGCATGTTTCCACGGAAGATGCCAGGGCCTTCTCCCAACTCGTTCGACTTTCAGGACGGCTCGAAACACTCGATAAGGCGCGGCGCGTTATCACGAACGCTCGATCCAGCGCCGCGCTTGATCGCCTCGAAAGTTTGTGGGGCATCATCGAGTCGTTGCGCATTTCGGATCACTTTGAGATTGATCTCGGTGATGTATCGCGGCTCGACTACTACACAGGACTGACCTTCAAGATTTACGTCGAGGGCGCAGGAGCGAGAGTTGGCAGCGGCGGACGCTACGACAATCTGACAAGTAATTTCGGCAAATGGGAACCGGCAGTCGGCTTCGTGCTCGATCTGGACGCGCTGGCCGGTCTGCTCCTTTCGCGCAACGATGGTGCTTTGCTCACCGCGCAGCCGGAAAGAAAAGCACAGTCGGTAGTAAACGACGATCACTCGGCGCTCTTTGGTGAAGCGATCGAGAGGCGTGCGCGCGGCGAGCGCGTGGTGATTGGGTCCAGCGAGGTGGCGCCATGACGCAATTGACGATGGCGATTGCCAAAGGAAGATTACAGCAGGGAACCCTGGAGCTGTTGGCGAATACCGGACTGTGCGATACGAGAGATGCGCTCTCGTCCCGCCGGCTGGCGATAGAAGATGAGTCGGGCCGCTTTCGTTTCATCTTCGTAAAGCCAATGGACGTTCCAGTCTATGTTGCACACGGCATTGCGGACTGCGGCGTCGTGGGCCGCGACGTGCTGATGGAGTCAGAAGCGGACCTCTTGCAGCCGCTGACGCTCGGCATTGGTCGTTGTCGGATCGTGGTTGCTGCGCCGGTGAACAGGCCCGGCGACGGCTCGGGAATTCTCCGCGTTGCGACTAAGTATCCGCACATTGCCGCCGCGTATTTTGGCGCGCGCGGCCAACCGGTAGAAGTCATCGAGCTTTCCGGATCGGTGGAGCTGGCGCCCGTCCTCGGTCTGGCTGATTGCATCGTGGACCTCGTCGAAACTGGCAGAACCCTGCGTGACAACGGCCTCAGCATTGTTGATGTCATCGCCGAATCAACGGGACGGCTGGTCGTAAACCGCGCCAGCTATCAGTTGAAAGCGAAAGCATTGGGAACCCTGATCGCTGCGTTGGAAGCAACCGCGGGCAAAGGAGATTTGCAGAGTGATTGAACTGATTTCAAGCGGCGACAAAGCCCGGCTCGCGCTTATGCTCGAACGCATTCGCAGCCGCAATGTCGCTTTCGATGCGGAGTTACTGAGCGAGGTCTCGGCGATCCTGCAAGAGGTGCGCACGCGCGGCGACCTGGCGCTCATCGACTATGCCGCGCGATTCGACGGGTGTGTGCTCCAAGTTGCGGAACTCAGGGTTGACGAACAAGATTTGCGCCGGACGGCCGCTCGCGTTGAATCGAAAGTGCTCGACGCAATCCGCGAGGCGATTCGCAGAGTTCGCGCTTTTCATGAGTTGGAACGCCAGCGTTCATGGTCAGTGGAGACAGAGCCGGGAGTGATTCTGGGCCAGCGCATTACTCCGATCGAACGCGCCGGTTTGTATGTTCCGGGAGGAACTGCCAGCTATCCGTCAAGCGTCGTGATGAATGTTGTGCCGGCCCAGGTTGCCGGAGTGGATCGCGTGATCGTCGCCACGCCGCCGCGCACGCTCCAGGAAAATCCGGCAGTGGCGGCCGCGCTGGTTGAGTTGAATGTGACCGAGGTTTATGCGGTGGGCGGAGCGCAGGCGATCGCCGCGCTCGCGTTCGGCACCGAAACCATACCACGCGTGGATAAGATCACCGGGCCAGGAAACCGTTACGTCGCCGCGGCGAAGAAGCTGGTCTTTGGCGTGGTCGGCATCGATTCGATAGCGGGGCCAAGCGAAGTTGTCATCGTAGCGGACGATAGCGGGCGCGCTTCGTATATCGCCAGCGATCTCCTGGCGCAGGCAGAACACAGTGAAGATGCTTCGGCGATACTCCTGACGACCAGTCATGCGCTGGCCCGGGAAGTCGTCGGCGAACTCGCAATCCAGATCGCCAAACTGCCACGCGCCGAGGTGATTAAGAAATCACTCGCCCGTTATGGGGCAATCATCGTTGTCGACGACATGGACGACGCCTACGCGATCGTCAACGACCTGGCGCCCGAACATCTCGAAATTATGGCCAGTGACGAAGAGGCGATTGCCTCGCGCATTCGTCACGCCGGTGCGATTTTTTTCGGAAGCCAAACGCCTGAGGCAGTTGGTGATTATCTGGCTGGGCCAAACCATGTTCTGCCGACCGGCGGCGCAGCTCGCTTCTCATCAGCTCTGAGCGTTAACGATTTTCTTAAGCGAACCAACACTATGAAGTTTTCCGCAGCCGAGCTCAAACGCACTGCACCCATGATCGCCGCGCTCGCTCACGCTGAAGGTCTCGACGCCCACGCGCGTTCGGTACTGATTCGTCTGGAGGAGAACCAAAGATGAGCGGAACCCTGGCGAGCATCAAGGCGAGTGTGCGCGAGTTGCGCCCTTATTCACTTCAGCCTGAACTGGCGGGAGTAAAACTAAATCAGAACGAGAACCCGTGGGACGCGCCCGTTAAGATCAAGCAGGAGACGCTAAGGCGTTTGACCGGGTCGGCCTGGTCGCGTTACCCGAGCTTTGTCCCCCAAAGATTGCATGAACGGCTGGCTGAGTTCAGCGGCTGGCCGGCGGAAGGGATCGTGGCCGGTAACGGATCCAATGAATTAATCCAGGCGCTCTTGATGGTCGCCATCGGCGAGGGAAAACGTGTGCTGATCAGCGAGCCGACGTTCGCTCTGTATCGGCAGATCGGTACGGTGCTTGGCGGCGAGGTTCTCAGTGTGCAGCTTAATGCGGACCTGAGTTTTGACATCGACGCGTTGACAGCGGCGGTCCGCGACTTTCAGCCGGAAGTGACAATCGTTTGCTCTCCAAATAATCCTACCGGCTGCTTGCTGAGCGATGATGACCTGCGCTCGTTACTTAAATTGTCGAGCGGCCTGATCGTCGTCGATGAGGCCTATCACGAATTTGCCGAGCATTCGGTCGTACCACTCCTGGGCGAGCATGACAACCTTGTAGTCTTGCGGACTTTTTCCAAGGCGATGGCGATGGCGGCTCTGCGCGCAGGCTATCTACTCGCGGCGCCGGAACTGACGCGTGAGATCAGTAAGGCCGTGCTGCCCTACAACCTGAACGCCATTTCGCAGACCGCCGCCGAAGTTGCGGTCGAGATGTACGAGGATGAACTGCGCCCTTTGGTGCGGCAAATCATCGCCGAGCGGGCGCGTCTGTACCACGCCTTGAATGGCGTCAGTGGACTGACACCAGTGAACTCGCAGGCAAACTTTATTCTGGTGCGATCGGCGATTGACCCAAAGCAAGTCTTCGCGGAGTTACTCGACCGAAACATTTTGGTTCGCGACGTGAGCAGCTATCCGATGTTGAGTGACTATTTCCGTGTCAGCGTGGGTACTCCCGAGGAGAATGATCTGTTAATAGAGGCTCTGAAGGAAATATTTGGAGTGCGATGAGGTCTCCCTTCTCCCTTTGGAAGAAGGGCTGGGGATGAGGGGCGTAGCATAGTGCGATCCTTTTTGATGCTTCGCCGTGCCACTCAGGGACAGTATGAAATCAAAGCAGATTAGCGGTCAGGCCCTCACCCCGCGGGAGAGGAAAAAAAAAGGACTATCCAAAGCGACCGTCGCATCGTTCTCCTGAAGCAGTCCACGAAAGGTGAAGGTTATGAAAACATCTAAGACCTCGACGCGGGTGGGCCAGGTCCAGCGCAAGACGACGGAGACCGACGTTCGAGTCACGCTTGACCTTGACGGCCATGGTCAATCGAGCATCAGCACCGGGCTGCCTTTTCTTGATCACATGCTCGCGTTGTTTGCGAAGCACGGACTGTTCGATCTCAACGTTGCCTGCAGAGGCGATCTCGAAGTCGACGATCATCATTCCGTCGAAGACGTGGCCCTCGCCCTGGGGCAGGCATTGACGCAGGCGCTCGGCGACAAAGCAGGCATCAAGCGCTACGGCGAGGCGATCGTGCCGATGGACGAAGCCTTGTGTCGTGCGGTAATCGATCTGTCCGGGCGTTTCTATCTGGTTTATGAAGTGAAGACGCGACGCCAGCAGATTGGAAACTTTTCGGTTGAGCTGGCCGAGCACTTCTGGCGATCGTTTGCGGAAACCGCGAAGTTCAATCTGCACATAGACTGTTTGCGGGGTCGCAACACGCACCACATTTTGGAAGGAACGTTTAAAGCTACCGCGCGCGCATTGCGCCAGGCCGTCGAGCGCGATGCGCGAATCAGAGGAGTGTTGAGCACGAAGGGATCGCTTTGATACTGCCGCAAAATGTCTCGCGGTTGTGCCGCCGGATGTGCGGAATGGCTTTGCCTTTCCGCCGGCCGTATTTATGCCACACCCTCTCGCCGCAGCACGGCTGGGCCGGGCTGCGGCGAGAGATAAAGTAAGGTGGCGCGACGGAAAGCCATAGGCTTTCCGCACATCCGGCGGCACAGCCGCATTTACTCTCACATCGGGCGGCGGAGCCGCAAGACACTCTGGGACCGGCTGTTTTGCTTATGACCAAAGTCGCGATCATTGATTACGGAGTCGGCAATCTGCGTTCGGTGGAAAAAGCCTTTGCCGCAGACGGCGGCTCTGCTGTAGTCAGTTCCGACGAGAAAATTTTGCGCGAGGCGGAGCGTTTGGTCCTGCCCGGCGTGGGCGCGTTCGGCGCCTGTATGAAGGCCCTCAATGAACGAGGATTCGATCAACTCGTGCGCGAACGCGTTGCTAAAGGAACTCCATTGCTCGGGGTCTGCGTTGGCATGCAGATGCTCTTTGAGGAATCAGACGAGTTTGGAAAGACGCCGGGACTTGGTCTATTGCCAGGCCGGGTGCGACGCTTTGCCGGCGACCTGATTGTGCCGCAGGTTGGCTGGAATCAGATTAGCCAACGCTCAGCGCACCCGTTGTTTGCAGGCATTGCTGATCAGACCTTCTTCTACTTCGTGCATTCGTACTATTGCGAGTCTGACGATCCGGCAAACGTCATCGGAGAAACTGAATACGGGGCGACGTATGCTTCGGTAGTCGCACATGGCAACGTTTGCGGCGTGCAGTTTCATCCGGAGAAGAGCCAGGCGGCGGGGCTGCGGTTGTTGTGGAACTTTGCCGGGTCCGACGAATTGAAGTCAGTACCACCTGCGTAAGCGAGTGGGGTCCCGCTGTCTACCACGGAGCGGTTACGGAACAAAGCCCAGCTTTGCCCCGGTGCGCGGCTACCTTGGGGAAGCGAGTCAAGAAAGGAACGCAACACACAACGGGGTTGCGGTAACTTCAAGCGTCGCTACGCGACGCAACCACGCTTCGTTGACATTTCCCGGCGTTGAAAGGCCGGACTAGTTTCATGGCGACGCTACGCGTCGAAAGTAGTTGTAAGAAGTTCTTTAAGTTATCCGATGTTGGCAAAACGAATCATACCCTGTCTGGACGTAGACCGCGGCCGCGTAGTGAAGGGGATTCGGTTCGTCTCGCTCGTAGATGCCGGCGACCCGGTTGAACAAGCCAAGCGTTACGACGCTGAGGGCGCCGACGAACTCACGTTTCTGGATATCACCGCGTCGTCGGACACGCGCGACATCGTCGCCGCCCTGGTCAGACGCGTCGCTGACGAAGTGTTCATTCCCTTCACGGTTGGCGGAGGGTTGCGCTCTCTCGAAGACATTCGCGCGGTGTTGCGTTCGGGCGCTGATAAGGTTTCGCTCAACACCGCCGCGATCGAGCAGCCGCATCTGATCAGCGCGGGAGCAGAGACATTTGGATCGCAGTGCATGGTCGTCGCGGTGGATGCGCGGCGGCGCGATGCCGGCGACCCGAGCAAGGGTTGGGAAGTCTATACGCATGGCGGGCGGCGCCCGGTCGGGCTTGATGCCGTCGAGTGGATCGCGCGGGCTGAGAAACTTGGCGCGGGAGAGATTCTCTTAACCAGCATGGATCGCGACGGCACGAAGAATGGTTACGACATTGAACTTACGCGCACGATTGCGGACAGCGTCCGCATTCCCGTGATTGCCTCGGGCGGCGCAGGAAAGCCCGAACATTTTCATGAAGCCCTGACCAAGGGAGGCGCCAGCGCAGTACTGGCTGCGTCGCTCTTCCACTTTGGCGAATACAAGATCGCGGAGGTGAAGAAATACCTGCGCGAGCGAGGAGTGCTTGTGAGATGAAGATTGCCATCGCAGACATAAAGTTCGACGAGCGCGGCCTGGCGCCCGCGATTGTCCAGGACGCCAACACACTGCAGGTCTTGACTCTCGCTTACATGAATCGGGAGAGCCTCGAGCGAACCCTGGCGGATCGAGAGACCTGGTTCTGGTCTCGTTCTCGCTCGAGTCTGTGGCACAAGGGCGAGACCTCCGGCAACAAGCAGCGAGTTGTAGAGGTGAGTGTGGATTGCGACCACGACGCACTCAGAATTCTGGTTGTTCCAGAAGGCCCTGCCTGTCACACCGGCGCGCAGACGTGCTTTCACAACGAACTGCAGGAGGCGCCAAAAGAAAAACCGGTTGATAGCAGTAAAGCTGATCTGGGCGAGGTGCTCAACGGCCTTTACGGCCTCATCGAGTCCCGAAACCGGGAAAGACCGGAAGGCTCGTACACGACATATCTATTCGAGCAGGGACTCGACAAGGTTCTAAAAAAGCTGGGAGAGGAATGCGCTGAGACAATCATCGCGGCGAAGAATGATGACCAGGACGCGCTGGTTAAAGAGTCCTCTGATCTTCTCTATCATCTGCTCGTAATGTTCGTGGAACGTGGCCTGACACTGGACCAGGTGCGTGATGAACTCGTGAGCCGCGGCCGGAAGGGAAGTAAATGATTCCGGACCCGGTCGAGCTAAACGATCTTCTGGATTTCGCCGTGCGACTGGCGCGCGAAGCCGGCGAGATTACGCTCCGACACTTCAAGAAATCGTTTGTTGCCGAGCGCAAAGCCGATAATTCTTTTGTGACGATAGCCGATCGCGAAGCTGAAAGAGACCTGCGCGCAAACATCGAACGCGCTTTCCCCGACGATGGCATTCTCGGGGAAGAAGAAGGCGAGAAGATCGGCGCCACCGGCAGACGCTGGATCATCGACCCGGTCGATGGCACCTACTCGTTTGTTCATGGCGTTCCGCTCTATGCCGTCCTGATCGGTTTGGAGATCGACGGTGAGTCAGTCCTGGGAGCAGTTAATCTTCCGGCATTGAATGAACTGGTCTACGCCGCGCGCGGTCTCGGGTGTTTCTGGAACGGTGAGCCGGCGCGTGTCTCTGCAACTCAAACGTTGAGCGAAGCCCTGCTCCTGGCGACAGATTTCGGCACCTGTGAGCAGAACGGATTTGGCCGAGCCGCTGAAGAGTTGCAGGGCCAGGTAAGTGCGCGCCGCACCTGGGGTGACGCTTACGGTCACGTTCTGGTGGCGACGGGAAGGGCGGACATTATGCTCGACCCGGTCATGAATGTTTGGGACTGCGCGGCGCTTCTTCCTCTACTGGAAGAGGCTGGGGGCACATTCACCGACTGGCAGGGAAAGAAAACCATCCACGGCGGCAACGCCATCTCAACGAATGGACGATTGTTCGACGACGTGATGGAAACGATTAGGAAGAATTAGATGACACCGATGCTAGTCATTCCCGCGATTGACCTAAGGCAAGGGAGATGCGTTCGTCTCACGCAGGGGCGAAAAGAGGCGACTACTGTCTACGATGGCGATCCGGTTAAGGTCGCGGAAGGTTTTGAGAGAGATGGCGCTGCTATAATTCACGTAGTTGATCTCGACGGCGCCTTTTCCGAGTCTAACGGACGCAATCGGGAAGTGCTTCGCGACCTGGTCAGGGCTGTAAGTATCCCAGTGCAATTCGGCGGCGGGCTGCGCAGTACGAAAGCCATCGAGCAAGCCATCAGTTTGGGCGTTGCCAGAGTAGTGATTGGCACCCTCGCCGTGGAATCACCCAATACGCTGGCAGAGATCGTTCGGCTATTCGGAGTCGACCGTGTCGCGGTGGGGATCGACGCGCAAAATGGTCAGGTTATGACTCGCGGTTGGGAGACGGAGGAGCCGCTGAGCGCTTTGAATCTGGCTCGCCGCGTTGGCGCTGCCGGAGTCGAGCGGATCATCTATACGGACGTGCAGCGCGACGGAGCGCTCACCGGCGTAAATATCGATCAGACCTGCCTGGTCGCGGCCGCGTCGGGTCTGAAGATCACAGCTTCCGGCGGAGTGGCATCGCTTGAAGATCTGCAACGGCTTATGACCGTCATCGATTGTGGCGTAGACAGCGTGATCGTGGGCAAGGCAATCTATGAAAAACGTTTCACCCTCAAAGATGCGATTGCGATCTGTGCAGAATCTTGAGGTAGCAGATTTCATAGTTTGCTCAGCCTCGACGTAGTAAGATGGTGCCGCCTTAACAAGAATGCGCCCGAAAGGAATTTAGGATGATGAATTTGAAACGGTATTTTCTTGCCAGCTCGCTTCTGCTCGCCGTCATTTGTTTGCTGCCGGTATTCGCAATTGCTCAGGATTCCGGAACTGTGCTCGATGGGGCCCAACTCACACGGGTCGTGCCGCCCGGATTTTATTTCCAGGGACTCAGCGCGCCGACGCAGATGCGCAATTCAGCGGCCGCGCGTTTTGGATCGAAACGTTATGTGATCGCCGGATTGGTTGATACGTCCGGATATGCTGCCGATGTGCGCGCCAAGTATGAAGGCCTTTTCATCACTGATTCTGCGATTACGATTAACGGCTCGGATCTCGGCGTCGGCGCATACGGATTTGGCTTTAGCGATAACGGCAAGATGCAGATTTTGGACCTGGCTGGTAATCAAGTTCTCTCCGTCTCAACCACGAAAGACGGCGCGCTGAAGAGACCTCGCCCATTGATGATGACGAAAGCAGCGGACGGAATTCGGCTGTACAGTGGCAAAGACTACATCACCATTACGGCCAAATAGTCCGGAGGGATCACGAAGAAGAACCTTCGGTAGAGCTACTGCTGAAGTTTGCCTCAATTACTTTCATTAGCACCGCGGCCTTAGCCCGGTGACCAGGTAGGTGGGAGTAGAGTGAAACCGTTTTAAACGGTTTCCCCGTTTCCAATGGCTCTAGATCACCGGGCTGAAGCCGCGGTGCTAATGAGACAAACGCCCCGTTACGCATGCGCTGATTTTGTCGGCGAACTCTAGAGACGCAATACTTGCTCGTGCCATCCGAACCCAATGAGATCCCCTACTTCTTTCTTCGTTCCCGTTGCGCTCTTCCTTTTCCTGATCGTTGCCACTTCCGCTTTGATCGATCGTTCAGGCGCCACGGGGTTGTCTCTCGCCAACGCTCCTGAAGATCAAACGGCGTTCGACAAACGCGAAGCCGCCTATCGCGCCAATAACATCGGCGCCGCTTTGCTCGAGCAATACAAAGCGAAAGAGGCGGCTGAGTCCTTCACTCGCGCGCTGGAAATCAAACCCGACTTGTTAATCGCCCGGATAAATCTCAGCCTTGCGCTTTATTATTTGCCCGACGCAGACGGCGCGAAACGTGAAGCCGAGAAAGCGCTGAAACAGGATCCGAACGCGCCGCAGCCGCATTACATTCTGGGACTGATTGCCCGCGCCCAAAATCGCTTCGACGAAGCAGTCGCGGAGTTTCAAAAAGTTCTGCAGATCGATCCGGACGACGTTGGCGCCAACATCAATCTCGGTCAAATCCTGGCGCAGCAGAAAAAGTCGGCGGAAGCGACTGCTGCCTTTCGGAAGGCCATTGACGCAGAGCCCTACAACGAAACTGCGCTTTACAATCTGGGCCTCCTGCTCACGCGCACTGGTCATAAAGAAGAAGGCCAACGCGTGCTTCAGAAATTTCAGCAGATGAAGGAAAGCGGCGCCGGCACGACCCTGGGGACGAATTATCTAGAAGGCGGGCACTACGCGGAAGCGGTGATTTCAACTGGCGCGGAAGCGGAACTGGTCGATCGCACCATTCCGAATGTGGCGTTCATAGACGCCACTAATAGTTCGCTGCCAGCGGATTTGCGCCCATCGTCATCAGTGCGCAAGCCGGGCGCAGGTTTCGAATCCGCGATGCTTGAAAGGAACGCGCGAGCCCAGGCGATTGTGTTGTTTGACTTTGATGGCGACGGTGATTTGGACATCTTCGATGGGTCGGGTTCGCAGCGATTGCTCCGTAACGATGGCGGAAAGTTTACGGATGTGACCGCGGAGTCCGGACTATCGATCAGCGGAAGCCAGTATTGCTTTGCTGCCGTCGCCGGTGATTACGATAACGACGGAAAGCCCGACCTGTTCGTCGCGCGCTTCGCCGACAAACGTTTCGTGCTTTATCACAACGATGGCAACGGCCGCTTTTCTGATCGAACGAAAGCGGCCAGCATTACGGTGCCAATGCTGGAAGGCTCGCCGTACAAGTCCGCTGCCTTCGTTGACGTTGACCACGACGGCGATTTGGATCTCTTCGTTGCCGGGCCGACAAACGCTTTGTTTCGAAATAATGGGAACGGCACGTTTACCAATATTACCGACGCAGCGAAAGTAGGCGCGCCGAATTCGTTTTCTTCGGCGTCGGCGATCATTCCCACGGATTACGACAATCGCCGCGATGTCGATCTCTTCCTGCTCCCGAGCGATGGTCCGCCGAGGCTCTTCCGCAACTTGCGCGATGGAACATTTCGCGACGTTGCGAAAGAAGCCGGATTGGACAGTGAGGGCGCATTTTCGTGTGCAGCGGCGGGTGACGTTAACAAGGATGGCTTCACCGATTTCTTTTTGGGCGTTGACAGACGCGGCGTCTTTGCGATGAGCGATGGCCACACTCATTTCAAACTGATGCCGGCCCCGGCTGAGACCAAAGACGCGAGGGCCGCGCAGTTTCTTGACTATGACGATGACGGCTTGCTCGACCTGGTTGCGGTTACGAACAAGGGCCTGCGTCTATGGCGTAATGTCGGAAATGACTTCATCGAAGTGAGCGGACGATCTCTTCCCGCTGCTTTTAGAAACCTTGATGGTACGTTCGGCTTTCCCGCAATGCCTGCGGGTCAGACGACTTTGGCATCGGCCGATTTGGATGGCGACGGCGATGTTGATTTGCTTCTGCGTGGTCCGGGCGGAGCCTTGCGTCTGCTGCGCAATGACGGCGGCAATCGAAATCATTCGGTCGCCGTGAATCTGCATGGCCGCATCAGTAACAAGAGCGCGGTGGAAGCGAAGGTAGAAATGCGGGCCGGAAGTTTATGGCAGAAACTGGAGACTTACTCGGCTTCGCCCGCGCCGGCGCCGTCTGATTTGAATTTTGGTTTGGGAAAACGCACCGGCCCGGATGCGGTGCGCATAATGTGGCCGGCCGGGATTGTGCAGGCTGAAACTGAATTCCCGACGCGGAAGGGAACACCAGGCTTTATCTCACTCAACATCACCGAACTCGATCGCAAGCCGTCGTCGTGTCCTTATCTATATACCTGGAACGGCGATCGTTTTGAGTTCGTCACCGATTTTATGGGCGGTGGCGAGATGGGGTATCTGGAAGAGCCCGGGCATTACAACCAGCCAGACCCCGACGAATACGTGCGCATTCGCGGCGATCAATTAAAGGAGAAGAACGGCCGCTATGAGTTGCGGGTTACGAACGAGCTCGAGGAAGCGATGTTCGTCGATCGCTTGCAATTGATGGTAGTGGCGCATCCGGTCGGCACCGAAGTTTATCCAAATGAAGGCATGAGCGGCCCGCCGAAACCTTACAAGCTGTTCGCCACCAGGAATGCCCGGCCGCCTGTAAGTGCGGTCGATGATCATGGACATGACGTCCTGGATCTAATCTCTCGAATGGATCGGCGCTATCCGGATGATTTCAAACTCGATCGCATTCGGGGTTACGGAGCGGAACATTCACTGACGTTGAAGCTTGCTGATGCTGGGAGCGCGGACGTCCCGTCCGCATCGCCGAGGCACAGCCTCGCTCCAGGAAGTGAAGCGGTGACGGAAAGGCAAAGCCTTTCCGCACATCGGGGCGGCAAAGCCGCAAGCGCGGGCAAGACCAAGGACGGGAAACAAGATCGAGTTATTCTGTTGCTTACTGGCTGGACCGACTACGCCTGGTCCAGCGACAACGTCGCGGCTGCACAAGCAGGAAAGGCGATGACGACGCCCGCGTTGCAAGTCAGGGATCAGAAGGGAACCTGGCGCACTGTCATCGAAGACATTGGGATTCCCGTTGGCCGTCCGCAAACCGTAACAGTGGACTTGTCCGGCAAGTTTCTCAGTGCCGATCGCGAAGTGCGTATCGTCACAAACATGCGCATCTACTGGGACCAGATTCTGGTGGACACCTCAGATGGCAATTCAGCAACACAGATTAGCCGGCTCGATCCCGTCAGCGCTGATCTGAAGTGGCGCGGTTTCTCGGACGAAGTTACTCCCGATAATCGTGAGCCGTACGGCTATGACTACCGTCGGGTTTCGTTTACTTCGCCGTGGAAAGTGATGACCGGTCATTACACGCGCGAAGGTGACGTGCGCGAGCTGCTTCTGAAAAGCGACGATATGTTTGTTATCAGCCGGCCGGGTGATGAGATTAGTCTTTCGTTTGATGCGACGACGCTGCCGGCGCTGCCCGCGGGCTGGACGCGTACGTTTCTGCTTTACGCCGACGGCTTCAGCAAAGAGATGGACATCAATTCAGCCAGTCCCGATCAACTTGCGCCTCTGCCTTTTCATGGCATGAGCCGCTATCCCTACAAGTGGCCCGAGCATTATCCGTTGACCGTTGAGCGACAAAAATATTTCGAGAAATACAACACGCGCGTTGTCACTTCGGCAGTGCCATCGATCGATGCGGCAGGATTTCAAAGATAGTCCGCAGATTACATAGATTATGCGGTTGATCGGCAGCGAGCGAACGCAGACTCGATGACCGGCGCCGTTCGTTGCGCATTTGGTTTTCAATCGGTGTAATCTGCGAATAATTTGGAGTGGGAATGGAACATATCAGATATTCAGTCGCTGCCTGTCAGGTCGACATGCCAAATCCAATTGAGCGGCGAGCGATGCGCGCGAATACGGATCGCATGCTCTCGATGATCGACTCGGCGGTGGCGGGCGCTGCTCCTTTCTTGCCGGTGCGTTTGGTTGTCTTTCCCGAGTTTGCTCATTCGGCGCCTGTGTTCGAATCCGCGGCAGAGTTGATCGAGAAGCTCGCAATCGAAATACCCAATGACCACACTGAGCGTTTGCAGAAAAAGGCTCGCGAGCACGACATCTACATTCAGACCGGATCAATGTTAGAGATCGATCCGAAGTGGCCGGGACATGTTTTCAACGCAACCTGCCTGATAGGTCCCGAAGGAATTCTTTACAAGTACCGAAAAGTAAACACGTGGATTCCCTACGAAGTGCACACGAGTCCGCACGATTTGGAAGGCTACGATGAACCGCTTTTTCCCGTCGCGAACACACCGATCGGCCGCATTGGTTGTGCGATTTGTTACGACTGGCTGTTTCCCGAAGCGATGCGCCAGCTCGCGGCCAACGGCGCAGAGATTCTGATCCGAGTTTCGGCTTATATGGATCCGTGGGGCGCGACAGAGCCGATGTCCTGGTGGACGGTGATTAATCGCGCACGGGCGATTGAGAACATTGCCTACGTCGTGGGCGCGAACCAGGGCGCGAGTCTGAAACACTATCCACCGTATTCGTGGCCCGGTGGCAGTCAGGTCGTCGATTACGATGGCCGATTGTTGGCCGAAGCTTCGCCCGGCCCGGGCGAGCGAATCGTCGTAGCGCCGATTGATGTTTCCGCGCTGCGCCACGAACGCGCGTCCCGGCGCGGACATCACATGCTCGCGCACCTGCGGACTGAAGCGTACCCGGTTTACCAGCAGCATAAATATCCGCCGGAGATGAAGGACGACAAGAGTATTTCTTACGAGCGAAACAACGAGCTGATTGATGAAGCAAAGCGACGACTGAGCTGACTTGTTTGATAAGATTCCGGAAGTCATCACATGCCAAGTGACAACTTTCAAATAATCGGCAGCCTCGAACACGTTGAGATCATTGCTGTCAAACATTCAATTCGCGACTGAAAGTTTCTGAAACGAATATATGGGAAAGCGCGTTGGCGTAAGCTAAAGGGCATTGCTAAGGTTCAGCTTGAAAATGGTAGGATACGTCTGGCTGAGGTTCATTGGTACGAAGCTCATGGCGTTGGCAAACGCCAGATGAAGATTAAGAGATATTTGGATTAATCATGAAGGACGAGAATCCGGATCATCGTATAGCAATTTGTATTGACAACACCGGCTATGAAATGTCGATAGAGCGGCGTAAGGTTTATCCTATTTTGCCAGACGCGGATGCTGAGCGTGACGATTACGTGCGTATCATCGACGAGACTGGCGAAGATTACCTTTTTCCCGCCAGCCGCTTTGTTTTTCTCACCGTTCCCACTGAAGTTGAACAAGCCGTTCTGGCGGAAGCATAAGAAGATCTCGATCGCGCCTGTATGGTTTTTGTGAATCGCCTTTTCAGATTCAGACGTCTTCGCATAATCGCCGCGATCTTTATTTGTGGTTGGCTGTCGACGCTGGTTCAGGCCCAACAACCTTCACCAACTCCAACACCACGCACGGGTCGCTCTTATAGCACAGACGAATTGCCAAAAACGCCGCCTCCGCCCGGTCCCAAGGCGCCATCGACGGTGACGTTCACTGATATCACCCCCGCGACAAAGATTGCTTTCAAGCATGCCGGCTCGCCCACGTCGCTCAAGTACTTGCTCGAGACGATGGGCGGCGGGGTAGCGATTTTTGACTATGACAACGATGGACGAATGGATCTCTTCTTCACCAACGGGGCGTTGCTCAAAGACCCGATGCCGAAAGGTTCGATGCCGGACAAGAGCGATGCGAAATTCTGGAACCGGCTCTATCACCAAAAAGCCGACGGTGCCTTTGAAGACGTTACCGAACGGGCCGGTTTGAAAGGCGAAGGTTTCTGCATGGGCGTCGCCACCGCTGACTACGACAACGATGGCTTTGTAGATCTTTACGTGACCGGCTATGGCCAGAATCATCTCTACCACAACAATGGCGACGGCACGTTCGCGGACGTGACAAAGAAGCTGGGGGTTGCAGGCGGCGGGTGGTCCACCAGCGCGGGCTGGATCGACTACGATCGCGATGGCCGGCTGGATCTATTCGTCGCGCGCTATCTCGATTGGGATTTCGAAAAGGGCGCCGCGCTCTGTGGCGACTCGAGAGGAACGCGGGCCTACTGTCATCCGGAGAATTTCAAAGGCGCTACCAATCTTCTTTTTCATCAGAAAGCTGACGGGTCGTTCGAAGATGTGAGCGCCAAAGCCGGCGTTGCGGATCCGGACGGCAAAGCACTCGGCATTGCCTTCGCTGATTTCGACAACGATGGTTTCATGGACATCTTTGTGGCGAATGACAGCGTGCGCCAGTCGCTCTATCGGAACAAAGGCGACGGTACCTTTGAAGACATCGCGGTGGCGTCGGGCGCAGGCTACGATGAAGACGGCAAGACTTTCGCCGGCATGGGCGTCGATGCGGCTGACTATGACAACGATGGGTACGTGGACGTTTTCGTCACTACGCTTTCGAATCAGACTTATCCGCTCTATCGTAACAACGGCGATATGAGTTTTACCTACGCGACGAAACAAAGCGCGGTCGGGCAGATTACTCTCGCTTATTCAGGTTGGGGCACACATTTTATCGATGCCGACAACGATGGACTACGCGATATTTTCGTCGCCCAAAGTCACGTGCTCGACACCATCGAATTGTCTACCGGCTATTTGAAATACCGGCAGCCGCCGCTCCTGATGCGTAACACCGGCAAGGGATTTACCAACGTTTCGGCCTCCGCCGGTCCCACGTTCAACTTGCCAATGGTTGCGAGGGGCGCGGCCTTCGGCGATCTGAACAACGACGGCCAGATGGATATCGTCATTGGCGTGCTGAACGACTCGCCGGTTGTGTTACGCAACAACGGAACAAAAAACCATTGGCTGGGAATCAGGCTCGTCGGTTCCAAATCAAACCGGGACGGATTGGGCGCGCGCGTGATCGTCACGGATGGCAGCGGCCGTCGAGAAATCTTTGATGAGTCAACTGCCGGTAGCTATCTGTCGGCAAGCGATCCCAGAATTATCGCCGGGCTGGGAAACGCAAGCGCAGTTCGTACCGTCGAGGTTCGCTGGCCGAGTGGTCTAACGCAGACGATTTCCAATCCGGAGATCGATCGCTACCTTACTATTAACGAGCGAGAACCGGCGAGGGCCAGGTAGGACCGGTGCCTGCTACCGCAAGAGGCTTCACATCAATTTCTGTCGGCCGCGGAGGGCCACGGTTTGACACGCCTGAACCGGATGAGTATTTTCGGTTTGTCTCCGCGTTATAAGACTTGCAGGCGTAGTGCTCTGATTATCCCTGTTACGTTCATGCTCAGAATACCGGAAGTTATTCTAAGGAATCATATGAAGTCCCGTTTCTCAAAAGCTGCTGGTGTATTTGTTTTCCTGTGCGCGGTTGGTTCTCTTGCGCTGTTTGGCCAAACGCCGCCGAAGACTGAACCGCAGGGGATGGGCGGAGTCAACACTGGAACACCGGTGAACTACACTTCAAAACGTACCGTAGGAATCACCGATCCGAAAGCGCCGCTGGTCTTCGAAGACGCGACCGAGAAGACGGCGCTGGCGAATTTCAAACATCGTTCCGGCTCGCCGGCGAAGGAGTACATTTTCGAAGTGCCGTCAGGCGGCGTAGCGATATTTGATTACGACGGTGATGGTCTGCCGGATATCTATCTGGTAAACGGATCGACGCTGCCAGCCCTGTTGGGAAAAGAAAAGCCACCGCGGGCCGCGCTGTATCGCAATTTAGGAAACTGGAAATTCGAAGACGTCACGGATAAAGCCGGCGTGGCCAATGAACGTTGGGGGATGGGCGTCGCCGTAGGTGATTACGACAATGATGGGCGGCCTGATCTTTACGTAACTAACTTCGGCGTTTCGCGGCTGTACCATAACAATGGAGACGGCACCTTTACCGACCTGGCTGAAAAGCTCGGCGTCGCGCGCAAAGGCTGGAGCACCGGCGCGACCTGGGGCGATTATGACGGTGATGGCAGATTGGACCTCTTCGTTCCCGGCTACCTGGAAATTGATCTTAACAACCTACCGCGCAGTCCTGCTGAAGCAAACAAACCCGGCGGTGTGGGCCAGAACTTTTGCCAGTTTCGCGGCGCGCCAGTGATGTGCGGACCGCGCAGTCTGACCGGCGAAGGCGACACGCTTTATCACCAGAAGGCAGATGGAACCTTCGAAGACGTCAGTGTGAAGGCCGGCGTTAACGACCCCCAAAAGTACTACGGCTTCTCTTCGGCATTTGTACAGGCCAACGACGACAACCTTCTGGATCTGGTCGTGGTGAACGACTCGACGCCCAAGCTCTTCTATATCAATAAAGGTGACGGGACCTTTGAAGAAGTTGGCTATCCGTCGGGCGTGGCCCTAAATGAAAACGGCCGCGAGCAGGCCGGGATGGGAATTGCACTCGGCGATTATGACAACTCAGGCCGCATGAGTTTTCACATCACGAATTTTTCTGACGATTCCAACGTGCTCTATCATAACGACGGCGACTCTAACTTTACGGACGTGACCTTTCTTGCCGGGCTGGGCGAAGTTACCCTGCCGTTTCTTGGTTGGGGCACCAGTTTTATCGATTACGACAATGACGGCTGGTTGGATCTGATCGTCGCGAACGGCCACGTCTATCCGGTAGTCGACGACCATCAATGGGGAACGAGTTATGCCCAGCAAGCTTTGCTTTTCCGGAATCTGAAAAATGGAAAGTTCGAGCGGGTGGGCGCCGCGCCGGGAAGTGGACTGGCTTACCCCTGGTGTGGACGCGGCCTGGCCGTGGGCGATCTCGATGGCGACGGAAGGCTCGACGTGGTAATCAATAATGCCGATTCCAGACCGAGTATCTTGAGGAATGTTGCGACACCAGTGGGTCATTGGTTGGCGCTTCGCTTAGTTGGCGACGTTGCCAAAACGTCACCACGCGACGCAACGGGCGCGAGTGCCTACGTAACTACCGGAAAGATTCGCCAACGGCAGGATGTGATAAGTGGCGGCAGCTATTCATCCCAGAATGACACCACGCTGCACTTTGGTCTGGGCGCCGCGACCAGCGTTGATAAGATCGAGATCAGATGGCCGGACGGCTCTAAAGAGACGGTTCAGGTTCCATCCGTTGATCGAAAATTTACTGTGATTGAAGGCAAAGGCGTAAGCAAATAACCGCGGCACGCCGAGCCGTTTGCCGTTAGGGCTAGTGGCGCCAGCGAATAAAACGTTGACGTTGCCCGCCCTTCTATAATATTTATACAAACCTCTTCGGTAGCGTTTCTCGCGATCCAGAATTTCCTGGTTCACCTACCGAGAACCATTCTTCCAGACAGGACCCGACAAGTGCGCAGAATCGATTTAAAGAAAGCTCAAACCGCCGGCTTAGCCACGATTCGGGATATTAACCGGCAGATCGTACTGAACTATGTGCGAGAGAAGGAACCCATCTCGCGCGCAGCCATCGCCCGCGAAAGCGCTTTGCAACGGTCAACGGTCTCGGCAATTGTCGACGATTTGCAGACCGAAGGTCTGGTCGAAGAAGTAGGAGAAGGGGAGTCGACCGGCGGGCGTCCGCCCACGCTGTTGCGTTTGCGGACCGTCGGCGCCATCGCCATTGGAGTGGCCGTCACGCCGAGCCTTATCACCATCGCCACCAGCGATCTGGCTGGGCGTGTCCTGGAACAACAAGCATTCCCAACTGATCCTGATGCGGACCTTACATTCGGACGAATAGTTGATGGTGTGCGGACTCTGCTCAAGCAGAAGGATGGATCGATTGAGTCAATCGGAGTCAGCCTGCCCGGACTGATCGATCCTTCAACCGGCATCGCGATCTATGTGCCGTACTTTAAATGGCGCGATCTTCCCGTGGCCACAATGATCTCGTCAGCGACCGGGCTCCCGGTGACGATTGATAACGATGCCAACGCGGTGGCCCTTGCTGAACTTTGGTTTGGGCGGCCTGAAGTGAGTGACGCTCGCGACTTCATTCTCGTGCTAGTCGCGGAAGGCGTGGGTACCGGGATCGTTGTTGACGGCAGGATATATCGGGGCGAACGGGGCGCGGCCGGCGAGTTTGGCCACATGATCATCGGCACGAATGCACCGGTCCCTTGCTCTTGCGGCAACCGCGATTGTTGGGAAGCCTTTTCCTCCGAGCGTGCCGCGCTAGCGCGTTATCAAAAATTAACAGGAGCAGAAGCTGACTCGGGAGTTGATTTCAAGCAGCTTGTCGACCGAGCGTTGGGTGGCGAACCCGAAGCGCGGACAGCTCTGGTAGACATGGCCCTTTGTCTGGGCATCGGCATTTCTAATCTGGTGGTCGGCTTTAGTCCCGAAGCAGTGGTCGTGGGCGGTGAAATAGCCAGGGCCTGGCCGTTGATCAAAGAGGCATTGCAGCAAACCATGGAGCACAGTGTTCGGCGAGGTCTTCCCTCGGCTCGAATACTGCCATCGACCCTGGGTAAGGATCCCACGTTAATGGGGGCCTTGAGCCTGGTCCTCGCGAGCAAATTTGCGGCGTCAGCTTTTGCCGCTTGATGCTCGCCACAACGGAATCCGACAAACCAGTTGGCTGGCTCGTCGAATCTCCAGGAGTCATTATTCCCCAGACAGTGAAAAAAAGTGTTGACAGCCCCCGGAAACTGTAATAAAAACTTAGTTCGCTTAAGCAACAAACTATCAGACTGACGATTTGAAACCATCTTCTTTAAGTAGAACAGGCAAAAGTAGAGTAGTTTCGGCCCTAGCCAGGCACCCGCAGTTGAGCATGAAATAGCATTCGTGGCCCTGGGCACGAGTGCATTTCTACTACCAGATAGCATGCGAGGTTCAGCTATGTATTCGACGCGAAATGCCGCTCACCTGTTGGTGCGCGTTGCCACTCTTACCCTTCTGCTCGTAATCGTTGCCCTTCCAGTGTTGGCCCAAACAAATAAGGCGGACATTGTCGGGACGGTCAGCGACAGCAAAGGCGCTGCGGTCCAGGGGGCAACGGTCACCATAACGAAAGTGGATACGGCCGCGGCTCGTAGCGTCACAACCGGTGACTCTGGCGAGTACCAGGCGCCGGCGCTGGAAATCGGAACCTATAAAGTTTCAGCGACGAAGTCAGGCTTCCAGACAGTCGTTCAAGAGAACATCGTTCTACAGACGAGCGATCGGCTGAGGATTGACCTGACGCTTTCACCCGGAGACGTGACTGGCGTGGTGACAGTGGTGGCGGCTGCGCCATTGGTGGAAACGGAAACGAGCGATCGAGGAACGGTAGTCAGCGGCCGTGAAGTTACTGAGCTGCCACTTTCAGGACGTAACTTTACCCAGTTGGCGACTCTGATGCCCGGTGTGGCTGCTTCAAGTAACACCGGCTTTGGCGGCACTGGACCGGACGCGCGACAATTCAATAATGGCGATCCGCGAGCTGGAGACGGCGGTCCGGGCAGCAGCAATGCGCAGGGCTCGACGGAAAATTCTCGTTTTGCTCGCTCCGGTAGCGGCGCTCTTTCAGTCAATGGTCAGCGCTCAACCAACAATAATTTTTCACTCGATGGTGTCGATAACAACGAGCCACAATTCGGTACGATCGGAGTGTTTCCGAATCCTGATGCGATTGCCGAGTTCAAGGTGACCACCAGCGTTCCGCCCGCCGAGGTAGGACGGGCCGCTGGCGCGGTGATCAGCACTACGATCAAATCCGGCACGAACGAATTTCACGGCTCTGGTTACTACTATGGACAGAACTCGGCGCTCAATGCTTATCATCCGAAACTAAAAATTGATCGAGCGGATGCAATCAACAGGGGAGTTACGAACCTGGCTCCGTTTACGAAAGCCGTGCAGCAGATTCACGAGTTCGGCGGCACTATCGGCGGACCAATTATCAAGAACAAGACCTTTTTCTTCTTTGATTACCTGGGCCAACGCAACCATCTGCCGTTTCCGGCTTCGTCTACCGTTCCGACCGCAGGTTCGCGCAATGGAAACTTTACGGGCTTTGCTAATCACGACTGCGATGGAGACGGCAGCACCACCGGCGCCAATGACGGGCCCGTGTGTAATCCGTCTACTGGTAAGGCCTTTGCCGGTGGCATCATTCCGGATGCTCTGATTAGTCCCATCTCAAAGAAGTTGTTCAATCTGTATCCGTTGCCGACGATAAATGTTTTCGATCCAAACCAGGGCAATAACAACTACTTTACCCAGCGGGCCAATCAGGAACGCATCAATAACTATGAATTCAAGATTGACCATAAGCTCAGCAGCAAGAACTCCCTGACCGGCCGCTACAGTAATCAGGATCTAAAAACAAATCGTGCGAATCTGCTTCCGGGCCTGCCGACCGCGGGATTCGGCGCGGGTGATGAAGTTGGCAATACTCGACAAATTACCGTTTCGGACACCCATAGCTTTAGCCCGACTGTGCTGAATGAGTTCCGCTTTGGCATAACGAAAATCGAAATTGGAATCTTCAACTGCGGTGTTGGCGGCGCGTGCGGCACCAGCGCTACCTTTGCCCAGGATATCGGGTATCCCAACGCGAATGACGGTTCGCTGGAAGCTTCGGGAGGCCCCGGATTGGGAAACTTCGGCAGTGGCTTTACGGAATACCTGGGGGACGGCGGCCTGTTTCGGGTCAAGAGTAAGAACCCTTACTTCGCTGACTCGGTAACCGTGGTGCATGGCACGCACGTGACCAAGTTCGGCGGCGAGATGCGGCTGCGCTACCTCAACACGATCGACGGCGGACGTTCGGGCTTCCTCAAGGGCAACATGCAATATGCGGACGATGCACCGGCGTTCAATCCGCTCACCGCGGGACAAGTTTGTCCGGCGGCTTCCATAAGGATCGTTGGCGCAGTAACCAACTGCTATGTGGACGCCAATGGGATCCCGTACGGCGGCACCGCCAACGCGCAGGCGAACGAATTGATGAGCTTGCCCGCCTTTCAAGTCGATCGAGGCAAAGTGTTTGGCGGTCCCTTTAACCTGCGGACCCAGGAGTACGGTTTCTTCGTTGAGGACGATTGGAAGGCCAGCAGTAGGCTGACGCTGAATTTGGGCCTTCGCTATGATCTGTTTACCGCTCCTTCCGAGACTTCCGGCAGGACCAGTTACTATTTCCCGGACGTTAGTAAAGTAGTGGTGGCCAGCAATAGCAGTGACCGGATCGTTGCAGCCGACAAGAATAACTTTGGTCCTCGCGCCGGTTTTGCTTACTCGATTAACAAAGAGAAGACGATGGTGATTCGCGGTGGCTACGGCTTGCTGTATACATTGGACGGCACCGATTATCCGCCGTCGATCCGCAATCCCCCATTTACCAACACTATTCACTTTTCACAATTCAACAGTCAGCAACCGACTAATGCCCGGACATACTTTAGCGTCAACACCGGGCCTCCCGCTGTGACTACGCAAATCGATCCAAACAATCTCCCCACCTCGGCGGCTTTGTTTAGCGTGGATCGAAACCAGAAGACTGGCATGGTCCATCAGTTCCAAATCAGCTATCAGTGGCAATTCGCGCGCGACTGGTCCCTGGACGTGGGTTACGTCGGCAATCGTTCGCGAAATTTGTTGACGACGGAAAACATCGGCAGCGGTGGAACTGCTGCTGCTAAAAATACCAGCGGAGCTTTTCTGGGGAACGTCCTGCTCTATACCAATGCCGCCAGTTCCCGCTACGACGGCTTACAGACGCAAGTGCAAAAGCGACTTTCGCGCAATATCCAGGGACAAGTTTCCTATACCTTTAGTCACACAACGGACAATGGCGTGGGGCTGATCGGATCTTTGGGGGACAGTCGTAGCGGCGGTCGCTCGGGTTATGTCAATCCGTTCGACATCAACGCCGACAACAGCACTTCATCGTTGGACGTTCGGCATCTGCTTTCGGCGGATGCGATCATCGACTTGCCATTCGGTAAGGGACAGAAGTATTGGAATAGCAGCGGCGCTTCGAATAAGATCGTGGGCGGCTGGCAATTGAACATCATTCAGAGCGCCCGCTCGGGATTTCCATTCTCGGTGATCTGTAACTGTGATCTGGGCCGGCCATCGCTGGTTGGCGATCCGTTTGCTGGGGTGGCGCCCGGTCGATACTTGAACCCGGCTGCTTTTTCGACGACTGCCGGAATAACAGTGCTGCCGGCTAATGCTGCGGGCACAGTGATACGCTTTGGCAATGAGAAGCGAAATGCGTTCACAGGACCGGCGATCTGGAACACGGATCTTTCGTTGTTCAAGAACACAGCGTTGACGGAGAATTTGAGGATGCAGATCGGAATTGAATTCTTCAATTTCTGGAATCACACCAAACGGACCGTGCCAATTACAGATATAACCAACGGTGGCTTCGGCAGGTTCGATGGGTTTTTCCCCGGGAGAGTAATTCAGTACCGGGCCAAGCTCATTTTCTAAGTGCGCAGATTGGTTTAATCTGGGGCGGCCTGGGCGCCGCTCCAGACTGTTTCATCCTGACGACCGGGCGCTCGCGCGCGTGGTCGTCTTTTGTTAGAATTTGTCAGTCTCTCCGCGGTTTTTCTGTCTTAATCAAGATGTCCATTCGGCCAGTCGCGGGTTTTTTGTTTGCGCTCGCTTGTTTTCAAGTGGCCGCCGGTCAGTCGTCTGCCCCACAATCCAAAGAACGATCCCACGTCGAGCGTTTCAGCACGCCCGAAGTCCGCGCTGAGAAGGCAGAGGCAGAAGCCAACGCCCAACTTGCCGCGAACTCTAATGACGATGCCGCGCTCAACCGGCGCGCGCTCGCGCGTCTGCGACTCGGCCGGAACGCCGAAGCATTTGAAGACTTGCGCCGGGCTGTTTTGCTGAAACCGTGGAACTCTGATTACCAGGCGAATCTTGGTTATGTCCTATGGAAGCTGGGCAAGCCGCAGGAGGCTGTCAGCGCAGAACGGGCCGCGGTCAAATTGGATGAAAAGAACACCGCGGCCCACTATCAACTAGGCCGCTTCCTTGTGCGGCTCGGCGATGGCAAAGACCTGAGCGAAGCAATAGCGCAACTGCGCCGATCTCTCGAACTCGATCCCAGACAGTATGACGTTCGCTTCGAATTGGTGGCCGCTTATCGCGAACTCGGAAACCTGGCCGAGGCGGCGGCGCAGGTGGACGTGTTGCAGGACGCGCGGCCTACCGACGCTCGGGTTTTTTACGTCACCGGCTTGCTGGATGCGGACCGCCACGATCTCAATTCGGCGCTTAAGAATTTCAATGAAGCGATTACGCGCGATCCGTCTTTGTATGGCGCCTGGCAGGATCTCGGTCTCGCTTACGGTAAGGCTAATCGCTGGGAAGATGCCGCGAGAACATTCGCTGAATTAGCGCAACGGCAACCGAATTCGATTGAGGCCACCTACTTTCATGCGCTCGCTCTTTACAATTCGGGGAAGCCCGCCGAGGCCGAAGCGGAAGTTCGTCGCGCGCTCCGGCTTGATGCCGGCGCGGTCGAGGCCCATACCCTGTTGGGAATTATTCTGGCGTCGCGCGGCAATGCAAACAGCGAGGCGGCCGACGCTCTTTCTCAGGCGATTGCGCTTAGCCCCAACAGTGTCGATGCACAGTTTTATCTCGGCCGCGTTCAGTACGCGATGAAAGATTATGCGGGCTCGGTAAAGAGTCTACGAGCTGCCGTCAAGCTAAATCCGGGCCATTCAGAAGCGAGATTTTTTCTGGGGACGGTGTTGGAGTTGACCGGCGATTCAGATGCCGCGATGACTGAATATCAGGAGTTACTAAAACGAGATCCTGATTCTTTGATGGGCCAGTTAGGATTGGGGGCGCTGCTCGTCAAGCAGGGAAAAATCGACGAGGCCCTCGTCGCTCTAAACCGAGCGGTTACTCTCGACCAGAAAGAATTTGAAGCGCACTGGGCGTTAGGTCGCGCGCTCGCCCTCAAGGAACGTTACGCTGAAGCGGTTGATTCGTTCCAAAAGGCGGTGGCGCTCGCGCCCACGCGTGCCGAGGCGCACTATCAACTTGGTTTGGCTCTGAAACGATTGGGCCGTACTCAGGAAGCTAACCGCGAGTTTGCCACGGTCGAGAAACTCAATACTGAATTTCGGACTAACAACTCCCCAAAATAGCAGGAAGAGCGTCGTGATTAGGCTAGCGAGAAAGGTAAGAGTATTTCGAAGAGCTGCTCAAACGTGCCCTGGGGCATGTGTGATCGGCTTGCTTATCCTCGCGGCATCCGTAACACCAGTCAAAGCCCTACGTCAGACAATCCGACAGGCAGGCAGTGCGCAGGCGTCCGATGCTTCAAGTCTGAGTCCGACAGCCAAGGCCTCCCTCGACGCCGCTTTGGTAGCTCTTCAGTCGAATGCCCTCGCCGAGGCTGAGCGCCAAGCCCGGGCCGCGGTAAACGCGTCGCCTCGTTCCGCTATCACTCACAATGTTCTGGGCGTGGTCCTTGATCGCTCGGGCCGCAGCGAACAAGCGTTCGGCGAATTCAGCACAGCGATCAAACTCGATCCGAATTTTGTAAGCGCGCGAAATAATCTCGGCCGCATGTTCGCCGAACATGGGAAGACAGCCGAGGCCATTGCGGAATTTGAACGCGTGCTGAAATCCGATCCGACGCATGTTCAAGCGCATTACAATTTGGGGGCGCTCTATAGCGATGCTGGTGATTTTGCCAGGGCCGCGGAACACTTCGCGCGCGCCCGGGAAGCGGATCCGAACGACCCGCAACTGGCGCTCGCGTTTCTGACCGTCGCTTACCGGGCCAATCGTACCCAGCAGGCTGACGCCGCTGCGGATCTTGTCGAGCGCGCCTCTGGCACCGATGAGAAATCGCTGTTCACCCTGGCGCGCGCCCTGGCTGAGAGTAAGCAGTACGAGCGGGCCGCGCGCCTGTTTGCTCACGTGAACGAATTGATGCCGCACAATTACGAGGTGCTTTACGATCTGGGGATTGCCTTGTATAACCTGGATCGAAACGCTGAAGCCGCCCGCTTTCT
Source organism: Blastocatellia bacterium (assembly GCA_033856915.1). Taxonomy (GTDB): domain Bacteria; phylum Acidobacteriota; class Blastocatellia; order Pyrinomonadales; family Pyrinomonadaceae; genus UBA11740. Next base: position 103,309 of record JAWVEB010000062.1, on the reverse strand, counting down.
GTCAGAGGCGGCCGACCTGAACCCGGGCCCGCCGGAAACACATTTTCGTCTGGCCTTAATCGCGAGTGCCCTGAACGACCATGCCAACTCAGTGCTCGAATTCAAGCACGCCATCGAACGCGATCCGAAGAGTGCGAATTCACACTTTCTCCTGGCCAGGGAATATTCGCGGATAGGCTATTGGGATGGTGCGATTCAGGAAAATACGAAGGCCATCGAGATCAATCCGAAGGAAGCCGCTTACGTCTATGCGCGGGCGAATGCCGATTATCGCAAGGGCGAGTGGACCGCGGCCGCGGCGGATTTCGACCGGGCGGCCGAACTCGATCCGAAGATCGAAAACATCGAATACCTGCGTGGCTATGCTCATCGGGCCGCCGGAGATTTTGAAAAGGCGCGCGAGATTCTGGAAAAATTTGTAGCTACGCACCCCGATCACGTCGACGCGCTGTCCAGTCTGGGTTACGTGGCGATCGAGCAGGGCCGGCTCGACGAAGCCGAGGCGCCGCTGAAACATGCGCTCCAGTTGTCGCCAGATGAAGTGCCGGTGCTGTACGATTACGCTCGGCTGGCTTTGAAGCGGCGCGAGTATCCGGAAGCGGTGGCTCGTTTGGAAAAAGTAATTAGCAAACTTCCGACGCTGACGCAGGCACATTATCAATTATTTCTGGCCTATTCCAGGCTGAAGCAGGCCGACAAAGCCCAGTTGGAGTTGGCCGAATTCAAACGTCTCGAGGCGCTGGAGAAGCAGGTTGAAAAAGAGCGCATCATCGATGAAAAACTGCGCACGCAACAGTTGATGGGCCAGAATCCCTGAGAGCTCGCAAATGAGATCGGATGAGGCGTACGGCGCATCAATCAAGAGAGATGAAAAAATATTTAGGAACATGGGCGGGGGTGATCGGTTTAATCGGCGGTCTGCTGGGCGTGGTCCACGCTCAGAACGAATTGCCGAAACAACCGTTCTCGCGTTGGTCGAAGACTGAAGTCGAAGGCGTGTTGAATAATTCGCCCTGGGCGAAGCAACAGGAGTTAAGGATCAAGTTCGACAAAGAGGCCCAGAAGGCGGCTGGCTCTTATTCGGGTGTTTCCGGCGGCGCGGCAGCGCAATCGCAAATGGAAGTAACCAGTCAGCCGCCGGTTGATTTTGTGTTCACCCTTCGGTTACGTTCCGCTTTGCCGGTGCGTCAGGCGCTGGTTCGTCTGAAGGCCCTCGAGACCAATATAGAGAAGTTGAGCGACCAGCAGCGAACGGCATACGAGACCCAGATCAAAGGGCTGCTCGAATGTCCGGCCTGCGCGGGAAACTACGTCGTCACCTTGAGTTCGAAATCGAAAGACAGTCCCGGTGCTGATGCTGTCTATACTACTTTCAAGGGCGGCCGGCTCGCCGACTTGCAGCGATATGTCTACCTCGCGAACGAACGCGGGGATCGTCGCGCACTCATTCATTTCGCACCGCCGCGAGCGCCGGGTGATGATGCTGTATTCTTTTTCCCCAGGACCGATGAGAAGGGTGCGCCCTTATTGACCACCGATAATAAGGAACTGTTAATTAATCTGGCTGACAATCAGGCCAACTCAATCACAAACTTCAAGATTGATGTGACTAAGTTAGTGCTGAACGGAAAGATTGAGTTTTAATATCGGCCGCCAGCGCGGCCACGAGTTGCGGAAAGGATTTCGAAGAATGTTCGTCCCCGGAAAAAATGGTTCGCTCGCGGCCGGTCAGCGTCATGTCAGGCCGACGGCGAAGTTCGCAATTCTGATTTTGCTATGCGCCGCGGCTCTGGTCGTCATCAGGAGCCGGCAAGTCAACGCTCATCCTGATACTCCCCCAGCGGAGAACACCTATGCGAACGAGATAGCCAAAACTTACGACTTCAAATTCGGTCCCAATCCTTTTTCGCCCGGCAATGCGAATACGACCACCGGAACATTTATCCCGGGTGACATGTTCCTCTCATCAAAGCGCTGTGGCCAATGCCACACAGATGCGCACGCGCAGTGGCGCCAGTCGGCGCACGGCAACGCCTTTCGCGAACCTTTCTACCAGAAAAATGTTAAGGACCTGCAATCGCAGAAGGGAATTGAATTCACTCGTCACTGCGAATCGTGCCACAACCCGGCGGCGCTTTTTGCCGGCGCGCTGACGAAGAATTCGCATGTCAAACGGCCTTTCGACGACGACGGCGTTTCCTGTATCGCCTGTCACTCGATTCAATCCGCCAACGGAAAGGGCATCGGTGGTTACGTGATGGGCGAGCCGGCTCTGCTGGTGAAGGAAGACGGCACGCGCTTGCTCGCGGGCGTTACGGACCAGCAAGTCCTCGACGACATTCCCTCACACCGTCGAGCCATGATGCGGCCAGTGCTCAAGACGCCGGAGTTTTGTGGTGCTTGTCATAAGTCGCAAGTGCCGCATGAATTGAATGATTACAAATTCCTGCGCGCCTTCATGGTGGCGGATGAACTTCAGCAATCGTCGTTCTCGAAAGAATCGCCGCATCCGTTTTACGTGCGCGATAAAGAGACCTGTAATACGTGTCACATGAAGCGCGAGCCGGCGCCGCTCTTCGACGTTTCCGCCAAGAAAGGCACTCTGGTATCGCACCGTTGGGCGGCTTCCAATACGGCCATTCCGACATTCTACAAGTGGCCACAGCAGTTGGATGCCGTCACAAAATTTCTCGAAGATGACAAGCTCGGCGTTGACATCTTCGCGATTCGCCGTAACCCGGCGGGTGCGGGTGCTGAGGAGTTAATCGCGCCGGTCAATAGAAGCAGCTTCAAGATTGCCGGCGGCGATCGCCTCACTGCCGAAGTCGTGATCACCAACAAAAACATTGGCCACTCTTTCCCACCAGAGCTGCGAGACTTTTACGAGGCCTTTGTGGAATTGGTGGTCAGTGACGATGCCGGCAAGATGCTTTATCGCTCAGGTTTCATCAAACCGGACGGTTATCTGGACGAGTCGGCGCACAATTACAAAACTTATCTGGTCAAAGCCGACGGCACCTATAACGACAAGCATCACATCTGGCGCACCCGCGTCTTTGCCCAGAACAATCAAATCAACTCAGGCCGCTCGGATGTGGCTCGCTACCAGTTCACCGTTCCTTCGCGCGCGGCCGGTGCGCTTCATCTGACGGCGCGCGTTCGCTATCGCCGCTTCACGCGGGTGTTCAGCGACTACGTACTCGGAAAATCCGTGGACTATCCGATTGTGACGATGGCAGCGACCGAGTACGTGATGCGGATTGGAGACAACTCGGCGTTGCCGCCGAATCCGAACGATAAGACGGCGGTGCCGGATTGGCGACGCTGGAATAATTACGGCATCGCGCTGTTCGATCAGAGACAATACCCGTTGGCCATTGAGGCGTTTACCCGCGCGTCGGATCTTGACGAGAAGTATCGGCCGATGGCCCAGGTTAATCGCGCCCTCGCCCACATCGAACTCGAGCAGTACGACGAAGCCGCGAGCATCCTCGACGCGGTCGTCAAAGCTAACCCCACCAACATGCGCGCCCTCTTCCAGCAAGCCCGCATTTTCATGAAGCGAGGACAGTTGGATCAGGCCGAGAGCAACATCAGGCAAGTGCTCGCCGCGTTTCCGCGCGACCGTATTTCTTTGCAGCAACTTGGCGAGCTTTGCAAAATCAAGCGGGATTACCCGGCCGCGCTCGAATGCTTCAATAAGATTTTGCAGATCGATCCAGAGGACCTTGGTGCGCACTACAACCTGATGTTGCTTTACCGGAAGCTGGGTCGGACCGACGATGCGAAGCGCGAGGCAAAGATCTTCTCCGATCTGAAGGACGATCCTGGGGCGCTTTCGTTGGCCAACCAGTTTCTGCGCAAACATTCTGAGATGAGCAATGAAAGCGTCTACTGGCACGTTCACGACCTGGGCCGGACGCCCGGAAACTGAAAAAAGGAGCGATGAGCGCCCGGCATGAATCCCAACGTGAAGCGGCTGGTCTGCACCGGTCTGGTCCTTTTGTTATTAGCACCCTTTGTTTTTGAACTAACGGTTACCCTGGCGATTCCGCCTCAGCGGCCGGCGCCCCGACGACGCGGCGGCGAACAGGTTGGGGATCTGTATCGGAATAACTGCGCGCGTTGTCATGCGGCAGATGGCCGTGGAGATACGCCGCTGGGAAACATGTTCAAAGCGCCCGATTTCACCGATCCTGAGTGGTGGAAAAAGAATTCCAAGATCACAACTAGCACCAGCCTGATTTCGATTGTGAGTCATGGCAAAGGCGGCATGCCGGCGTTTAGTAAGAAACTTTCACGCACTGAAATCCGCAGGTTGGTTGGATACGTGCAGAGGTTCAGGAATCAAAAACCGTCTAATTAACAGTCGCTCCGGGGTTCGAAGTTTGGCGTGGACCATTCCGACGATCACCTGCGCGTTGTCGCTTATTTTATTTGCCGCCACACACTGCCTCGCTCACCCACAATCCAAAGCTCCTTCGGTAACAAAAGTAGAACCGCCTTCATGGTGGACTAATCAGGCCGTCAATCCGGTGCGCTTGCTGATCCGCGGAGAGAACCTTTCCGGCGCACACGTCAAAGCTCAACGGACCCAGACGGTGGTGTCCGACGTGCGCGTCAATCGCAACGGTACTTATCTGTTCGTTAATGTCCGCATCAGCTCGACAGCAACGCCCGGTGACTACCCTTTGATTGTCGAGACCGCGCAGGGCACGGCTCGCGTTCCTTTCAGCCTGAACAACCCTCTTGATACGAGCAGGAACTTTCAGGGGATAACAAATGACGATGTGATTTACTTGATCATGACGGACCGTTTTTCTGACGGCGACACGTCAAATGATTCACCGGCGGGCGCGCCGCCGGAAGCACACGACCGGCGCAATCCGCGCGCTTATCACGGCGGCGATTTTCGCGGCATCATCAATCATCTTCAATATTTCAAAGACCTCGGGGTGACCGCGCTTTGGCTGACTCCCTGGTACGACAACTGGAACGGCGTCAACAACTGTAACAAGCCGTGGTGTCCGAGCACTTACTACCATGGCTATCACACGATCGACTATTACGGAGTCGAAGATCACTTTGGCGATCTAAAGACGCTGCGCGAATTGATCGACAAAGCACACGCCCTCGGCTTAAAAGTAATTCAGGATCAGGTCGCGAATCACATTGGCGCGCACCATCCGTGGGCCGGCGACCCGCCGCTCGACAATTGGTTTCACGGCACGATGCAGAATCATCTGCTGGATAGGTTCCAAAACAGCGTGTTGTTGTCGCCGCACGCCAACCAGGAGGAAGTGCGGAACACGCTCGATGGCTGGTTCAGCGACGACATGCCGGATATGAATCAGGAAGAGCCCGAGGTTGCGCGCTATGAAATTCAAAACGCGCTCTGGTGGGTGGGCTCGACCGGCATCGACGGCATCCGCCAGGACACGATTCAGTACCTGCCGCGAACTTTCATACGCGATCTCTCGGATGCTCTTCATCAACAGTATCCGCGGATGTGGATGGTGGGCGAGGTCTTCGAAACGGACGCGGCTCAGACCGCCTTCTTTATCGGCGGCCACCGCGGTTGGGACGGCATTGATACCAAACTCGATTCGGATTTTGATTTCGCGTTATGGCGCACCTCGCTGGACGTTTTTACCAATAAGAGGCCCATGCGGGCTCTGCGTGATGAATTGAAGTACGACGGGCTGTATCCGGATCCGTCGAAGATCACGACGCTCATCAACAATCACGACACGCCGCGATTCATGTCGCGCGAAGGCGCTACGATCGAAGGCGCAATGCTGCACACGGCCTTCATGCTGACGGTGCGCGGGACGCCGCAACTTTACTCCGGCGAAGAAATCGCGATGGAAGGCAAGGAGGACCCCGACAATCGTCGCGATTTCCCCGGCGGCTTTCCCGGCGATAGGCTGACTGCATTTGTGGCCGGTCAGCGCACTCCGCCGGAACAACGCATGTGGCAATGGACGCATGACTGGCTCAAGCTCCGTGCAGAGCATTCAGCTTTGCGGCATGGTCGACTGATCGATCTTTTCTACGACGACGACGCTTACGCGTATGCTCGATCGGACCCCGAAGAGACTGTAATCATCGTTATCAATCGTTCCAGAGGAGAGAAGAGAATTTCATTTCCCGCGGCGACCATTGGCGTCAGAGACGGTTCGCAGTTGACGTCGCTATCTGGGGGCGGGCCGAGAATAGTGGCGACGAACAAGGATGCAACGCTAAGCGTGCCGGCAAAAACTGCGGTCGCCTACATTTTGCGCTGAAGTATTGCCGAGAAGAAAACCTAAATGACTTTTCCCAGAGCCAGCGGAATCTTGCTTCACCCTACCTCTTTGCCAAGTCGTTTCGGCATCGGCGATCTGGGTGACGAAGCGTATCGGTTCGTGGATTTTCTCGTTGCGAGTGGCCAGAGTCTTTGGCAGGTTTTGCCGCTGGGACCAACCGGCTACGGTGATTCGCCCTATGCGTGCTATTCCGCCTTTGCCGGCAACACGCTGCTGATCAGTCCGGAGAGACTTTTTGAGGAAGGACTGCTGCTGCAGAACGATCTGGATGAGATTCCTTCGCTGCCAACCGACCGGGTGGATTTTGCGCGAGTTCATCAGAGCCGGGACATCCTTCTGAATAAAGCTTTTGCCCGTTATCAACGTACGACCGACACCGAACTGCGCAGCGCCTTCGAAACATTCGCCGAACAGAACGCATCATGGCTTAACGATTACGCCGTCTTTCGGGCCCTCAAGAGCGCGCATGGCGGCCGCGCATGGCACGAGTGGGATCGTTCCCTCGTTCTGCGTGAGCCGGCCGCCATGGCCCACGCTCGGATCGAACTCCACGACCAGATCGAAGCGCACAAGTTCTTTCAATTTCTATTCTTCAAACAATGGTTTGGCCTCAAGGCGTACTGCAACGAGCACGGTATCAAAGTGATCGGGGACGTCCCAATCTTTGTGGCCCACGATTCGGCCGATGTCTGGACCAACCCCGATCAATTCAAGCTCGACCAGGATGGGCGTCCCATAGTCGTCGCCGGCGTGCCGCCCGATTATTTCAGCGCGACCGGACAATACTGGGGCAACCCGCTTTACAACTGGGAGCGCATGCTGGCGGATGGCTTCAAATGGTGGATCGAACGGGTGCGCGCGACTTTGCAGACGGTCGATATCGCGCGCATCGATCACTTTCGTGGATTCGCCGCCTGTTGGGAAATTCCCGGGACCGACCAGACCGCCGAGCGAGGTCGTTGGGTCGAAGCGCCGGGCCGGCAACTGTTCGATGCCATTCGCAGGGCGCTCGGCGTCGTGCCGATCATCGCCGAAGACCTCGGCGTGATTACTCCGGACGTTGAAAGGCTGCGGGATGACTTTGGTTTCCCGGGGATGCGGATTCTGCAATTCGCCTTCAGCAGCGATACAAAGAACATAGATTTGCCGCATAACTACCATCGCAACGTGGTGGTCTATACCGGGACTCATGACAACGATACGACGGCGGGCTGGTTCAATAGCGTGGCCGGCGCGGGCTCTACGCGGAGTGAGGCGCAGATCAACGCCGAAAGAAATCTCTGTATGGAATATCTGAACACCAGCGGTGAAGAGATCCACTGGGACCTTATTCGCGCAGCATTGGCGTCGGTCGCCGACACGACGCTGGTGCCCTTGCAGGACCTGCTCGGACTTGGAACTGACGCCCGCATGAATCTGCCAAACAGTACCGAAGGCAATTGGACCTGGCGATTTAACGACGGAGCCTTGACTGACGTCCACGCGGATCGACTCAGACATATGACGCACACTTATGGTCGAATCCAGCGGCATGAGATCGAAACCATCAAGCTGGATCAGGACCCGGAATGATGTGCCGCATTATCTTACGGCCTATAAGAAGCCCAACTAAGATTGGTATTTTGAACGCTGCGGATCAAAAGTAGACATTACTCGGAATGAAGCACCCAAGGCGACTCTTATACAAAGCATTCTGCTTCCTCGCTTTGTTTTGTGGGGGCGTTTCGGCGTCGTTGGCACAGTCTCCTGAAGTGCAGAAGGTCGAACCGCCGAGTTGGTGGATCGGAAGCTCGGTTAATCCGATTCGCGTCCTGATCAAGGGACGAAACCTGCTCGGAGCGCAAGTGGTCTCTGTCGGCAACGGCCTTCGGGTGGCGGGGACCTCGAAAGTAAGCGCCAGTGGCGATTACCTGTTTGTCGATCTGGCAATTGCGCCTAATGCTCAGCCGGGAGAGCGAACGCTGAATATCTCAAATGGCAGCGGAAGCACGACGGCGCGGTTTGAGATCCTTCCTCGCTTGGATCACGCAGGACGCTTTCAGGGATTCTCTCCGGACGACGTGATGTACCTGATCATGATCGATCGCTTCAGCGACGGTGACCAGACCAACAACGATCCGGCGCAGTCGCGTGGTCTCTACGATCGCAAGAACAAGTACTACTACCACGGTGGCGATCTGGAAGGCATCATCGATCACCTGTCGTATCTAAAAGAGCTCGGAGTGACGGCGCTGTGGCTCACGCCCTGGTATGACAACTATGATCGGCTGAACGAGATCGAGTTGAAAGAAGGCAAGCCCTGCACAGGCTTCCATGGTTACAATCCGCAGGATTTCTATTCAGTCGAGGAACATTTCGGTGACCTGCGGAAGTTGCAGGAACTGGTGGCGGCCGCGCACCGCTTCGGCATCAAGATCATCCAGGACGAAGTCGTCAACCACACCGGGCCTTATCATCCCTGGGTGGACGATCCGCCCACGCCGGCCTGGTTCAACGGCACGCGGCAAAAACATTTGGCCAATGTGTTTCAGACGTGGACACTGCACGATCCCCGCCCGGTTGCCGGCCTGAAGAAGCAAACCATGGAAGGTTGGTTTCTCGATTTTCTTCCCGATCTCAATCAGAACGATCCGGAAGTTGCGCGCTATCTAATTCAGAACACGCTCTGGTGGGTTGGTGTCACGGGTACTGACGGCATCCGCATGGATACCTGGCAATACGTGCCGAATTCGTTCTGGCATCAATGGACGGCCGCGCTCAAGCGCGAGTTTCCGAACTTCACGGTGGTGGGAGAAGTTAAAGACGGTGATGTAGTTCACACGTCTTACTTCCAGGGTGGCAAGGTCCGCGATGGCGCGGACTCTGGTCTCGATTCACTCCTGGACTTCCCGCTCTTTTATCCGATTCGTCACGCGTTCGGCGAAGGCAGGAACCTTGACGACGTGCCGAAGACGCTGGCGAAAGATTTCCTTTACACGAATCCAAATATTCTGGTCACGCTTTTGGGTGGACACGACGATGGCCGTTTCATGAGTGAACAGGGCGCCACGTTGGCGGGCTTGAAACTAGCGAACGCTTTCGTCCTGACAACGCGCGGCGTGCCCCAGCTATATTACGGCGACGAGTTAGGCATGAAAGGGCCTGACGAGGCGACGGCCCGCGCTGATTTTCCCGGAGGATTTCCCGGCGACAAAAGAAATGCGTTCTCGAAAGAAGGGCGAACCGCGGACGAGCAGGAAGTCTTTGAATACATTCGCAGAGTCGCTCATTTGCATACTGAGCTTGAGCCGTTGAAGCGAGGGGAATTGGTAAACCTCTACGTCTCGGAGCAGCAATACGTTTATGCTCGCAAGTCAAAAACCGGCGTGGTGGTTATTGCGATTAATAACGACGGCAAGGCGGCGAATATTGAAGTCGATGCCCTACCGGCTGGACTGTTCAACGGCACGGTGCTGGTTGATCGCCTGGGGATGTCGAAGGAAGTACGAGTTACTGATGGGAAGCTTCGCTTCAGCTTACCAAATCGTGCCGCTGCGATTTTTGCTCGACGGTAGGGACCGAACCGTATAGGGCTCAACTGATGGAACTCAGAGCCAAACCATTTTCTGAACAGGTCGCATTGGTTACGGGCGGCGGTACCGGTATCGGCCGAGCGTTTACCGAAGCCCTGGCCACTGCCGGCGCGCGTGTTGTCATTGCCTCCAGACGTGAAGAAGTTCTGATCCGCACTGCCGCGGAATTGAATGGACGGTTTGGCGCCGAGCGGGTTTTTCCCTATGCCTTCGACATTCGCAATCAGGAGCAAATCGACGCGCTGATCGCGCATGTCGTCGCCCGATGGGGAACGGCGGATGTGCTGATTAACAATTCAGGACTGGCGGTGCCTGAGACAGTCGATCAAATTACCGAGGACGGCTGGGACAAGGTGATGGAGACGAATCTGCGCGGCGTGATGCAACTGGTGCGCGCGGTGCTGCCGCACATGATTAAGCAGGACTTCGGCGACATAGTTAACGTCTCGTCGCAAGCCGGGAAGAACGGTTATGCTGACGTGCCTTCCTACTGCGCTTCAAAGTTTGGCTTGTTAGGTTATGCCGAGTCACTGCGTGATCATGTGCGCAAGACCGGCGCAAATATTCGCGTCTTTAACTTTTGTCCAGGCTTGGTCGACGTTGAGAACTCCGCTCCGGATGCGTCGCCGCGGCCAGGTTTTATTCATGTCTCAAACATGGCGCGAACCTTGATATACGCGCTGTCGCTCGATCGGAACGTAGTTTTGGAAGATATAAATTTGTATGCGAGGTAGGGGCGTTACGCGAATTCGGAGTGCGCTGACTTGTCAGCGCTTTGGTCGGCGCGACTAGTCGCGCCTCCAGGAAAAGTGGCGACAATTCGCCGCATTCCACACTGGGCGGTGCAATCCGGAGGAATAGCAAAATGAAGAAACCACGCTTGAGCGTCTGGCAAATCTCGAACATGAGTTTTGGTTTTTTGGGGATCCAGTTTGGCTGGGGCCTGCAGCTCGCGAACATGAGCGCGATCTACAGCTACCTCGGCGCCAAAGAATCCGATATTCCTTTTCTGTGGCTGGCAGGACCCGTGACGGGCTTGATTGTGCAGCCCATCATCGGAGCGATGAGCGATCGCACCTGGAATTGGCTGGGTCGTCGTCGTCCCTACTTTCTCGTTGGAGCAATCCTCGCCAGCATCGCACTGTTTGTCATGCCCGACTCAACCGGGATCAGAATGGCAGCCAGCATGCTTTGGGTGCTTGATGCGAGCATCAACGTGAGCATGGAGCCGTTTCGCGCCTTTGTCGCGGACAAGTTGAATCCCGACCAGCGCACAGTCGGCTTCCTGATGCAGAGCTTCTTTATTGGTATCGGAGCTTCGCTGGCCAATGCGCTGCCGTATATCTTCAGATACTTCGGGGTCAACGGCCGGACTCCGAGCGGCATTCCTCTCACCGTCCAATATTCTTTCAAGATCGGCGCGGTGGCGTTCCTGTTAGCGGTCCTGTGGACGGTGCTGACGACGAAAGAGTACCCGCCGGATGATTTGGGGGAGTTCGAGCGCAAGCGGAGCGAGCACAAAGGAATCGCCGCCGTCGTCGGAGCGCTAATCAAAGAGATTCTTTCGGCTATCGCCGAGATGCCGGCGACCATGAAACAACTCGCCGTGGTGCAGTTGTTCACCTGGCTGGGACTGTTCTGCATGTGGCTGTTCTTTGGATTAATGACGTCGTATCACATCTTTGGGGCCACCAGTCCACAGGACGCGCGGTTTCCGTTAGGTGGTGAATGGGGTGGAATTTGTTTCATGGTCTATTCCATCGTGACGTTTTTGGTCGCGTTCGTTCTGGCCAAGATTGCAGAGGTAACCAGCCGCAAGACTGTGCACGCAATTTCACTGATCTGCGGCGGTGTCGGCCTGCTATCGGTTTACCTGATTCACGACAAATGGACCCTGCTGCTGACGATGGTGGGCGTTGGCATCGCGTGGGCTGCGATACTCTCGATGCCGTACGCAATTCTTGCTGGCGCGCTGCCGGCGGCGCGGATTGGGATTTACATGGGTGTTTTTAACTTCTTCATCGTGATCCCTGAGATCGTTCAGGCGTTGACGTTCGGTCCCATCATTCGCGCGCTGTTCGGAGCCGACAATCACAATGCCCCCACCTATATGGTGATGATGGGCGGAGTCTTTATGTTGATAGCAGCGCTGCTGGTTGTGCGCGTGCGAGACGTCGGCGATGCCGACCCGGGCGCGGTGATCGAAGCCGACGAATACGTTCCGATCATTCAGCCGCAAACGATTCAGCCCGTGCCCAGCACCGGACCTGAATAGACGAGGAGTAAGTTACCGAGGCCAACGGCACGTGCCAACGCTGTCTCAATTATCGGAAAGCAGCCATCGTTATTGGAGAAGGAATGAACTCAATATTTGATCGTCTGGCTCTTCGTAACCTGGCAGTGCTGTGCCTGACTTTCTGCCTGCCTATTGGAGTTGCCGTTGCCCAAACTCAGCCGCGCGATTTTTCCAAAGAAGCTGCCCGACCGGCCCGCGACTGGGTGCGTGACGGGGTGATCTATGAAGTCTACGAGCGCGACTTCTCGCCTGACGGAAACTTCAAAGGCGTTTCCGCACAACTCGATCGGCTCAAGGCCCTCGGAGTGACGATCGTTTGGTTGATGCCGATTCATCCCATCGGCCAGGAAAAGAAGAAGGGAACTATCGGCAGTCCTTATGCCGTCCGCGACTACTACGGCATTAATCCTGATTACGGCACGAAAGACGATCTAAAGAAACTGATCAGTGAAGCTCACCGTCGCGGCATGAAGGTGATCATCGACATCGTGGCAAACCACACGGCGTGGGACAGCGTGTTGATGAAACATCCCGACTGGTACAAGCACGACGCCAGCGGCAAGATCACTTATCCGTATGATTGGTTCGATATCGCCGCCCTGAATTACAACAATGCTGAGCTGCGGCGATACATGACGGACATGCTGAAGTACTGGATCCACGAGTTTGACCTCGATGGCTTTCGCTGCGACGTAGCCGGAGAGGTACCCACGGATTTCTGGGAAAACGCGCGCGCGGAGTTGGATAAGATAAAGCCCGACATTTTCATGCTGGCCGAGGCGCACAAGCCGGACCTACAGCTCAAGGCTTTCGAGTTGGATTATTCATGGCCATTGCATAGCGCGTTGACGGAAGCCTTGCAGGGACGGGGTCGCGCTTCCGATCTGCGCGAAGCGTGGGAGAGAGAAGCCAAAGAATGGCCGCGCGGCGCGTTGCACATGCGCTTCTCGGACAATCACGACGAACGTCGGGCGATCGCGCGGTTTGGCGAGCCGGCGGCCTTGGCGGCCTCGGCGTTGACGTTCACGCTTGACGGCGTGCCCTTGCTCTACAACGGAATGGAAGTGGGCGACACGACGGAATCGGGCGCGCCGGCGTTGTTTGAAAAACTGCCGGTGTTTTGGCCCATCGCGGAACGGCGGCCGGAGTTTCCACGCTTCTACAAGCAGATGATTGCTTTGCGGCAAGGGAGTAGAGCTTTGCGCCGGGGCTCACTTGAATGGCTGAAAAATTCCGACGAATCGCGAGTGGTTACTTTTCTACGGCGGAGCAGTGACGAAGAAATCGTCGTGGCCATTAACTTCTCAAACCGGCCCGTCTTTGGATCGGTTGAAGTCGCCAACGGCCAGCTCTTTAGTGAAGTAACGCCGGATGTCGGACCGCCGCTGCCGCCAGACATGCAGGCGCCGGAAAAAAACGCGCGCGCGCATGCCGGCGCATTACCGGTGCTGTCGCTCGAGTCGTGGGGTTATCGAATCTTTCGGCGGCCCTTAAAGTAAGACCTCCACAAACGATGCAGCGAATTTTTTCGATTCTGATCATTATTGCGCTCAGCGGCACAGCTTTGTTTGGGCAGGCAACGAACCTTCTTGCTCCGGGCGCACCGGGCCATGATGCGCACTGGCCGACTGCTGCTAAGCAGGGTTTCGGTTCGGCGAACAGTGTTCGTTCGAAGGTTTGGTTTACGCTCGCGGATGGAGGTTTGTCAGAAGTTTATTATCCGACGCTTGATGTGCCGAATGTCCAGACGTTGCAATTTGTTTTCGCAAGTGCCGACGGTAAGCGGCTCGAGACTGAAGCTGACGACACCTTGCATCGAATCGAAGTGCCCGATCCGCGCGCGCTGATCTTTCGCCAGGTGAACACGGCGAAGAGTGGCGCCTACACGATTAGTAAGACCTACGTAACCGATCCAGAGCGAAGCACCGTGCTGATTGATGTTGGAGTTCAATGGAATTCGCCGGGCTGGTTCGGAGGTTCCCTCTACGTCTACTACGATCCCTCTCTAAACAATAGTGGCATGCATGACACTGGCGGAAGAAATGGGGATTGGCTGGTTGCGTCGGACGCTGACAAGGCTTCGGCTCTGACCTCAACCAGCGGATTGGGAGACGAAACAAATGGCTATCTAGGCACGAGTGATGGACTGACACAACTACGTCGAAACGGCAGCCTCAATCCTTTTGTCGCTGCTGCGAACGGTAATGTCGTCCAGGTTGCACGTGTTTCATCAGGGCCATTATTGACGGCGGGCCAATTCACCCTGGTGCTGAGCTTCGGTCGTAATCCCGATGAAGCGATCAGAAATGGTAAGGCATCACTCAGGAAGGGCTTTGCAGCGACGCGTCGGGAGTACGAGCTGGGTTGGCGTGCGTACAATGCAACATTGCCCTCTGTCGAACTGAAATATCAGCGGCAGTTCAACATGGCCGCGATGGTTTTGAAGGCGCTCGAGGACAAGACCCATCGCGGAGCCACGATCGCTTCGCCATCAATTCCGTGGGGCGGGGGGCCCAACGCGAACGAGCCGACGATCAGTGGTTATCACGCTGTCTGGTCGCGCGATCTTTACCAGGTTGCGACCGCATGGTACGCCATGGGGGATCGGGCTGCCGCCGGACGCGCCTTGGATTATCTTTTCCTTATTCAGCAAAAGGCGGATGGTAGCTTTCCCCAAAACAGTTGGGTGGATGGACGCCCAATCGGCGTCGGTCGGCAAATGGATCAGATTGGACTTCCGATCGTCCTGGCTTATCAGCTTGGGCGGACAGATCGAAATACCTGGTTGCGGCACATCAAGCCCGCGGCCGATTTCATTATTCAGCACGGACCATCGACGGGTCAGGATCGTTGGGAAGAAAAGGCGGGGCTTTCGCCCGCCACGATCGCCGCGGAGATTGCCGGGTTAGTCTGCGCTGCCCAGCTCGCTCGCGTTCAGGGAGCAACTGCGTCAGCTAACACTTACCTGCAAAAGGCGGACGAGTGGGCGTATAACATAGACAGTTGGTGCGCGACCAACAGCGGGCGCTACGGAGATGGTCATTACTACCTCCGTATTGATGAGAATGGCAATCCGAATGATGGCGCAAAGATCGAGATCAATAGCGGTGGGGGAAGCTTTGACGAACGCGAGATTGTCGACGCGGGGTTTTTAGAATTAGTCAGGCTCGGAATCAAACGCGCTGATGACCCTTTGATTGTGAAGTCGCTGGCCGTTGTGGATGAACTCGCAAAGGTAGAGACGCCCGCGGGCGCGGCGTGGTACCGTTACAATCACGATGCCTATGGGGAACGGCCGGACAGGGGGTCTTACGATGGGCGGACCGGGAAGGGTCGTCTGTGGCCTTTGCTTACCGGCGAACGCGGTGAGTACGATTTGGCGAAAGGCGATAAGGCCCGTGCGGTTCAACGTCTGAATACAATGCTGGCTTTTGCCAACGATGGAATGATGATTCCAGAGCAAGTTTGGGACGAGCAACGACCGAGTGGCTTTGGATGGGGAACAGGTTCAGCAACGCCCCTCGCCTGGTCGATGGCCCAGTTCATTCGTTTGGCGATGAATATCAAAAGCGGCCGCAATCTCGAGACACCGCAGATCGTCGCGGCCCGGTATCTTAACCGTTAGCTAAAAACAATGAGCACCCGCATAGCTGCAGACTCCAGCGTGGTTTTCGCTGCCGACCTCGGGGGTACGCACTTGCGCGCCGCGACTGTCGATGCCGGCGGAAGAATTCATTTTCGAATGAAGCACAGTACTCCGCAGGCCGAAAAGCCTGAGGAGATCGTGGGCGCGCTGGTCCAGGCGGTGCGCGAATGCGAAACACAGTGCGCCGCCGCAGGCGAGAGTATCGGCGCGGTGTCGGTCGTGGTTCCGGGATCGGTGAATGTCGCTGCCGGCACGATCGTGAAAGCTCCCAACCTGCCATGCCTAAGCGGTTTCCCTTTGACGAGAGCGTTGACAGAAGAACTTGAGCGGCCCGCGATTCTTGAGAACGACGCTAACGCGGCAGCCATTGGCGAGATGTGGCAGGGAGCCGGCCGTGGGCGGAGCACGATCGTTTGCGTGACGTTGGGTACCGGCGTCGGCGGAGGGATCATTCTGGATGGAGAGTTGTGGCGCGGAGTGAATGATTCCGCGGCCGAGATTGGCCACATGTGCGTCGATCCTTTTGGAGGCGTGGCCTGCACTTGCGGAAGTCGCGGGTGCCTGGAAGTTTATGCGTCGGCCACTGCCATTGTGCGCATGACTCGTGAAGCGTGGCCGCGGCATCCTAACTCGGTTCTGGTGCCGAAACGGGAACTGACCTCGGAAAAAATCTACCGCGCCGGAATGGCAGGCGATGAACTGGCGCTCGAGGTCTTTCGCCGCATGGGCGTTTATCTCGGCATTGGCCTGGCGAATCTGATCAATATTCTAAACCCGGAAGCAATTGTAATCGGCGGTGGGGTGGTGAATGCCTGGGACCTGTTCGCAAAACACATGAACCATGAAGTGGCGGAGCGCGCGTTTCCTCTGCCAGCCGCGGAGGTGAAAATTGTCCCCGCGGAATGCGGCGACGACGCAGGATTGCTGGGTGCAGCGTATCTGGCTTTCAACGCAAACGAAGAATCCGTACCCAGCGCCCGCTAGCGATTCGTTTAGACGGCGGACTTGTCCGACTATTCGTGCGACGGGCCGGACAAGTCCGGCCTCTAAACATCAGCGTCAATTTCTTTTGAGTTGCATATGAAAACGTTTGCGATAGTTTTTGTTTGGCTGGCGGCTCTTGGTCTCTCAACCCAGGCCCAGGATATTACATCTCTGGAAAAGATCGGCGCGGTTGTTAACTTCACCAGAAGCGACACCGGCGTCACGTTCAACTGCCGCGACAACTCGCAGGTCCGGGTGACGGTGCTTGCTCCCGATCTGATTCGAGTCCGGGCTTCCTTTGCGAAGCCGATTCCCGGAAAAGATCATTCGTGGGCCGTCGCGAAGGAGAATTGGGAGACGCCGCCCTGGTCGCTGCGCGAGACCGCGGAAGCCATCACGATCGCTACAGCGGAAGTCGAGGTCGTCGTCGGCCGCTCGCCGCTGCTGGTTGAGTTTCGCGACGCGCGCACGCACCAGATCATTAACGCTGACGAGCAGCCGATGGCCTATGATGCGAAAGGCTCTCTCGCCCAAATGATGTTTGATCCGAAAGCCGGCATGTTCGTCGCGGCGTCAAAGAAGTTGGGATTTGACGAGCATTTCTACGGGCTGGGCGAAAAGGCGGCGCATCTCGATAAACGCCGCGGCTACTTCGTCAACTGGAACTCGGATACGCCGGGCTACACGGAAGGCAAAGACCCAATCTATCAAACGATCCCTTTTTACATTGGCTTGCGGCGGGCGACGGCTTACGGAATCTTTTTTGACAACAGCTATCGCAGCTATTTTGATTTCGGACGCTCTTCGCAGCAGCGCGCGTGGTTTGGCGCCGAAGGCGGCGAGCTGAACTACTATTTTTTCGCTGGGCCGTCGATAAAGAAGATCGTGGGCCGCTACGCCGATCTCACCGGGCACATGCCGCTGCCGCCGATGTGGGCGCTAGGCAATCAACAAAGCCGCTGGGGTTACTATCCCGACAGTATGGCCGAAGAGGTTGTGCGCGAATATCGCGAACGTGATTTGCCGCTCGATGTGATTCACCTGGACATCGATTACATGCAGGCTTATCGCGTTTTCACTTTCGACCCCAGGCGATTTCCTAATCCTAAAACGTTCACTGACAAGCTGGGCCAACAGGGCGTGAAGCTGGTTGTGATCGTCGATCCGGGAGTGAAGTATCAACCGCCGGCGAAGAATGCGGCGCCGATCAGTTCAGCAAAACCTGAGCTGGAGACGCAGGACCAACGCTATTACGTTTACGATCAGGGCCTCGAGAAGAATTATTTTCAGCATCGCCGCAATGGCGAGATCTTCATTCCCAAAGTGTGGCCCGGCGATAGTGTGTTTGTCGATTACACCTTGCCCGAAGCTCGGCGTTGGTGGGGCGATCTTCATCGCGCTTACCTGGACAATGGGGTAGCCGGAATCTGGAACGACATGAACGAGCCATCTGATTTTGTCGATCAAGCCGGTAAGAATCAATCTGATGTCGTCAGCTACGACGAAGGGGAAAACTCCACCCACGCGAAAAACCGAAACGTATTTGCTTTGCTTGAAGCGCGCGCCACTTACGAAGGCCTCGAAAGATTGCGGCCCAACCAGCGGCCTTACGTAATTACGCGCGCGGCCTATGCGGGCATCCAGCGATATTCGACCATGTGGACGGGTGACACGAACAGCACTTGGGAGGCGCTGGCGTTGAACGTCCCGATGTTTACCACGCTCGGTCTTTCGGGCGAACCGTTTGTCGGCAGCGACGTCGGCGGGTTCATCGGCCGCGGAAACGGGGAGTTGCTGGTGCGCGCTTACCAGATAAGTTTTCTTGCCCCCTTCTGTCGCAATCACAAAGTCATCGACGGCTATGACCAGGAGCCCTGGCGTTTCGGGAAATACTACGAAGACATCATTCGAAAGTATTTGAAGCTGCGCTATCAGTTGCTGCCTTTCCTCTACACCACCCTCGAGGAGGCGCATCGCACCGGCGTGCCTTTATTCCGGCCGCTGATGCTGAACTATCAGGAGGATGAGAGCACGTACAACCTCGATGATGAGTTCATGATTGGAGATGATCTGCTGGTAGCGCCGATAGTAAAGCCTGACCTTACCGGCCGCCTGGTCTATCTACCGAAAGGCGTCTGGTACGACTACTGGACCAATAGAAAGTATTCAGGCGGCACGATGGTTAGGGTCGAGGCGCCTTTGGAAACCGTGCCGATGTTTGTGCGCGGCGGCGCAATTATTCCCTTGGGACCGGAAATGAATTACGTCGGCGAGAAGCCGTTCGATCCGATCACGTTTGCGATCTATCCGGACGACAGCGGGGCGGCGGCGGCGACGCTTTATGAAGACGACGGGTTGAGCCCAGCTTATAAAAACGGCGCCTATCGTCGTACGACGGT
This sequence comes from Blastocatellia bacterium, assembly GCA_033856915.1. Lineage (GTDB taxonomy): Bacteria > Acidobacteriota > Blastocatellia > Pyrinomonadales > Pyrinomonadaceae > UBA11740. Next base: position 84,104 of record JAWVEB010000062.1, on the reverse strand, counting down.
GAGTGTGAAGCGCACCACGAAGGGTTCGATAGTGAGCATGGGCGCGCCGTCCGGCAGCTACTACCCACCGCCCAGAAGATTCAGCTTTGCAATCAAGTCGGCCCAAAATAGCAGAGCGGTGACCATCACAGATGATGGTCGAGCACGACAGATCGAAATCAAATAATACGGGACAGCCCTTACATTCAAAGACAAAGTATCAATCGAGTCGAGACAGGCGTTAAGGCCCTCACCCAACCCTCTCCCAATGGGAGAGAAAAGATCTCAGTGTCACCTTGCTGCGCCGACTATTTTTCGCCGAGAGTGTAGACGGTGGTCTTCGGATTGTAGGCCTTCCAGTCGAACCAATAATCCTTGAGCACGACAATCTTCATCAACTGCTTGCCCGCAAGGGATCCATTTAAGGCCGTGCCGGTAAAGTCCCATTCGGTCCCCTTGTCGTCAATCAGTCGCAGCGGTGAAGAGTTTGGTTTGAGAAAGAACTCACGCTCATGACCTTCGACAGTGCGATCGAAAGCGCGCACCGATTGGCCGTCTTCGCCCAGGACGATCAAGAGCGGCGTGCCTCCTACTTTATCGATTATCGGATTCTGCTTTCGCAGGGCGGCCACCGGATACGCCGCTGAGGCATTGTTCACAGTGACGCCGACCACCAGTTCGCGCTTGTCCAAACCGGGTGCGTTCACCTGCGTGGCCACTGGAACGCGCAACATCTTATCTTCCCAATCAGACGGAGCGTACTCTCCTTTGGCGGCGATGTTCTCATCCGGCTTGAGCACGCGGCCCTGTGGTTGTTCGCGTTTCCAGGTGGCAAAAGTGAGTTCGTCCATGAAGGCAGGCTTGAGATGCTTGCCCTTCAGCGGACCAAAAATCGCTTCGCCGGTCACTTGCTGCCACCATGAGCCGGTCTCTTCATCCTTCATGATGAAGTTCTGATTGTTAATGCCGGCCAGATGAAAATGAAGCAGCCGTCCGTCAACTGTTGTTTCCCACACCAGACCGGTGTGACAGAGCGTTCAATAAGTTGCGCAGATCGGCGTGCCGCCGACTACGTCCTGAACCACGTGATGATAAGCCATCAGCCGCACCGGATACGCCACGGCCTCATTATTAATCTTCACGGCGAGGACCATGTCAATATCGCGGACAAAATTGGCTTCGCTGGCTTTGACGTAAGAGCTGTGGCGCAGGGGATTGAACATCCACTCGAAATGGTTCTGGCGCGCGAACCACGCGGGAACGAAGGTCAATAGCAGGAGCATCACGAGAAGTGTCTTGCGCCACCAGCGACGAGCATATCCCCATTGCCAGATCACGAGGGCACATGCGGCGACAAACAAGATGACGGTCGCCAGAGGAGACCAACTGCGGAGCAGGTATGAGACGGCGAGACCTCTTTGGGTCTGCGGGCGAAAGGGCTGGATCAGAAATACGGGTATTGCTACCAATGCTATTGAGAGCAGGAGCAAGACGGGAAGTAAAAACCAGATCGTTCGTCGGCCGGTGCGAGTCGGGAGGCTGTTTTCAGTTAAGGTATTTTCCATCTCGGTTTCGTGGATTCAGTGAAGAGCAACAAATAATACGAGCGGCAGTTACCGCCTCGCGGTATTACCGCCGCTCGCGTTGGTCTTTAAGAGTTGCACTTCAAACTTCTTCGTCTCCCATTTCTTCGGAAACAAAAACTCAAGCATCGACGGAACTCGCGAAGCCCAGGCGCGTTCGTTGTGCTCAGCGCCTTCAGCTTCAAAGTATTTAAGGTTCTGTTCCGGCCGCCAGCCTTTCTTGATCAACGCGTTCTGCAACAGGCGAGCATTGCTTACCGTCTCCTGTTGTTCGGCGGCGTTCTGGCCTTCCCTGGTACCGATATCAAGCCAGATGCGTTCATCAGGTTTGCCGCGCAGGGCTTCGACATAATGGACGATAAACTTATCATCCCAAAACACACTCGGCGAAACGACCGCGAGCCGGCCAAAGACGTTCGGATATTTCAATCCCAGGTAGAGAGAAACCAATCCGCCCAGCGATGACCCGCCCAAGCCTGTGTTTTTCGCACCCTTTTGAGTGCGATAGGTCCGGTCGATGAACGGCTTCAATTCTTCGACCAGCATGCGGCCATATAAATCAGCTTTGCCGCCAACTTTGTATTTAGGATCCGGCACCGGGGTGTATTCCTCAACGCGGTCTTTGCCGGTGTTGTAAATGCCGACGATGATGAGAGGCTCGATCTCTTGCGCGGCAATCAGCGCTTCCGCCGTCTCGTCCAGACGCCATTCCTGACCGGGAATATATGAAGTCGCCCCGTCAAACAGGTTCTGTCCATCATGAAAGTAAAGCACGGGATACCTTTGCCGGGGATTACTGTCGTAGCCGGGCGGCAGGTAAACAATCAGGTCGCGATCATTGCTTAGGAGCTGGGAGTGAAAGTCTTTGTGAGAACGAACATCACCGGTCAGCGTATGCGTCCGCTGCGCCGACACACTGAAACAAGCGAATAGTGTGAGCAGGAACGCGCACGTAAAATATCGCTGAACGAGAATCGCTGAGACACCAGGACAACCGGCGCCGCTTGTTTCTGAGCTCATAGATTCATGCCCAGGCCTTTGAGGTGATAGCGCGTGGTGTCGTAGTAGCGCTCAACATCTACAGCGTTGATCGGTCCTTTTACCACCGAGAGATCCACGAGCGACAGAGTACAAGCCGGCGCGATGCCCCGAGCTGAGACCATCTTTCCAAAGTCGCCGTTGGCCACGGCCTCAGCAGCGCGCGCCCCAAACAACAAACCCATTATCCGATCGATCGGGCTCGGCGCGCCGCCGCGCTGAGGATGCCCGAGCATTACTGCGCGGGCTTCATAGGGCGTCTCAGTCATTATATGTTTCGCCAATACTTCGCCGATGCCGCCGAGCCGAGCATGACCAAAAGCGTCGTGACGATTGTCGATCGTTACTGTCTTGCCGTCTTCCGAGTACGCGCCTTCAGAGACAACGATGACGGAATAATCAGAACGATGGATGCGGTTTCGAGCAATATCAGGTTGTCCTAAACGATCGCGGAGCAGCTTGAAGACCTGCTCGTAACGAAAGGGATGTTCCGGAATCAAAATTAAGTGCGCCTGACCGGCAACACCGGACCAGAGCGCAAGATGACCGGCATGCCTGCCCATAACTTCGATGACCTGGACCCAACGATGAGAGCCGGCGGGTGTGCGCGAGCGCTCAATCACCTCAGTTACATTCCGCAGCGCTGTGTCGAAACCGAGGGTGTAGTCAGTGCCGGCAAGATCCTTATCGATTGTTTTCGGGACCCCTACTACGCGGACGCCTTTCTCCGCCAGCCGCGCAGCTACGCCCAGCGTATCTTCTCCGCCGCAAGCGACCACCGCATCCAGGTTCAGTTCGGCAATATTCTTGATCACCTCATCGGATCGATCGAGGGACTTCGCTTCCAATGAAATTTTGAAAGGATTAGTTCGCGAAGAACCGAGGTTAGTGCCACCATCGCGATCCCAACGGCGCACGGTATCACGATCGAGCGGCAGAATTTCAGGCAGGGGATCGAGTAAACTTCGCCAGCCGTCGAACAGCCCGATCACGCTCAGGCCAAGTTCAGAACCGCGATAGACAAGTCCCTTAATCGCGGGATTCAAGCCGGGAGCATCGCCGCCTCCCGTCAAAACACCAACACGTTTTATTGCAGACGTCATTAACTAAATAGTCCCTTCAATCTCTTAGTTTCATAAAAAAGATCTGTCTACGAGCGGAAGCGGTCGCAGTCGATGCCGTACTTTTTGACTTTGTATCCCAGAATACGCTCGGTCGTGTCGAGCAGTTGCGCCGCGCGCTTGCGATTTCCGCGCGTTGTCTTCAGCGCATCCTGAATCAGATCGCTTTCGTAAGCTCCAACTGCTCGATCGAGCGAGAGCCGGGTTACGGTGCCCGACTTCTCGGCGGTTTGCAATGTCGGCGGCAGATGATGGCCGTGGATCACGCCGGTCTCGCAAACCAGCACCGCGCGCTCAATGATATTTTCCAGTTCGCGAACGTTGCCCGGCCAGTGATAGCTGGCCAGCATATCGATCGCCGTCGTTGAAATGCGCTTGATGCGCTTGGCGTGTTCGCGGGCAAACTTTTCCAGAAAATGATCGGCGAGCAAAAGCACATCCGATTTGCGCTCACGCAAAGGCGGCATGAAGATAGTGAACACATTCAGCCGATAGTAGAGATCCTCGCGGAATTGCCCGTCGGTGATCGCTTTCCCGAGATCCTTGTTTGTCGCGGCGACCAGACGCACGTTGATCTTAATTGTCTCGGTGCCGCCCAATCGCTCAAATTCCCGCTCTTGCAGTACCCGCAGCAGTTTGATCTGGGTAGAGATATTCAGGTCGCCGATCTCGTCCAGGAAAAGAGTCCCGCCGTCGGCCAACTCGAAACGCCCTTTCTTACGATTCTGCGCCCCGGTAAACGCTCCCTTTTCATAGCCGAACATTTCGGATTCGATTAGCGTTTCCGGCAACGCCGCGCAACTGACTTTGATAAAAGGCTTGTTGGCGCGCAGAGAGTTGTAGTGAATCGCGTGCGCGATCAACTCCTTGCCGGTGCCCGACTCGCCGCGCAGCAGGACCGTCGTATTGGTTCGCGCAACCTGGGTCACCTGCTCGTAAACCTGGCGCAGCGGATTAGAACTGCCGACGATGTGGCTGAAATCGTAGCGCTCCCGGAGTTCCTGCTTGAGATGGATGTTCTCGTCGAGCAGCCGCTGCTTGTCCGCTTCCGTCAGATGGTTGACCTTGATTGCCTGGGCGATCATCGTCGCGATGATTGAGAGGAATTTGGTTGTCCGTTCGTAATCGCGATCGGGTTTGTATTTCAGGTCGACGCCGAGCGCGCCGACGGGCTTGCGGTTGACGATGATGGGTACGCAGATGAAAGTCAATTCCTGCCGGCTGTTCGCCTTTTTCCTAATACCGAGCCGGTCGAGAAACATCGGTTCCTGGCTGACCTGCGGCACGACAATCGGCTTGCCTGTCTCCACCACACGGCCCGTGATGCCCTCGCCGATTCGATATTTGATGCGGCGAACTTCGCTCTCTTCCAGGCCATGAGAGGCGGCAATGCGCAGCTCATTCGTATCTGCGTCGAGTAACATCAGGACCCCCCGGATCATGCTGTGATGGTGTCCCAGCGTTTCCAGGACCCCCGAAAAAGCAGCTTTTGATCCCAGGGTTCCGGCCAGCGTCCGCCCGGTCTCGAGAAAAGTTTCCAGTTTTCGCGCTTCCGCCTGTTCCGGTTTCATTGGTAGTAGGGGTTAAGATCTGGGGCGCTTGTTCTCACAAGACCAGTAACATCAGTTAAGGATCGAACAATTCATCAGGGGTTAAAACCGTGATCGTAGAGGCCGGTTTGGCTAAAGTCAAAATAAGAGTTTTTATGAGGAGATTAATCAGGCTAATGCTGGTTTGAGATTCAGCCCGCGACGCAATCCGCAGGTCGTCACTTTTCGCTAAGATGATCTGCGGCGTGCTGGTGCAGGATTTCGAGGAATGCGCCAGCGGCATGCGAGAAAGTTATTCCGCGCGGATGCGTGACCCAAAGGGTGCGAACATAAGTGAGATCGTCTACCGGCACGCTGACCAAAGAGCCGCGCTGCAACTCTTCGTCAACACACATGCGCGGAACGAAGGCCAGTCCAATCTTTAGTTGGACGAAGCGTTTGATGGTTTCGATGGTCGCCAACTCGAGCGTGATATTGAGCGGCACATGGTGTTGAGCAAAAGTTTCCATCACCTTGTAGCGCGAGCCCGTCTTGACGTTATGCGCCAGAAACGTCTCATCGCCGAGTTCCTCAACTTTTACAGATGCCCGTTTCGCCAGACGGTGTTCCGGGTGCATGATCAGCACGAGTTCGTCTCGCAGGACCGGAAAAGACTCGAGATCGCGATCCGCAGGCTCGAAAGCCAGGAGCGCGAAGTCGACGTTGCGGTCGAGCACTTCGCGCGGCAGCCGCTCAGACGCGTGGCGAAAGATTTCGACCATGACGTTGGGATTGCGGGCCCGATAGTCAAGGATTAAGTGAGGCAGAAGATACAGCGAGGTACTTTCATTTGCGCCGATGCGGACGCGCCCGCTCTTGAGCGATTTTAGCTCGGCGACGACGTTGAAGGTCTGGTCCCGCAGCGACAGAATGCGCTTGGCGTAATCGTAAACCAGTTGGCCAACCGCCGTGAGCCGCGGCGTCTTTTGTGAGCGCTCAAACAGCGGCGCGCCGATCTCTTCTTCCAGACGGCGGATGGCAATGCTTACCGCGGGTTGAGTGCGGTAGACTCGCAGGGCAGCTTTCGAAAAGCTTCCTTCCTCCACCACCGTCACGAAAAATTCCAGTTGTGAAAACTCCATCGATCAGTAGCTCACCTTCGTTCTGCGGATACTAACACAGACAATTTTTCTTTGCGGATAGAAGTTGTTTCTCCCTTCTCCCAAAGGGAAGGGAGAATCCCAAAGGGAAGGGAGAAAAATTCTCGTCTCCAGATCAGAATACGGTTTCGTCTCCTGGATCTGAGGCTGCGACAAAAATGTCCTTCTCTTCAACCTTTCAAACCAAATAGTAAAAACCTGTCGCATCGCCGAACCGATGGGAAGCGGTGCCAGGATTCTTTGATCGACCGTGATCACCTGCCTTAAGGGCGCTGTGAATGAGAATTCAATTCTGGGTGCGACCGGCCGCGCTTCTGAGCCAAACAATGCACAGGATGGCATGGAACTTGTCACGGAAAAATCGAGCTTCAGTTGTGAGCGTTAGTCTGCGGTTCCCTGAAATGAAAATCCTGAAGGAGAAATCAACCTTGAGATTCCGGCAAAAATTCTCAATCGGAGTAGCGGCCCTGCTCTGCATGGTTTCTGGTTCCATTGTGGTGCTGGCTCAGACGCCGGGCCCATCTTTAGAAGAGAGACTCGCAAAGATCGAGTCGGCCACGGCCACCGCCCAGTCGGCTGGCGACAATGCTTGGATGCTGGTCTGCTCGGCGCTCGTGCTGATGATGACCGGACCAGGCCTGGCCTTGTTCTATGGCGGGCTGGTGCGCAAGAAGAATGTCCTGGGAACAATGATGCAGAGCTTCATTCTCATGGCCGTCGTTACTGTGCTCTGGGCCCTTTACGGTTATAGCTTCGCCTTTTCTCAAGGCAATTCTTTCGTCGGCGGGTTTGGCTATCTGCTTCTGCACGGGGTCGGGGGTGAACCGAATGCTGATTACGCCGCGACGATTCCTCAGCAAACTTTCATGCTCTTTCAACTGATGTTTGCGATCATCACTCCCGCCTTGATTACCGGCGCGTTCGCCGAGCGGATGAAATTCAGTGCCATGCTGGCGTTCACGGTACTGTGGTCGACCGTGATCTATTTTCCCCTGGCCCACATGGTTTGGGGTAAAGGCGGATTCCTGAATGCGACGCTGGGTGGTCGCGTTCCGGCGTTGGACTTCGCGGGCGGCACAGTCGTGCACATTGCCTCGGGTGTTTCGGCGCTCGTTTGCGCGATCTATCTCGGCAAACGTCTCGGCTATCCGAAGACAATGATGGCGCCGCACAGTCTGGTACTAAGCTTCATCGGCGCCTGTCTGGTGTGGGTGGGATGGTTCGGCTTCAACGCCGGCAGCGCGCTCGCGGCGGGCCAACTCGCGACCAGCGCCTTTGCCGCGACGCACTTCGCCGCGGCGGCTGCCACGCTTGGTTGGTTGCTACTCGAGTGGTTGCGTCAGGGTAAACCCACGGTGCTCGGCGGAATTTCAGGCGCGGTATGCGGGCTGGTAGCCATCACTCCGGCGTCGGGCTTCGTCACGCCGATGTCCAGCCTAATCATCGGTTTCATTGCAGGCATGGGCTGTTTTCTGATGGTGACCGAGGTGAAGAAGCGGTTCGGATACGACGACTCGCTCGACGTTTTTGGCGTTCATGGAACCGGCGGAACGCTCGGCGCGATCCTGACCGGAGTATTCGCGACGAAGGCGATCAATCCTGTCTTCAAAGACGCGTTAGGGAACGCGCTGCCAGTCGGTTGGGTTGATGGGCACCCTGGCCAGGTCCTCAATCAATTGATCGCGATCGGCATCACCGTCGCTCTCGCGGTAATCGGAACGATCGTTTTGCTCAAGCTGGTAGATTTGGTCATTGGGGTGCGCATTAGTATCGAGGACGAGATCGAAGGTCTCGATCTAAGTCAGCACGGAGAGGAAGGATACAATCTTGATCTGGATGTTACCTCGGTGGGGATGCCTGCCAGGATATCTCACAGTGCAATACGCGCCACTGAAAGAGTGCTAAGCGAAATCTCGGGATGAAGTCGGGGGGCCTTATTAGTCCGCAAAGCGGACGAGTGATAGTAGCCCAGCAGTTCACTGCTGGGAAAATGAACTGAAGACTTTTTAGTCCGTGAAGCGGACGGCTGAAAGATACTGTTCAGATTCGCTAATCTTTTCAGTCGTCTGCTCACCCGGACTCAGGTGACGCTACTTTTTGTGCAAAGCGATTCGGTACTCCAAACGCCAGTACCGAATCCGGTTAAAGCGCTACTTCTCCGCGCTCTTCGGTGCGAATGCGAATGACGTCATCTATCGGGATCACGAAGATCTTGCCGTCGCCGAATTTCCCCGTATGTCCCGATCTTAAAATCGCATTGACGACGAAATCTTCGATGTCGTCCGGAATAATCACCTCGATTTTGATCTTCGGCACAAATTCAATCTGGTACTCAGCGCCGCGATAGGTCTCCGTATGGCCACGCTGGCGGCCATAGCCCTGAACTTCGCTGATCGTCATGCCGTGCACATCAACTTCCTGGAGCGCCGTTCTAACTGCATCAAGAAGGTAGGGCCTGATAATCGCTTCTATTTTTTTCATCTAAACGCCTCCCTGGCATCGGTTGCGATTTGGGCTTAGCAATAATCGTCTTGACTCTCGCGAGCTGGTTACTTAGCGCGCCTTCGACGGATACCATCAGCTCATCTGACAGCTTAAGACCATCGCCGTCGGTTACATAGAAGACATCGAGCGCGTCGCTTCTTTCGGTGGCGATTCGGGCGCAAACGATCTCGAGCCCCAACTCGGCGAGAACGCTCGCAATCTTGTAGGCCAGTCCAGGTTCATCGATCGCGTGGACCTCGATCACGGTCGACGATGTGGACGTTTCATTGTCACAGATCACTTGTGGAAGGTTGCGCCGCCGCGCCGTAATCACACGGCTCCGCTTCCGCGGAGCATTCCTGGTGGTCCAGCGTTCAACTAGAGCAGCGACATCCAACTCGCCGGCCACGGCCCGGCGAAGTGCCTGCTCGATCACCTGATAGCGATGTTCTTCGATGGCCTGGCGAGTCGATGCCTGGCGCAGGATGAAACTATCGATAGCAATCCCGTCCTCGCGAGTGTTGAGTTCAGCGCTCAAAATCTCAACGCCGTGCGCGGCCAGCGTTCCGGCCAGATCGGCAAACAGAGCGTGTCGATCCGGTGCTGAAACTGTGAGTTCGACGGCATTACTTTGATGGCGCACCCAACGGCAAGCATATCCTTCGGTCCTGACCTTTTCGATCATCTCGATATGCATCGCGGCCGCGGCGGGAGCAGTAATGCGCAGATATCGATCCGGCAACAAGGCGAGGTGTCGCTCAGCTGCACTAAAAGGCACAGCAGGAGTTAACGCACCGGCAATCTGCTCCTTGAGGCGCGCCAATTCCGCGCCATCATCAGTGACCGCATCCTCGCCAGTCATTTGCATTCTGGTACGGCGATACAGGTCCCAGAGCAAAGTCGCTTTCCAGTCAGTCCAAACGCCCGGTCCGACGGCGTTGAGATCAGCATAGGTGAGCAGCAAGAGCATGTTGAGGACGTCCAACGATTCTACTGCCGCGGCAAAATCAGATATCAGTTGGGGCTCGTTCAGATCGCGTCTTTGGGCCAGGTGACTCATCGTGACATGTTGTTTGACCAGCAGCACGACCTTCTGCGCGGCATCTTCTTTCAGTCGCAGCCGCCGGCACACGCGTTCGGCAAGTTTAGCTCCCCGGGCAATGTGTCCGCGGCCCCGGCCTTTGCCGATGTCATGCAGCAACAGCGCCAGATAAAGCAGCGTCGGATCCTCAACCTGTTCCAGGACGGCGCGCAAGTTTGCCCGGGCTTTTCCCTCGCTGTTGTGCAACTGGTCCAGCGTCTCAACCGCTCTCAAGGTATGCTCGTCGACCGTGAAATGGTGATAGAGGTCGTGCTGCACCAACAGACTGATATGGCCAAATTCCGGGATCAAACGCGCCAGAAGTCCCTGGTCATGCATCGACCGCAGCACATAACCCGCGCGTCCGCGGCGACGCAAGAGCTTAAAGAAAGCATTCGAAACCTCGACCGAGGATCGAGATGCGGGACCGATGGCCCGCAAACTCCGCGAGAGAACTTCACGCAGACGATAGTCGAAGGGAACGCGCGCGGCCTGCCCCAACGCGAACGCGTTGAAGACAGCCAGTGGCTTCTTGTCGAAAAAATCGGGTGGGCCGTCGAACCGCAGACGCCCTCTGGTGATTGAGAAAGGTTCGCTCGCCGCATCGGTAGCTTGCTTGCGCCACAAACGCGAAGTGCGCGATTCGTCGTCAGTGACACGGGCTGCCACTGCTTCACTGAACTGATGCAGCTCGCGCGCATGACGATAATAATCGCGCATCAGCTTTTCCGAACCGAGAAGATGCGCTCCGGGCTTATAGCCAAACTGCTCGGCCAACTGTGGCTGCATGTCCAAAGACAGAAGCTCGTTCTTTCGCCGCCTCGAGAAGTGCGCGGAGTGGCGCATGCGCCAAATAAAATCGTAGGCCCGGAGCGCCCTTCGCGCTTCGCTCTCTGAAACCAGATTGTGCGCGCGCAGCTCATCCAGTGTCTTATACCCATGTCGGGCGTGGGCCAGCCACAGCGCCGTCTGAAAGTCGCGCAGGCCACCCGCCGTTTCCTTGATGTTCGGCTCTTGCAGACAAACCGCGCCGCCGAATCGTGCGTAACGAGCGTCGCGTTCCCGTTGGATTGCGGTGAGAAAAGGGCCCACCCGTCTGCGCCGATCCTTTTCCAAAGCGTCTTGTAAAGAGTTGTGTAGTCCCTTATCGCCGGCCAGCAGGCGAGTGTTCACCATAGCGGTTTGCAGTTGGGCGTCGTCGAGCGCGGTCGTGACGCAATCACCAACGGTACGAAAGCTCGGGCTAACGGAAAGCCCGGCGTCCCACAACAGCCGAAGCAGATCAGTCAACACCACTTTCATCTGGCTCAGACGTTGGCCGCTGTAGAGAAACAGCAGATCGACGTCCGAATAGGGCGCGAGTTCAGCTCGGCCATAACCGCCAACGGCCAGGAGGGCACAACCGTTTGGCCCGCCGTCAACCGACCCGTTTGAGTCACGCGTCTCGGTTGCATGACGAAAGGCGTGCTGTACCACAATATCGATCACGAAGCTCCGCGCCGCGGCGGTTTCGCACCCGGACGCGCCAAGATAGTGGTTCATCCTGAGACGGTGATCTTCAATCTTAAGGAAGCCTCGAAGTATGCGTGAGACTTCCGCGGGATCGGTGTCGGCGCTTGCGGTCGTGAGTCGACTCGCGGCACGCGCCAGTACTTTCTCGCGATAAGACTTTCCCAGAGATGATCTGGATCCGCTTTCTGTTCCCATCCATTCTCCTTGCGATCAGCGGCAGCTTAGCCTCTTTTTTTGGCCAACCAGGTCATACCTAAAAATGCCGTCGTCGAGGGCCGCTTCAGTTTGAAAAGTGTCACGCACTAGGTGCTGGGAACGCGGACGTCCCGTCCGCACGGCGGCGCGGCCTCATTTCAATTGCTCTCGAAGACTGCCGATGAGTTGGTTCGCGCTTCGCGCTCAGTGCGGACGAGCCGTCCGCGCTCCCAGCAAAAAGGAATTCCTGATTCTAACTGAGTCAACGCCGTTGTCGAGAGAGCAACCCTTGTACCGCGATCATTACCGGCGAAGTCCTGACGACTTCATCGCTTTTTGATTAAGGTCGACGAAACGACGGTCTTCAGTGAATACATTTTTGTTCCGTGCGAGTCGCTGCCTTACATAAATGTTTCGTCGCGGATTACGTCGCGCGAACCGCGCGTGAGATTTATAGGAAGCGAAAAATTACAAATTGGGCAAAGACTCATGAACGATGTAGATTGGCCCAGTTCGATTCAATCGGAAGGTGGAGCGTCGCTCGGTCGAGCTGGAAAAGCGGCATCGTCTGCGATGGTAGGTTCAGCGTCAGAGTCATACTTCCTGCTCGGGCACTTCGTTTGCCGACGTGGTTTTAGGTTGGTCCGATTCAGCATCGCCATCGACGCGGTGGGGCAGACGGAAGATAGCTGCTGATGGCTTACGCCAACGCTAATCCGCTCTAAAGGCCATCAACGAGTTCGAGTTGGTGGCCTTATTCACATGCCGAACCGGGTTTTGAGGTAACGAGATTCAAGATGAAGCAACGGTCTCCCCCAAAAAAGCAAGGACTGTACGATCCGCTTAATGAGCACGAGTCGTGCGGTCTTGGCTTCGTTGTTGACGTGAAAGGGCGACGCTCGCGCCGGATCGTCGAACAAGCCATCCAGGTGCTCTTGAACCTGGAACACCGCGGGGCTTGTGGTTGTGAACCAAACACTGGTGACGGCGCCGGAATCCTCCTGCAGATTCCGCATCGCTTTTTCGCGCGCGAGTGCGAGAACCGCAAATTCAAACTCCCGCCCGCCGGACAATACGCGGTCGGCATGGTCTTCCTGCCGAGAAATGGCGCCAGCCGCCGCGAATGCGAACGTCTATTCGAACGGATCGTCAAGGACGAAGGCCAGCGGGTGCTCGGGTGGCGCACGGTGCGAACGAACGATGCAGGGCTCGGGCCGACGGCCAGAGCTTCGAAGCCGATCGTCAGACAGATTTTCATTGCCGCGGAGAAAGGAGGACCGACAACCAAACTCTCAAAGGATCTTTCGTTTGAGCGCAAGCTCTATGTAATTCGAAAGCGGGTCAGCAAGGGCGCCAAGCGCGGAATTTTTGAGCGCGGGATGTTCTACGTCTCCAGTCTCTCTGCCAGAACAATCGTCTACAAGGGAATGCTGACCGCCGGCCAGTTAGTGAGCTTCTACCCGGATCTGGCTGATTTGTCCGTCGAATCGGCACTTGCTTTGGTCCACTCACGCTTCAGCACCAACACGTTTCCCAGTTGGGCCCGCGCCCACCCCTATCGCTACATCGCCCACAACGGCGAGATCAATACGCTGCGCGGAAATATCAACTGGATGTACGCGCGCGAGAGCAAGTTCAAATCAAAAGCCTTCGGCGCGGACATGCATAAGGTCTTGCCCGTCATCGAGACTGACGGCAGCGACTCAGCAATGTTCGACAACGTACTCGAGATGCTGACCCTCGCCGGACGCTCACTGCCTCATGCGATGACGATGATGGCGCCCGAGGCATTTAGCCGCGACGAATCGATGAGCGCAGAGAAGCGGGCCTTCTATGAATACCATTCCTGTCTGATGGAGCCGTGGGACGGCCCGGCCTCGATCGCCTTCACCGATGGTGTCCGAATCGCCGCGATACTTGATCGCAACGGGTTGCGACCCTCGCGGTACTACGTAACGAAGGACGATCTCGTGGTCATGGCATCCGAGGTCGGCGTCCTCGACATTCCGCCCGAACGCATTTTGCGTAAAGGAAGACTGCAACCGGGTCGAATGCTTCTGGTCGACACGGAAGAAGGACGGATCATCGAGGACGACGAATTGAAGCACCGGCTCGCGACGGAGCAGCCGTACGGGCAATGGCTCAAGGACAACCTGATCACCCTCGACAGTATTCCGTCACCGGAAATTACGACCGAATTGGATCACTCGACCGTGCTGACCCGGCAGCAGGCGTTCGGCTATACCAATGAAGACCTCAACTTGTTGCTCACGCCAATGGCCCTCGATGGAAACGAAGCGGTCGGCTCGATGGGTACGGACACGCCGCCGGCAGTGCTCTCTGAACGGCCGCAACTGCTTTACAACTATTTCAAACAGCTTTTTGCGCAGGTGACTAATCCGCCGGTGGACGCGATTCGGGAAGGGTTGATCATGTCCACCGACACGACCGTGGGCCCGGAAGCGAACATGCTCGATCCCACGCCGGAGTGTGCCCGGCAGATCAAGCTGAGCTCGCCAATTCTTACCAATCATGAACTCGAGAAACTGAAGCATCTGGGCGACGCGGGGTTCTCAGGATTCAGATCGTTCACGTTGTCGATGCTGTTCCCAGCGAACGAGGGCAGGCGCGGACTTCAGGAAGCTTTGGACGACCTTTGCCGCCAATCAAGCAAAGCAATCACGGAAGGATACGGCATCCTGATCCTTTCTGATCGCGGCGTCACGCGCGCCAAAGCTCCGATCCCCGCGCTGCTCGCCGTGTCCGCTATTCATCATCATTTGATCCGTGAGGGCACTCGCACCCAGGTTGGTTTTGTAATCGAAAGCGGAGAGCCGCGCGAGGTGCACCACTTCGCGTTGCTGCTCGGATACGGAGCGGCGGCAATTAATCCCTATCTCGCGTTCGAGACGGCGCGCGACCTGATTCGTCAGGGCCTGCTGGTCGGTGTAGAAGGCGATCGGGCAGTCGCGAATTACATCAAGGCCATCAACAAGGGCGTCGTGAAAGTCATTTCCAAGATGGGCATTTCGACTTTTCAAAGTTATTGCGGCGCGCAGGTGTTCGAAGCCATCGGACTCGATCAGGATTTCGTCGATCGCTATTTCACCTGGACGCCGTCGCGAGTCGGCGGCGTCGGCCTCGACGTAATTGCCGAAGAGGTGAGGCTCAGGCACAACCAGGCGTTCCCCGATCGCTCTGCTCATCAATCGAGACTGGACGGTGGCGGACAGTACAGCTATCGGCGTGAGGGCGAGCATCACCTGTTCAATCCGGCAACTATCCACAAACTGCAGCACGCTTGCCGCTCGGGCAGTTACGAAGTCTTCAAAGAGTACAGCCAGCTCATCGACGATCAATCGCAGAGGCTTTGCACCCTGCGCGGTTTGATGGAGCTGAAGTCTGAGCGCCAACCGATTCCGATCGAAGCCGTTGAGCCGGTCGCAGAGATCGTCAAACGCTTCAAGACCGGCGCGATGTCCTACGGCTCGATCAGTAAGGAAGCGCACGAGACACTGGCCATCGCGATGAACCGCATTGGGGGCAAGAGCAATACCGGCGAGGGCGGCGAAGACCCCGAACGCTATGCGGCCGAACCCAACGGAGACTCGAAGAACAGCGCGATTAAGCAGGTGGCGTCGGGTCGCTTTGGCGTAACCAGTAATTACCTGGTTAACGCTCAGGAACTGCAAATCAAAATTGCGCAGGGCGCCAAGCCGGGTGAAGGAGGGCAGCTACCCGGATACAAAGTTTACCCGGAGATAGCCCGTGTGCGGCACTCGACTCCGGGTGTCGGACTGATCTCGCCGCCGCCGCATCATGACGTCTATTCGATCGAGGACCTTGCCGAACTGATCTATGATTTGAAGTGCGCAAACCCCCGCGCTCGCATCAGCGTGAAGCTGGTTGCTGAAGTTGGCGTGGGGACAGTCGCGGCGGGAGTCGCCAAGGCGCTCGCCGATGTCGTGCTCATCAGCGGATACGACGGCGGCACTGGCGCTTCGCCGCTAACCAGCATCAAGCATGCGGGAGTGCCTTGGGAACTTGGACTCGCGGAAACCCACCAGACCCTCGTGCTTAATGATCTCCGCAGCCGCATCACGATTGAAACGGACGGGCAGCTCAAGACCGGGCGGGACGTAGTGATTGCCGCGCTATTGGGCGCGGAGGAATTTGGCTTTGCGACCGCACCCCTCGTCAGCCTCGGTTGCATCATGATGCGGGTTTGTCACTTGAACACGTGCCCCGTGGGCGTCGCGACACAAGACCCGACACTGCGAGGCCGATTCGGGGGCGAGCCTGAACATGTGGTGAACTTCATGCACTTCATCGCCCGCGAGGTGCGCGAGTTGATGGCCCAACTCGGTTTTCGAGGGATCGAAGAAATGGTGGGCCACACCGAATGCATTGAAAAGCGCACCGGAGTGGCACATTGGAAAGCGCAGGGTCTGGACCTCTCACAAATCCTTTATCGTCCTGACGTGCCGGATAAAGTTGGCCGGCATTGTCAGATCGCTCAGGACCATCGATTGGAAGAGTCTCTGGATCACACAACGCTGCTCGATCTCTGCAAGCCAGCTCTGGAAATGAAGTCGCCGGTTTCGGCTAGCCTGCCAATCCGGAATAGTAATCGCGCGGTTGGCACGATAGTGGGCAGCGAAGTCACGCGACGTTACGGTCCCGAAGGACTACCCAACGACACCATTCGTCTTCACTTCAATGGTTCAGCCGGCCAGAGTTTCGGCGCGTTCATGCCTCGGGGCATGCGTCTGAGTCTGGAAGGGGACGCCAACGATTATCTCGGCAAGGGTTTGTCAGGCGGCCGGATTATCGTCTATCCGCCGAGCTCTGCGACGTTCACCGCGGCCGAGAATGTGATCGTTGGCAACGTCGCGCTCTATGGCGCCACGAGTGGTGAGGCCTACATCTGCGGAGTCGCCGGCGAGCGCTTCGGTGTGCGCAACAGCGGCGCATCAGCGGTCGTCGAGGCCGTCGGTGATCATGGTTGCGAATATATGACCGGCGGCCGCGTCGTAGTTTTGGGACCGACCGGGCGTAACTTCGCCGCCGGCATGTCGGGTGGCATTGCCTATGTGTTTGACGAGCACGACGATTTCCGACGCCGCTGTAACAAAGAGATGGTCTCGCTCACGGCGCTGGACGACGAAGAAGAGATCGAAGCTGTCAAAGACATGATCTTTCGCCACACCGAGTATACCGGCAGCATTCGCGCTACAGAGATGCTGCTCTCGTGGGATGAGTGTGTGCCGAAATTCGTGCGCGTCATCCCGGACGACTATCGCCGCGTAGTCGAAGCCCAAAGGCAGATGGTAGACGACGGTATGACGCACGAAGCGGCAGCAATGGCGGCCTTTGAGTTGAACTCGCACGACATGGCGCGAGTAGGCGGCAGGTGAGGTTCGACGAGTCGATGTTGTCTCCCTTCTCCTCTGGGAGAAGGGCCGGGGATGAGGGTTTACCAGGGAACCTACTCCCAATTTGTCTTTGTGGTGGGCGAGTGACACTCGACGACAGATATATCAGCGGGGTCGACGCGGCTCTGCGCCCTCTCCCCCAACCCTTTCCCAAAGAGCGAGGGAGAAAGAGAAGGAAACTTATTTAGCAATGGGTAAGAGCACCGGCTTCATGGAATACACGCGCACCCTACCGGCATCACGGCCGCCGGCGGAACGTGTGTCTGACTGGCGAGAGTTTCATGAGCACCTGCCCGAGACGCGCTTGCGTGAGCAGGGCGCTCGCTGCATGGACTGCGGCGTGCCGTTCTGCCATACCGGTGAAATCATCAATGGCGCTGTTTCCGGCTGTCCGATCAATAACTTGATACCCGAGTGGAATGATCTTGTCTATCGGGGTCATTGGCGGGAAGCGCTGGATCGCCTCCATCAAACAAACAATTTTCCTGAGTTCACTGGTCGCGTGTGTCCGGCGCCGTGCGAAGGATCGTGCGTACTTGGGATCAACGATGCTTCGGTAACCATCAAGAGCATCGAGCAGGCGATCATTGATAAGGGATTTGAAGCCGGATGGGTCGTGCCAATGGCGCCCGCCACGCGCACCGGCAAGAAGGTCGCAGTCGTTGGCTCGGGGCCGGCAGGTCTTGCGTGCGCCAGCCAGCTCAATCGCGCGGGCCACCTGGTGACGGTGTTCGAACGCGCCGATCGACCGGGCGGGCTGCTGATGTACGGAATTCCTAACATGAAGCTGGACAAGAGCGTGGTCCAGCGGCGGCTCGGTCTAATGTCCGCTGAAGGGATCAGGTTTGTCAGCGGGGTAAACGTGGGCGCGGACTATAACGCCGATCAACTTACAGAAGAGTTTGATGCGATTGTGCTTTGTGTTGGCGCAACGCGGCCGCGTGACCTTGCCGTTGAAGGAAGAACTCTTCAGGGCATCCATTTCGCGATGGAGTTTCTGCATAGCAACACAAAAAGTCTGCTTGACAGCAATCATCAAGACGGGCGTTGCCTGTCCGCGAAAGATAAGGACGTGATCGTAATCGGCGGCGGCGACACGGGCACTGACTGCGTAGGGACGGCGCTGCGGCAGGGCTGCCGCAGCCTGATCCAGTTTGAGATTTTGCCGCCTTCGCCGGAGCAGCGCGCCCCGGATAATCCCTGGCCGCAATGGCCCAAAGTTTATCGCCTTGATTACGGACAGGAAGAGGCGGCCGCACTGTTCGGCAGCGATCCTCGCGCGTACTCAATCATGACGCAGCGCTTTCTCGGTGAGGCGGATGGATGCTTGCGCGCGGTGCAAACGGTCAACGTTGAAGCCCCGGTGCGCAACAATGCGGCACCATTACGTGAACTTCCGGGCAGCGAGCGAGAGTGGCCCGCGCAGATGATCTTGCTGGCGCTTGGTTTTCTCGGCCCGGAAACAGAAGGGTTGCTGGCTCAACTAGGCGTTCTGATCGACGGCCGCGGCAACGTGGCCGTTGACGAAGATGCGATGACGAACGTGCCGAAAGTCTTCGCCGCGGGCGACATGACGCGCGGACCGTCGCTGGTTGTTTGGGCGATTGCAGATGGCCGCCGCGCCGCGAAGGGAGTCGATAAGTTTTTGATGGGAGAGACGGTGGCACAGACTTTAGTCTGTGACCACGACGATCTAATCACAGACTGAAGTCTGTGCCACATCTCTCCACCACAGAGACTCAGAGAATCACATAGAACCACGGAGACATAAGGGTCTATTCGATTGCCATGATTGCAGAAAAAAGGACTCGGACAGTATCAGAAGACGCAGCGACGATCTCAGAAGAGGTTCGTTTTCCGCGTGGTGCCGAGATATTGATCGCGGGCCTTATCCATGAAGGCGTCGATTCGATCTTCGGCTATCCTGGCGGTGCTGTTCTTCACATTTACGATGAGCTTTGGCGCGCTCGTGATCGTATTACGCATTACCTGGTGCGCCACGAACAGGGCGCGGTGCACATGGCCGAAGGTTATGCGCGCGCATCCGGGCGCGTGGGCGTTGCGCTGGTCACGTCGGGGCCGGGCGCGACCAATGCGGTAACGGGAATCGCGAACGCGTATATGGATTCAACGCCCATCGTCGTGATTACCGGGCAGGTGCCCCTTTCGTTGATCGGCACGGACGCTTTCCAGGAAGTCGATACCGTGGGTATCACGCGGCCTTGCGTCAAACACAACTATCTGGTGCGCGACGTTTGCGATCTAGCGGCGATAGTACATGAAGCTTTTCATTTGGCGCGCTCGGGAAGACCCGGGCCAGTCGTGATCGATATTCCAAAGGACGTATCGGCGGCGCCAGCACGGTACTCGCGACTCGATAAGATCAGTTTCCCCTGCGTCGAGAAGCGGTCAAAGCCTAATCCCCTAGGCGTTAATCGCGCGGCCTCGGCGATTCTGCGGGCGCGGCGGCCAGTGCTTTATGTTGGCGGCGGCATCGTCAATTCGGGCGCAGCGGTCGAACTGCTCGCCTTTGCCGAGCAACTGCAACTTCCAGTCACGCCTACCCTGATGGGCCTGGGCGGCTTTCCCTCGTCACATTCTCTGAGTTTGGGAATGCTCGGAATGCATGGAACATTCGCGGCGAACATGGCCGTCGCCGAGAGCGATCTGCTGGTTGCGGTCGGCGTCCGTTTCGACGATCGCGTGACCGGAAAACTGGCCACGTTTGCCCCGCGCGCGAAGGTGATTCATATCGACATCGATCCAGCCAACGTAGGTAAGAACCGCGCGCCGGATCTTTCGCTGATTGCTGACGCGCGCGAAGCACTCAGTGCTTTGTATGCGGAAGTCGAGTCACGCGGGCCGATGGAGATCGAGCAAAGTCTTCAGCCGCGGGCCCGTTGGTGGGACCAACTGCGTTCGTGGCAGCGCGAACAGCCGCTACGCTTCACAAAGTCTCTCGATCACATCAAGCCGCAGCAGGTAATTCGCGAGCTGCATCGTTTGACGAACGGCGACGCGATCATTGCCACCGACGTGGGCCAACACCAAATGTGGGCGGCGCAGTTCTATCCCTTCAAACGTGAACGGCAATGGATCACCAGCGGCGGTCTGGGGGCAATGGGTTTTGGCGTGCCGGCCGCGATTGGCGCGCAACTCGCGTTTCGAGATCAACTCGTCGTGGCCGTGGTCGGCGACGGCGGCTTTCAAATGACGAACCAGGAGCTGGCAACAGCGGTCCAATACAATCTCCCGGTAAAGATCGTGATCATGAATAACGGTTATCTGGGGATGGTGAGGCAGTGGCAGGAGATGTTCTACGACCGCGCTTATTCTGAAGTCGATCTCTCGATCGCGCCTGACTTCGTCAAGCTCGCCGAAGCCTATGGCGCATTCGGCGTGCGCGCGACGCGGCCAGACGAGTTGAGCAGTGTGCTTGCAGCCGGCCTCGCCCATAAAGGCGTAGCGGTAATTGAGGTGGTGGTTTCCAAAGAAGAGAACGTCTTCCCAATCGTTCCCGCGGGCGCAAACGCGCGCGACATGGTGTTCCAGAGCGATGGAGTTTAGGGATTGCCGATTTGCGATTTCCAATCGCCGATTGGCGTTTTGGGGTGGATCCGTGTTTGCACATTAGAGTATGTGGCCAGCGTAAAAATGGCGAAGCGGATTGGATTTGAAAATCGGCAATCGGCAATCGGAAATTGGCAATATACATGAATCATACGCTTTCAATCGTGGTCGCAGATCAGCCCGGCGAGCTTTCGCGCATCGTCGGTTTGTTCAGCGCGCGTGGGTTCAATATCGAAACGATCGCAGTCGGGGCGACGCTCGATCCGCAATGGGCGCGGGTCACGATTGTGACGAGTGGGGACGACCGCACCATCGAGCAGATCGTCAAACAGTGCGAACGGTTGGCACGCGTCCGCGAGGTGCTGGACGTCACCACCAGTCCGCACATCGAGCGCGACATGGCCTTGATTACCGTGAATGCCGAACCGGGCGCGCAACGGCAGGAAGTGCTCAGCCTGGTCAGCGTATTCCGCGCCAAGGTCGTGGACATCTCGCACACGCAAATGATCGTTGAAGCTTCAGGCAACAAGGAAAAAGTCGAAGCCTTTATCGAGTTGTTGCGCCCAGTCGGAATTCACGAGATCACGCGGGGCGGCCGAATCGCGATTGGACGTTTGTCTGCTTAGGAACGAATTATTTTGAAATTTACTTTGAGAGGATTGGAACCGTGAACATTTACTACGATAAAGACGCCAACCCCGGCGTACTGCTCGAGAAGAAGATTGCCGTCATCGGTTATGGCAGCCAGGGCTTTGCTCAATCAAACAATTTGCGCGAGTCGGGCTGTGAGGTGACGGTGGGACTGCGCCGGGAAAGTTCTTCGGTCGCGAAGGCTGAAGAGTCGGGCCTGCGCGTGTTGCCGGTTGCGCAGGCTGCGGCGGAAGCCGACATCGTGATGATGCTCGTTCCTGATGAAACGGCGGCCGACGTCTATGCGCGCGACATTGCCGAATCGATGACTCCGGGGAAATACCTGGCGTTTTCGCATGGCTTCTCGGTTCACTACGGGTTCATCAAAGCGCCCGACGACGTCAATGTGTTCATGGTTGCGCCGAAGGGACCGGGCCATCTCGTGCGTCATGAATACAAGCGGGGCGCGGGCGTGCCGTGTTTGCTCGCGGTCCATCAGGACCCGACGGGCGACGCGCGGCAGATCGGTTTGGCTTACGCTTCGGCGATTGGCGGCGGCCGCGCGGGAGTGATCGAGACAAACTTTCGCGAAGAAACGGAAACCGATCTCTTTGGTGAGCAAGCTGTGCTCTGCGGCGGCCTGACGGCGCTGATCAAAGCCGGGTTTGAAACCCTCGTCGAAGCGGGTTACGCGCCGGAGATGGCCTACTTCGAATGTCTGCACGAAATGAAATTGATCGTCGATCTAATATACGAAGGCGGGATCTCGGAAATGCGCTATTCAGTTTCCAACACCGCGCAATACGGCGATATGACGCGCGGTCCTATCGTGATCAACGATGAGACGAAACGTCGCATGGCGGGTCTGCTGGCAGAAGTTCAATCGGGCGCGTTCGCCAACGAGTGGATGAAAGAGAATCGACGCGGACGTCCAAGGTTCAGGGAACTCGAGGCCCAAACCAAAACGCATCAGATCGAGCGCGTCGGGGCGCAGTTGCGCGAAATGATGCCCTGGCTCGCCGAAGGGCGGCTGGTCGATAAGGCAAAGAACTAATCTCGACCATGAACAATTCGCGTAGCCAAAGAATCACTCGCGGTGTCGAACGCACTCCGAATCGAGCCATGCTGCGGGCGGTTGGCTTTGGCGATGCGGATTTCGACAAGCCCATCGTCGCCGTCGCCAACGGCTATAGCACGCTCACGCCGTGCAATGTCGGCCTGAACATCCTGGCGGAACGCGCGATCGCTTCGCTGCGAAGTGCGGGAACGATGCCGCAGGTATTCGGCACGATCACGGTCAGCGATGGCATTTCGATGGGCACCGAGGGGATGAAGTACAGCCTGGTCTCTCGCGAAGTGATCGCCGATGCGATAGAAACTGTGTGTCAGGCCCAGAGCGTCGACGGCCTGATCGCAATCGGCGGCTGCGACAAGAACATGCCGGGCGCGATGATCGCTATCGCACGTCTTAATATTCCCTCGATCTTTGTTTACGGCGGCACGATCAAGGCCGGCCATTACCAGGGCGAAGACCTCACCGTCGTCAGCGCGTTCGAAGCCGTCGGCCAGTACTGCGCACACAGGATTAGCGAAGCAGAGCTGCGTGAAGTTGAGCGCCACGCCTGCCCGGGCGCGGGTTCGTGCGGAGGAATGTTCACGGCCAATACCATGTCATCGGCCATCGAGGCGATGGGCATGAGCCTGCCCCACTCTTCGACAATTGCCGCGGAGGATGCGGAATCGGTGGAGAACGCCGCGCGTTCCGCCGAAGTGTTAGCGGAAGCAATTGCCGCGAGCATTCTGCCCAGAGACATTCTCAAGAGGGAAGCTTTTGAAAACGCGATCGCGGTTGTGATGGCCGTGGGCGGTTCGACGAACGCTGTCCTGCATTTGCTGGCGATCGCCCACGCCGCTGGAGTTCCGCTGTCTCTTGACGACTTCGAAGAAATTCGCGAGGGCGTCCCGGTGCTTTGCGATTTGAAACCCTCGGGCCGATATGTCGCAACTGATCTACATCGAGCAGGCGGAATACCGCAGGTGATGAAGATGCTGCTGGCGCATGGCAAATTGCACGGCGATGCTCTCACCATAACCGGACAAATCTTAGCTGAAGTGTTGCGGGACGTGCCGACTGAGCCGAGATCAGATCAGAAGGTAATTCGTCCGTGGGAAAATCCTCTCTATCCGCAAGGACACCTGGCAATCTTGAAAGGTAATCTGGCCACTGAAGGCGCGGTGGCAAAGATCAGCGGTGTAAAGAATCCGAAGATTCTAGGACCTGCTCGCGTTTTCGACTCGGAAGAAAGTTGCCTGGAGGCAATTCTCTCGGGGAAGATCAAACCGGGCGACGTTTTGGTGATTCGCTATGAAGGACCGAAAGGCGGGCCGGGCATGCGAGAGATGTTGGCCCCGACCTCTGCGATCATCGGCGCGGGTCTGGGTGACGCGGTCGGTCTTATTACCGACGGGCGTTTCTCGGGCGGGACGTTTGGAATGGTCGTCGGACACGTCGCGCCCGAAGCGGCAGTCGGCGGCGGCATAGCGCTGGTCGAAGAAGGCGATTCGATCTTGATTGATGCCGAGGCGCGCCTGCTGCATCTGAACATTTCAGAAACGGAACTGGCGCGTCGCCGGGAGGCCTGGCGTCCGCCTCCACGGCGCTACCTGCGAGGTGTGCTGGCTAAGTATGCTGGTCAGGTTTCGAGCAGCAGCCTTGGCGCCATCACGGATGGACATGTACATGAGGAGGTGGACGGAGCGAGATTGATCCAATAAAACTCGTGTCGGGTAATGAAAGTCTCGTTAGCACAACGCTTCAGCGCGGTGACCATTTGGCGATGTTGTCATGCCAACCGTCTTAACGGTTTCACCTAAAACCGTTCAAACGGATTAGGGAAGAATGGCCTCGGTAACCAGCTGGCTAAAGCCAGGTGCTAATGAGCTCGGCTTGCCCATTTGACGTCAGAATTTGCAGCCGACTTGGCCGCCGATTGGTTACTCAAAGTATCTTATGTAAGATCGTTGCGGGATTTGCAGTGGGCCGTCGTGCCCATGAAAGGTTTGCTCGAAGGGAATTGCAATGAGCATTGACGATTGGCGTTCGCGAATTAACGAGCTTGACGGCGAGCTGCTGCGCCTGCTCAACGAGCGCGCGCGCATTGCGCTGAAGGTTGGCGAGTCCAAGAAAGAAGCCGGCGTGGCGCTCTGCGACCACACGCGCGAGCGCGAGGTAGTCGAGCGCATGTGCGAAGCTAATGAAGGGCCTTTGGATGAGCGCGCAATCGTCGAACTCTACCGGGCCATCATTCACGAATCTCGTCGAATTCAAAATCTGGCAATGCAGCCGAGCGAAGGATCCGCGCCTCATCTTTCCGGGCAGACGAACGGCTCACTCCGCGTTGCTTTCCAGGGAGCGCGCGGCGCGTTCAGCGAAGAAGCCGCAGTCAAGCTGCTCGGCAAGGACATCACGCTGGTTCCGCGGACAAACTTCGAGTCTTTGTTCAATGCTATTGACGATAAAGCCGCGGATTGCATCCTGGCGCCCATCGAGAACAGTCTGGCCGGTTTTGTTCATGCGTGTTATGACCTGCTGCTGGAAAGCAAACTCTATGTTTCAGGCGAAGTCATCATTCCCATCAACCACTATCTGATCGGTTGTGCGGGCGCTTCGTTCGAAGGAATTACCGCGGTCGAGTCTCATCCGGTTGCCCTCGATCAATGCCGGCGTTTCCTGGCAGCTAATCCACAGATTAGTCGCATCGCCGCGGAGGACACGGCCGGCAGCGTCGCGCGAATCGTCGCGCAGGGTGATCCGAGCCGCGCGGCCATCGCCGGCAAACGCGCGGGAGAGGAATACGGCGGGGTCGTGCTTCGTGAACATCTGGAAGACAGCAGCGAGAACTACACCCGGTTCCTTTTGCTCACCACCTCGGAGAAATCATCGGCTGAGACGGATAAGATTTCCCTCGTGATCGAGTTACCGCATCAGCCAGGCGCGCTTCACAACGCGCTCGAGCCATTCGCGCGCCGCGGCATAGACCTGCTGAAGATCCAAGGTCGCCCGGTCAAAGGGAGGCCCTGGGAATATTGCTTCTATCTCGATCTGCGAGGCTCGCCGAATGACTCCGAAGTGGCCGCCGCGTTGAGCGAGCTGCGCGATCATCGCGTCGAGACGCGCGTCCTCGGAGCATATCGAGCCGCGGTTGTGCCGGTGGGTTAGGCAGGGAGATCCTGCGGAGTAGAATAGTTCTCTCTGCGCAGCGAGACCCAGTCCGTATTATTCACAAATGGGTTGTGCTCTGTTTCAGTGTCGCTACTTGGTGGCCCGCTGATTTGGTTCGCGGCTACGCTTACCACACCTATTTCAACAGAGGTAATATAAAAGTATGAACAAGAATAAAAAGGAGTTGTCACCAGGACAACATGGAGAACTACTCAGAGCATTGAAAGCCCGTTTTGAGAAACACATGAACCGCCATAAAGGTCTTGAATGGGCTAGAGTACAAGCGAAGCTGGAAGGTAATACTGAAAAGCTGTGGTCACTCAATGAAATGGAAAGAACTGGCGGTGAACCGGATGTTGTTGGTCATGATAAAAAGACGGGCGAATACATTTTTTATGATTGTTCACCGGAAAGTCCTACAGGCCGCAGAAGTGTTTGTTACGACCGTGAAGGGCTGGAGTCAAGGAAGGAACATAAACCAAAAAATAGCGCTATTGATATGGCAGCGGCCATGGGCATTGAGCTTTTGACGGAAGAACAATATCGAGAGTTGCAGAAACTTGGAAATTTGGATGCGAAAACGTCGAGCTGGTTGAAAACACCTTCTGATATTAGAAAACTTGGCGGCGCCCTCTTTGCTGACTACCGCTATGGCAATGTCTTCGTTTATCACAACGGTGCGCAATCCTATTACGCCGCCAGAGCGTTCCGTGGCGCGCTGAGAGTCTAAATTTTGCACAGACAGCGAAATTTGAATTTGAGTACGGATCACCTGAAAAAAGAAAAGAAGTTTTTGCAGATTTAGGTGCGAAGCTCAATCTCAATTTCGGAAAACTCTTTGTAGTAATGGACGAACCACAAGATCGCGCCGCACCAGACCAAGAATAGCAACGTACTAACCGAGCACTGCCCAAACCTTACTACTGAAAATTCAAAGGCCAATGATCCTAATCCTGACTCCTGACATCCAGCCGGAAAACGACGCCTATCAATTGCTGATGGCCCAGCTCGCTCGTCTGCCCAATATCAAATTGCGCATTCATCGCGAGCAGGGAGCAGAGCACTCCCTCACCGAGGTCTATCTGATCGGCAACACAGTGGCCATCCCGATCGAAGATATGAAGGCGCTTCCGGGCGTCGAGCGTGTAGTGCGGGTCTCTGAGGATTATCGCGTGCTCGGTCGGCACAAAGATGATGGGCGCTCCGCGCATTTCGACTATCAGGGATTGCGGTTCGGCCAGGACACTCTGCATGTGTTCGCCGGTTTGTGCGCCGTCGATACGGCTGCGAACGTCGAGGCGATGATGCGTGCGTTGCGTGACAATGGGCAGGTTTGCACACGGATGGGAGCCTACAAACCGCGCACGAGTCCTTACTCCTTTCAAGGGCACGGCAAGCAGTGTCTGCCTTACGTTTTCGAGTTGGCGGGAAAGTACGGGATCAAGGTTATCGCCATGGAGATAACGCACGAATCCCATATCGATGAGGTCAACGAGGCCCTTAGGGAAACGGGCGATCCCACCGGCGTGATGCTGCAGATCGGTACTCGTAATACGCAGAATTTCGAGTTGCTGAAGATAGTTGGCCGTCAACAGGAACACCCGGTCCTGCTCAAGCGCGGCTTCGGAATAACTTTGAGTGAATCGCTGAATGCTGCCGAATACCTGGCCACCGAAGGAAATCGGAAAGTAATCTTCGGGCTGCGCGGCGTTAAGTCGAACCTCGCCGATCCGCATCGCAACTTCATAGACTTCGCTCATGTGCCGGTGGTGAAGTCTTTGACGCGCATGCCGGTCTGTATCGATCCGTCACACGCGGTCGGATCGCGCCGGACTGGACCGGAAGGCATCCTCGATGTAATGCATGCGACCGCACAAGGAGTCATCGCCGGAGCCAACATGGTTCTGGCAGATTTCCACCCCGCTCCGGGCCAGGCATTGGTCGATGGGCCGCAGGCGCTTCTGCTGGAAGAATTGCCGCGCTTCCTTGAAGATATCCAAATTGCTCGCGAGGCTTATGAGAAGCGTTTTTCGCTCGCTCAACGTTACGCTGAGGTTAACAAATAGTTGCACAGCGCTCCTGAGCTACGAATTCGTCATCAAATTTTCCGGCATCATACAGAAACGTTTCCCGAGTTGAGCTGAGCGTTTGCTGATTAACAGACGCAAGCTGAAGCTTGAACTCTAAAATGTTTTACTTCCGGCGGTTGGCTTGTCAGTTGCGTTAGTTCGCCGCAGTATCATAAGAGAGTTAGTTCCAGGAGGGTTAGATCTATGGCGACTTTACGTGATCGGAGTGAGGGAAGGGACCGGCCTAATCGTGATGATGAGCGCGGTCTGCAGCGCCCGTTGGGCCGGCGAGATCAGACGCTTGAAGCGCTCGGTCTTTCGGGTAATACTGCGCGCACGATGTTACGAATTGTAAGGGCCGCGCAACCGATCTCACGAGTCGATCTGGCCCGTCGCCTGGACGTCAATCGCAGCACGGTAACTGAGATCGTGAGGCCCTTGCTCGCGTCGGGCGTTTTGCGTGAAGGCGCGCCGGAAGAGCGGCCTTCAAGCCGCCGTGGCCGGCCGCCAATTGGTCTCTCGTTACGCGGTGACAAGTCGTTGTTTATCGGCGTCAACATCGGAGTACGACGAACTCAGGTGGGCGCGGCGACTACTGACGGCCGGTTGCTCAATGAAGAATCGTTCGACACACATCCCGATGCAAACAGTACGCTCAACCAAATTAATTCGATCATCGAAGGACTCAGTGTCTCCTTCCCTGACCGCTCGTTGATCTCGATCGGCGTAAGCGTTCCGGGGCCAACCGACGCGGGCCGAACGGAATTGCTTTTTGCCCCGCATCTGGGTTGGCGCGATGTGGCGATCGCGGATGCATTGTCCGGGGGGATCGGACTGAGTGCGAAGAATTCTGGTAGCAGAGTGTCGGTCATTGTCGAGAACGACGCGACCGCCGCTGCGATCTATGAAGCTCGTCGCCGTCTGAGCGTCCGCATACAGAAAGGGCGAAACGATTTCATCCTGGTCCGGGCCGGCACTGGAATCGGCGTCGGGCTTGTGTTGGGCGGCGAAGTATATCGAGGAACTGGAACTGACCGTGGCTTGCTCGGCGAGTTTGGCCATATGACGATTGTTGCCGGCGGCAAAACATGCGCGTGTGGCAATCGCGGTTGTTGGGAAGTCTATGCGTCGGCCGCCAGTGCTGCTGCGCTCTATGAAGAAACATGCGCCGAAGGTGAAACGCCCCCGCCCTTCGTGGAAATAGTGGCGCGTGCGGAAGCCGGAGAGTTGCGGGCGCAGGACACACTTGGGCGAGTCGGCGAAAATCTTGGGATAGGCATCAGCAATGTCATCACCGGGTTGGGAGTCTCACGAGTAGTAGTCAGCGGGCGCATCGTTCATGGCTGGAAGTTCGTTTCGAAAGCAATTGAGGCAGCCGTGGCCCGAACGATGGCCGGTCGATTGTCGGACTGGTCTATCGAACCCGGCCAACCAACCGGAGCAGGATTAGGTGGCGCTCTCGAGGTAGCCATCGAACACTACCTGACGAGGCTCGCGGCCCCGTCGCGGGCTGCTGCGTAAGAAATAATTAGCCGAGCAGTTTTCCCTCTCCCTTTGGGAGTGTACAGACCGGAGACATGGGTAACAGGTGTCCGAAGACATAGGTAACACTTTTTCAAGGCTCGGTTAGCTGTCGAGCTGGCCGTGCAAATCGATCTTGGTCAGGTCACTTCGGTTGACGTAGATCGATGGTTAGATTCGATGCGTGGCGAATAGATCACAAGATGGAACCATCCATAACGTCAGTTGGCATGTTTGGATTGCTCGGTCTGGGACTTGTGTTTGGTCTCAAGCACGCGACCGAAGTCGATCACGTTGTGGCCGTCTCGACTATCGTTAGTGAATATCGCAGCGTGTTTCGATCGGCGCTCGTCGGCGGCTTGTGGGGCGCCGGGCACACCGCTTCGTTGGTGATCGTTGGCGTAGCGGTCCTGGTCTTTCGCGTGGCCATTCCGACGCCGGTGGCCAAGTGGCTGGAGTTTGGGGTGGCCTTGATGATCATCACCCTGGGAGCCGTCGCGGTCCTGCGCGTTCTGCGCAAGCGCGCCGATGTCCACTTGCATCGGCACAGCCACGACGGCCAGTCGCATGTCCATATTCATTTCCACGAACCCGAAACGAAACATGTGGGCATCGTTTCCTCACACTCTCATGCGATGAGGGAGATTGGCGTCAAGCCTCTTCTGGTCGGAGCGATGCACGGGCTGGCGGGATCGGCGGCTCTCACTCTGCTGGTGCTGACGCAGATTCGCTCGGTGTCGCTGGGATTGCTTTACCTGGCAGTCTTCGGTGTCGGATCCACAGTTGGGATGCTGTTGATGTCAGGCTTAATCGGGCTACCTTTCGCGCTGAGCGCGCAACGCATATCGCGGCTTAACTTTGGCCTGCAAACAATAGCTGGCGCGCTCAGCATCGCATTCGGCCTGTGGTATGCGTACGAGGCGGGGGTTGCCAACAATCTCTGGCGAACCATTCTCTAGAAGCTTGCCGTCATGAAGAGGCGCGCAGGCAAAACTGTCTTGCCCTCATCAACTTATATTGATCTCAATAGTCAGGGAGTGTGTGATCCCAAGCCCCGGGACCTGCTGATAAAATCGGCAGGACCTCTCAGAAATAGGCCTGGTAAGTCATTGGAGTATTGTAAAAATGGTGAGCCGAGCAGGGCTCGAACCTGCGACCCGCTGATTAAGAGTCTAAATTTATAGTAGCAGATGCCGTCAGATGCGAGCAGGTAGCTTCAAAATGCCTGTAATAGTTGGCGTCGCAAGTGCGGATGGATTCAGATTGATACAGATGCGTGCGGAAAAATCCCGATAGCTGATCCACCATAGTGCCACCTCGGCAACTGAAATTTGATTAGGACCACGCCACTTCAAGCCTCATGCTTCCTCAGCTCTGCCAGCA
Organism: Blastocatellia bacterium; assembly: GCA_033856915.1. GTDB lineage: Bacteria > Acidobacteriota > Blastocatellia > Pyrinomonadales > Pyrinomonadaceae > UBA11740. The sequence continues at coordinate 53,592 of JAWVEB010000062.1, read as the reverse complement.
GGGTATTGTCAGGTTAGCGACGAAAGGTAGTCAGACTGATTTTGCAACTCCACTGATGCGCATCTCTGTCTCGCTCTATCATCGTCATCGCTTCCCTGCCCAGATCATTAGTCATTGCGTTTGGTTATATTTTCGCTTCGCTCTGAGCTTCCGCGATGTCGAAGAAATGTTAGCGATGCGCGGCATTGCACTCTCTAAATATGTACGCGTTGCACAGAAGCGCCATCTAGTGGGCACACTCTGGCAGCTACCTGACGCTATTAGATTTGTAGACCCTGCTCAAACTCCTCGCGGCACGCTTCGCTAAAACTAAGCAAGATGTCTACGCTGCCATTGCTAATCATTGTCTCAATTTCTTCCGGAGTCTTGTTTGGCTGGTTGTAGGTGTCCGTTATCACCTTGACGACTTTGATTGCGCGTTCAATAACCGGTTGAGATGACACGATCCGCATTCGGCTGACGAGCGCATGCAGGTCAATCAAACCAGTTGTTTCGAGCTTGTTATTAGTCAACGCGTCACCGTAAGTCTTGGCGGCTTCATCGATAAACGCGTTGTAGAGTTTTTGTCGTTTGGATTTACTGCTGGCACTTCGCTGCGCCTTCATTTGTGTGCGCAGGGTGGTCCACGAGGTCGCGAACGACGTAAGACCGCCTAGTGCTGCGCCACCGAGGGCGGCAAGGGCGGTTATGTATCCAGAGTCCATCATTGCTTCGCTCAGTAACTTGCGTCATCAGGAGTTGGCTGTGATTGATTCAGTCGCCAAAACCTTCGATTTGGAAATCGCGCCGCTCTCCGCTGCCACCGGAATCAACGCCTGCCAATTGCCTCTCTGCCAACTATCGGGCGTCTCACTAGTCCGGAACCACGGCGGCATTGGAATCAATAAATACTTGCCGAGAGCCTGGACATATGGTTCGTACATTGCACGCAACTCGGAAAGTTTCTGTTCAGTTGCCGTGCCGGCTCGCATGCTGACATCGGCTTCCGCCAACATTTTCCGCAACACGGTGAAACTGGATGATGGCAGGCGATCACAGGCCGGTGATGGCGGCGAAAGGATGAAATTTTGAGTTAACTCGACGACGGCGTGTCGAGCCATGGCAAATGTTAGCTTTGCCTGACGAGTCGGTCCGCCATCGATGCCGGCAATTACGAGGGCAGAAGCATCCAGGATGGCGATCAGCGCTCCCAACCATGATTGATTAACATGCTGTGAATGGAAGTAAACCAGAAAAGGGTACGAGATATGGCTCTCGAGCAGTTCTGCTGACCATCCTTCCCACTTGCCCAGCAACTGTTCGAGTCCTGACATATCATTGCCGTTCCGCCGTAATAATTCTCCGGCGCTTGGCGGCGAGCCTGCGCGGGCGTCGAGCATTAGAATACCCACCTCGCGCCGCGAAAACGCTTGGTAGATAGTGGGCAGGTAAGTGACGACGCCTCCAAGAAAAGCAAAGCCTAAACCAGCTTCGATTACCACCAGCTCCTTTCCCAGCCTACCCAAGGGAATCACATCCCCGAGGCCCAGCGTGAAGAAGGTAGTGCCGCTCAAGTAAAGATACGTGCTGAACGGTGCTGCTCTATCCAGAACATTCAGCCGATCTTGAAGGCCCCATTGGAGCATGGCAAAGCCTGCAACCAGTCCTGTTACCCATGCAGTTAGCAGCAGCAGCAATGAGAGTGGACCAAAGGAGCTCAAATAGTTTTCGCGCGGTTTGTCGAGCGGGATCAATTGCGCGACCATCGATCGCAGTCGCCAAGTTAAACGATAGAAAAATCGAGCGAACCGAAGTCGACGCGTGACGCGCCGTGGCAAAATGATCACCTCGAACGCATCCCACAGCGTCATCGTCACTATTAGGAAACCAAGAATCGCGACTATGTATCTCAAAACCACCATTCTTCTATTGTTGACGCCCAGCTCAGATTACCGTCGAGTTGTGTTGCTCTCGGCATGGCGCAACTGATTCGGGTCCACGATTTGAAGTTTAACTAACCGAGCGAGGCACAATCTTCCGGCATCATGCGAAAATGGCGATAATTTGCGGTTTTTGTTGCGCCACTCATCGATGGGTAGCATTCCGCTTCCAGACGAAGCCCTGTTGAAAGATGAACAGGATCGCAATCGCGGGAGGGAACGCCACAAGCTTCCAGTGTGCGATGAGCGGTGATTGAGGTTGGCTGACGGCGAGATCGCTTACGAATTCCATCGGCTCCGCGGCGTGCACAACTAGCAAAGTCATTTTCCAATGGCCTGACTGCGGTAGATCGATCAGGGTGCAATAAAGAAGTTTGTTGCGAGCCTGCGCGTGTGTTGCTTCTGTGCGCATGGTGACGCCAGTTTCACTCTGAAAAGTGACAAATACCTGTGCATCAAGAATAGGTCGCGATTGCTCGTTGTCCTCAACCAAAAAGCTGATGTCTGCCTGACCTGGCCGCAGCGGGCTCTGAGTAGTGAATGCAGTGACTGTAATCGAGCCCATTGTCCGTTGCCACAAGACACTTCCGCCGTCAGCTCGAATACTAATGCCCATCGTGAGAATCGAAACGATTAGTGGCAGCACTCTTTTCACCAGATGGTGCGCAATTGCGCCTTTACTTTTTGCTCGGGTCATTTGCTCATACACCATTCAGTGGTTCCATCCATCATCATGCCGCGCATCTGCATCGGCTGAAAAACGATCCAGACTCCCGCCGCGTAAAGCACGAGAGCCAGAACTGCCCAGGGCGCTGCCATCCCCAGCGTTCGAGCGAACTTGAGATGAAAGCTAGACGCCAGCCGCCACCCGACGTAGAGAGTCAAAAGCAATCCCAGCCCCAACACCAACAGTTGCACTGACGGCAGCCAATCAAAATTGATCATGGAAGCAGAAAGCGACCAGTCAGGTTTGCCGAAAGTACTCAAGCCGGCACTTCTTGCCGCGCGCTGAATGACAGGAACCGCAGTGAGAGCGCCGTTGACCAGGTGATAAGAGAAGTGTGCGAGCCACATGCTGAAACCCAGCGGCACAAAAGCCTGTGCGAAGGTCGACACGGACTCTCTCCATCTGATATGTCGCCCGCTGAGGATCTTTGCCAGCGAAACCGAGCCGGCGACCAACATCGCCGGAACCACCACCAATGCAAACAGAAAAAAGACGAGGAGGATGAGGTGGAACGAGCCTCTGTGAAGCGTCATTTGCAAAGTCTGCTCCTGCCGTTGCACTGATTCCATCATGCTGCCCGCGTTGACGAAGGCTGCGAACACGAGAAGAAAGATCAGCACCGCGCCATCGAAGCGTCTGAACCATCGCAGCGAGCGCTTACGCCCTTTGATTTGGACGAGTTGAGTTCCGGGGAGCGTGGCAAGCAGCGAGACGTTCTGATGCGGGCAGGCGTGTACACAGTCCAGGCAGAAGGTGCAATCCATGTTACTGGTTTTTTGCGGCTGGAAGAGTTGCAACTCGCAGCCTCGCTGTCTGTCGTTACCTCGAAGACAATCGTGCGTCTTACAAGTTTTACAGACATCGAGGCTGCGCACACCTACTTCCACTGGTGAAATGAGCGATTGAATGAACTGATACTGCCCAATGGGACAAACGTACTTACAGAAACTCGCTCCTTTAAAGAGGCCGTCAACGATCAACGCGGCCGTGAAATAACCCACGATCATCCACGCCGTCCAACGTGGACTGTCCCACAAGCCAAAAGCTTCATAGGCCCAGAAAAAAACAAATAGAAGCGAGATGGCGATCCATTTCGAACGCAAACGCCGCGGCCAGACCCACGAAGCAGGTAGCAAGCGACGGCCAAGATCACGAACAAAGTTAAATGGACAAGCCATGCAGAAGACATTTCCGAGCGCTAGTAAAGCAATCGCTGATAGTCCGCGCCAATGCGTCCATGGCAACACGCCCGCCAAATTCATCGCGCCCATCTGGGGTCCAAACAATCCGTCGACAACGACTATGATCGCCGCCAGAAACATCACGGCTTGGACAGACCGACGAAAGTGGGGCCAACGCAGAACCGAACCAATGAGCGGTAGTGAAAGCAAGTCGACCGGTGTGCGAGGTCTGCGTCTTCGCTTTCCCTCTCGTCTTTCTGTGCGTTCGCTCAACTGTGCTTGCGGAAGGACAAGACGCTTGCGGAGAAGTGGCGTTCGCTTTCTGCTCAACACTTCGATCGTGATTAGGCCAACTGGTATCAGGAAAAAGATCGAACCTGCCACCCACATGATCGCGCCTGCAGACGCCTGATCTTCGAGGGCAGTCATACCGGTGATGTGCGGAACTGTCTCGTAAGCCGGATAGAGCACGCGTTCGTAAAACATAAGGAATGCCGAAAGCGCAGTGTTCTGAAAATCCGCGAGAAAAAGGTACGGGATCATGGTCCAACGCGGCATTTGCGGGGCCAACGGGTAGGGTTGGATGATGGGCGACCAAAAGAGTAGTGCTGTCGCGAGAAAGCATAAGTGTTCGACTGCGTGCCATGTTGGAGAACTGAGTGCGAGTTGATACATCGGCGGCGTATGCCAGGCGATGCTCGTAAAAACAAACGCAGTCCAGCAGAAAACGGGATGCGTGACGAAGCGGCCAACCTTGCGCAACGTGAGGGACGCTAAGAACGGCGCCATGCCATCTTTCAGAAATCTGCGAGGCATGCCGGCCAGGATTGGCAGATAAGGATTCCCATAGAGAATCAATGGCGGCGCGACCATCATCAACAGCAGGTGTTGAATCATATGCACGGTCAGCAGCCATCCGGCGAACGTATCGAGTGGCGAGATAAGCGCGAAGAGAACAGCTGTCAGTCCCGCATAGAAGCTAACTAGCTGCGGGAAACCGAAACGGTCTGGAGCACGTTTGTATTGTCGTCTCCATCCGCGCGCGTAGAGCAGACCAATTACGAGGGCTGGAATCAGCAGCCAGGGATCGAGATTCCAGGAGCTAAAAACGGCATCTGTGATTCCTTCCATGGATCCATTGCCAGCGCTTGGCTCTCCTTATTTGATCTTATCTATCAGCATGGCCAGATAGAGCAGCGGCAGGTAGATGACCGACGCGTGCAGGAGTTGTTTAGCCGCTGACTTTGATCGAGAAACGGAGGCTCGATAGGCAACATGATAAAAAGAGAGTCCTAGAATTATCGCGAGCGGAAAGTATAGAACGCCCCTGGGTGAAGCGAATGTAAGCACGAGGCTGGCAACGATCAGCAGTCGCATTGATATCAAGATCGCCCGAAAGGTGCTGCGGCCGTTTTCGTCGTCAACCGCAGGAAGCATGAGCATTCCGGCTCGCGCATAGTCCTCGCGGTACAACCAACCGATCGCATAGAAGTGGGGAAACTGCCAGAGGAAAAGAATGACATAGAGCAACCACGCTTCGAGGCCGAGACCATTTTTCGCTGCGGCCCAACCCATCAAGATTGGCGCTGCGCCAGGGAATGCTCCGATCAACGTACACAGCCTGGTCTTGCGTTTGAGTGGCGTATAGACGAATAGATAGCTCAATAGAGTCAAGAGACCCAGCAGCGCAGTCAACGTGTTGAGAAATTGAATCAGATAGATCGTTCCCGCAACCGAGAGCGAAATACCAAACACGAATGCTGCCCGGGCGGTGAGTTTCCCCGCAGGCAACGGACGATTAGAAGTGCGCCGCATGTTCCCATCCAGCGCGCGCTCCATGAACTGATTAAGCGATGCCGCACCTGCGGCGACCAAACCCGTACCCAGAACGGCGTGCGTGAGAACGATGAGGTTTAAGGAATCTGACGCCATCAGGCACGAAAAGCCGGCGGAGATCATGACCATCAAAGTGATCTCGGGTTTCGCCAACATAAAAAAAGCCCTTGCCCTGCGAATCGCCATAGACAGCGCGGCGGAGGGAAGAACCTGCTGAGAGATAGTCTCCTGTTGCGTCGTGCGGAGACTGATCCACATCGCTCGGTCCAATCCTGTGACCGGCGGCGACGTAGCGATTTTGTTGCTCACGCTCATAGTCATCTCTTCGTACTGGCCATTTGTGCCGTAGCGTTCGGTTGCGTGTTCCCGGCTGCTGCTTGTGCGGGCCGAGTCGAATCGCGCGCCGGCGCTTCCGTTGGCTTGTGCAGCGTGCTCATGAAGGCCACCAGTGCCGCCACCTCTGGAGGACTCAAGTTCTTGCCGTAGGCTGGCATGTTGCCGCTGCCCTGAATCACTTGGCGGGTCAGTTGATCTCCGGTTAAGCGCGTAGCCACGCTGTCGAGCGCCGGTCCGCGCAAGCCTCCTTCGCCACCTACGCTGTGGCAGTTGATGCATTGCTTGCTATGGAAAACCAGGGCGCCCTGCCGTTCGATTGGCGAACGTCCTTTCAGATAATTCGTGGGCGTCGCCGCGCTGGTCCACGCTTCCATCTTTGGCGACCACGGCGCGTACGTGCCGAGGTAGTTGAACGCACCCAGCACTATGAAGATGAAGAGCACGCTTAACACCGCGACCGGCCGGCGGCGCGGACTCTTTTCACCTGTGTTTGAAATAAATGGCACCGCGAAGAGAATGCCAATTACGATGAAAGGAGCAGTCAGCATTACGACTGTCTCCATATAGTCGGGCATTAACGACAAGACGCCATAGAGCCAGAGGAAAAAGAAATCAGGTTTCGGGGCGGTGTTGATCTGTGTCGGATCAGGAATGCCATGTGGACCCGCCGGACCGAAATAGGCAGCGCAGAAAACGATGCCCAGCAGCACGAGACCGCTGAAAATTAAATCCTTGCTAATCGCTTTCGGGAAGAACGGAACCCCGCTCTTTTTGATTTCCGCTTCGTACTCCTCTGCGTAAGTTTCCTTTTTGACCAGCTTCCCGGGGACCGGATACTCATTGATCCCTTTCGTCAGTACTAACCGGAGGTGCAGGCTGACGATCGCGAGTATGCTTCCTGGGATGACGAACACATGCAGAGTAAAGAAGCGCGAGAGCGTCTCGCCTGCGATGATCGGCCCGCCGAGCATCATGTGAACAATTGCCGGTCCCATCAAAGGCACGCGGCCCGCCATGGCCGCGCCAATACCTAAGCCCCAGTAGGCGTCCTGATCAAAACGCAGTACCTGGCCGGTGAATGCCATGCCGAGGGTGCAGAGCAGCAGTACGACTCCCGAAATCCAGGTCATCTCGCGCGGGTACTTAAAGGCGCCGAAAAGAAAGACCTGGATAAGATGGGCCAACATGATCGCGACCATGAAGTTTGAACCCCAGTTGTGCATGGCGCGCAGAAACCAACCGAACTGCTGTTGATAGTTCAGGTATTCCAGACTGGTGTAGGCCTGACCCGAGGACGGCACGTAAACCAGAGCGAGGCAGATGCCGGTCACGATCTGGATCATCAAGCAGAGCAAAGTGCCGCTGCCGAAGACGTAGAACCAACTCCCGGAGGTGCGCGGAACGTGATGCCCCGCGGTCGCCGCGAAGATCTTGCTGATATAGACTCGATCGTCAATCCAGATTGCGATTTCTCTTAATCTCTTAATCATTTCATCCTCATTACCCGGTCCGCTCCCGGTTCTGACTTCAGGCCGGCTGGTTCAATGTCGGAAGCTGGCCGCCGTGTACCCATAGTTGCCCGTTCTCGATCTTGTATTTGTATTCATAGAGTCCCTGTGGCGGCGGCCCGGATGCGTGCGAACCGTCTTCGTAGAAAGCGCCGCCGTGACATGGACACATGAACAAGTGCGACTCCTGAAACCAGCGCACCGGACACCCAAGGTGCGTGCAGTTGATAGCGAAGATTTGAAAGTTTCCGCCTTCCATTCTCCGTACCCAGCAGGGAATATCGGCGGTCTGGCCATCCCATGGGCGCGTGTAAGGATTTCGGAATTTCGCCATGCGCGTCTGGTTCTCGGGGAACGTTGCGAGCGAGCCGAGCGAAATCCATGAGGTGAACCCGCCATCATTACGGAAGGCTGAAAGCAGGTAGCCGAGCAACGGCACTGAGACCATCGTGGCCGCGACGCCATTGAGCAGAAACCCGAGCTTGAGCAGGAACGCCCGCCGCGGCATTTCAATGTGTAATCTCTCCGGTGTTTTCTCGCTTATCACTTCAATCTCAGTGTCTGCCATAGCACTTGTGCCTCCGTCATCGAATTCCGATCCGACTCATTTCATATTCAGCCAAGCCGATTGATCGACTTTGCTGACAGTTACATTTGTCCTCTGTCTGCGCGCTGCGAGCCACGCCACGACATCATTTATTTCCTGCGCTGACATGGGATGGCCCGAAACATTTCCGCGCCAGTCGGGTTTCCCAATGTCAGCGCGGCCGACGACGACAGTCGTGCGCAGGCCTTGATCGCTGACCAGATTCAGGAAGTTCGGATCAACGATCGAGCCTGCCGATCCGCCTTCGCCATTTGTTCCGTGACAACTCGAACAGTAAGTCTTGTAAGCTGCGGCGCCCCGAGAAGGGTCGACAGCCTGGGGAGCCTTCGTTGCGATATCGTTGTTGGTTGCAGTCGATGAACCGTCGACGCTGTAGCGAGGAAGTTCGACACCTTTGAAGTCATCAGGCTTGGACCAATGCGCTCGCATACCGTTAACGATCAATTCGATCTGCGGGTCCGTGAGATGGCCGCCAGCCTGTTCAGAAAAGGCAGGCATATTCGTTCCGTCCCTGCCTTTCGAGATCGCCTGGCGCAATGCGTCGTCTGTGACAAAGGCCAGATAGAGCGGGTCGTTAAGTGAACGCGCTGCGCCAAGTTTTCCGCCCGCGCCGTGACAGCCGGCGCAGTTCTGGGTGTAGAGTTGATTGAAATCAGTGATCTCAGCGGGCGCGCGCCAGCGTTCAGCTTCAGTTGGCTGACCGGGCAGATGGATGTTGCAGCCTGTCAGCAAAATGATGGCGAGGCCGACTGCACCAGCGATTCCGATTTTCGATCTCGCAATCATTGCTCTTCCTCCTGTTCAGGAATAAGACCTGGTGCTTCCACTCCGGCTCTGGCGGCCAATGGCCACGACTGTGCTGTCTCAACTTCTTTTGAGTGAGCGACGATAAAACCGGTAATCAACCCGAAGGCAACTTGGGACGCGATGAACCAACCCCACGCGATTCTCGCGTTAAGCGCAGGATTGATTAGGCGGAGAGTTGAGGCGACGAGTGCGGTCCACAAAACTGGCGCCAGAAAACTTCCCCAGAACGCGGTGAAGCGCGAAGGCATCATTGGCAGGATTGCGGCGTAGAGTAAACCCACAAGTAACGAGATGATGCCGTGACTCAAGAGCGCGACGACGAATCCCGATAGGTGAAATGCTTTCAGTTCTGCCGGTCCTGCCTCCGCCAAAGACGGCAGCGCCGCAGCCGCCAGGAGGTTGACTGGATACCACAGACTTCCCTGGGCAATGAGTCCGTAGAGACAAGCGATGAACGCCATTCCAATGCCGCCGATAAGGCCACCAAAGAGACCGGCTGAGTAGGGGTGAACTCGGACGGGGATGTAGACGCGATGACTTTCAGCGCCGGGTTGCAGGTGATCCACTCTGCGTGTCGAGCGCGCAAAAATCGGCGCCGGCGTTTCGACAAGCGCAACCAATTCCTCTTTCGGCATCGGCAGTACATCTCGGAACCAGCCGAATGCGCCGAACAGGATTACTATAAAGCCCACTACGCTTACCCCGAGGCTCGTTACCAATCCGGCAAGCAGCAGAGCGAGACCGAAAGCCGTGACAAACGGCCAAGGCGTCGGTGCTGGCACCTCGATCATGCTTGAAATCTCTGCCATATGCTTTTCAGGCGGCATGTTGAACTCACCTCCCGATAACGTAGACGACGGTAAAAACGACAATCCAAACTGCATCGACAAAATGCCAGTACCAGGAAATCATCTGCAGGCGCTCGCGATGCATGATGTTCACGTATCCGCGCAGGCTGAAGATGAATACCAATAGCAAAAGACACATCCCGACGACGACGTGGCTGGCATGCAGGCCGACGAGCGAGTAGAACGTTGTGCCGAAGAGATTGGTGCTAATCGTCAGTCCCTTCTGATAGATCAGCCTGCGCCACTCGGCCGCGGTCGAAGCGAGAAAAATCGCCGCGAGTACAATTGTCGCCAGCCAAAAGATCTTGAAGCGACCAATGCGGTCGCGGTTGAAGGCGCGCTCGGCCAATGTAATCGTCACGCTGCTCGAAAGCAGACAGATCGTCGACAGGATCGGGAGGTCCAAAACCTCGCGCGGCGTTGGACCCGTCAAGCTCTTGCCGAGATAGAAGACATACCCGGCTACGAAGATCGAGAAGAGGCCGGTCTCTGTCAGGATGAGACAGACAACCGCCACCTTGCGGCTCGAAGGTAATTTCCATTCGGTCGCTTCTGGAGCTACTTGCAAAAAGGCTTCGTTAATCATCGAATCGTTCTCCCTGGCTCCCGCTTCACTCGTACTTCCAATCCGGATCCTCCGGGTGTTTCAGATCCCAAAGAGGTCTGCGACTACGCACCACTGGCGCACTCGCGAAGTTGTACTCGGGTGGTGGTGAGGTGGTGGCCCATTCGAGTGTCCATGCGTCCCAGGGATCGTCACCCGCCACTTCACCCTTCCTGGATGAGCGCAGAATGTTGATTGCGAGACAGAGAATGCCGACGGCTTGCAGCAGTGCCCCCACCGAGGTGATGAAGTTAAGCAGCCCCCAACCTCGCCCGGGTGCGTAGGTGTAAACGCGCCGGGGCATCCCGAGCAATCCCGAGAAGTGCATCGTGTCGAACGTCAGATGAAAGCCAATGGTGAAAAGCCAGAAATGCAGCAGTCCTAGCTTGCGGTTGAGGAGACGCCCCAGGGCTTTCGGATACCAGTAGTAGAAACCAGCGAAGATGCCATAGAGAAGTCCGCCAACCAAGGTGTAATGAAAGTGCGCGACGACGAAATACGAGTCAGTGAGCTGCCAGTCGAACGGCGCGACCGCCAACATGATGCCGGTCAAACCCGCGACCAGAAATTGAAAGAGAAACCCGAGGCAGAAGATCATCGGCAGCTCGAGCCGGATCTTGCCGCCGTACATCGTTCCGAGCCAGTTGAAAATTTTGATCCCGGTCGGCACCGATACGAGCATGGTCGAGATGGCAAAGAAGGTGTTGCCCATCGAAGTCATCCCGACCGCGAACATGTGATGCGCCCAGACGCTGAAGCTGATGATCGCGATCATGGTCGTGGCCCCGACCATGACGGGGTAGCCGAAGATAGGTTTGCGCGAAAAGACCGGGATGATTTCTGACAGGCACGCGAAGGCCGGAATGATCAGGATGTAGACTTCGGGATGGCCGAAAATCCAGAAGAAGTGTTGCCACAGTACGGCGGAGCCGCCCGATTGCGTGTCAAAGAAATGGCCGCCCAGATAACGATCGATCAGCAGCATAATCTGCGCCGCCGAGAGTGCCGGCAACGCCAGGATGATCATGAAGTTCGTGACGATCATCATCCAGACAAATAGCGGCATGCGCATCAATGTCATCCTGCGGCAGCGCATCGTGAGCGCGGTCACGATCACGTTGATGGCCGAGACCGTGCTGCCGACGCTCGTCAGCAGCAGACTCAAAATCCAGTAGTCAGTGCTGTGTCCACGCGAAAAGGCACGACCTGTCAGCGGCGCGTAAGCAAACCAACCGACATCCGGCGCAGAGCCGCTGCCTGACAAGCCGGGCGCGCCGAGATAACTGAAGTAGAGAAGGAGACCGCCGAAGAGAAACATCCAGTAGCCGAACGCGTTCAGTCGCGGGAAGGCCATATCGCGTGTGCCGATCATTAGCGGCACGAGATAGTTGCCGAGGCCGGCGATTATCGGCATACCCACCAAAAAAACCATCGCCGTTCCGTGCATGGTGAAGAAGCGATTGAAGACGTCGGGTCCAAGCAACGTGTTATTCGGAATGGCGAGCTGAAGGCGAATGGCCACGGCCATCAGCCCTGCGACTACCAGAAAACCAATAGCCGTGCCGACGTACATCAGGCCCAGCTTTTTGTGATCAACCGTAACGACCAGGCCGTGCAGGCGATCGACTAGCGAAACTCCTGATGGTCTTACTCCTGGTAATGCGATTTCTTGAGTCGCCATTCTCGTTTTTCCCCGTCCTACTTCAACGTTTGCAAGTAAGAGACAATCTGGTCCACTTCCGTGTCAGACATCTGCATGTTTGGCATCAGACAACCCACCTTGAGCTTTTGCGGATCGCGCACCCACGCACGCAATGTTTCGGGCGTGTTCGGCGTAGCTCCGGACGCCAGGGTCTCTCGGCTCATCAAGTGCGTCAGGTCGGGGCCGAATGCGCCTTGTGCGGATGTGCCGCGAATGGTGTGGCAGTTAACGCAGGAGTTGGCGAAGAACACCCGCCGGCCCTCCTGCGCGCTCGGTTCTTCTTCTGCTGCACGCTTCTGTTCAGCGACCCAACGCTCGAACTCGCCGGGTGATTGCACGATGACGCGGATCAACATCTGCGCGTGCTGCATGCCGCAGTACTCGGCGCAGTTGCCCAGATAAGTCCCGGGTTGCGTCGGCTCGAACCACATCGAGTTCTCACGGCCCGGTATGACATCCGTCTTGCCGGCGAGCTGTGGTACCCAGAAGCTATGCGCGACGTCGGCCGATTGAAGTTTGAGAAAAGTAGGTTGTCGTCTGCTGACATCGCTCGCCGGCACGTGCAACTCGTTGGCGGTGACGATGCCCAACTCGGGGTAGCGTATTTCCCACCACCACTGGTGCCCTACGATGGTCGCGTTAACGGCGCCCGGCGCGGCCTTTCGATTCTGTATGTCGGCAATTGTGCGCGACGTGACCAGGATCAAGACGAAGACGATGAGTATCGGCAGCACCGTCCAAGCCGTTTCGATCTGGTTGCTTCCGTAAATCTGGGGTGGCTCGCTCGCTTCATCTCCGGCGCGATGTCGAAATCGGACGATTGCATAAACCAGCAGGCCCGTGACGATCAGGAAGATCGCAGCGCAGATGGCGAGCACCAGCATCGACAGTTCCTTAATTTCCTGCGCGGGCTGGGAGAGAGGTTGAAGCAAGTTGGTAACTTGGGCCGGATTGGCGAATGCGGGAGTAACATGCCCGGCGATGACAAACACCGAAGCGGCGAAGCTTAGCGGCGCCAGCCATCGCAACCTCTTGCGCAGGGCCGGTGTCCGCGACGAATTAGCCGCGCGATTCAAGGCATTCTCTTCATGTTTACTCTGCGTCAGCATGCTCAACACCATCTCCACGCATCCCCAAGCTCCTCCAGATGGGCCGTTTCAACTTGAAGCGCCCAAATCCCCTTGTTTTGACATGGGTGGCGTCACGCGTTTGCCGGGCTGAGTGACGCTTTGCGTCTCGTCATCGCTCTCGATGATGATGCGAGCGGCACGGTCGTGCGTAAGCGCAGACCAGCCCCAGTTCCATAGCGTCTCGATCCGATTTCGCGTTCCATTCAGCAACGCCAGATGAACGCCAAGCCAGGCGAAATAAGCGAGCGGACCGTGAAGTGTTCGCTGGTTGGGAAATTCGACCACGGCTGAGCCGCGCCCGATCGTTGCCATGAATCCCTTATCCCAATATTGAAAGGCCTGAGTCTCTTCTCCTGCAATTCGGCGGGCGATTTGTCGCCCAACGTGTTCGCCCGACTGCATGGCCACTGAGCCGAGTTGAGGTAGAAGCTTGCCTTCCGACGCCACTTCACCCATGTCACCGACGACGAAGAGCTCCGGATGGTCCGGTACGCTCAGATCAGGGTTGAGTTTCACTCGCCCGCCACGACCCTGCGGCAACCCGAGCAGGTGCGCGAGCGGATTGGCCTGTACACCCGCGGCCCAAATCAGAGTATGTGTCTTGATTTCTTCGCCAGATTTGAGTCTGACGAATGTTGGCCCAACCTCAGCCACAGCTTCGCCGAGACGCAGTTCAACGCCGCGATCCTCAAGCTCCTGTCTGGCATAGACTCGTAAGTTCTCTTTGAACTGAGCGAGCACCGCTTTCCCCATCTCGACGATAATGATGCGAGCCTTGTCGGTTGCCAGTTGGTGATAATCATTCGGGAGCAAGTTGTAGAAGAGATCTGACAGTGCGCCTGCGGTTTCGACTCCCGTTGGCCCAGCGCCCACCACGACAAAATTCAGCGCGCCGTCGTTAATGACTGTGGGATCTCCAGCGGCAGCTTCAAATCGCTGCATCACCTGGTTACGAAGTCTCACCGCATTCATTAACGTATAGAGTGGGAATGCATGTTCGGCGGCTCCGGGAGTGCCGAAATAGTTGACCGTCGCTCCCCCTGCCAGCACGAGGTAGTCGTAACTTATCTCTTCACCGTCATTCAGTTGGATCTTTCGCCCCGGCACGTTGACGCCCGTAACCGTTCCCAGACGAAAGTTCACATTCTCCTGACTTCGGAAAATGCTCCGCACGGGCGCACCTACGTCTTCGGCGTTCAGCAGAGAAGTGGCTACCTGATAAAGGAGCGGCTGGAAAGTGTGATAGTTGTGTCGATCGATTAGAGTCACGTGAACCGGAACGTGCGCCAATTGCTCGGCGACTCCGAGTCCACCGAATCCGGCTCCCACAATCACCACGTGTGGATACTTGCTCATTTCTTCGTACCTCGATCCGTGTCAGGCATTTGAGAAGCGAATGCTTCAACGCCGGAATATTGCGCCTACACGCCGTGCTGGTTCTTCCCGAATCCTGCTTAGACCTACTTGATTTTGCTGTTTGAGCAATGAGGTCAGTACCGGGAGCGGTAGCGACCGGGTCACGCTTTCTACACGCTCTGCTTTGTTCGCAACTGGGACCCGGTCGCTACCGCTCCCGGTACTGACTTCATGACATAAAGAACAGCGGAAGTGGGGGAGCAAAGCAAAATCGAGCAGGTTCCGGCGAAATTTGGAAAGAAAACCTTTTCACCGGTTACTACAATTCTACGGTCAAGTGAGGTGGGTGTCTTGATGATGAATCGAATGGGAATGTAACGGCCAACTCAGGATTCCGGAGTGACCGTCAATGAAAGATTGAGGGAATTATGTCCTTGAGACTACTGAATCTCCCGGCTTTCGCTTTGCTCTTATTACTTTTGGTGAGGGGAGTAGTTCAGGCTCAGCAGTCCGCGCCTGCCTCTGGTGAGTCACTTACTCTGGATCAGGCGATCGCCCTGGCTTTACACGACAATCATGCGATGAAGATCGCAAAGCTCGAGGTTGAGAGGGCTGACGAGGATATCTCGGCCGCCAAGACCTACCGCCTTCCTTCATTGCATGCGTATACATCAGTCTCTAGCAATCTCGCCAACAACGAACTGAAGGTGCCGAATCCCGCGAACAACCTGTTTCCGGGTCTCGGACCTTTCTTCACGCTAAACGACAGCCGCAAAGTGACGGCGATATTCGCTGCCTCCGCAATCGAGCCGCTGACGCAGCAATATCGGATCGGACTCAATATTAAGTCGCAGAGAGTTTCGCGCGAGATAACACAGGCGAAGCTGCGTCAACAGCAGAGCGAGACTATCGACCTGGTGAAGAAGGCTTATTACGCCATCTTGCAAACGAGGAGTGCACTAAGCAGTGTGGAAGAAGCCCTCAAGTCATATAAGGAATTGGACAAAGTTACGGGCGATTACGTAGTTCAGCAGGTATCGCTCAGAGCGGATTTACTCGTCGTGCAAACACGACTGGCTAAAGTTGAGTATGAACAGCTTGAGTTAACCAACCAGTTAGCCACTCAAAAGGAGCAATTGAACACTCTGCTGGGTCGAGCTGTAGATACGTCGTTTGAAGTCGCGGGTGTTCCGGAGTTTACATCCTTCGAAACCGACCTGGTCGCTGCGAGAAAGATTGCTCTCGATCGCAGGCCTGAACTGGAACAGGCAAGACTGGTCATAGAACAGGCGACACTGGACCGGCGCGCCAAAAAGTCCGAGTACATTCCCGATGTAAGCGCCGGGTTCGTTTACTTAACGCCGCGCAACTATGCGTCTGTGATTCCGAAGAACTTCGCCAATGTCGGCGTCGTGGTGAGTTGGGAATTTTTTGACTGGGGTCGAAAGAAGCACCAGCTCGCCGAAAAAGATAAGGCGGTCGAACAAGCGAAGAACGGTTTGAAGGAAACAGAGGACCAGGTGCTGATCGACGTTGGCGATAAGCTTAGAAAGCTGCAACAAAGTGCTCAGGCACTGCGGGTAGCCAGGCTGGAGGAGAGTTCGGCGAGAGAAAATTTGCGCGTGAGCACAGGTCGCTACAAGTTCCAGGCAGTGCTGTTATCTGACGTCCTTCAGTCGCAAGCACTTTTGGCTGAGGCAACTCATGAATATCAGCGGGCCTTACTGGGTTTCTGGACGGCCAAGGCTGAGTTTGAGAAAGCGCTCGGAGAGGACAAATAGCATGGGTACGGAGAATCAACGCGTTTCGCAACAGGCCACAGATCAGAAGACGGGCGTAGTCGAAGAAGAACCCGGGACCCAACAACCTGATTCGCAGAATGGCGATCGAGCTGAAGTTACAACTCCCAAAATCGCGCCAGCCGAAAAGAGTCCGGCGAATGTCACTGCAGATAATCCGAACGCGAAGCGTCGAATTAACTTCAAAAGGTTAGTACCTATTGTGGTTCTCTTCTTGGCAGCCGGCATTCTGCTTGGAATTACGGGTGGTTGGAATCGCTTCGTGGGCGGTGGCAGCACCCAAAGAACGGATGATGCTTTTTTGAGGGCGGATATTACTCCGTTAAGCACACGTGTTTCCGGCACGGTGGCGCAAGTTGCAGTCACTGATTATCAGCACGTTAAGGCAGGTGACTTGCTCGTGCAGTTGAAGGACGACGACTTCAAGGCCCAGGTGGCGCAAGCCGAAGCCGGCGTGGCAGCCGCACAAGCGGCTCTCCTTAACAATGCGAAACAGAAAGAATTACAGAACGCGAGAATCTTGCAGGCACAAGCTGGAACTGAGGCCGCCAGTGCTGACATCGCGCAAAGCGGGGCCGCAGTCAACGGCGCCGAGGCTGACGTCGCTAACGCGCAAGCCGCCATCCAGGCCGCGCAAGCAAAGATTCCCGATGCCGAAGCAGCGGTCGCAGCGGCACAAGCCGACGCCGAAAGAACTCAGCTGGAGAGGCAGCGTCAGGAAGCGCTGGTTGAAATGGGCTCAGCCACCAAACAGAAACTCGAGCAGGTGGTCGCGGATCAGGAACGCTTTGCAGCCATCCTCGATAGCCGGAAAGCAGAGTTAGCGCAGGCGCGAGCCTATCTCGAAAGCCGGCGAGCAGATCTGTCAAAAACCCACGCCGGAGTCGCGTCGCGTCAGGCAGAACGGCAGCGAGCGCGGGCTCAATCGTCTGGCAAATCGGCGGAAGTTGAAGCGCAGATCAAACAGCGCGCTGTCTTAGATGCGCAGGAACAGCAACTTCTGGCAGACCTCGACGCCAAACAGGAAGCTCTTAAGGTCGCGCAAACGAATCTTGACTACACACGAATTGTCGCTCCAACCGATGGAATAGTGGGTGAGCGGAAGGTGAGGATTGGACAATTGGTCTCGCCAGGCACGCAAGTGATTTCGCTCGTGGATAACACCATCTGGGTGCAGGCGAACTATGAAGAGACACAACTTACAAATGTTGCTAAGGGTGACGGAGCAGAGATAACCGTTGACACCTTCCCCGGCGTTACTCTGCGAGGCCACGTAGAGGAGATCGCTCCAGCCAGCGGCTCGCAATTCGCCCTCTTACCGCCGGACAACGCTACGGGCAACTACACGAAGATTGTTCAGCGCATTCCGATAAAGATAATGCTTGACCCTCGCCCCGAGCTCGCCGAGCGACTTCGTCCCGGCATGTCAGTAATCGCGAAGATCACCACAATGTCTAGAAAGTAAGGTTCAGGCCGTGAGAACGGTTCTGCTGAGATTTCGAGCATGAGCGTAGCATTGAGCCCAAGATCGAATTTGCATTCGATGCTTAATATTTCGCCCCCGCGTCTAGCCCGCATCATCGGTGCGCTCAGTCAAAATCCTTATGTGGCGACTCTCGGAGTATTCCTCGGCGCCGGCATCGTTACGTTGAATGGCCGTCTGATCACTGTTGGTCTGCCGGATCTTCGGGGTGCAATGGGTCTGGGAATCGACGACGCGAGTTGGATCCCCACGGCATACAACATGGCTCTGATGTTTATGGGTCCATTCTCCGTTTATCTCGGTGGTTTGCTTGGTCCACGACGCGTGCTGCTCTCTTCGGGGACAGTTTTCGTTCTGTGTTCGCTCCTCTTGCCTCTGTCTCCAAACCTGCGAGTCATGCTTTGCTTACAAGTGATCAGCGGCCTTGCGTCAGGTACGTTTTATCCGTTGACGTTGAGTTATGCGCTCCGCGCTTTGCCGATGCGCTACGTGATTTATGCGATCGGCATCTATTCCATGGACATCGTTGGCGCAACCAGCGTTGGCACCTCGCTCGAAGCCTGGTACGTCGAACACTTATCGTGGCACTGGATCTTCTGGCAAAGCGCATTATTAACTCCGCTGATGATGATTTGCGTTTACCTGGCCATCGCAAATCCGCCGCCGCGTTCGGGACCTAAGCCCATCTTGAGCTGGAGAGGCTTTCTCTATGGCAGCCTGGCCTTGAGTCTTATCTATGGCGCCCTCGATCAAGGCGAACGATTGGATTGGCTGAACTCAGGCGTGATTGTTGGGTTGCTCGCGACCGCAGCTTTTTTGTTAATAGCGACTGTGATTCGCCGGTGGCTTTCGCCGAATCCGTTGGTGAACCCGATCTTCCTGGTTAACCGAAATACTGCCCTTATTTGTGCCTGTCTGTTCTGTTTTCGCTTCGTCTTACTGGCAATCGCTTTACTGCTGCCGGCGGTCCTGGCCGTAACGCAAAACTATCGACCTCTGCAAACCGGATACGTGTTGCTATGGTTGATCCTGCCTCTCGTACTCAGCGGAGTCATAGCGGCGCGCTTGATGCGTCGGTTCGATAACAGACTAGTGTTTGCCTCGGGTTTCACCGTGGTGGCCATTGCCTGCCTGATCAATGCTCAACTAACCAGTGCGTGGTCAGGTAACAACTTCCTAATTTCGCAGATTGTGATCGGATTAGGGCTCGCTTTGAGCTTCACTGCGTTGGTTGGATCGTTCGTGCAAAATGCGTTTGATACCGGTGCACTTTCTAACCCGATAAATGTGCTTACTTATGCCTCGTTCATCCATTGCATTCGTTTGTTCGGCGGGGAAGCCGGCACGGCGCTGATGCAAAGATTGATCTCAGTCCGCGAACAATTCCATTCCAACATGATTGGCTTGCACGTAGACGCTGGAAATTGGTTAACCAGCGAGCGGGTGCAGCTCCTCACGCAGGGGTTGTTTCCTGGTTCTGCCGGAGCGGAGGCAGCGCAAGAACGGGCGGCTTTATTACTGGGCGGTCAGGTTAAGTTACAAGCCTACACACTGGCGTATGCCGACGGTTATCTGGCAATCGCATGTGTTGCGGTGTTGGCCATTGTTCTGATCGCATGCATGAAACCGATGAAAATTTATTTTGATGCGAGGTAGCAAGCGGAAAGGAATGGTGCAGCGATGAACGTGCTCGAGTTTCAAAAGATGAAGGACGAAGGACGCAAGATCTCAATGGTCACTTGCTATGACTACTCCAGCGCGCAGGCGGTGGCAGAGTCGAGCATTGATTGCATCCTGGTCGGCGACAGCCTGGCCATGACGATGCACGGGTTTCCCAATACTCTTTCGGCCACCACCTCAATGATGGCTATGCACACTGCCGCCGTCGCCAGGGGTGCTTCGTCCAAGTTCATCGTCGCCGATTTGCCGTTTCTTTCTTACCGCAAAGGTTTGAAAGAGGCCATGGATTCCGTCCACGAGTTGATGAGCGCAGGTGCTCATGCAGTCAAGCTTGAGGGCGTTCATGGCCATGCTGAGATTGTTCGGCACATTGTTGACTCCGGAGTGCCGGTGATGGGCCATCTCGGTCTAACGCCTCAATCAGTTCACGCACTCGGCGGCATGAAAGTGCAAGCGCGCACCAGCGCTGCGGTGAAGATTCTTGCGTCCGAGGCGCGTGAACTTGAGCATGCTGGATGTTTCGCGCTGGTGCTCGAATGCGTGCCGACGGAAGCTGCTCGACAGGTGACGAACTTGCTAAAGATTCCAACGATCGGCATCGGCGCCGGTTCCGGTGTGAGCGGGCAGGTCCTCGTCTATCAGGATCTGATCGGGCTGAATCCCGGCTTCAAGCCAAAGTTCCTGAGGACATACGCGAACGCGTTCGAAATCATTCGGACTTCGCTTAATGACTACAACCATGATGTGAAGGCAGGCCTGTTCCCATCCGAAAACGAGAGCTACTATGAAAGTCGTTCGGTGGAACGAAGCGTGGCGAAGGAAAGCTCCAGTGGAGGAAATGCGCCTGTTGCAAAAAGCTCCCGCGTCTCACGGGTTCCAGTTGCTTCGGAGATGAACCAGTGATCGAACTGATACTCGATTAGGTGAAGCGACTGCCAGAGTAGACATGTAGAACGACGAATTACTGGTCTCGATCACGGCAGAGAAAGCCTCACCGTTCTCCGCGGTGCGCAGCGGCCCATGATTGAGAGATCATGCTCAAAGCAGCATCTATGCTCTGTGGATTGGTTTGGGGAATCTCGTGACCCGTGTCCTTTAACTCGATTAGTTGCGAGTCGGGAATAGCCGCGTGAAGCAGGCGAGCATTTTGGTCAGGTGATACGATCTGATCTCTATCGCCTGTCACGATCACAACGGGAATCTTGATCTCCTGGTATCGCTTACCCATTTTTCTCAGACTATCATTCAGGCTGCTTTCATCTTCTACGTAGGCCTTCAGTTGCTTTCGCCGTAGCCATAGAGAGTCGGCCAGTCTTACGTATCTATCCGATGGAGACTGAGGATAGAATGCTCGGGCCAGACCAGCTCTTATCATGTGGTGGCCGATAACCACACCTCCGAGAACAAAGCTCAAGTCGCCGATAAGAGGTATTCTTGAAGTCGCGCCCAACAATCTATTTCCGCCGGCATCAGGATATGCAGCCGGGGCGAGCAACACGATTGCGGAAACGTCGCCGGGGTAATGCAGAGCATAAGCGAGCGCCAACGAAGCTCCCCACGAATGACCTACAAGCATCGGCTCATGGATGCCAAGCCGTGAAAGTGTGCGATGTAAAAATGTCGCCTGCGCTTCAACGGTTACTTTCCCGGGTGGCCGATCGCTGCCTCCATGGCCGGGCCTGTCTATAGCTACAACGCGATAATCGGAGGCCAATAGATCCATGGCGCCAAACTCGAAGTCTTCGACGCTGCCGGCATTTCCGTGAATCATCACCACTGTTGGACCCGTTCCGGATTCAATGTAGTGAACGCGCAGACCGTCGACGGTCACGAAGTGTTCTGTCACCAGCCTCGGCAGCAGCGCGGAATCAGTCGACAGTTTATTGTCAATCAAATGTCGCGAGCTTTGGGCGCAAACGTTGTTCGCCCAAAGCGAAATCAGCGAGAGGATAACTGCACAAGTTGGCAATACTTTGAGCCACATTCCTTCATCTTCCAAACCGACTGCATACGCCGTACCGCGTTTGGCTCCCACTTGATTTTCTCCCGTCATTACGATCCGCAGTTTATTGGGGATCGCAAACGCCATATGTCACGACATACGACTTAACATCCATCAGAGTTGGTCAATGCACGGCGGATGCTCAAACCCGCATCCGAGCTCAGTGACTTCGCGAGCCTCTAAGCAATACGCGCTGCAAAACTCTTCCTCAACCACGCACTTACAACTCTCGTGCGCACATTTGGTCTTCTTCGACATTCCCTACCTCCTACAGGTTCCCTTGCTGAAATTCGATACGCTAAGTTCTTTCTTGCAACCTCAGAATATCCGGAGGTGGCACGATCAATCTTTCAAAACGTTGCTCCGAAATTCTTTTCTTTGGTGTGCAGTGATCCCGAAACTACCCGCCTATTAGAAAGTGGTACGTCGGCCATAAATCAGCAGGTTTCCGCAAAGAGTGAAAAGACTGGTTGCGATATCGTCCGCATCATCGAGGTGGCACGATTACGAACAGTGCGAGGCGACGAAAAGATTGAGGTCGACCCGAAATGATGAGTGAAGAGGTTATTGATAAGACCTTGAACGATAGTTTTCCAGCAAGCGACCCGCCTTCCTGGACCCTTGGCATTGAGCAAGGCGCGCCCATTGACCAGTCCGACCACGAAACGCAAAAACTAAAAATAGCCGACAACCAGCCGAAAGACGTCTAGCGCGTCTCACCACTAAGCTGTCCTTAAGCGCGATTCGACTGAAGAGATTCTCTCAGTCGGATCGCAAGTTTGATCGTTACAAAGGAGACCTTTAATGAAAGTATTCAAAACGTTTCTGACCGTTCTGCTGTTTTCAGCCGCTTTAACAGCATTCGGCTCGTCGACCAAGTCGGACTACCAGAAGGATTTCGATTTTTCTCGATTGCACACCTTTTCATTCAAGACCGAACGAGGCAGCCAGGATCGCTTAGCCACAAACACCATTGAAGCGCAAAGGATTGAGAAAGCGCTAGCAGTCCAACTGCAGGAGAATGGATTTACTCAGGCCTCGGACAATCCGGATTTTGTTGTGGCCTTTTATTCTCGCGTTAAGGAGAAAACGGAGATTAACAGCACGGGGTTTGGGTATGGCCCGGCCTGGGGCTGGGGATACGGAATTCCCTATCGCAATCGCTGGCGATGGGGACGGGGGCCTGATATCTGGACCTATACTTATACGCAGGGTTGTGTGATGGCCGACATCATTGATAGCAAAACTCAGGAACTCGTCTGGCGAGGTGTGGTTAAGGACACAGTCAACGGAATTGGTCAGTCAGAAAAACAGGTTAATAGCGCTGCGAAAGATTTGATCCAGCGCTTCCTGAAAGACACGCGAAGCGCCGAAAGACAAAGGGCGAAGAACCAAGCCAAATGAAGCTTAGCAACTCTAGGTGGAAGATTCGCGCTCACAATTTACTTGTGGGCGCGAATCACCATCTGCGAGGGGCTCCCCTCGCAATTAAAGCCCTGAACCAGAATATCTCTGAAAATGGGTAGAGCCCGCGTTGTGTGATAACCGATCTGTCTTATGATACTTGATTGGTGCTCTTCACCTGAGTGGGAAGAGTAAAGAGTGACGAGAACTGTTTCTGGCTGCGCTTACGTTCTCTCGACTCGGCAATCCAGTTCTTGATAACGATTGTGATTTCATGTGCGCTCGGTTCAACCGACTTTAATTCGCACGGCGCCGGGCGGTCAATGGGAATGATTTCCCGGTTCCGCTTTATTATCTTGATCTGTGACTTCAACTGCTTATCTCTTTTCTTATGCTTTTCCGCATGGAGATGCGAACATAACCAAAACGACGTCTCCTCGTCTTGCCTGCAGTTGCTCAGGATCACCAGCTTTTGCTTTTATGAAGAGTGATCGGCATTGAGTGCTGTTCAAAGTGGGATCATGGGGGTCGATGCGATCGCGAATCGAACTAGATTTAATGCGCCGGCATCGAACCACAGCTAAGTTGAGCGGGACGGTGTCGAATTCAATGGGATCAATAATGCCTCCAATGATAACGAGTAGATTGCTTCAACCTGTCGACTTCATATTTGAGCACCATCGACAATCCAGCATGGCAGTTTCGCCCCAAAGTTTCCTGATGCATTCCATTTCGATCCAACTTGATGGTCCGACAAAGGCTGAAGTGTCGTGTGGCGAAAAGCGGACTCGAGTAACACTGCGTCGCGGCGACATGACCATAGCGCCGTACCGCTTTTCAATCGACGGAGCATACGTCGAGCCCTGCGAATTCCTACAACTGCATCTCAGCCCTTCAGTGATTGATCGCGCCGCTAGTGAAGTCGGGAGACCGGCGGCGATAGTCCCGGTATTGGGCGCGGTTGATTCCCTGGCAGAGCAAACTATTTATCAGTTGGAGGAAGAGCTGACGAGTGGTCGTGGCACAGAGGAATACGTGAGCTTACTGATCGAAACTTTGGCCACACACCTCGTCAAGTACTACGCGGAAGAAACGTGCACAGCCAAAGAGGCTGGAGGATTTCCTAAGTATCTCCTGGAGACAACGCTCGACTACATAAACCAGAGCCTGGATCGGAATATCTCGACAGAAGAGATCGCTCGTGCTGTTGGCATCGAGCCGGCGAGACTTGCGCGAGCATTCAGGGTATCTACCGGAAAGAGCATCCATCGTTACCTCAACGAACGTTTCAACTGATCGTCCACCCATCACAACAAGAGAAAGAACATTCAAGCAGGAATCCGGAAAACAGCTCTCACCTTTCCACGTAAAATCCAATAACTAGGTTGCGCGTGTGTTTGTTAACCACATGCCATTCACATCTCGAGAAGGTCGCCACCAAACGGGACCAAGCCGGGGTGAGTTCATGTTCCGTTTGCCAAGAGGCGTGGGGAACAAGCAAAGCGCAATCTGGAAAAAGATGGCCGATGCAGTTCTGATGAGCTCCACCAGACACGATCTTAAGGAGCGCGAACTGTGGCGGCAAAAAATGAAGGAGAACTAGAAGAAGATGAGAATCAGCATTACCAGAATTGAATTGACGATACTAACAACATTACTCATGACGTTAATCGCACTGGCTCTGGCGCCGGCTTGGTGGGGCGCTGCGTTGGGTCAGGAGAGCATCACAGCCCAGTCACAGAACTCAACGAGCGCAAATCGGATCAGAACAATCGGCGACGGACAGCGAGCAACGATCGAAGGCATTGTGATCAAGCGCAACTCGGACACTTTCACCTTACGTGGCTCCGATGGCGCCGAAACGATCGTAGCCTTAACAGATAAGACAACGGTGAAGACGGTTCGCAAAGGTTTGTTTCGGCGGGACAAGAGTTCCGGCGTGGGTTACATCCTTCGGGGGCTAAGGCTAAAAGCCGAAGGCTTCGGCAACCCTGACGGACAACTAGTAGCCAGCAGTATTCGCTTTGACGACGAAGACTTGCGAACTGCCCAGGCGCTGGATGCGCGTGTCGATCCAGTTGAAACGCAAGCGAATGCGACCCAGGCCCTCGCTGAATCAAACAAAGAACGAATCAACAGTGTGGAGCAGAACGCGCAAAGGCTTTCCGGCCAGATCGATGAACTGAGTGCCGTTTCGGGGGCAGCCGTTGCGCTCGCAGTTAAGGCTCAGGTTACTGCCGACAATGCGCAAGCAGACGCCGACACGGCTAATCAAAGAATCAATGGGCTCGATGATTACGACGTGGTGGATAACTTCACGATTTACTTCGCTCCCGGGAGCGCACTGCTTTCACGCGAAGCCAAAAAAGGGATCGATGAAGCAGCTACCCGTGTACGAGGCGAGAACTTGAAAGGCTGGTTAGTGGCAGTTGTGGGTTATGCGGACTCGACCGGCAGAACTCAGAGAAACCTTTCACTTAGTGAACGCAGAGCCAATGCGGTCATCAACTATCTGGTAATCCAACATAGTCTTCCGCCGCGGCGCTTGGTCCAACCTTTCGGCTATGGATCTCAAAATCCAGTTGCGACTAATGACAATAGCGAGGGCAGGTCACAGAATCGTCGCGCCGAAATTCGAGTGCTGGTCAACAAGGGAATCGCTCTTCGAATGGACTCAGCAGAGAAGACGGCCGTAGTCCCATTAACTAACCAGCCTTAAGGCATCGACTAAACGCTGATGGAGTGGGCGGAGAGAGAAGTAAATCAAATGATTACACGTAAGAACGATGTGGCGCGAACCGGAGAGCTACGTGCCACCATACAGTGGTGGATGGTAAGGCTCGCTGTGTTAACAAGCCTCTTGACAGTCGCGGGCGCCACGAAATCAATTGTCGCCCAGACCAGCGTACTCAAGGGAGCGGTGAGTGTGGCAGTTACTGGAACCAGCGAGAGACTGCCGGGCGCCCGCTTGAAGCTGACTCCTTTTCAGCCTGGTGGAACTGCTCGCTCAACAGTGACTGACGAACAAGGTGAGTACAAGTTTGAGAATCTGGCCGCGGCAAATTACACGCTTCAAGTTGAGCTTACAGGCTTCAAACCACGCAGCCTGAATGTAACGGTCGGTCAGGGCATCACGACGCTTGAGCCCATCGATCTTGAAGTTGAAACAGTCTCAGCGACAGTGACGGTTTCCGATCCCGGCGATCCTTTGAGCCCAACCGACGCGGCGCCGAAGACCTCGTTCAAGCAAGACAACCTACAAACGTTGCCGTTGGTGAACGAGCGCTTTCAGGATGCCATTCCGCTGGTTCCAGGAGTAGTCAGAGGACCCGATGGAATGTTGAATTTGAAAGGCGCGCGCTCCAGCCAGAGCGGGATGATCGTTAACAGCTCCAGCGTTACCGACCCGGTTACCGGCGAGTCTTCGATTAACCTGCCTATCGAAGCGGTGCAGTCGGTCGAGGTACTGACCAATCCCTACTCGGCCGAGTATGGTCAATTTACTGGCGCAGTCACTTCGGTGCAGACAAGATCGGGATCAAATAAGTTCCATGCCAACGCAACCAGTTTTTTCCCAAGGCCACGTCGTCGTGGTGGTTCTTTTGTGGGAATCGAAGCTTTTACGCCACGGGTCACCTTCAGTGGTCCTCTAATGAAGGACAAGCTGAAGTTTTTCCAATCGTTCGAATACCGCTATGTTCGCACGCCTGTCGATAATCTGCCGCCGTTAAGCCGCGATACAGACCTCGAAAGCTTCGATTCCGTGTCACAACTTGATTGGGACATCGACGATAAGAACCACCTGACGACTACCTTCTCTTTGTTTCCCGAGAAGCTGCGATATGTCGGGCTGAATACATTCAACCATCAGGAGGTAACTCCGAATTTCAAGCAGCGCGGCTTCCTGTTAGCGGTAAACGAGCGCCGGATCGTCAACAGCAAATCCGTGCTCGAATCTTCTTTCAGCCTCAAGCAGTTCGACGCCGACGTTTTTCCCAGCTCGGGCACTGCGTCGATGAATTTTGCGCCGGACGGGAACTCAGGAAATTTTTTCAACCAGCAGGCGCGGCAAAGTAAACGTTATCAGGCGTTGGAAACTTACAGTTTCGAAGGGCCAAATTTTGCCGGTACGCATTTGATGAAAGTTGGCGGCGGAGTCAGTTACGTTACTTTCGACGGGCGCAACACGAGCAATGCCGTGCGCATTCTGAGGGCCGACGGGACCAGGAGCCAACAATTCGACTATGAGGGCGATGGCCGGCTCAACCGTAATAAGACACAGTTTCTCGCATACTTAGAGGACAAGTGGACTCTGAATCGCCGGCTGACCGTTGAGTACGGCGTTCGCTATGACCGCGACAACGTTACCAGCGAAAACAATATTTCACCGCGCATCGGTTTCGCATTTCTGCCGCGGGTTGATGGACGCACTGTGGTCCGTGGTGGCATTGGGATCTTCTACGACGACGTCAATCTCAACGTCGCGACCTTTTCTCAGTTGCAGGATCGGATCCTGACTCGCTTTGGGCCCGATGGTTTGCAGGTTAGCGGCGCACCCGAACGCCAGCGCTTTGAGTTTACGGGTGAGAGGCTTCGCACGCCACGCAGCGTCAACTGGAACGTCGAGGTCGATCGCGAGTGGCTGAAGAATCTGTTCGTGCGGGTTGGTTACCAACAGCGGCAAGCTCGGCGCGAGTTTATCGTGAACCCGATCGACTCAGGGAATCACGGCACCACCCTTGGGGTAGACAATTCAGGTAGCTCGCGCTACCGGGAACTCGAGGTTACCGCACGCTACAAATTCCGCGAGAACGATGAGTTTACGGCTTCTTATGTACGCTCTTCATCGCGTGGTGATTTGAACGACTTTAATTCCTACTTTAGTAACTTCCAGAACCCGATCATCCAGGCCAATGAGCGCTCGCGGCTGCCCTGGGACGTGCCGAACCGTTTTCTCTTCCGTGGTGAGTTCCACATTCCATATCGCATCACGCTCGTGCCGGTGCTGGATGTCCGAACGGGCTTCCCTTATTCGATCATCGATGAGGACCGCAACTTTGTCGGGGCGCGGAATCTCGCCGGGCGCTTTCCGAACTTTGCCTCGATGGATTTGCAGATCGTGAGGACTGTCAGTCTCCCGGGAAGATTCAACAAATACAGAGTGGAGCTCGGGCTGAAGGTCTTCAATCTCACGAATCACTTCAATCCCCGCGACTTTCAGAACAACCTGGCCAGCGATGACTTCGGCGGCTTTTTCAATGGCTTTGGCCGGAAATACGGGACGAGGATTACGTTTGTGAAGAAGTAGGTCGTCGAACCGGATGATGTCTGATGAAAGACTTGGTAAAGCGAACGTGCTGAGTGGGTCGGTGAACTCGATGAGAAGACAAAAAAAGAATGCAAGGGTTGCTAAACACCTAAGACTGTCCCTGCGAGTGGTTCGAGCAGCGCTGCTACCTCTCGCGATCTGTGTCCTGGCCTGGGACACGCATAGTCATGGCCAGCAACTTCGGGAAGCCTTCCGCGGGGTTCAGCAAGCAGTCGTAATCGTAAGAACGGAGCAGCTCGGACTGGCGCCGTTTCCGCAGCCGGGGTTGACGAGTTCGAACGGGTTGGGCTCGGGAGTGCTGATTTCGAATAACCGAGTCCTAACGGCGGCGCACCTGGTCGAATCAGCAGATAAGACCACGGTAGAGTTATCAGAAGGTGAACTCATTCAGGCGAGTGTTATTGGCTGTTCACTGTCTGCGGATGTCGCGTTGCTCCAACTGGATCACAGTCCAGGGAATTATACGGCGGCGAAGTTGGGAGATTCGGACCAGACTGCTGTTGGGGATGAGATATTCGTGGTGGGAGCTCCTTACGGCATCGGCAACACACTGACAGCAGGTCATGTGAGTGGGCGTCACGCTCTGAATAATACAAGTCAGAACGGTGCGAAGATTGAATTCGTGCAAACCGACGCGGCTATCAATAGCGGTAACTCCGGCAGTCCCGTGTTTAATCTGAAGGGCGAAGTAGTGGGAATTGTGAGCAGCATTATGAGCAGGTCAGGAGGTTCGGAAGGTTTGGCCTTTGCCGCAACGTCAAACACAGTGCGACGGCTGCTGTTGGAGCAGAAACCATTCTGGACTGGGATAGAAGGCTTTCGGGTCGAGGGCAGTCTTGCCAGAGCACTCAACCTGCCGCAACCTGCCGGCGTCCTGGTTCAAAGAGTTGCCGAACGATCGATTGCCGAGCGCTGTGGAATAAAGCCGGGAACTCTGCGCGCGACAATCGAAGGAGAAGAAATCATTCTGGGCGGAGATATCATTCTGGGAGTGAACGGAGTCGACGTCGCCACTGCTGAGAGCTTCGACGCCATCTATGCAAATTTCGCCAGGGTGAAACCGGGAGAAAATATAGTCATTACTATTTTTCGTCAGGGGAAGATTGTGAAGCTGGCACTCACTCCATCGCAATAATTTGCGTTGAACTTGAGGGCCTGGACTGAGTCAGAAGAGTTCGAGGTGTTGAAGGGATGCAACTGATTCAATTATCTATTGCGAGTACTCCACTAACTCGTGACACAAGTAGACCACCAGAGAATATTAGGAGCAGTGGCTGGCTCAGTCGCGTATTTGGTTGCTGGCATACGGAACTCAGTTGGCCATTCTCCAGCCAGGGTCAGACATACCGAGTCTGTCTTGCATGTGGAGCGCGCCGGGAATTCAATCCACGCACTTGGAGGATGCAGGGAAAATTCTATTTCAGCCTGCCCAAAGGGGCTCACTCGATAAAAGTAATTTGAGCCGCAATAACTCCTCGACAACTCTCGATAAACGACATTCAAGGTCTTCAGTGTGCTCCGTAATTGCACGCAGGAGTTGAACCTGGCTTCTATGGTTGGTCTTGCCTTTCCAGAATAGTCTTCACCACTCCGCCAACAATAGACTTTTTGGTTCAATGTGTTCATCCATAGGACCGCGCCGACTTTCAATCAGTCATTGAACGTGTTTTCGGAGGAGCTCCCGATCTCGAGCATGCCTTGCTGCTGCCCGGGGCGCTGAATCGGCATGCGCAGAACTTGGAATGGTTGCTCCCTGAGAAGGATTCTGGCGACAGGATCGCTCGGAGAACACAATTCACCGCTCTTTAAGTCAAACTCGAAGTCTCCGAACCGGACGCGACCTGAAACAGCCTGTTTCATAGCGGTTTAGCGATTGTGTCAGTGTTAACACCCCAGCTGAGATGGTTATAGATGACCAAATCACCTCCAATTGACCGCTAAATGACCGCCAGTGCATTTACCTCTCGGGATGCCGATGGAAGAATGCCATGCTCCTCAGCCAATTGAAGGAGTCAGCGAGTTTAGTTTCTTTCTGGAGGGTTTTCCAATGAGTTTGAGTGTTATGACTTATCGCGACTCGCAATACACGAATCCACTGGCGGCGAGCCAGACAAGAAAGAGAACGGTCACCGTGAGCGCGGCCGACAATCGGATTCGAATCCTGTTAGTGGACGATCACCCGATGCTGCGCGAAGGCATTGCCGCGGTACTTGGCACCGAACCGGACATGGCCCTCGTTGCGGAAGCAAGCAATGGCCGGGAAGCGATCGAGCAATTCCGTGCTCACCGGCCCGACATAACTTTTATGGATTTACAGATGCCAGTCATGAACGGGACGGATGCAATTCTGGCCATTCGCAAGGAGTTCCCCGATGCTCGTATTGTCGTTTTGACAACCTACGGCGGTGATGCCCAGGCAGACCGTGCATTCCGAGCCGGCGCTTCGGGGTATCTACTGAAGAATATGGTGCGAAAAGAATTGATCGAGACCGTTCGCTGCGTGCACAGCGGCAAGAAGAAGATTCCACCTGAGATCGCCGTTGAAATGGCGGAGCACCACACGGACGACGCGTTGACCGACCGCGAGATCGAGGTATTGCAGCAGGTGGCCGCCGGCAATGCCAATAAGATCGCCGCGAATAACCTCTACGTTTCCGAAGAGACGGTTAAAACCCACATGAGGAATATTCTGTCAAAGCTCGGCGCGAACGATCGTACCCATGCGGTAACGATTGCGTTGAAGCGGGGGATAATAGACATCCAAGCCGTTTCTTCTTTGCGCCGGGATGCGTATCTCTCGTAGCACCCCGCAAAGACCGAAACCGGATCGGCGGGTGTCAGGACTTGTGCAAACGTTGAGTGGGAGGAATAAAAATCTCACGACGCCCGAAAAAGAGCGCGTCAAGTGAATAAGCGCCAGGCCCGAGAAAGGCAATCGCGGTAGCAATGGCGATCAAATCTATGACGGCCAGCTTACTATCGAAGAGATTCGCGTTCGGGGCCGGGAGCCACGAAAACGCGTAGCCGATAGTGCCCAACACAACGAGCAGACTCGTGATGGGTGTCAGAATCCCAGCCACTAGTGAGACCCCAGCAACAAACGCGAAGGTAACGGGTATTAATGCGTCAAACCTCAGATTACGCCAGTCGTTGAGATAGGCTGCGCCTTGAATCAACAGGGTAAGACCCGCCACGGTTCGCAGAAGTAACAGGCCAACCCCTGGCCACCGGGCCGGAAAAGTTGAAAATAACCTTTGCACTGCAGCTATCCTTCAGTGTGCCTTTCATCAAAACACACGCGAGACAAAGGTTAACCGATACGTTCTCCAAAACCATCCACAGATCATGGTAACTTTAAATACTTCTTTCGGGTGATTGTCTTCCGTGGCAGCGTGGCCTTTAGAGGTGGATGATCCCTCGGCGTACACCGATGGCGACGGCGTCGGTGCGATCACTCGCGTGCAATTTTTCCATGATGTGTTTGATGTGAACTTTGACGGTCTCTTCAGAGATAAAGAGTTTTTCAGCGATATCCCGGTTTCGATTTCCATCGGCAACCGCCCGGAGCACCTCTATTTCACGTTGAGTTAGGAGTTCATCACCCATATGTTCCGCGAGCTGGGAGGCTACTTCCGGAGGAATTCGCTTTTTTCCTGCGTGAACCTGGCGGATCACATCCAACAGATCCGATGGCGGCATGCTCTTTAGCAAATAGCCACGTGCACCCGCCTCCAGGGCGCGCTGAATTTCGACGTCACCCTCAAAGGTGGTCAGCATAACGATCCGTGCTTCAGGAAATTCCCGGAGGATGGCCATCATCGCGTCAATGCCACTCATGTCCGGAAGCCTGAGATCCATTAGCGTGACGTCGGGCTTATGTTCTCGGAATCCCTGGACCGCTTCAAGGCCACTGGCCGCCTCAGCCACCATTGTCATATCTGGTTCATTGTTGATAAGAGTCGCGACTCCCTCGCGCAACAACGGGTGATCATCGACGCTTAAAACGCGAATCGCTGGTACCTTGCTCATTGCTGTTTCTCACTTCCATTCGAATCGGTCCGGCCTCTGAACAGCCTGCGGAACCAGCGGCGAGGGCGTTGCGAGGAATTTAATTCGTAAGCTATCCGTCCTGGTACAGACAGTTCGATTTCCGTGCCGGCCCCGGCGCGACTGAAAAGTTTTAGACTGGCCCCGATGACTTCGGCCCGCTCGCGCATCCCGGATATTCCCCAGTGATCCTCGCGTCCCGCAGCAAGGACCTCGGGTTCGATACCGCGACCATCGTCACGGACCAGAATTCTTAACTGTTTGATTCCATACTCCAACTCCACTTCGACTGTATTTGCTTTTGAGTGTCGGAATGCATTTAGCAATGCTTCACGGCCGATCAGATAGATTTCATCGCGGACGCTGGGATGCAACGGTCTCGAGCTCCCTTCGACGGTGACTCGATAATTGACTTGCTCATGAGTAGCCAGCTCTTTCTGAATTCCTGAAAAAGAAAGGGCCAGATCACGAGAGTTGGTATTGGTTGAGCGCAAACCCCTCAGCGTGGTTCGGCCTTCCTCGATAACCTGACTCATCAGTTCCAGCACCCGACCAACCAAAGGCCTGGCTGGCGAGTCGCTCGGTAACTGACGCTCCGCGACATGCAACTGCATCGAAGCGCTGAGAAAACCTTGCAGCAAAGTATCGTGCAGATCCTGGGCGATGCGGGTGCGCTCACCGACGCGCTCTTCCAGGCGAATATTGAATTCCTTGGCGAGCTGGTGCAGGCGATAACGGTAGAGGAACCACACCAAAAGAAGAATTAAGACGGCGGAGCTGGTTCGCAACCACCACGTTTGCCAGACGGTCGGTTCAACTTCGAAAACGACCGTAGCCTCGGACTCACTCCACAGCCCTTCGCTGTTGCTGGCGACCAGCCGGAATCGATAGGAGCCGGGCCCAAGGTTCGTGTAAACGGCTTCTCGCGCTGAAACCGGCTGGCTCCAGCTACTGTCGAAACCTTCGAGGAAATATCGAAAGCGAACCCGCCCGGGTACCGCGAGGCTCAACCCCGTGTATTCAAACGTGATTCTCCTTGGAGATGGAGGAATTCGAACGGAGGCAGCGAGGCTTGCGGTGTTGTTATCTGCGGTGATCGCCTCGATTTGAGGCAGCGCGGGAACTGAATCGTCAGTGATCTGGTCTGGATCAACAACCGACAAGCCTCTGCTGAGTGAAAACCAGATCCTGCCCGCTGAATCCGAGACCACCGATCGGCTCCGCTTCACTCCTTCAGTGCTCTCGAGACCATCGGTTTGGTCATACTCGCGAACATCGACTGCCTTCACAACACCGCTTAGCAGTTTGTCGTGCGGAACGCGTAAAACATGATCTGAGGTCGCGAGCCACAACCGTCCGCTCTTGTCCTCCGCCATTCCGAGTATTTGTCCGCGCAAGAGGTCGGGTGACTCATGAGGAACTTGAAAATGGTTAGCGGCGAAAAAGGCAAGACCAACAGCCGTTCCAATCCAGAGAGTTCCGGATGAATCCTCGAAAAGGCAGTTCACTTCTGGCGAAGGCAAACCCTCTGCCGTGGTATAGGTCCTCCACTGGCCGTTTGACAAAGAACTTAGCCCATTGGGTGTGGCAAACCACACTACACCATCCCGCGTTTCAAGGATGGAAGAGATGGCATTCGAAGCGAGGCCGTTGGCCGTCGTGTAGGTGGTGAAGCGCCCATCTTTAAATTTGCTGACGCCGGCATTTATAGTACCGGCCCACACAGATCCATCGCGGCCCTCATAAACAGCATAGGCACTATTTTGGGCCAGTCCGTTTGCCTCTGTATAGCTCTCGGTCCGTATCGCCCCGTTGCGAAATTGTAGACGAGTGATTCCCCCGCGTTGACGTCCGGCCCACACCACATTTGCCGATCCACTGATGGAATAGACGACCTCATTTGGTGGTATCGAGGTAACGGGTTGAACGTGGCCATTTTGGAGAAAATACAGCCCACCTTGCGCGGGCGCGAACCAGGTGCGGCCCTCCCGGTCAACATATATCGGCCCACTATGCTCGAGACGAGGATGGTTAACAGATGAATAGGATACGAACGCGCTGTCTCGAATGCGGCCTAGCCCTCGCGCACCTCCGATCCAGAGATTCCCTTCGCGGTCCTCAAATAGAGCATTAATCCCTCCGTCTCCGCGAAGCACATTTTCATCTGAGAACGAAATCCCTCTCGCATTAATGCGCAGTAGCCCGCGCGTCGTACCCGCCCAGATATTCGAGTCACGATCGCGCAGGAGGCTCAAAACCGGGACATTACCGACAGATGAAGGCAATTCGATCCGGCGAAAGACATTGCCGTTCCCGCGATACAAGCCTGTGTCGGTGCCGACCCACAACTCGTCAGTACCGATCGCCAGCAGACAATCGATCTTTCGGTCGGGCAATCCGGCGCTGACCTGAGTAGCTCGCCCATCCGCAAGAAAAAAAAGGCCAGCGCCGAGTGTGCCCATCCAAATCTTGCCGTCGGCTGTTTGGGCTGTAGAGATTACTGGCGGTAACCCAGGTACGACCTTGGCCGCCAGTTTCTGAACGTCGTCTCCTATAAAACGGAATGTGCCCTGCTGGACGTCCGAGACCAGTACTCCGCCGTTGTTATCTTTTGACAAGGCGGTGATTGCTGGTAAATCGTATGCGAGGCTCTCAAACTTGCCATCTTTCTGGCGTACGACATAGGCGCCCTGTGGACGGACCCACAGTTTTCCGCCGGCATCCGTAAGCAATTGTGATATCGAAACGTTCGAAGCGCTGGCGATGGGAGTAAACGAGACAGGCCTGAAATTAAAACCGTCGAAACGCATCAGGCCTCGGTCGGTTCCAATCCAGAGGTATCCATCAGAGGTTTGCGCAATGCCGTTGACTGCGCCGCCGGGAAATCTGGTTTCAGAGGTCCATTGTTCGCGGACGTACTGCGAAGGCAGACGATTGGGATCGAGCGCACTGGTATCGGTGACCAGGCCCGCTAGCGCGATTCCAATCAGAGTCCATCGAATTTGTTTCCGCCAGCAAATCACGGGAGATACTCGAATCTGTCGATTATGACCTCATTTTCGTTTTTCAGCGGAGTATGGCCTTGATGAAATACAAACAAGGCGAGGCGCACCGATTGACCTCCGGGGGAAGGCACGCCGGAGGTAAACACATGCTGGTTAATGACCCGGCCTTCGCCGGTATTGCCCGATCCTGCTAACGTCGAAAACGTTACTTTCCCCGGTTCCCACCGAAACGAATGGGTGTAGAGACCAGGCGGCGCCCGAAAGGCAACGATGTTTGCTGGAACGTAGTAGGGCTGGATGACATAATTCACGTTGGTATTATCAGGTTCTCCCCAACGACCGAGCTCAACGTCCAACTCGCGCCGGGTGCTCTCTGTGCCAACGCCATTCCAGGTGATCAGGGTCAAAAGGGCAGAAGGTTCGAGATGAGAGACATCGCGCACTTGGAACTTGTATGTTCCGTATCCCAGGCTCCGCGTGAGCTTCAGCTCCGCCCCAGCCCACTTTCCCGGGCTTCCCGAGATGCGAAGATGCAGTGCACCGCTTTCGTCCGTCCAAATGTTCGCAGGATCGAAAAAGTTTCTTGACCCAGCGCGAAAAATCGGACCGGCGCTCGTGGTCCACTCGTAACCGCTAAAGTTCAGTGTCTTGGGCGACGCAAGTACCGGCGCAGGCCCCTCTCCGTTAACGACTGCCAGCGCCACCACGCCGTTACCGACGATCGGCAACGATTCAGTTTGTTCGGGTGGATCGTAGGTCGACTCAACCAACAGAGCGGCATACTCTATTCCTAAGTGGACTGAAGCTTTCCACCGGCCATCACTCTCGATATTGGTAAACGGCTGACCTGATTGCGGGCACAGGCCCCATCGGCCATCTGTTTTTGCGTACAACGCGATTCGCTGTCCGGGTCGAGCTCCTGTGGCACGACCTTCGGTCATGTCTGTCTTGTAGTCACGTTCGGTTATGTCTATCTTGTAGGGACTCTCCTGATATGCGGCGGGGACCTTGCTGAAAGCAACCGTTGGAGCTGAATTTTTCGGTGAAGAGTGGCATCCGGTCAGCACAAAGCACACCAACAACACTGAGAATGTTGCGGTACGTGCGACTATGTGCGGGCGCGACACCATCGATCTCCATCACGATCCGAGGTAAAGCGGCCAGGGTTGAACGCTTTACGCTCTGACGATAGAACACATCTGTTACGTCTGTAAACGCCGGATCGAATTCTTTCGACCACTCGATGGGCCATTTGGCGGCCCGCCTGAACTTACTAAACAAGGCTGCACAGCGACCGCGATATGCCGCGCTCCTGAAGAAGCTCAACCTGCGATCGAACTACTGGTGGCGGAAAATAGTCTTTCAGAATTCTGCTCGAAACTTCTCCTTCTTGCGGCGCGCACCTGAAATTTGATCTAACTCCTCGGAACCAATACTAACCGACAGACTGAACTGGTGATGTTGCGGGAGCCGGGCGCCAGTATAATAACCTGCGTCAGGAGCACGCAGGATGCTAACTCGCCCAAGCAACACGCTACCGACTACCCACCAGCCTCTCTAGATTTTTGTGAGATTCGTAGTAAACTCCCCATCGATAAAAGGGTTGTTAGAGTTCGCAACGATTGAGTAAATATGAGCGCCAAAACGCCCATTCGAATTCTATCTGTAGACGATCATCCGATGCTGCGCGAAGGAATTGCCGCGGTCCTTGGCACCGAACCGGATATGGTTCTCGTCGCTGAGGCAGGCAATGGGCGTGAGGCAATCGAACAATACCGGGCGCATCGCCCGGACGTAACGCTTATGGATCTGCAGATGCCCGTTGTAAACGGAACGGAGGCAATTCTGGCAATCCGTAAAGAGTTTCCTGACGCCCGGATTATTGTCTTGACCACCTACGCCGGCGATGTCCAGGCAGTCCGAGCGCTCAACGCCGGCGCTTCCGGGTACATGCTCAAGAACATGGTGCGAAAAGAGCTGGTTGAGACAATTCGGATTGTCCATGCCGGCAAAAAACGAATCCCACCGGAAATCGCCGTGGAGATGGCCGAGCACCACTCGGACGATGCGCTCACCGCACGCGAAATCGAAGTATTGCGAGAAGTGGCTGCCGGCAACGCCAACAAGTTGGTGGCTGCTCACCTCAGGATCTCCGAAGAAACCGTCAAGGCTCACATGAAGAGTATTCTTTCAAAACTTGGCGCGAACGATCGCACCCACGCCGTAACTATCGCGCTTAAGCGCGGCATCATCGACATCTATTAACCTCACTCTTTCGGAGCCGCATAAGGTAACGCAAGCTGTTAGCTTGCGTGGTCGCCCAGGCGGCAAGTTCGTTTCAACGACACACCATGACTACTGGCGATCGCAAGCTAACAGCTTGCGTTACTTTCTCGGAGCCTCA
This sequence comes from Blastocatellia bacterium, assembly GCA_033856915.1. GTDB lineage: Bacteria > Acidobacteriota > Blastocatellia > Pyrinomonadales > Pyrinomonadaceae > UBA11740. The sequence continues at coordinate 15,878 of JAWVEB010000062.1, read as the reverse complement.
TCGTTGTTGCCGGAAGAAGATCGAAGCCAGAACTTCTTCGACTTGTCATGAGCGGTTTGATAGGCGCTGGCTCGCGGAATGATTAACTCAACTTCGGTTCCGGTTTCAGGGCGGCTCCAAACGTTCAATTGCCCGCCGATCTTTTGTGCCCGTTCGCGCATCCCTTGCATGCCCCAGTGATCAGAGCGGCCGCCTTCTTCAAGGATTTTAGGATCAATGCCCCGGCCATCGTCACGGACCCGCAAGCGAAACTGTCTCGGATCGTAAGTGATTTCCACTTCAACCTTGCGGCCATGGGAGTGAGTGAGAGCGTTGACGACCGCCTCTCGCCCAATCCAATAACACTCTTCGCGGACCATCGGGTGCAACTCTCGCACCCTGCCTTCGACCACCGTCTTAAAGGTTGCGTCGGCGCCCTGCGGGGTCTCTTCCGCAACCCGCTCGAAGGCCGCAGGCAAACCACCGAATGGAATCGAGGTGGCGCGCAGATTTCGCAAGCGGTCTCGTCCTTCAGCCAGAACCCCGTCGGCGTCATCGAGCGTTTTCTCCAACGCGTCATGAGCCGGCTCATCACTGGGAATCTGTTTTGCGACGGCGTGGAACTTCAGGATCAATCCCTGCACGCTTTGCAAAAGAGTATCGTGCAAGTCTCGCGCGATCCGCTCGCGTTCTTCGAGTCGCTCTTCCATGCGTCCGCGGACCTGCCGGGCGACTTGTTTCAGCCTTAAGTGATAGATGCCACCGAGCACTAACAGAAACACGATGATACCCGCGACACGGAACCAGGTGGTCTGGTAATAGGCGGGAGCGATAGTGAAATCGAAGTAGGTGCCGACCTCGTTCCACACACCGCTGTTGTTACAAGCCATGACGCGGAAGCGATAGTTGCGTGGAGGAAGATTCGTGTAGAACGCCTGCCGGCGATTGCCGGCTTCCTGCCAATCGCTGTCGTAGCCTTCCAGCTTGTAGCGAAACAGGACCTTTTCTGGGGCAACGAGACTGAGCGCCGTGTAGTCAATCTCCAGATCGCGAATCAGCGGAGGCAGACGAACCTGTCCGCTGGCGTCATAAGTCTTACGGTCAGCGATGATCTGTTCGACGTGCACAGGCGGCGGAAGTTTGTTGAAGGAAAGGTGGCTTGGATCGACGACGCTGACTCCGTCGACACCAGTGAACCACAGTCTTCCATCGGAGGACTTGGTGACCTGCGGGCCGTAGTGGCTCACACCGGCCAGGGTCCTAACCCCGTCGGAACTATCGAAGACCGTAACGTGAATCATCGGCTTCGTGTCCTTACCTTGGTCCACTGCGATGGCCCAGGCGTCCCATTCGGAGCGCGCAATGCGCACTATGCCGCATGCCGTGTATAACCAGATCGACTTTGCGTTGTCTTCGATCGACCAATGAACTGAATCGCAGGGTAAATTGTTCCTCACAGTAAGCGTGGACACTCGGCCGTTTTTCAAACGGCTGAGCCCGCCCTCAGTAGCGGCCCAGAGCGTACCTTCCTGATCGAGCCGCAGGTGGTTGACACGGCCCTGGCCCAACCCATCGGTGGCCGTGTACGATGCGCGCACCTGGCCGTCAATGAAATAGGTAACTCCACCAAGATCGAATCCAAGCCACAGGCCGCCTTGCCATGGGTCGGCAGCCAGAGCACTGGCATGATCCTTATGTCCCAGTTTGGACCACGGAATCTGCTGAATCTCACTCCCGCGGATCAAATGAAGAAGACCGCCCTGTTCGTTGGCGATCCACAGATTCCCCTCGGTGTCCTCAGCAATGGAAAGGGTGTCTTTGCCGGGTAGCATGCTTATGGAAATGAACCGGTCATTCTCCAAGTAGCCTATGCCGCCAACCGTAGCGATCCAGATTCGCTGGCGACTATCCTGGAAAAGAGATTCCACCCCTTTATCTGGTAATCCACTACCGATGATCTCGCGCACGCCCGTTGTCGTGCGTTCGGCACGTTCGCGATAACTCGTAATTTGCCCGTTATTCCATCTGTTCAAGCCGCCATAAGTGCCGAGCCAAACACTTCCATCAGTTGTCACTAGAACGGATCCGATGTGAGCATTCGATAAACCCTGATTCCCAGAAATTGTGGCGACGGTAAAATCGCGAAAGCGGTCGAGACCGTTAATCGTCGCTACCCAGATATCGCCTTCACGATCCTCAAAAAGCGTGTAAATATCGTCGCCTGAAAGGCTGTCAGAGGCCGCAAAAGACTCTTTTCTTCCCTGGTGGACATGCACCAGACCGCTTTCTTGTGTTCCGATCCACAAACCGCCATCGCGGTCGCGGAGTATCCTTTTGGCTATTAACTGGCCGGTAATACCTGCGAGTGGATACGCTTCAGTTTTTCCGTCAACAAATCGCTGGATTCCGCCGTTCCAGCCGACCAGGAGTGTGCTGTCAGTGTCTTCACCCAGACCCCGAATGCCGTTCCACTCGCCGGGCAGGGAATAGAATTTTGGCGCCCCCGGTTTCCACCGCCACAGTCCTTCCTTCACTCCCACCCAGAGATTACCCTTGCTGTCCTCGTACAGACTAAACACTGCACGGCCAAGGCTACCGTCCTCTCCATAGCACTGGACGTTGCCATTCCGAATCGCGCAGAGTCTTCCAGTAGTAGCCGCCCCGCCCGCGGCCCAAACCGTGCCTTCGTGATCCTCCAGGAGCTTGTAAATATATTGTCCGGAAAGCTCGGTGTACTGTGTGAGCTTGCCGTCCTTCCAACTTGCCAATCCTTTCAAGGTGCCAATCCAAAGTGTCCCGTCGCGCGCAACGAGCAGGCCCATAATAGTGTCGGAAGGGAGTTGCTGATCCAGTGGCGGCCGCCAGGGGACGTTTTTGACACCATCGAAGCGTAGCAGGCCGAACTGCGTGCCCAGCCAGAGATAACCGTCGGGTGTCTGAGCAATGGAGCTGATGCTGCCTTTGGAAAAGCCGTCGCGGATCTTCCATGACGTGTGCGCGTACTGATTGACGTCCAAAGCCGGATTCAACCCGAATGCGGAAGGGCACAGCGCCAGCAGTACGCAAGCCAGCAGTATGCCTGGCGCGATGATGATTCGTCGTTGGCTTGCTCTCTCCATGAGGAGCACATCGTACCTCAGGATTTTCTGACCGGATACCCGATACCGAAGTCCCGGAGGGACAGAATGTTTATAGAACTCTCCACAAAGAATCTCGGTAAGCTCCATAGGAGCGAAACATGTTCCAGCCTTCGCGCGAAACAAGGCCCTCGTACGGAGCTGGCTAATGAAAAGCTTCGCATTACTATAAACATCGATGTCCTATCGGAGCTCAGGACAAATTTTCCGGCCAACCGACTACATTTGCCGTTCGGAAAAAGCGCCGTAGGCGCGAAATGCTTATAGACCTAGAATCCCCCTTGCGTTCAAGAGAACAATATGGTGTTCCCAGGCTATTAACATTTCGCCGCTACGCGGCTGTCACTCGGCGGACTCCGTCGGCTTAATCTACTTGGCGACTGAAACATGAGCATCACTCTTTTTGGGGAGGGACAGGTCACCCCAATCGGTATTGACCAGCGGTCTACTCCAGAGTAGCCTCATGCTTCCAAGTTCGCGTCGAGATTTCGCTTATGAGTAGAGTTCCCATACTCGCGGCCCTTCTTCTTATTTCGTGTACGTCTGCTCTGCGTGCCCAGTCAACAAATGCCTCGCTCACTGGCCGCGTAACTGATCCACAGAAAGCGTTGATCGTCGATGCCAAAGTCGCTGTGATCAGCGCCGGCACGAATATGCGTACTGAGACCAGGTCCAACGACTCGGGTGAATATTATTTGGCGAATCTCGCCCCAGCCGTGTATCGGATCGAGATCGAAAGGCCAGGCTTCAAAAGGTTAGTCAAACCGGATTTGGTCCTTCATGTCCAGGACGCCCTCAAACTCGACTTCGAGATGACGCTCGGCGACGTCTCTGAGACCGTTACGGTGGAAGCCGGCGCGCCTCTCGTGAACACGGAATCGGCAACAGTTAGCACGGTAATTGACCGGAAGTTGGTGGACAATCTTCCGCTGAATGGTCGTAGTTTCCAGACGTTGATAACGCTAACGCCGGGCGTCGTTCTGACGGTCACAGCTTTCAACGATCAGGGACAATTTAGTGTGAACGGACAACGCGCGGATGCGAACTATTTCACCGTGGACGGAGTCAGCGCCAATTTCGGCGTAACCGGTTCCATTGCCATGCAGCAAACCGCTTCGGGAGCGTTACCGGCATTCAGCGCTTCGGGCGGAACAAACAGCCTGGTTTCGGTCGATGCCATGCAGGAGTTTAGGGTCCAAACGTCTTCGTTTGCGCCTGAGTTCGGGCGCTCCCCGGGCGGACAGGTTTCGATTGTGACGCGCTCTGGAACGAACGCTTTTCATGGCACGTTGTTCGAGTATTTCAGGAATGACCTGCTGGATGCGAGAGACTGGTTTGTGAATGTAAGCGGCCTGCCAAAACCTCAGGAGCGCCTCAATGACTTTGGGGGTGTTTTTGGCGGCCCAGTCATAAAGGACAAGATGTTCTTTTTCTTCTCCTACGAGGGGCAACGGTTGCGCCAACCATCCAGCCTGCAAACCGCCGTGCCGGATAATGCGTCGCGACAAGCGGCCCCGGCGTCGATGCGTCCATACTTGAACGCGTTTCCGGTTCCGAGCGGATCGGTGCTCGGATCAGGGTTGGCGCAATTCAACGCCAGCTTCTCAAATCCGTCTTCGCTTGACGCGTATAGCATCCGCCTCGATCACGTCATTAACTCCAGGCTTAATTTGTTTGGCAGGTATAATTATTCACCTTCCAGCCTGGACCAAAGAGGCCCGGTTTTCTCTTCAGGTAGGGTTCTCAGCACGATTAATTCGTTGGCATCCAGCGTCCACACTGGAACCGTTGGTCTTACCCAATTGATCAATCCGCGAATCAGCAACGAAGTACGGGTGAACTACAGCAATCACAGAATTGGCATTAGGTTCGTGATGGATGATTTCGGCGGAGCCGTCCCACTCCCAGACTCGCTGTTTTTCCCCTCCGCGTATTCGTCCATAAACAGCAATCTCATATTTATCATCAACGGCGCCGGCGAGTACATTCAGGGCAAGCAAGGGACCGACGAGCAACGCCAAATCAATTTGATCGATAATCTATCTGTGACGAGGATTGGCCATCAAATGAAGTTTGGCGTGGACTATCGCTGGCTGGCGCCCTTCAGCAGTCCCGCTGCATACCGCCAGTTTGCGCAGTTCTCAGGAATGTCGACGAGCCCAGGAGGCGCCCTTTCGGGAACGGCCACACTCGTCCAGTCAAGTGCCTTTCAAACAAACGCGCTCCTATCACAAAACTTTTCGTTGTACGGTCAGGACACCTGGAAGCTCACCTCGAAATTAACACTGACTTATGGCTTGAGGTGGGACGTCAATCCGTCCCCAAAAGGTAAGAACTTAAGCAACGATCCATTCACTGTGGTCGGCCTTAGTAATCCGGCGACAATGACCCTGGCGCCGCGCGGCACTCCGCTCTATGAGACAACCTTTGGAAATGTTGGGCCGCGAATTGGACTTGCTTATCAACTCGGTGGAATTCGAAATTGGGGCGCCGTTCTGCGCACAGGTTTCGGGGTCTTTTACGATCTCGGGCAAGGATCGTTGGGAGGCGTCTCCAGCTTCTTCCCGTATTCCGGCAGCAGGAGTTTTACTCTGGGCGCGTTTCCGCTAAGCCCTCAGAACGCTGTTCCTCCTGCTCTTACCACTAATCTACCCACTTCCACCCTTCTTGTGGCCGACCCTCATCTAAAGCTTCCGCGAACCTATCAATGGAACATCTCGCTGGAGCAGTCCCTTAAAAGCAGCGAAACCCTGTCCTTAACTTACATTGGTGCAATTGGCCGCAACCTGCTTCGGGCAACCAAGCTCTTTAATGTGAATTTGAATTTTCCGTTTATTACTTTGACAGACAATTCGGCGACATCGGACTACCACGCTCTGCAAGTCAAGTTCCAACGGCGCTTGTCGCGCGGGCTGCAAGGGTTGGCGTCGTATACGTTCTCTCACTCGATCGATATTGCCTCGACGGATGCGGCTAACAATCGCAGCACGCCGGGCGCGATTGCCAGTCCGAACATAGATCGCGGTAACTCCGATTTTGACATCCGTCATTCATTCACTGCCGGCGTGACTTACGATCTGCCCTCTCCAGGTTTGAACAAGACGGCCCATGCGATATTTGCGGGCTGGTCATTGGACACTTTCATTCTGGCGAGATCTGCGCCACCAGTCGACGTTATTGGCGCAACTTCCAATGTTGGAGGCGTTACTCTCGCTTCGCGTCCAAACTTGAATCCGGGAGTGCTGCTTGAACTATTTGGCACGCAATATCCGGGCGGGAAGATTTTCAATCGCGCAGCGTTTACCGCTGCGCCCGCTGGGCAGCAGGGTAATTTCGGACGTAATGTTCTGCGGGGTTTCGGAGCCTGGCAGGCAGATGTTGGGCTACAGCGGCAATTTCATCTTGCGGAGAAATTAGGACTTCGTTTCCGTGCTGAGTTCTTCAACATTTTCAATCACCCCAACTTCGGCAATCCCATCAACCTTCTGACCAGCCCTTTGTTCGGCCGCTCGACTCAAACACTCGCGAACAGTCTGGGATCAGGCGGCGCCAATGGCGGTTTGAATCCTCTCTATCAGATTGGCGGACCACGATCGATTCAGTTTGCGCTGAAGCTTCAGTTCTAGAGAAGTTGGCCGGCAATAACAGACCTGGGTCATAGCCCACTTGCGATCATTCACCCATCCCCCAAAAGGGTGATGCGACGCTAGCCTCATTTTGGGTTTTGCAATTTAGCGATACTAGTTAACCTCAAACCGTGCAGCGTCTCTACTCCATGTTTCCACGCGGTGGCCCGGGGTTGGGGCTACTGCTTTTGAGAGTAGCTACTGCCGCGATGTTTGTTTTGAACGTCACGCATCGCTTCAACTTTTCTTCACCCGCTATTTACTGGGCGGTTGTCTCCCTCATAGCCATGATTTCGTTCTCGCTCTGTCTCGGCTTTTTGACGCCGGTGCTCGCCGTAGTTGCGTGCGCGACAGCTGTCGCAAATCTCTTTTTGGCCGGCGAGCCGAGCAATGTCGTCTATATCTTCAGAACCCTAACCTCGGCTGCCCTCATCCTTCTCGGTCCGGGAGCATATTCGGTGGATGCGAAACTGTTTGGGCTACGCGTAACCATTGTCCCGCCACGTAAGAAGATGCCTTGAGCTGATCTGCATTCGCCTTTCCACAAGTATTCCCGATTTTAATCACGACAATCCTACACAATGCTTCGCTTTAATTGTGCTCAGTCGGGGTAACTTGTCGCTCACTCAATCTAGGTACACTCGCCTCGCTCCATCTAGGGTTTCGCGAAAAACCTCGGAGGAGCAAAATGCGTCCAGCATCGGATACAGTTTGACGAACAGGTAGTTGAGACGAGCGACGTGAAAGAGGGCAACACGATGAAAGGCATCGCAAGCAACACATCGGTTTTACCGAAGACGAGCGATTCTAATAGCATCGAGCTCGAAAATTGCGCCCGTTCATCTGTGAGTGGATTGAAAGACAAAGAGATGGAACGTGATTAAGAAAAGGAGAAACGTCATGCTTGCGGAAATGCGTAGAGAACAAGGCTTGTCGAAAACCCCCTTCTTTTTAGACCCCCAACTCAAATGTCCACGTGCCCAGGAGTTCGATGAGAAGCTTTCGGCTCGCATCGTTGGTCAGGAAGACGCGATCCATGATATGAGCGGTCTCTACCAGCTTTTCCTCGCCGGGCTCAACCAGACGAACCGTCCACTCGGCACGTTGCTGTTTCTTGGTCCTACTGGATCCGGCAAAACGCGCGTGGTCGAGGCTGCGGCGGAAGTTCTCTTCGGCGATGCCAAAGCAATCATCAAGATCGATTGTGCGGAGTTTCAGCACTCGCACGAGATCGCCAAGCTAATAGGTTCGCCGCCGGGATACCTGGGCCATCGTGAGACCTCGCCGCTGCTGACTCAGGAGAACTTGAATCGGTTTCACACGGACGAGGTTCCGCTTTCGTTACTTCTTTTTGACGAGGTCGAAAAGGCGTCAGATGCATTATGGCAGCTCTTGCTTGGCGTGTTGGATAAGGCCACGTTGACGTTAGGCGATAACCGTCGCGTGGACTTTTCGCGAACAGTGATCGTTATGACCTCCAATCTGGGTGCGCGTGAAATATCGGAGTTGGTGAAGGGAAGCATTGGCTTCGCAGCGGCGAAAAAACCGAATGCCTTGCCTGAAGACGCAAGCTACATTGACCAGAGGATCCGTCGCACGGCGGTTCAGGCGGCAAGCCGCAATTTCTCTCCCGAGTTCATGAACCGAATCGATAAAGTCGTCGTCTTTCACTCCCTTAATGAACAACACCTGCGCCAGATCCTCGAGTTGGAGCTGCGGGCGTTACAAGATCGAATCACGAGCTCGGCTAATACAAAGTTTGTCTTTCAGTGCTCAGACGCGGTGAAAGAGATGTTGTTACGTGAAGGCATCGACTACAAATACGGCGCGCGGCACTTGAAGCGTTCGATCGATCGGCTGCTGCTGCTTCCATTATCGAACCTCGTCGCTACAGAGCAGGTGACTTCTGGCGATGCCGTCTATGTAGATTTGAACGACAGTGGTAGCGATGTTGAATTCTCGAAACGTTACGATGACAGACCGATGGGCGACGCGGCCGTGGCTGCAATGGCAGCGCAATATGCCGGCTTCGTTGGCGCTCCGGCACAAAGTCAACTAATTGGGGCGACGGTCTGAAGCATCTGTTCGCAAACCAACGCATGGCAAAGGGGGAGATTGAGATGAGTAGCGCAGCAACAGTTCGGTCAGAACAATCCGGCTACTTCCTGCAATCGGCGGCGATTCGTCCGGTGACGGAGCGGACCGCCAGATTTGGCGGGCGGCAGAGATGGGCAATCGCACCCACAGTGGTGAGCGATCTGTCGTTGATCTATCCCGAGGCTGTGGTGGCCTCAAGCCAACCCCTTGGATGGCAGAATCTGCGCGCACTTGAGATGCGGCAGGCGATCTCGGAATGGACCATGCCTCCGCTTGAGAATCATTGCATCGTGGTTCAACTAGGGCCTTCCGTGGACGTAACGGCGCGGATCGGTGACGAGAACTTTGAGCAGAATTTGGAACCTGGGGCGATCACCATTGTCCCGGCCGGACTGTCTGTTGATTGGCAACAGGAAGATATCCCAAGCCACACTCTGCATCTGTATCTCGATCCACAATTTCTGCGGACGACGGCCGAGTCGATAGATGTTGATTACGGTCAGGTTTCGATCGCCACTCAGTTTGGCATCAGAGACGAGCATCTACATCACATTGGCATGTCTTTGCGCCACGAACTCAAAGACTCGAACGTAATCGGACGACTGTATGCCGATTCCCTGGCTAAGGTGCTCGCGATGCAGCTTGTCAGGCGCTACAGCTATTTGAAGGTTTTGCAAACGAGTCGTGGCGGAATGGCGCCGCGAAAACTGCGCAAAGCGATCGAATTCATCAATGACAATCTCGATCAGGAGCAGACGGTCACATTGGGCGCAGTCGCTGGAACGGTCCAAATGAGCTATTTTCACTTCTCGCGCGCGTTCAAACAATCGATGGGAATCAGTCCGAACGCGTATATGACTGAGCAGCGAATTGCGCGCGCCAAGAAGATGTTATCAGATACAGACCTGCCGATTGCTGACATCGCATTGCGGGCCGGCTTCGCGAGCCAAAGTCATTTTACGACCACTTTTCGCAAACTTGTTTGGACGACCCCGAAAGCTTTTAGGGATAGGCTGTAGGGGAATACTTTCCGCTGCCAGGTGTTTCATGAAGGGTCTTCAACGCTTTACTGTCCTGGTTGCCTGCGCGACATTTGTCTTGATAATCGCAGGTGCTCTCGTAACCAGCCACGACGCCGGCTTAGCTACCAGCGATTGGCCACTTTCAAATGGGCAGGTGTTCCCAAAGATGGTCGGTAATCTGTTTTGGGAACACGGACACCGTATGGTGGCGACGACTGTCGGGTTGCTCACCATCACTTTGGCTATCTACCTGTTTTTGAAAGAGGAACGGCCGTGGGCAAGACGGCTCGGTTGGTTCGGTCTCATCGCAGTTATCACGCAAGGCCTGTTGGGCGGGTTGACGGTAAAACTAAATCTACCGCTGGCGGTGTCTGCGGCCCATGCGACTTTGGCCCAATTGTTCTTTTGTACGACTGTCAGCCTGGCGATCTTTACTTCGAAGAGTTGGATGCAAGAAAGACCGCGCCTGGAGGAAAAGGGAATTGTACCTATTCGGCGACTTTGCGCTGCGGCAGTGGTGACAGTTTTCTTACAACTAATTCTTGGAGCTACGCTACGCCATGCGGCGACTTGGGACCAGCCATTGCCGGTAGAGTTGGTGATTGCGCATGCCGGAGGAGCGTTGGCTGTGGTGCTGACTTTGGGAAGCGCAGGTTCAATCCTGCTACGCCGCTACCGGGGCGAAAAGTTTCTGACCCGGCCAGCCACAGTCGCTTTGCTATTGTTGGTTGTGCAACTCGCGCTCGGCATCGCTGCGTATCTGACGCGCCTTGCTTCACCCAATGCTCCGCAGCCGTTGAATCCAATGATTAGTATAACCGTGGCCCACGTCGCCTGCGGTGCACTCGTGTTTGCGACGACGATCGTTTTGACGTTACGCATATTCAGAGTGGTGAGGGCTCCGCGTCATCAGGGTGAACTGATTTTGTCGGACCGCAGCGCATTCAGCCATTTCCAGCCTCCCATTAGGTACATCAGATAATCTTGATAATCTCACGCCTTATCGGTGTAGTCAGATCGCTTCATGAACTTGCATTCAGCTTCAATTCTCTTGTTGTCATACTTGATGAATAAGTATCCCGCAAGATATGCGAGCAGCAGCACGGCAGCAAATAAGATCCGATCCATATCTTCTCCCTTGGTCTGTGTACCTCTTAGCAAGTGTAGTGCGTCGCAAATAGCGTCACACGAGGATCGAACCCCAGCCGTGTTCACGCGGCTTCCCCGCAGGGTTATTAGGCCAGCCCTTTTAGGGCTGGTAGAGATGGGCGCGAGTTCCTAAGAGGGCGCTTCAGCGTCCTTCTCGTTCTCGCTTCAGCAGTGCTAAAGCGGGCCAATGAAGCCCGTTGAAACGGGCTGATGTTGCCGTAAAACGGCTGGTCTATTAACCCTTCGGGAAAGCCGCGTGAACGCGGCTAGGTTTCGCAGCTTGACGCACCCTCTTGTGTAATGCCATTTGCGACGCACTACACTGGTTAGACCGTATCGCCGACCGAGAGTACTAGGCACCGAGAGTACTAGGCGGACTGCTCGGAGTATTTTCGATGGTTGCGCGGAGGTGCTCTCTGTTGCGAACTCTCCCTTATTCACAACGTCTGAACGTCTCAGCAAAAATCTGCAAATTGTGGCAAGCACACGGAAGGTTGAGAATGGTCGCGATGTTAACCTCTGCAGATGGACTTGAACGAAAATGAAACAAGGAATTCTTTCGGATAAGAGGAAAACAGTTAATGCAAACCGTAACTCAACTAAGTGAAAAGACGCCATCCAAATTCACAATTCCAACGGATCTTAAACGAGAGGGAGTCGCAGAGATATCGGAATCGCTGAACCTGCTGCTGGCCGACGTCTTTGCACTGTACCTAAAGACCAAAAGCTTCCACTGGCACATTAGTGGTCCACACTTCCGGGATTATCATCTGCTCCTGGATGAGCAGGCGGCGCAAATCTTTGCGATGAGCGACGACATTGCCGAACGAACCCGAAAAATTGGCGGCACCACACTCCGTTCCATCAGCGACATCAGCCGGCATCAACGCCTGCGAGACAATAATGATACAAGCCTCAACGCGACGGAGATGCTCGCCGAGCTGTGTTCCGATAATAGACAACTGACCGGGTTCTTGCGTCTGACGCATGAGGTCTCCGACCGCAACGACGATGTTGCCACAGCGAGCCTGATCGAGAACTGGATTGATGAGACTGAACGGCGGACATGGTTCCTATCTGCAGCATTACACGAGTCTTAAAAGATGATTTTCAATAGTAGTGCGATTACCTGTGATCGTAATCGTCGACCACAATGATCCTTCCTATCCCGAAATCAGTTTTGGCGGCACCATATTAAAGACGACTTTGATCAGCTTGCTGGATTGGGGGGTGCGAACCGCGTTAGCGGAGGTGCGTCGATCCGCGGCCCTCGATACCTCACCTCGCCAAATCTTTGATGACTTTGCCAATCAGATCGTGCCAGCGCAATCTCTTCGGGCGTGCGCGCAACAAAGTTCCACCACATCAGGATCTTCTCTGGAAAGGGAGGCCCGCCAAGCAGCAACACGCGACCTCCATCCCTGCTCTTGAACTCGACGCTCGAGCGATTTGTCCCGAGATACCAGAGACTCATCGCGCCAATTGATTGACCATCGATCTCCGCATCACCTGTCATCAGCAGTACTGCATGCTCAAACGATGGATCCAGCGGAAGCTCCAGGCTCGCAGTTGCGCTCAATGCAATGTCGACCCCAAGAACCGGTGAGAAATGTTTTGCCGGAGAAGACCAACCAAGCAAGGACCCGGCAAAGAGGCTCACCATGCTGCCGGCCTGCTCAATGATCGGAACTTCGTCAATGTGCTGAAAGGATGCCTGACCGTTTCGATCGGCATCGGGAAGCGCAATCCATAACTGAACCCCGTTCAAGAGGCCGCTATTCTTCCGAGGTGTCTCTTCCGCATGGGCAATGCCACCGCCGGACGTCATAACGTTGACACCACCAGGTCTGACTAACGCTTCACTACCAAGACTATCGTTGTGGATGACCTCACCTTGCAGCAACCAGCTCACTGTCTGCAAACCAATGTGCGGATGCGGCGCGACGTCCATAGGTTTGGCGTCGCTGAAGGAAAGCGGCCCGAATCGATCGAGAAAACACCACGCACCAACCAGTCGCTTCTGGCGAATTGGCAGTGCCCTCAGGATTCTTAATGTGCCGAGACTGGTTTCACGCGCGGGAAACCCTTCGAACACTGATCCACGGACATCTGAAGCGTCAGATGTTTTCGCTCCTACCTTCGAATGGACCATGTTGTTTCCTCCGCTCGGATTTGTTAGTGATGATTATGCTAAATCAAATAAAATGAATTCCGTTCCGTCTACGAGCGCTTTTATCCTTAGCAGTTCTTCTGCACTGATTGCAGCGCCGTCGCTCGCCCGCAAAGTTTCACCGTTTAATTCCAGAGAACCCTTGACGACTTGCAGAAAGCCATAACGCTTTTCGGTCAAATCGTATGAGACTGCCTCGCCTTCATTCAAAATCGAATCAAACACCCAAACGTCTTGATTGATTTTCAATGAACCGTCCCGGGCATCATTTGAGGCGACGAGTTTCAGCTTTCCGCTTTTGTCGTTGGGCGCAAACATCTTTTGCTCGTAGCCAGGGGCCAAATCTTCTTTTTCAGGCAGAATCCAGATTTGATAAAAATGCAGAGGCTCCGTTTTCGACGGATTGTATTCGCTGTGCCTGATCCCACCGCCAGCCGTCATTCGTTGCCACTCATGCGGTCGCAGGATTTCTTCGCCGCCTGTTGAATCTTTGTGCGCGATTGCGCCTTCGACTACATAGGACAAAATTTCCATGTCAGCGTGTCCGTGTGTGCCGAAGCCCTGGCCGGGGGTTACGCGGTCTTCGTTAATCACTCGCAGAGAGCGAAAACCCATCATGTCTGGGTTGTAATAATCGGCGAATGAAAACGTGTGATAAGTATTGAGCCAACCATGATTGGCGTGGCCTCTCTGATTTGATCTAATAACTTGTAACATCTCTTTTTCTTCCTCTCATCGCGGCCGAATCAACTTGCTGCACGCGTCGCCAAAGCGACTCTCTGTTTCATTGATATCGCGACACAGCAGATTGACATGAGTGTCGCGGTAGCCAGGGGCAATACCACCGAGCGCCTCAGTAGGAGCGTTCCAATCGCTGCTCCAAAGAACATCAGTAGAACGGCGAGAAGGCGCCGGCCCCATCGTGGCCGAGTACCGCCGGCAAGTCTTGAATCGGCTGCGAGACCAGTAATGGTCAGGGTCAGAACCGTAGTCGTGAGATCCGGGATCGCCATCTTGCGAACTGTCGCGTTTCGAATTCCCATCGCTAGCGCAGTAAGCACTATGATTGAATATAATGGCAACGCACTTCCCGACGAATTACGGAAATTGATAGCAGCAGCGAGCGTTGCGACGAGCAACAAAACGGATTCCATGATCAGGGCTGTCGTGATCCAATTCGGTCTCACGCGTTCTGAAAGACGAGTGGCAGCGCGGCCGCCAATCAAAGCACCGATCAGAAATGAAACGAGCGCGGTAAGGGACCGCGTTATCGAAAGCCCAGGTGCTCCGGCCACAGCGAACGCGAGGAAAACGACGTTGCCGGTCATGTTTGCCGTGAACACATGGCCGAGTGCAAGGTAACTTATCGCATCAATCAATCCCGTGGTAGCCGTAGCAATGTAAAGCAATAACGGCAGCGTGAAATTGAGACGAGTCTCCGGCGTCATAAACAACTCTCCCATCGCTAGAACTTGTAGCCGGCCCACAGTGCCCAGTAATTAAGGTTGCGTCCCGGTTGTGTGTCCTTCAGAAAACGACCTGCATAAAAGATCCCGTAATCGCCCTGAAACCAAAGGTGAGGGTTGACCTGCCATCGCACTTCCATGCCAGGCCTATGTCCAACAAACCTTTCGCGACTACCGTCTGCGGCTCTAATTAACGAGCCTGGTACCGAGTACACTCCGTCCTCCAGGCTTTGTCGCCATTGAACAATCCAGTCGAACGAAGCAGTAATGCTATGCGGGAATGTCAGGTCAATCTTCGGATGAAGATCGATGAAGTTGACGGCGCCTGGACCGGTAGTCGCTAACACGCCGAAGTAGTTCCCTTTCGGAAATAGTGGATTGAATGTTCCTAATGTGTTCGGATCCGATTTCGGGTGATCGCCGCTGGAAACATCTACCTTCACGCTGAAGCGAGGTTTCAGCGCTACGGATGTAAGGCGATAGCCATTCTCAGACGCCATGGTCCAGGCGCGGATGTTTGCCGAGCCAAATGAACCAAATTGCCAGAGTGCCTCGTAGTCAAAGTCCCACCCCGGCCGTTCGGTCGCGATGGGCCGCGAAACTCTTGCGCCTACGCTTTGGCGTACTTCCTGGGCTGTGCCTCGCTGAAAAGTTGCATGCTTGCGATTCAGGCCGAAGTAATAGGCATCGAGAGACGTACTCTTGTTAAGCGGCCGCGTCGCATACACACCCCAAAAGCCAACCTCATGGTTAGGGACATTGTCGAAGAATCCAGGTTTGTCCACATCGGGCCGCATTGCGAATCCGTCGATGCGCCAGGAGTTGATTTTGGCCATCACCTTGATGCCATCAAAGCTGAGCCGAACATTTGGGCCTTCACGGACGTCGACTAATCGGCCGGAGCCATATTCCAGCTGCTGCCTGCCCGCCCGAATTTTGATCCAGTTACGTGTGCCGACGGTACTCAATTCCAGAAACGCAGCCTGAAAATCGAGTTTCTTTTCGTCTATCGGACGTGGACCACCCTGACGCGACGAGTTTAGTCCGCTCTTGAACTCAACGAAGGTGCGAACACGTTTGCCGAGGTGAAGGTCCAATGAGAGCGTGTACCTCTGGTTGAGGTATCCGTTCATGAAGGGTTGCTGTCCCCAATTATCGTTTCCGATCTGCTCCCAAACCTCACGGGCTTCTCCGCCGATCGTCATGTACCAATCATCAGCGTTCTTGCGGAG
>JAWVEB010000061.1:0-41435 GCA_033856915.1 Blastocatellia bacterium | reverse complement strand
CCGTGACGGGTCGAAGACCCGAATGAAAAAGAAGGTTCGTCGCCGGCAAGTCGCAGACTTGCCGCGCATCAGAGTGGCAGAGCCATTGCCGTAATGAGTCAAGTATATTAGTGCCTTTGAAACGGTTCGTGGGCTAAATGGTCTTTTGATCACCGCAATAAAGTGCGGTGCTAATGAAAGGAAGAGCAAACACCCCGCGCTACTTCGCCCACTGGCCAATCTTCTCAGTTCCAAAAGTGCCGATGCCGTTTAGCCGGAAGGCAAAGACGATTCGATTCTCGTTACGCAGGCCGACGTTGAACGTATAGTCCTGCACCGTGACCGAACAACAATTCCAGGTATAGCCGAGGGTCGCCGTCGAACTGATTAGAGATCGATTACTGCCGGCAAACGGGTGCTTCTGAAAATCAAAGAAGAGCGACAGTCCACCGAACAATCCCTTGTCGCGATTGCCGAGAAAGATCGACGGGCTCCATTGCGAGCCGCGCAAAGTGCCCGGCTCTCGCCCGGCCGCATCGGCATACTGTTGCAGACTCGGCACCAGTGTCACGGCCCGCGTGTAATAGAAGGTCGAGAACGCCTGGATCAGCGCGCGGTTGAGGCCAAAGGTGGCCGACATCGCGCGCACGCTGCCCCCGTTAGTGTCGAGGTCGGTGCGAAAGTCCGCGAACAAATGTTCTGACGGACGATAGCGAACGTCGACGTTGATGGGTGAAAACTTGCGCGGCACCGCTCCATAGGTGAAGCCGGAAAAAGTGTCGATGGGATAGAACTGGTTCCGCCGGCCCGGTATCAGCGCGCCGCCGAAATATGGATCAAAGAAGTATTTGCCGCGGACGGTAATGCTTAATGCTTCGTAAGGCTGAGTGGCCAGGGAAGATTTTTTCTCGCGGGCCACGCGCTCGGCCTTCTTGCCCACGGTCTCAGTAGATCGCCGGGTATAGAAGCGATTCGAAATGCCGTATTCAATCTCGTTGGTGTCGGCGATCGCGTCCACGTAATCAAACCGAATGATTTGATCAAAGTTGTCGATGCCCGCGACGCGTCGATAGATCAGGTATGGCTCGATCACATGTCGAAAGCGAACCGAACCATCAGCGCGCCGGAAGTTCCGCGCCAAAGCCGGCGGCCGCAGGTCCAACTCGAGTTCGCCATAGCCGCGCACCACGTCGCGCGCGGAGACGAGGCCCGTCGCCGGATCGATTGAGTTTGAATAATACGTGGCCCGCACGCCGCCCGTGGCCGTCAAAGACCAGCCCGAGAAATTCAGCGGCACAGAGAGGCTCGGGTGAAGATCGAAACGCTGCACGATCGAAGGCGTGATGATCGGATCTCGTCCGGCTTGGGCGCGAAAAGTCGCCAGGTCGCCCGGGGTTTCTTTCCGGCTGACACCTTCGACTGCGCTCTCCCAGGAGTAATAGACCGGGATGTTCTTGAACCAGTGCAAAGGCGACGGGCGGCGATCGAGCGAGATGCTGGGCAACTCGCGAATGCGAATCTGCGAGTCCTGCAAAGACGTAGCCTGCGTGTTCAGCCGAAAGTTAAAACTGTAGGCATGATAATTCTTGCTGATGAAAACCTGCGAACGTTCTTCCGGTGAAATCGCCTGCTGGATCGAATCAGAGAAAATCTGGCGGAACGCCAGGCTGGATGTGATATTCACGTCAGCCGCCGCCAAAAATCCATTGGGAAAATAATGGACGGCATCGATGTAAAAGCTGGAGCCACCCTGGTTCGGATGCGTCGCGTCCTCTTTCGGTCCGAGCATGCGATCGAAGACGGTATAGAAACCCATGTTGAAAAACGAGCGCGAGTTTGCGCGTGTCCGCAAATCGCCGCCGATGCCGATGCCGCGCTGGGAAAAGAAATCGCCGCGCAAGGTGAAGTCGGCCGAGCGCCCGAGGGTCAGATAGTAAGCGTCGGAAACACGAAAGCCCTTCGCGCCTGAGGCGCTGAAGGTCGGCGTCAGGAATCCCGATTGCCGGTCGTCATGCTTGAGCGACAGAGAAGCATAGGGCAGGTAAATGATCGGCACATTCTTAACGCGGAAGGTGGGCGAGGAAATCTTTACCTTGTCACCGGTTTTGATCTTCGCTCTCTTCGCGCGAAAACTCCACTTGGGTACTTCTTCATCGCAGGCCGTGATCTCGCCATTGATGACAATGATCGTCGTCAGGTTGACTCGCTCAACCCGGTCGGCGGTGAAGTACATGCGAGTGCCGTCATTGGTCTGGTTGGTATATCCGGTCGAGTTGAGAAAGAAGCCGGTCTTCGTCTTGTAATTCCATTCCGCGCGGCTGCCCGTGATGCGTTGCTGTTCGCCCTGATCGAAGACGACGTTTCCTTCGGCGATTACTTTGTTCGTGGCATCGTAGACGGTGACTTTGTCGGCCTGCAGTCGGTACGTGCCGATGCGCGCATCGACGTTGCCTTCACAGACTGAGACGCGGCCTTCTTTGGTTTCGGTAAAAGTTTCCTTATTACAGTCCACCGTCAGTTTGTCGCCCGGCTGAGCCACTGCCGCCTTGCCTTTGACGGTTGGGCGCACCGGCTGATTCTGCTGCAGCGGGTTAACGTTCGGAGTGTCGGTGATTGGATTTTCGACCTTGCGATCGACGGGATTTGTTTGCTGCGCATTGGCGTGTCCGGCGCAGACGCAGGCGAGCGCTACGCATGCCATGAGCGGCAAGACGCGCGTCAGTCGCAACCTGTTTGTCGAAGCAGTTGAGCGCACGCTTGAAAGCTGCCGACCTCCGCGCCAGGGCTATAATCAATTGCGCCTTCTGCGAAGAGGAGAACCCGCAGCAGGCGCGCCGTTGTCGCTAACGGAATGCGCCGATGCTAACATGCGCGCGCGACGCGTCACAAGGAGGTCGTCGTTCTGTAGCGCAAGTTGCCAACTTGCGCGCCGTCACCTTTCGCAATTTAACAAATTGCGCTACATGACCAACTCTCTCAGACTAATGATCGTGGCCGGCGAGGCGTCTGGCGACGCGCATGCCGAGGCCCTTGTGCGCGCGCTGCGCCAGGCGGCCCCGGAAACAGAATTCGAGTTCTTTGGATCGACCGGAGCTCTGATGCGCGCCGCCGGCGTTGATTCCATCGTCCAAGCAGACCATCTGGCCATTCTCGGCCTTTGGGAAATCGGTCAGGCCTTACCGAAATTCTGGCGCGCTTTCGGCGAGTTGAAACGCTCAGCCATCGAGAGAAAACCCGACGCGGTAATTCTGGTCGACTGGCCTGACTTTAATTTGCGACTCGCGCGCTGGCTGCACCGGCGCGGCGTGCGAGTCATCTACTACATCAGTCCGCAACTCTGGGCCTGGCGTTCCTACCGGGTCCGAAGCGTGCAACGCGACGTCGATCTGTTGCTTTCGATTCTGCCCTTCGAAAAAGATTGGTACGCCGCGCGCGGCATGACGCAGGTCGAGTACGTCGGCCACCCGCTTACCGGCGAAGTGCGCGCGCGCTATGGACGAGAAGAATTCTGTCGCCGCAACGATCTGGATCCGGCGCGCCCGATCGTTACGCTGCTGCCGGGCAGTCGTCACAAGGAACTGGTGCGCATTCTGCCGCCGATGATCGCGGCGGCGTCTTTGATAACCAGGGATCGCCCGGAGGTTCAGTTCGTCGTCATGGTCGCCGCGAATCGGGATCCACGGGAAGCGCGAGAGATAATCGCGGCGGGCGATCATGATTCGTCGCTGAAGGATTCGCTGCGCGTCATTCATCGGGAAACGCGCGAAGCATTGGGCGCGGCCGACGCGGCGGCGGTCGCCAGCGGCACGGCCACGCTTGAAGCTGCTTTACTCGCCACGCCGTTGGTCGTCGTCTATAAAGAGTCTGCGCTTAACTGGCACACGCTGGGCAGTCTGATTACGGCTGAGCATTACGGGTTGGTGAATCTCATTGCCGGGCGACGGCTGGCGACGGAGCTGATTCAGGATCAACTCAACGGAGAGTCGCTGGCTCGCGAGTTGTTGGCCCTGCTCAAACCGGAGCGCAACGCCGCAGTGCGCGCCGAACTAAAAGAAGTAGCCGAAAAGATCGGCGACCCCGGAGCTTCCGATCGCGCCGCGCGCGCGGTTCTGAATTTCCTGGGCCAGCGTTCGTAGCGGCCGGGCTTCTCAGTTCCCCATTCCAGCCGCAGTTATAGCAAAGCCGTGGTTTCACAACCCAAGTGGACACTAATGTCACGGAGGGCCATCGATGGATATACTTGAGCGCCTCGCGCGCATTCGTTACAAGCTCTTGATCGCTGTGGGCGTGCTTCTCGCATTTCTGGTGATTTTTGTCGTCGCCGCCGGCCTGGTGCTGTGGATCACAGCGCCGCGCGACAAAGCAAAAGTAGTAAAGAACCGCATCGGCATGGAGTTCGTGTCGCTCGCTCCAGGCAATTTCATTATGGGCTCTGAAAACGGAAAGCCCGACGAAAAGCCAGTTCACCGAGTCACGATCAGCAGAGGGTTTTTGATGGGACGTTACGAAGTGACGCAGGGCGAATGGAAATCTGTCATGGGCCGCGAGCATGCGAACTTCAAAGGCGATAATTTCCCCGTGCAGTTCATTACCTGGAACGATACCCAGGAGTTCATCGCGCGTTTGAATCAAACCAACGACGGCTACAGTTATCGCTTGCCTACGGAAGCCGAGTGGGAATACGCCTGTCGCGCCGGCACCACGGCTGATTACGCGGACGAGTTGCAGTGGTTGGCCTGGTATCTGGGTAACTCGGACCAACGTGTCCACTCGGTCGGGCGGCTTCACCCGAATGCGTGGGGCTTGTATGACATGCACGGCAACGTCACTGAGTACTGCCAGGATTGGTACGACGCGAATTATTATCGGGACAGTCCGGCCACCGACCCGCCAGGCCCCAGCAACGGACAACAACGTGTTTTCCGCGGGGGCTCGTTCTTCGACCCCGGCCCGGTCTCGTCACTAATCGATGGATCGCTTCGCTCAGCAGCGCGCAACCAGGCTGCTCCTGATGGAGGGATTCTTGAGGAACATGGGTTTCGCATAGTTGCCGTGCCGCGGTAGTTACAGAACCGGGAGCGGTAGCGACCGGATCAAACACTCAACTTCTTCGGAACCTCGCGGGATT
Source organism: Blastocatellia bacterium (assembly GCA_033856915.1). Taxonomy (GTDB): domain Bacteria; phylum Acidobacteriota; class Blastocatellia; order Pyrinomonadales; family Pyrinomonadaceae; genus UBA11740. The sequence goes on along the minus strand of JAWVEB010000061.1, from coordinate 36,328 downwards.
ACCTGAAGATCGGTTCCGCCATCGATTTCCGAGTTGAGTCTTTGACCCGGTCGCTACCGCTCCCGGTTCTGTATCATCGAGCGTTTGACTTCTCGCTGCTATCTGACATAAAAAGCTTTCCGTCTTCGTCCGTTCAGTTCTACAAAATCCACCTTCGAACCCAACAGGAGAATTTCGCACAATGCCGCGTCGTAGTTGGAAGAAGTTCGCAGGCATCACACTGCTCGTAATCATCACGCTCCTGGTTTTGGGAGTTACGTTCACGATTGGCTGGCGTCCTTTAATTGGCGCGCAGAAGCGCGCGCTTACCGATCGCAAGTTTGAAGCTACGCCGCAAAGACTGGCGCGCGGCAAGTACCTGGTTGACGGTGTGATGGGATGTTTTGCTTGTCACTCCGAGCAGGATTGGTCCAAGCCCGGCGCGCCACCGGTTGCAGGGCGTGAAGGATCCGGACGCGTCTGGTCTGATCAGGACAAGCCATGGCTAGTCGCTCCGAACATCACGCCCGACAAAGAAACCGGGGCGGGCAACTGGAGCGACGACATGTTCGCGCGCGCGATTCGCGAAGGCATCGGGCACGACGGCCGGGCCCTTTTCCCAATCATGCCGTATCAGGATTATCGCCAGATGTCGGATGAAGATCTCGCTTCAGTAATCGCGTACGTGCGCACAGTTCCGGCGGTGCGCAATCCGCTGCCGACAACAAAGATGCCTTTCCCACTCAATTACCTTATGCAGAATATGCCGCAGCCGGTAACCGCAGCCGTGCCGGCGCCGGATCAATCAACCCCGGTTGCTCGTGGCACGTATCTGGTGCGCATGGGAGCGTGCGCTGATTGCCACACGCCGCAAGGGAAAGGCCAGCCCCTGCTGCCGGGAATGGATTTCGCCGGCGGCTTCCTCATGCACGAGCCGAAGGGCGATGTAGTGTCATCGAACATCACGCCCGCCGCGTCGGGGATCGGTTACTACAACGACACATCGTTTGTGCAGGCGATGCGCACCGGCAAAGTCGGCGCGCGTCCATTGCACTCGTCGATGCCCTGGTACTTCTATGGCAAGATGACCGACGACGATCTGAAATCGGTGTTTGCATTCTTGCAGACGCTCAAGCCGGTGAAGCACCAACTCGACAACACCGAACCACCGACCTACTGCAGGCTTTGTAAGCAGAAGCATGGTTTTGGCCGGACGAACTAACCACAGCGCACGCATCCGTGCCCGCTCTCTTCAGTGGCTTTGCTTTGAGTAGCACCGGCTCTTTTCATTCGCCGCGCCATCCGAGGCTTGCTTCCACACACTCGCTCACGGCTTCCCTTTCATCGTATCTCGTAAAAGACATGGCAACTTGCCCAATCGGAGGAACATCAGACCGAAGCTTCAAAGAGACTCCAAAAATAAAGAATACAGTTCCATTTAAATGAGCACCCCCCTACTTAGAAAAAGCATCGGCATCATCGGAGGAGGAATCGGTGGAGTGGCTGCGGCCGTAGCTCTGCGTCAAGTGGGCATCGATGCGACCGTCTATGAAAGGGCGACGCAGATGCGCGAAGTGGGCGCGGGAATGATGCTCTGGCCCAATGCGACCCGGGTGCTGCGTGACATGGGACTCCTCGAAAGTGTCCTGACGCGCAGCGGTTCGAGCACTAAGTTTCTGGTGCGAGCGAGTTGTGGCAAGGTGCTAATGACTATCGCGCTGGGGAAGTTTGATGTGCCCGCTGCCTGTGTGCGCAGGGCAGATCTATTAGCCGTTCTGCTGTCCACCCTGCAACCTGAGCAAGTTCGCTTAGGACATGAGTTCCACCATTTGGAACAGTCGCGAGATAAGGTCCGCGTTTATTTTGCGGACGGAGACATGAAAGAACACGACGCGGTGATTGGCGCTGATGGAATTCGATCCCGTGTGCGCCAGGGGTTGTTCGGCGCCTCCAATCCAATCTATCGAGGTTATATGGTCTGGCGCGGTGTCGCCCTCTACGATGGCGGCGCAATCGGACCTGGAACGAACACCGAGACCTGGGGGGCCGGCAAGCGCTTCGGTATCCTCGACATTGGTCAAGGTAATTTCACGTGGTACGCGACCTTGAATGTACCGTCAGACCATTTTGACGCGCCCGGCGGCCGGAAGCAGGAGATTCATCGGGCATTCGCCGGTTGGCACGACCCGATCCCGAATTTGATCGAAGCAACAGCGGATGCTGAAATCCTGAAGAACGGCGCTTTCGATAATGTTCCCTTACGACGTTGGGGCAACGGACTGGTCACGCTACTTGGTGATGCTGCGCATCCGTGCACACCGAATCTGGGACAGGGCGGATGTATGGCTCTCGAAGACGCTCTGGTACTGGCCAAATGCGTGGGCAAGGAAATCTCCGTTGAGACTGCGCTGCGTCGCTACGAGTCGCTGCGATACTCGCGCACGCGGCACGTGCAACAACGATCTCTCCTGATGGGACACATCGGCCAGTGGGAGAATCGGCTGGTTGTGAGTGGACGCCGGATGGTCACCAACCTACTTCCCGCCCGGCTGTTTGAACACAATTTGAGAAGGGTTTACTCTTACGAAATTTAGGTTTCGTAGGGCGACCTAAGACTCATGCGGCTCAAACAAATCCGCGATGAGCCTTCGGTTATGCGCTTTGTAATCTTGCAGAGAATAAGGGGCAGTTGCATATCATGAATAAGAAGCTTCTATGTCTTACTTTCGCCGGAGCAGGCTTAATCTCTTTCGGTCTATGGCTGCAGCCGACAAGCGTGGCATCGCCTTCCGCGCGGGAGGACAGTATCGCAATTCCAGAGAACGGCGATGCAAGCCGTCTGTATGATAAGAAATGCGCTGAGTGCCATGGTAAAGACGGGAGATCGAAGTCCTTCAGGGGTAAGCACTCACACGCGCGCGATCTGACGGATGCAGAATGGCAGCAGCGGGTCAGTGACGAACGAATCTATAATTCAATCTCAAACGGCAAAGAAAAGATGCCCGCTTTCGGTAAGAAACTTTCCGAAGCAGAAATTAATTCGTTGGTTAAGTACGTACGTGATCTGAAAAAGTAACCCTGACCTGCGCGCGGGCAGTACCCGGAGCGATGGCGACCGGGTCCCGTCCTCGCAATTAAGATCGTGTCGAGCGTCGAGGCCCGCCCGCTACCGCAGGCGGTTCTGATAACCTAATAGTTCGTTAGGATCGCTTCCGCGGCAAAGCCCATCTGCTGCAGACGGTCGCGCGTCTGCTCGATCATTTCGCGTGAGCCGCACACTAGAGCAACCGGAGAATTCAAATCCGGCAGCACGTGATCCAGAAGCGTCTGCACATAGCCGGTGCGCCCGGACCAATCGTGGCCGTCGGGACGAGAGATCACTTGTCGTAACTCGACGCCGGCGTCTTCCCAACTTTGCGTTTCATCGCGATAACAAAAATCATCCGGCGTGCGCGCGCCATAGAGTACGACCAGTTCTCCGAAGTCTGCTTTGCGTTGTAAGACGTGTCGCAGCGCGGAACGCAGAGGCGCCACGCCGGTTCCCATCGCCACGAAAACCAGGTCACGTCCTTTTTGCTGATCCAGATCAAAGCCGCGGCCGACTACGTTCAGCAAATCCACCCGCTCGCCTTCCTTCATATCAAACAGAGCGACGCTGGCGCCGATGGTTCGCTTTACCAGGATTTCCAGATGGCGGTCCGCCGGCGCGCCGGCGAAAGCAAAGTACGCCGGCTCTTCATCGCCCACCCGAAGCACAGCGACCTGGCCGGAGATGAACGGGACGCCGTGAGCATCGCGCGCATCCGCGGGCATCAGTTCGAACGAACGGATGTTAGGCCCTTGCGGGCGGACTCGGGTGATGATTAAAGAGCGTGCTTGATGTTCGGTCATGGCTGCGACTTAAGACGACAATCCGAGAGTCTAAGGTATTTGGCCGCTGAAAGAAAAAGCAAGCCAACGACATTCGACCAGACGCATCAAAGGTTCGGCATCGTGAAGACGGAAATAGGCCGCGTAGCCGCAAACGGGACCGCCAATCAGGTGTTGCTACGCAGCTAATGCTAGAATGCAGAAACCAAATATGAACGCGCTTTACCATCGTCGGACCGCGGCTCTCATAGCGATTGTTTTTGCTACTGCTATCGTCACTCACGCGCAATCGGGTCGCCGCTCAAACGGCGGCGGGACCACGACGACCACGGCTCCTTCGGTGTCGGGGCCCAAGACGATGGAGAAGAAACCGGAGAAACCTGCGCGGCTCCAGTTGCTGGTCGGCATCGACAATCGCGATATCACGTCAAATATTCCTTACTATGTCACCGACACGGTGATTGATAATTGCGTGCGGCGTTTGGGTGATGCGTCTGAGGTGGTAGTCACTTCCGCAGGCCGTGGCATGAACCGCGCCGAAGCAGTCAAGCTTGCCAAAGAAGAAACGGTCAGGTACGTTGTGTGGCTACAGATTGGAAGCGAACTGGCGGATTCCGGCAAGCAACCGTCAAAGAACTCAGTGGATGAGTTGTACGTCAGCTACACGATCCTCGAGCCGGGCACCGCGAAATTCAAACAGTCCGGCCGCAGTCATCATCAGATCTACCAGACAGGTCGAGGCGGAGTCTCAACCCCGAACAAGAACAGTCCACTGTATTCTGAGTACGCCTTGAAGCAAGCCGCGCGGGAAACTGCCGAGCGGGTCCTGGCAGCTTTTGAGATTAAGCTTAGTGATTAACCATGGTTGTTTTGTCCGCTAGACTTATAAACCCGCGAAGCGGGTGCAAGCCCCGCTTCGCGGGCTTAAGACAAATTTCCACCAACTTGTTGACGGACCATTAACCTTATCGGACCCCTTCGCTTCCGTAAATCCGATCAATCACGTCACGATACTTCTGATCAACCACCCGCCGCTTCACTTTCAGCGTCGGCGTCATCTCGCCGCCTTCCACCGTCAGTTCCTGATCCAGTAGAGCGATGCGTTTGATTTTTTCAAACTGCGCCAGGTTCTGGGTTCGCGCGGCGATCTGCCTCTCAAACAGATCGATGATGCGCGGATGGCGGCAGAATTCTGCGCGAGTTTTCAAGTTTAGCCCTTTGAGCTTCGCGTAGGCTGCGAGCTGTTCCCAATCAGGCACGATCAAAGCCGAGGCGAAATTGCGATCGTTGCCGATTACCACCACCTGATTGACGAAGCGTGAGCTCTTGATCAACTGCTCGATCGGCTGCGGCGCGATGTACTTGCCGCCGGAAGTTTTGAGCAGCTCTTTTTTGCGATCGGTTATGGTCAGGTATCCACTCGCATCCAGAGTGCCAATGTCGCCCGTCTTGAACCAACCGTCCTCGGTAAACACGGCCCGCGTTGCTTCGGGTTTGTTCCAATAGCCGCGCATCACCTGCGGCCCGCGCGTTTCGATCTCGCCGTCGGGCGCAATTCGCACTTCGACATTTCTGATCGCTCGGCCCGCGGTCCCGATGCGATTGTCGTCGAGCCGCCCCGCAGTAATCACCGGCGAAGTTTCCGTCAAGCCATAACCCTGCACGATCGGCAAACCCGCGCCCGCGAAAGCCAGCGCGACATCGTTTGACAGCGCCGCCCCGCCGGAAACGAAAATGCGAATGCGGCCGCCCATCGCTTTGCGCCACTTTGCATACACCGGCGCGTCCGCGAGTTTGTGACGCAGCGCCAGCCACAGCGGGATCGGCTGAGACCCGGCCTTTCGCTGGGCCCATTGCTTTCCAATTTCGATGGCCCAGTCGCACAGCGCGCCGTTCAGTTTTCCCTTAGCCAGAGCGCGTTCCTGGACCCGCGCCAGGATTTTTTCATAGATGCGCGGTACGCCGACAAAAACAGTCGGGTGCACTTCGCGCAAATTATCCCCTATCATTTCCAGCGATTCACCGAAGAAGACGCTCATGCCGTGATGCAAATACATATTCATCGCCTGTCGCTCAAAGATATGCGACAGCGGCAGTACGGAAAGCGCGGAATCAGTCTCGTCAAACTCGAAATGGTTGGACGAATCGATCAGATTCGAAACCATGTTCGCGTGCGTCAGCATCACGCCTTTCGGCTCGCCGGTTGTGCCCGACGTGTAGATGATCGTGGCGAGGTCTTCGGGACCGGATGCCCGCGCCAGTTCGGCGGACAGCGCCGGCTGTTCAGTTTCCAGCGCGCCTCCAAGTGCTTCGAGTTCGGCGAGGCTGAGAGTATCTGGACCGCGCGATGCATCCGGATCGAAGATCACGACCTTTTCGATCGCCGCGCATTCCCGCACGACTGCTTCGACTTCTGCAAATTTCGTTTGCGTCGAGACAAACAAAGCCCGCGCGCTGCAATCGTTGAGAATGAATCGGACCTGGGCGGGTGTCAGCGTGGGATAAACGGGAACCGAGACTGCGCCGGCAAACACGCACCCTTGATCGGCGAGCACCCATTCGACGCGACTCTCCGAAAGCAGTGCCACGCGATCGCCCTGGCGCACGCCCAACGAATACAGTCCCAGGGCAATCCGGCGAGCACGCGTCAGCATTGTGTCTGCTGAGATGGATTGCCAGGCGCCTCTGCTTTTGTAGTTGAGCGTGTCGGCCTTGGGATAGAGACGCACGGCGCGTTCATAGACTTCGACCAGAGTCAGTGGTTCGTCGGCTGCGAGCGGGACGCGCGGCGGCGCTGAGCGCATCACATCGGCCTGCACCTGCGGGATAGGACTCACTTGGCGCTGACTCCGTTCAGAAAAACATCCATGACGACGTCGGCCATCGGCTCGAGCTTGTAATTACGTTTTGAGATGATCCAGTTCGTCGCCATTTCATCGAGCGCGCCAAAGAGAATCTTCGAGACCAGCTTGGCATTCAGGTCTTTGCGGAACACGCCGGAACGCTGGCCTTCAGCAAAGGTCTGGCGCAGCAAGCCGAGATATTCAGCAAAGCCGGCCGCAGAAAACTCCTGCATGAACTTGGTCGAACCGCGCAACTCCACCTGGAAAACCACGGCGAGCTCGCGGTCGGCGCCGAGGCGTTCGAGATGGAGCATGGCAATGCGGCGGAGTTTCTCGCCGGGGTCACTTAGCTTCTCGATCAGCACTTTGCCGGCGGCAATGGCTTCGGCCATGTTTTGATCAAAGATTGAGTGGAGAATTTCTTCTTTGCTCTTGAAATAGAGATAGACGGTCCCGTCGGCGACGTCGGCTTCGCGCGCGATGTCAGCGACCTTCGAATTGAAATAGCCGTTGCGCGCAAAGACGCGCGTGGCCGCGCGTAGAATTGCTTCGCGTTTCCCTGCCGCGCCGTTTCGTGAAGTTTTTCGGGCCATTTGGTTGACTGAATGAATCGTCACTCAGTGTAGGCCCTAGCCTAGCCTGTGCGCGCATTCATCGCAAGCGTTAAGACGCAACAGGCGTGATCGCTATCTCACTAGCACCTCGCTTAAGCGAAGTGACGACCGCAAAAGCATGTGTCGGGTTTACGTTACAGAACCGGGACGGTAGCGACCGGGTCGAGTACTCAACTGCACGTCTCAATCCGGTTTCACGTCCCCGGAGTTATCGTCCGCAATTAGGCGGTCCCCAGTATCAAGGTGGAAGGTTCCTCCGCGCAGGCGGAGTTCGGTTTGGGGAAATGGAATTTCGATCTCGGCCTGGCGAAATAATCTTTCAATACGATAGTTGATGTCGCTGCGAATCTGCGCGTGCACGCGCGGCCGGTTGGTCCACACCAGCAAACGAAAATCCAGGGACCAGTCGCCGAACTTCAGAAATTGAACTTTGGGCGTGGGATCTCGCAGCACGTTGTCCACCTCTTCGGCCGCCTGCAGCAGAGTCTTTGTCACCAGATCAATATCCGAGCTATAGGCGACACTGACCGGGATGGCAATTCGCGCGCGCGGATCGCCGTAGGACCAGTTGATCAGGCGCTGGCTGACGAGCTTTGAATTCGGCACGATGATCGAAATGCGATCGTTTGTCGCCACGACCGTAGTGCGCAGGTTGATACTCTGCACATCGCCTTCGTCATCGCCAATGGTAATGCGATCGCCGACGCGCACTGGCCTTTCAAAGAGCAGGATAAAACCTGACGCGATATCGGCGGCGATGTATTGCAGGCCAAAGCCAATACCTACGGAGAGAGCTGTGAATAAAACCGCGATCGACGTTAGATCGAGATTGAATGCAATCTTGAGCGACAGCATGGCGCCAATCGCAATGATGAGGTATTGCGTCAGCCTGCCCATGGTGTAACGCAGGCCAGGATCCAGGTAGGCTCTCTTCGCGATGCGGCGTTGAAGTAGAGTGCTCAGCGTACGCGACGCGAACATCGCGAGCGCCAGAATCAATGCTCCTTCGACCAGCGCCGTGATGGTGATCGGTATGTTGCCGATCTTGTGCGGATCGTCAAGGAAATGCCAAATTCGACTGGCGACTTCTTTCCAGTTCTCGACAAAGATCGCTGCGGGAGCGAGCGTGACAAAGTGCAACGAGAGTATCATTCCCAGGAGGTTCCCTTCCGGCTTTTCCCGTAAAAGGTTCTCACTTCAAAAAAATCAAAGCCGCCGCGGACCGTTGGAGGACACGCGAACGGCGTGGCAAAAATATTATGGCGGAGGGGACAGAACTCGAACCTGCATATCCTTTCGGACAGCGGTTTTCAAGACCTCAAAGTGGCCTTGAAGCTGCCCCTATGTCTTTAAATTTCCCAATATTAACAGGGTAAATGATCCAGTTAAGGGTACAGTAATTTCCATCAGCGCGCCATCTTAACGCCAGCTTTCATGAGCGCACTTACATCATGTTCGCGTTCGAGTACTCGGGAAGCATCTCCTCATCGTTTGGCAACGACTAATGGCCGGGCTTCTGATTCGCGCCGGTAAAAGACTCGCGGCGTTTGTACAGCGCGCCGCTCCGAGTCCGGAACGCGTTTTTCGCCCTCGACGAACGAAAGATTGAGGCCCACACCACGCGCCGCCTTCATTTTCTCGAGTTGCATGTTGGGCACGCGCGTGCTCGCATAGTCGAACCATTCACGCACCCATACCTGGCCGTCTTTCGGATCACTATCTGCAGCGGCTTGCTTCAGTCCTTCTTCGACGAGCGCGTAAGTCAATAGCCCGTGCCCCAGCGTTGATGCCTCCTGGGCCGCCTGATAACTCTGCGCCGCGGTCAGAATGTACATCCCCTTCTCATAAGCCAGTTGGGCCAAACCCTTTGAGTTCATCGGACCACGCCGCTGCTCCTCGGCTTCGAGTGCCTGCCCCGAGTTGCAAGCATCGATGACCATCAGAAATTTGTCCGCATCGATTCCTTCAACCGCCCGCTCTAACTCCTCATCCGAGATGCCATGTTCGAGGATTAGTTGCAAACCTGCGGCGTCAAGCCCGGTTCGCTCTCCGGCATAGCCGAGGTCGTGCGGCAACAAATAAAACCGCTGCCCCTGCGCGGTTCCGTGTCCCGCGAAGTAGATGAAGACTGCATCTTCCGGCTGGGTAGCCTTCAGCTTTTCGAGTACCGCAGGCGCATCCGGGGCCGCGGTTCCTTCGGTTCCGGCGAGCCGTCTCAATGCCCTTAAGATATTTACTTTCGTGGCCTGTTCGTCCAACAGGGGCGCGACTTCAACGTGCTCGTAGTTCGCAATCTGCTGCTGTTGGCGTCGCACCTCTTCGCCAAACGCCGTTGCGTCCGCGACGGCATACTTGAGATTGTATTGCGAATTGGAATAGGCGTTGACGCCGACGGCCAGAACGTAAGCGGTACCGGGCCGCTTTAGGCTATCCGCGCCGGTGAGACTCAGCTCGGTATCTTTGCTCTTGACGTTATCACGATTGAACGCGTACGCCGCCAGACGGTTCTCTCCGGCGACGATTGTTATGTTGGTTTCCAGGATCGTCGCCGCTTGGCCTTTCAGCACATCGCCGCGCCAGACTTTTACGAGCGAACCGTTACGGAATAGCCGCACATCGCGCGCGCCGCTCCCCGCGTTGTGATCTTTGTCGGCCGGCTTTTCAGTTACTTCAAGCTTCACCGTCAGGTTGCGTTCTGACGTGTTTCCGGCGTTCTGAATTGTCAATTTCAGTTCGGGTTGGCGACGGTCAAGCTGCGCTATGTTTTTCGGCGCGCGGGGCTTTTTCCCGGCCATCACCTCAGCGAGCAGCCCGGGATAATAGAACTCGTTGAAGAAGGTTTCCGCCGGCATGACATCAAAGGTGTTGCCGCCAAATCGCCAGAGGATTTGCTTCCAGGCAGCGGGTGAGCCGTCGAATAAGCCGTCGGGAGTGACGACTAACCAATCGCTGCCGCGGCTGTTGAGAGCGCCGCCGAGATTTACGAGGGTGGCAAGTTTTTCGCCCGACGAAGCGTCCCAAATATACTTGTCGTTGTTCGAGCCGAGGGCTACGAGAAAACGTCCGTCAGGACTGAAGCTGAGAGAGACTATCCGTCCCTCATGTGGCAAGGTGCGCATTGTTTTGCCTGAGGCAACTTCAAATATGTCGATCTTCGTAGCGTACCCTGCAGCCAGCAGACGCTGGTCCGCGCTTACGCAAAGAGTTGTCACCGCCCCGCTCTGTTCGTCATCATTGATCTGAAAATTGTTGACCCTACGCCCGCTTTCCGTCTCGTAAACGAGTACGGAACGCTCTTTCTTTTCGAAGCCGGTCATCGCGATGAGATTACCGTCGAAACTAAAACCCGCCACCGGAATGATGCCCGTATCTGGGGCCTTGCCTCCGTCCAATTCACGCAAACGTTTGTCCGAAGCGCCGTCGTAGAGATCTATTCTCTGTTTGTAAACATCTTTGTAGCCATTGGTAAACGGATTAAGAAGTGAGCCCGCCGAAGGATCGTAGAGGTCCTTCATCGGAGAGAAAGGGGCCGCCCTGAAGCGACCATCCGGACTAAAGAAAGGCTTGCCGCGATTAAGCAGCGAGGCGTCATCGTTACCACGCACGAGGCTTCCCGCCGCGGTATCCCATACTTCGGTCGCCAGGTTTCTCAAAAGCACCTGACTCGAAATCAGGAAGTGACCGTCGGGGCTGAAACTTACGGCGCCACCAGCCTGAAGCTTCTCGCTGGAAACGGTTGCCATCGCCTCGATCGCCTCAATGATCTGTTCGGGCGTCGTGATGTCTCGCTTCTGAAGCATCGCCATCGTTTTAGGATCGATGGTCTTAATGAACGCCGCTTGCTCGGCTCGCGACCCTTCGTCCGTCGTGCCCGTTTGCAGAGTGCGAGATTCGCGCCCCGTTGCGGTCTCAAAGATTCTGATTGCTTTAGCTCCCACAGCGACCGCCGCAATCAGGCTGCCGTCGCGATTGAAGCTAATCACTCGGGCGCCCTCGAGAACGTCTCCATTCGTCTTTAGCTCGCGTATCAATTGACCAGTCGCAGCGTCCCACAACTTCATCGCCGCGTTGTTATCGGTAGCCGTAACCAGGAATCGTCCGTCGGCGCTGAATTGCACCCGCTGCGGCGTTTTGCTGAATCCGGTATTGATGCTGTAGAGCTCGCGGCCCGTGGCGGCCTCCTGGACGCTGACGGTCTCGCTCGTTTTGGCAAAAGCGATGAGGCGCGCATCCGCGCTAAACGCGAGACTCGAGTTTTCCGCTTCCGGAATTGCCTTGAATGGGAAGTCCCGCAGCTCGCGCCCGCTCAGGGCATCATAGAGTTTTACTGCTTTGTCAGGTTGCCCGATGGCGGCGAATTGCCCGTTCGCACTTACGGCCATTTTCGACGCCGACAGTTTGAAATTCTTTTGGCGTTGCAACTCTTGTTTCCGCTCCTTGTCACCGCCACCGAATACCGAAAATGAGGGCATTGAGTTGAGCTTCTCCATGCCGGTTGATCCATATTTTGTTTTTTGCGATCGCGACTCGGTGCCCGCCGAAACGTCCCAGACTTTGACCGCGTCTCCGCCCACGCTCGTGAGCGAGTGGCCGTCGTTACTGAAAGCGACGGCGCCGACGGGCAATTCGTGCCCGCGTAGAACCTGCAACTGTTGCCCGGTCTGAACGCTCCAGATCCTGACTGTATTATCTTCCGCCCCGCCGACAACGCCTCCCTGAGTGAAGGTCCCTAAATCTCGCTTGTCATTAATATCGCCGCTTCCCGAGGCTAACAGTTTCCCATCGGGGCTAACCGCGAGGGCGTTAACGTTGCTCGTGTGACCGTACAGCGTTCGCAGCACGTTTCCATTCGCCAGGTCCCAAATTTTTATGACGTTGTCTTTGCCGCCAGAGGCCAGCCAGCGATTGTCGGGGCTGAAGGCCACTGCGTTAGCGGATCTTGTGTGTCCCGTTTGCAGAATCAACTCCGGTTTATCGCCCGGAGTGCCAGGTGTCACGGACGCGGGTGTTGACGTGGGACCTGGCTGAATTCCGAGCCCTCGCTTCTCCTGCTCTTTCGATTGCGCAAGGCCGCGGACGGGCGCGCAGATCACCGATAGCAAAAGTATCACCGCTGATATCTGTCGCCGCAGACGCAGTGAAAAAAATGAAACGTCTGAAGCTACCTGCTTGTCAGCAGAGTCTCTGCTGATTGATGGATTGCAGCGGGCCATTAGATTCTCCTAAAGATAAACGAGGTGATAGCCTTGCGATGAATGTGCTGCCAACTTTAGCTCAGGAAAAATGCAGGAGAGATTAGCAGTCGAAGCAGACAGCAGCGGCTCTTTGCGAATCAAGCCTGGTGAGGATCGAAACTTACGGCAACTGAACGCCTAAGTCAACGCATTGCCGCTTAACTTTGAAAAGATGGCGGAGGGGACAGGACTCGAACCTGCATATCCTTTCGGACGGCGGTTTTCAAGACCGCTGCACTACCATTATGCGACCCCTCCGCATCGTGGCTGTTGAAGACTATAGCGCAGGCGGTTTGCGGCCTCAACCTCGACTGCGCTCAGGCTGAGTTTCGTAAGGACTTGGCCAGATTAACACTTGGCAAAGGGGGGCTACCGTTAATGTTTATATTAGCCCGCCTTCGGCGTTTCTGGACAAGATGTAATCGCCGCCCAACTCGGTCAGTGGAGTGTCGGGTGCGACATCCTACTGGACATTTCTATTCAGTTTCCAGAGGTCAGTTTTATATAGTTACCACATATGCTGTCGCCAGAATTGACAACATTAGATTGCGTGTAGTAGCGTCCGACACGTACCTATGCAAAAGAGAATTCCGCAAACTCACCCTCTCAGTCACTCGACAATTTACCCAGGAGAAAGTTTGACCAGTTGAAGCAAATCGAGCTTCCACCACGCGGGCTGGAAACGCTTTTCGGCGTTCACGACCAGAACATCAAGTACCTCGAGTCGTTGCTCGATGTCCAAATCAATGGGCGCGGCCACAGCTTGAATGTTGACGGCGATCCGAAGGACGTCGAGACGGTCGAACGAATCCTGGAAGATTTCTCTTCCCTGTTTGCCGAAGGCCGGCAATTCACCGACAAAGAACTCCGCGAAGCTTTCGCGCAAATCGCCGAAGACCGCGCCTATAGCCTGCGCGACTACTTCACGCGTTCGCGCTTCAGTCCAGCCGGGAAAAAACAGGTCGCGCCGAAGTCGGCGATGCAGCGTCGCTATATCGAAACGATTCAACAGAAAGACATCGTTTTTGGCATTGGCCCGGCGGGCACTGGCAAGACCTACCTCGGCGTGGCCATGGCCGTGCAGGCACTGATGCTCAAGCAAGTGAATCGTATCGTGCTGGCGCGCCCGGCAGTCGAAGCCGGTGAGAAGCTCGGTTTTCTTCCCGGAGATTTGCAGGAGAAAGTCGATCCTTACCTGCGGCCGCTTTACGATGCTCTGTTCGACCTGGTTGATTACGAGCGGGTCACCCGCCTGCTGGAAAAGCGCGTGATTGAAATAGCGCCGCTGGCTTTTATGCGCGGGCGCACGCTGGCAGACGCGTTCGTGATCCTCGACGAAGCGCAGAACACGACCAGCGAACAGATGAAGATGTTTCTGACGCGGATCGGATTCGGCTCGAAGGCAGTGATCACCGGCGACGTAACGCAGATCGATCTGCCCCACGGCAAACGGAGCGGACTGGTTGAGGCTGAGCGCGTCCTGGCCGGTATCGATGGCATCGACTTTGTTTACTTCAGCGATAAAGACGTGGTCCGGCACAAGCTGGTGCAAATGATCATCAAGGCTTACGAGTCGCATACGAAGAAGAGCGAGATTTAAGGATTGGCGATTTTTGATTGCCGATTGCCGATTTAATGCCTGTGGTTGCGATGGGCGATCTTCTTCGCCTCGTTAGAAGCGAAAGGAGTTCGGCTATTAAAATGTCGCGGGCTATAAATATTGAGATCCTAACGGAGACTCTAGAGAGCTTTCAGAGCCCTCGAATAGAAAATGATCGAAGTTGTTAACCGGCAACGAAAGCGACCGATTGACTGTGATCGTTGGCAGATATTCGCCACGAAGGCTTCGCGAGCCATGCCGGTCCCGGCCGAGGGCGTGACTATCGCATTTGTTTCTGACCGCGCCATGCGCGAGTTCAATCAAATGTGGCGCGGCAAATCCGCAACGACCGACGTACTTTCGTTTCCTGCTGAGCAGAGCAAGTTTGAGAAAGCGGAAGGCTTGAGCCTGGGAGATATCGTGATTTCAATTGAGCAGGCAGAGCGCCAGGCCAATGAACACGGGCTCAGTACGGAAGACGAAATCGCGCAGTTAATCCTGCATGGGTTGCTGCACCTGTCGGGTTATGATCACGAAACCGATCGCGGCGAAATGAATCGGTTGGAACTAAAGCTGCGAAGGCGACTGGGGATAGACTCGTAAACTGGGAACCGTTACCCGTGAACAGAAAAGATTTTTCTGTCTGTTCACAGTTTACTGTTCACCGTTGACGGTTTACGATTGACTCGCCTCTATGGAAATTGAATTAGCCATCAGTTTTTTCCTGCTCTTGGCGCTGACATCTCTCGCCACCGTTGACATGGCGTTCGGCCAATTGAGCGACGTCGGACTCAGACGGCTGGCCGCCGAAGCCGAAGAGCATCCGAACGCGCGCTATGCGCCGCTCCTCAAAGAGATTCTGGAAAATCGAGCGCGGTTCAGCTTTACGCTCTCGGCCGCGATCCAAATTCTGCTCGTGGTTTTTTCGGTCCTCGTCACCTACATTTCCCTGCAATGGTTTTCGGCCAACAGTCTCGCGCTCTTCATTTCACTCGCAGCGGGTTTGGTGCTGGGGGGGATTTTTCGGCAGTTCATTCCGCGGATGATCTCTCTGCGCAATCCTGAAGGTAAACTGCTGCGGCTCTTGCCGGTCCTCAGGCCCTTCTATCGCATGCTCGCTTTCGCGGCTGAGCCCTGGCATCGCTCGTTTGACCGCCTGCGTCAGCAGGAAGAGTTGCTGGAAGCCAACAGCGACGAAGAGGACGAAGACAACGACGACGACATACAGGCGCTGATCGACGTGGGCGAAGCTGAAGGCATCATCGAAGAAGAGGAACGCGAACTGATCCATTCGGCTTTCGAGTTTGGCGACAAGACCGTGGAAGAAGTTATGACGCCACGCACAGCGATCATTGCGTTGCCCAACACGGCGACGGCGCGCGAGGCCTGCGAGGTGATCCTCGAAACGAAGCACTCGCGCTTGCCCGTCTTTCGCGATCAAATCGACAACGTCGAAGGCCTGATTTATGTCCGCGATCTGCTGCATTGCTGGGCCGATAACAAAGCCGACGCCCCCATAGCGCCTTTCGTGCGCCCCGTGTATTTCATTCCGGAAACCAAACCACTGGCCCGGCTGCTGGAAGAAATGCAAAAAGCGCACGCGTATCTGGCAATGGTGATCGACGAGTACGGCGGTGTCGCCGGCCTGGTTACCGTCGAAGACATCCTGGAAGAGATCGTGGGTGAGATCGAAGACGAAGATAAGAGCGGCGAAGACGAGAAAGAGATCGTTCCCACCGGCGACGGCGTTTATGAAGTGTTGGGCGGCACTGAGATCGGAAAAATCGAACGCCTCTTCGGCATGGAGATCGAAGCCGACGATTTCACCACGATTGCCGGTCTGGTAATCGCGCACAAAGGCAGCGTGCCGCGCGCGGGCGAGCAACTCAGCTTCCGCGGTTTGGATGTCGATGTGCTGGCCGCGGATGGAAAACGCATCGAGCGCCTGCGCGTCAAGCGCGCGCCCGAAACGGGCGAGGCCGCCAGCAACCGATGAAGACGAAACTAAGAAAACTCGCCGGAATTATTTTGCCTGTTTTGAATCAACCTTCTGTCTGCGAAGCTTGCGGCGATCCATTCACCTGCGGCGCGAAACTCAGCGGCTGCTGGTGCTCTGAGATTAAACTGAGTGACGAAACACGCGCTGAGTTGAAAGAGCGCTATAGCGGATGTCTCTGTCGCGAATGCCTTGAGCATCTGTCAGAACCGCCTGCGGTAGCGGGCGGTTGATTTTTGATACAGAATCGCGTGGTACCAAAAGATCAACCGCCCGCTACCGCAGGCGGTTCTGACGGTTGACAACGATCGCTCACTCGCCGACTATCGTTCTTCAAGTTCGATAATTCCAAACTCTATTTCACAAGGTCTTGGCAAAGAAGCAAAGTAAATTTCTGCGCGGCCGGCGAATTGATCCAAAGCCAATCACTGGCGCGACCCAACTTGTCGATCTGGTCGACAACACCTTCCTGGCTTACAACGCGGCCCGGCTGCGCGAAGCCTGCTGGCTCTTCTCACAGAAAATGCTCGAGCCTGACGTTACCGTTGGCGTGACGCTGACCGGCGCGTTGACGCCGGCCGGCCTTGGCATGTCAGCGTTGATCCCTCTGATCCAGGCGGGCTTTATCGATTGGATTATTTCCACGGGCGCCAATTTTTATCATGACACGCATTTCGGCATCGGCCTCAAGATGCACGAAGGCAATGCGCAGACATCCGACATCGTTCTGCGCGATGAAGAGGTTGTGCGTATCTATGACATCTTTTTCGATTACTCGGTGCTGCTCGACACCGACGCGTTCTTTCGCCGCGTGATCGAAGCGCCGGAATTTCAGCGGCCCATGTCGACGGCGGAGTTTCATTATCTGGCCGGACGTTACGTGTGGGAACGCGAACGCAAACTCGGATTGAAGCACCGGTCTCTGCTGGCCGCGGCGTACGAACATTCGGTGCCGCTATACACTTCTTCACCGGGCGACTCGTCGATCGGCATGAATGTCGCCGCCAAGGCTTTACAGGGAAACAAGCTGGCCTTTGATCCGTCATTGGACGTAAACGAAACCGCATCGATCGTACTGGCGGCCAAGCGCGGACTGATTCACAACGATTTCAGTACCGGGAGCGGCCGCGACCGGGTAAAGAAGGTCTCTCGAAAAAAGAAGGGCGGGAAGTCCGCAATCTTCATTCTCGGCGGCGGCTCGCCCAAGAACTTCGCGCTGCAAACTGAGCCGCAGATCCAGGAAGTCCTGGGTATAGACGAACGGGGCCACGATTATTTTCTGCAAGTCACCGACGCGCGACCCGACACCGGCGGTTTGTCGGGCGCAACTCCGGGCGAGGCTGTCTCATGGGGCAAGGTTGATCCCGATCGTTTGCCGGACGCAGTTGTCTGCTACCTCGACTCGACAGTAGCGCTGCCGATCATCACGGCGTATGCTTTAGCCAAACGCAAACCGCGGCAACCTCGGAGGCTGTACGAACGACGTGACGAGTTCATGAAACTGCTGATCAGTGAATACCAGAAATCCAGCAGACGATAACCAGCGAACCCGGGATGGTAAATACGGAAACAGAACGAAGCTATTACGACTGTGACAAATGTCCGGCATACTGTTGCTCGATCTACGATCGCGTGCAGGTTACCCCGCGCGACATCAGACGGCTGGCGAATCATTTTGGCGTGCCGGTTGAGACGGCGCGGAGAAAGTTCACGACTAACTGGCAAGGCGAGGCCATCCTCCGACGCAAAGCGGATCCAATTTTCGGCAAGGCCTGCAAATTTCTCGACCCCGCGACGCGGAAATGCACGATCTACCATGCGCGGCCTTTGGTGTGCCGGGAATTTCCGGCCCGGGCACGTTGCGCTTACTATGACCTGCTAACTTTTGAGAAGGTCCAGCAGGGTGACGATACGGTCGTGCCGCTGGTCCAAATTACGTTCCGCAACGGAAATAAGTAAAACCAAATGGAAGAATTCTTGAAAACACTGACGGGCCGCCGGATTGATGTCTTTTGTGGCGCTACTTCGAGCATGCGCGGTGACGTGGCCAAAGTTGAGAAAGGCATACTGCACTTGAAAGACGACGAGGGCGAGGTTTGCTATGTCGCCGTCGACAAAATCATCGCAGTATGGGAGAAGCACGACAAAGAACGGCACTCCGGATTTCTGAGCCGGAGTTAGCTCTCTGGGCATACAAAATGGACTTGATCGGCGACGCCAGCAAGGCGAGGATCATCGCCTTCATAATCGACAACCTGCTCGCGTGTCTGATCTCAATCTTAACTGCCGGCTTGATTCACACTGAGAGCGCGATTATCGGCAGCACAGTCGTTTGCTTCACCTACCTGTTCTATTTCTTCGTCTTTGAAGCACTCTGGTCGCGCACGCCCGGAAAGTTTATGCAGGGTCTGGTCGTCCGCAATATCGACGGGACTCGTTGTGATCTGGGCGCTCATCTAATTCGGACACTGTCTCGTCTTTTGGAAGCAAATCCTATCCTGCTCGGCGGTATTCCGGCCGGCATCCGATTTTCTCGTCGCAACGCAAGCAACGTATTGGTGACTCGTTGGCGGGCACGGTGGTTGTGCCGCGCGGCGAAGTGAGCGCTTAGCAAATACCTCTACCCGCAAAAAACTCAAAAGGCCGCAGCGGAAATCATCCGCGGCGGCCTTCTTGTACTTCCATAACCTTCTCGTTATGGCTGGTTATCTTCTACCAATGCCGGCGTATTGATCGCGGGCCTGACCGCGCGGGGCTTTGCGCTTGCCGCGGGCACCGGCATCGAGTCGGTCGGCACGCGACGAAAACCGTTGACGCGCGACAGCCAGTAATCGTTGAAAGGTGAATAGATCACTCCGTGATGCCGTGACGAGTGATAGAAGCCGTGTTCGTCAGCGACGATTCCAACGTGGGCCAGGCCGCTGAAGAAAACCAGCGTGCCAAACTTGAACTGATCTTCCTTGCTGGGTTGCGCGAAGCTCGCCCAGTATGAACGCGCCGGGCCGCGGCTGAAATCGAAGCCGGCTTCCTGATAAGCACGCCACACAAAACCTGAACAATCGAAAGAGTCCGGACCGGTTCCAGTATAGTGATAAGGCGATCCCAAATGAGATTGGATGGCCGAAAACAAGAGTCGATCAAAACGACCGGCTAACAGGGGGGCTGGGGACATCAACGGAGCCTTCGGTGCCGAGCCAACGATCCGCGGTCTTCGCTCTTCGCCCGATGGTGGGGCCGCGATGTCCGTTTCCAGACGCGTAACGCCGTTAGCATCGAGGGCGGTGCGGGTTTGACGTGAATCAGCTTCGCTACTCTGGGCAGCTACGTTGGCAGTCACGATAAAAGCAAAGAAGACGACGAGCAGGCGGGGGAACAGTATACGAGTATTCAAAGGGGTTACTTAATCTCCTTAATCAGTTTCGGGGTCTTGCTCAAATCCTGCGCGGGAGGTGGGAGCAATGCGATTCTACTGGTCGAGAGCGAGGCGAACAAGAACCAATGTGACCGTTTCGTGATAACGCATCAACGTGAGTTGCAGGTGACCCGAATGAGTTCACGCATGCGAGAAGTGGATCAGGATCTAAATTGCGAGAGGCCCACTCGTCTCATCCCGGAACACAGCCCGGTCACATTGACGCTGAATTTTTATAGTGTTGCGGCGGGTTCGAACGTGTGGGACTCAGTTTGAATTACTTGTTCGCGCCCAAGGAAATTTCCCTTCCCGCCACTGCGTGTTTTTTGGCGGCTTCCATACATGGCCTGGTCTGCCCTTTCGATGGCTGGTGCGAGATCTTTCAATGACTCGAATCCACAGACTCCGGAAGAGACGGTGATTGTAACCGGCGCCGACGTCCATTGCCGGCCGTTCTCTTCCAGAATTGTATTCAGAGATCTCATCCGGCGGCTGGCTTCCTCTTCGTGCAGCTTGAACATCAGGACCAGAAATTCGTCGCCGCCCCATCTGAACAGCATGTCGTCGGCGCGAATCAGCGATCGAACGGCGCGAGCGACGGCGCGAATGGCCTTATCGCCTACGCTATGACCGAGCGTGTCATTGATCGGCTTCAGATTATCGATGTCGATCACTGCCACGCACCCGTCAACCGTAGCATCCAGGTTCGCCGCGTCGCGACTCAGCAACGAATGGAAGGCATGGCGATTGAGGGCTTCAGTTAAGGGATCCATGCGGGCCATCAACTCGAGTTTGTCCCGGGCGATGGTCAATTCGCGATTAGTCGCCTCGACTTCGCTCCGGACATTTTCCAGCAGCACCATAATCGTCCCAAAGCCCAGCAGGATCTCCAGAATCAAATCGAAGATGGATGTGTACTGCAGATATGCCAACGGGACCACCATTCCCCAGACACCCTTGCGCGCTCCAAACGCCGGCAGGTAATGCAGGAAATTGATCGTCAAGAGGATCAAAGCCGCAGCCATGATGCGCAGCCCCGGACTGCTCTGTTTTCGCAGCGCCGGCCAAAGCGCGATAAAAGAAGTGGCGAAGAGTCCCGCCATAATTATCGCCTGCACCATGAAAAGATCGTTGAAGTCGGCAGAAAGCCGGGGCAGCACAATCGCCACCAGCGCGGCGGGAATCAACATCAAATAGCCACGATGCGTCATGCCGGCGCCGCTGGCGAGATATCGGCAGCCTCCAATAAACATCAGACCAAAGGCGTACTCGCCAAAAAAGTATACCGAGTAAAACAGCATGTGTCCGGTAACAATGTGGAAGCCGAGAAACAAACTCAGCAGGGCCATCGACAGACTAAGCCAGGCGCGCGTCCAACACTTCAACGACGCACTCTTTATGGAGCCGCGCATCGACATCGAGAGTAGTGCTACGAGGAGGATGCCAACACTCTGAATTGCCAGTCCAACGCTTGCAGTCATTTTTTGCTATCCGAGAATGTGAGTTAGGTCCGAAGAAGATAGCGAGAAGAAGGAGGGCGGTGGTCTGCTCGCCTTTGGCATTCTACCGAAAACGAGGCCAGGAGCGCCAGAGTTTTGTTTTTGAGGCCAAAAAGCCGAGGCTTTTGGGGCGGCTTGGACAAAGGTGGTGAGCGAAGCCAGGCCGAGACCGCGGAGACGGCACTACCTGAAGGCCCGAAGGGTGGTAAGGAAATAGCCACGACCGTCAGGTCGTGGATCGAGAACTAATCAAGACGAATTGAGCGCCGAAAGCGCGGCACCGAAGTCCCGACCACGCTCTTACGGACCTGGCTATGTCCTGACGGCCCTTCGGGCCTCCCGCCACAAACTGACCTTCGGGGACAGTAATCATTCCTACTCTTTTGGGCAGGACCGTCAGACGGCCCAAGCGCCCGGCTATCTCTCCAACTCTGCCAACAGTTTCTTATTCAGCTCGGCATCAATCGGCTTCAGCAGACGGCTTTGCGCCAGCGCCGACGCGCGATCGCCTAGTTCGAGATAAGCCAGACCGAGGTTGTAATAAGCTTCGGGTTGCTCCGGCCGCAGCCGGGCCGCCTGCCGGTAGGCATCGATGGCTTCATTAAAGTGCGCTCCGAAAAAATATGCATCGCCCAACCTGTTATAGGTGTCGGCCGAGGTAGGCTTCAGTTGCAGTGCTCGCTTGTAGGCGCGAATTGCTTCATCGTTGCGGCCCTGCTTAACTTTGCAATAACCAATCTGAATCCACGTCTCAGGCCGGCGTGGATTGCGATTGGCGGCTGTCTCGAAATAGTTAAGGGCGCTGTCATAATTTCCCAGCCACAACGAATCGATTCCGCCGCGATACCACAACTCGGCGAGTAACTCGGGCTGCGTGTTTGATTTGTTCTTCGCCGCGACCTGATCAAAAGACATTAAGGGACCTTTTGCCAATGAGGCGATGCGCGTTACTCCCAGAGCGAGATTGATGTTCTGGCCGTTGGTTACTTTGACTGTCACTATGCCGATGACCTGGCCGCGCATGTTAAGGAGCGGGCTGCCGCTGTTCCCATGCGAAACCGGGGCAGTGATTTGAATGATGCGGCCAAGGTCGGGCACCTCGCGCACCGCGGAGACAATGCCGTCGCTGACGGAGCCTTCCAGACGCAGAGGATTGCCAATCACAAAAATCTGCTCGCCTTCATCAGGCAGAGTGCTCGCGAAGACCAGCGGGCGCGAACGTTCCGCGGGGAGGTCAACCCGCAGCAGCGCCAGATCGGCTTCTTCATCGACGGCCAGCGCGCCGGCTACCGCATAGGTTCGGCCTTTGCCGTCGAGCGTGTGAATCTCGACCCGATGCGCGCCGCGAATGACGTGCATGTTGGTGACGACTTCACCCGCGCGCACAAAGAATCCGGTGCCGCTAACCAGCGGCTCTCCCTTGGCATCGTAAGTCAGCACGGAAACAACCGAAGGCTTAATGCGGCGGACGAGATCCGGAAGCGACTCCGGGGACTGGCGAGGCGGCGACTGTCCAACAGACGTTAGATCGTCGACCTTTGCCGAATCCAAAGATGAGACCTGAGCGCGCGCAAGAGCCGCAGTGGAGAGTAGAAACAAGCTGAGAGCAACAAGCAGACGGGGGATACTTCTATTCAAGGGGATAACCTCCTGCTTCGAACTGCAATTATGACTGAAGCAAGCGACAGCGTTGCCGCCTTTAAGCGTGCCGGGTTGTCTGAAGTTTCAGCGCTGCGCGCAATCGCAGTGTTACGGTCGGGAAGACGGAGGCAACTGGGGTTAACGGCCTCGCCGGGCATATTAACCTAAGGACGGTCGATTGGAAAGCGAATTTAGAAAATCTTATCCTTGGTGGCAATTCCATTCAATCGCGAGGAGTCTCTTCTTCACTGGGCACGCGGGCGCCCTCGCCCGCTCCGTATCCCTGGGATGCAATTTCCCTGGGATTCACTAAACGTCGCGCTGCGTGCAATGCGGGCGGGGGCGCCCGCGCTCCCAGTCACGAGGTTGAGCTTTTCTCGACTAAGCAGTTAAGGGGGCCCTCCCAAAAGCAGAACACCCGCCGAAGCGGGTGTTCTGGAAAGGTTGAGACTGCAGGCCGGCGGACCTATTCGTCCTCGACCTCAGCCACCTCGAGCTCTTCTTCCTCGTCCTCTTCAGCGTCGGACTCTATGGCAGTTGCCGGCACCGCCGCATGCGGCTCCGGCATCGGTAACCGTGCTTCCATAATTTCCGGCAGCTCGTCGATCTCTTCGCGCTGAGATTCGCCGATCGTTTCGTCGCGCTCGATCTTCACGTTGCGGTAATACTCCATGCCCGTTCCGGCGGGAATCAAGCGGCCCATGATCACGTTCTCTTTCAAGCCGCGCAGATAATCTATGCGGCCCGAGATCGCAGCTTCGGTGAGCACGCGGGTCGTCTCCTGGAACGACGCCGCCGAGATGAACGAGTCGGTCGAGAGCGAAGCCTTGGTGATGCCCAGCAACAAAGGTTCCGCCGAAGAGACTTCACCTTTCTCGCTGCGCACCCGTTCGTTCTCGTCCTGGAAGCGGAAGCGATCGACCTGCTCTTCCAGCAGGAACTCGGTGTCGCCGACTTCCTTGATCTTCACCCAACGCAACATCTGGCGCACGATAACTTCGATGTGCTTATCGTTGATATTCACGCCCTGCAGGCGATAGACCTCCTGAATTTCGTTGGTCAGGTATTCCTGCAGACGGTTCATGCCGAGCACGCGCAGAATGTCGTGCGGATTCAGCGGTCCGTCCTGCAGCGCTTCGCCGGCCCGGACACGATCGCCTTCCTGCACGTTAATGTGTGTGCCACGCGGGATGTCGTACTCGCGCTCTTCACCGTCGTCGCCGACGATGATCAGTTTGCGCTTGCCCTTGGCGATGGGCCCGAGTTTGACTGTGCCGTCGATCTCAGACATGACGGCGGCTTCGCCCGGCCGGCGAGCTTCGAACAGCTCGACGACGCGTGGCAAACCACCGGTAATGTCCTTGGTCTTGGTCGTTTCACGCGGAATCTTGGCGATGACATCGCCCGGTTCAACGTCCTCGACATCGTTGACCATCAGGTTCGCCCGCACCGGCATCTGGTAGGTCTTCAGCACCTTATTGCTGGCGTTGCGAATTTCCAGTCGCGGCTGTTTCTTTTCATCCGGCGAGTCCTTGACCACCATGTGCGACAGACCAGTGACCTGGTCGGTCTCTTCGTCGTAGGTGACGCCTTCTTTCAAGTCCTGGAATTTCACCTTGCCGCCGACTTCGGTAAGAATTGCAAAGGTGAACGGATCCCAGGTTGCCAGCAACTGATCCTGCGCCACGGTGTCACCGTCTTCGACCAGAATGTGCGCGCCATAGACAATCTGGTAACGCGCGACTTCGCGATTGCGTTCATCCAGGATCGTCAAAGCACCGTTGCGATTCATGGCCACGCGCTCGCCCTTGCGGCTCTTAACGGTTTGCAGTTCGACGTACTTGATCTTGCCTTCGATGCGCGCTTCGTGTTTGGAAGACTCTTCCAGACGCGCCGTGCCGCCGATGTGGAACGTGCGCATGGTAAGTTGGGTACCGGGTTCGCCAATTGATTGGGCGGCAATTACGCCTACCGCCTCGCCGATATCCACCGGACGGCCAGTGGCCAGGTTGCGTCCGTAGCACTTGATGCAGCAGCCCCGTCGCGACTCGCAAGTCAAGACTGAACGAATGCGTACGCGCTGGACGCCGGAACGTTGAATTTCCGAGGCCAGGTCTTCGTCAATCTCTTGACTGGACTCGACGATCACCGTGCCTTCGACCGGGTCGATGACATCTTCGAGAGCGGTGCGGCCGACGATACGGTCGCGCAAGCTTTCGATTTCCTCGCCGCCTTCGACAATCGCTGCCGAAGAAATTCCCTTCAAAGTACCGCAGTCCGGTTCCGAGATGATTACGTCCTGCGCTACGTCGACCAAACGACGAGTCAGGTACCCCGAGTCGGCTGTCTTCAAAGCCGTATCAGCCAGACCCTTGCGCGCGCCGTGGGTTGAAATGAAGTACTGCAACACGTTCAGGCCTTCGCGGAAGTTTGACTGAATCGGCGTCTCGATAATTTCGCCCGATGGCCGAGCCATCAGACCGCGCATACCCGCCAACTGGCGAATCTGTTGCGCCGAACCTCTCGCTCCCGAATCCGACATGATCAGGATCGGGTTCATTTCCTTGGTCGCCTTTTCGCGATCGTCCATCGCCTTGAACATCTCTTTGGCGACTTTGTCGGTCGCTTCCGACCAGATCGCGATGACCTTGTTATAGCGCTCGCCGTTGGTGATCACGCCGTCGCGATACTGCTGCTCGACGGTGATCACGTCCTTCTCCGCCTTGCCGACAATCTCGGGCTTCGAGGGCGGCGTCACCAGATCGTCGATGCCGATCGAGATTCCAGCCTTGGTCGCATACAGGAAGCCGAGCGTCTTCAGATCGTCGAGCATCTTCACAGTCATCTCGTGGCCGAGACGAATGTGCGAATAGTTAACTAAAGACTGCAAGCCCTTCTTACGCAGGGTGCCATTAAAGTAAGGCAGCCCCGTCGGAATTGAGTCGTTGAAAATCACGCGGCCAACCGTCGTATTAATAACGCGGCGCACGTTCTCCTGCGCGGTCGCGCGCAGAATGTCCTGCGAGTCGTGCTCCTGCGTCAGATCGATCAAGTCACCGCTGATGCGAAGTTTGATCGGCGTCTGGGTCGTCACTTCCTTGGCGTCGAGTGCCAGCAGGACCTCGTTGCCGGAAGCGAACACGCGGCCTTCGCCCTTCGCGCCTTCTTTGTCACGCGTCAGGTAGTAGATGCCAAGCACGATGTCCTGCGAAGGCACTGCGATGGGCTGGCCACTCGCCGGACTAAGAATGTTATTCGAAGAAAGCATCAGCACTGCTGCTTCGATCTGCGCTTCCGGTGAAAGCGGAATGTGGACGGCCATCTGGTCGCCGTCAAAGTCCGCATTGAACGCGGTGCAGACCAGCGGATGAATCTTGATTGCCTTGCCTTCAACCAGCACCGGCTCGAACGCCTGGATGCCGAGGCGGTGAAGCGTCGGCGCGCGATTCAAAAGCACCGGATGCTCGCGAATGACTTCCTCAAGGATGTCCCAGACGACCGGCTCCTGCCGCTCGACCATTTCGCGGGCCTGTTTGATTGTGGCCGCGTGCCCCTGCTTTTCGAGCTGGTTGTAGATGAATGGCTTGAACAGCTCCAGGGCCATTTTCTTTGGCAAACCGCACTGGTGCAGCTTCAACTCAGGACCAACTACAATTACTGATCGACCTGAATAATCGACGCGCTTGCCCAGCAGGTTCTGACGAAAACGTCCCTGCTTACCTTTCAATGTTCCGGAAAGCGACTTGAGCGGACGATTGTTGACGCCGCGCAGGACGCGGCCGCGACGGCCGTTATCGAAGAGCGCATCGACGGCTTCCTGCAGCATGCGCTTCTCGTTGCGCACAATCACTTCGGGCGCCCGCAACTCCATCAACTTCTTCAGACGGTTGTTGCGATTGATCACGCGGCGATAGAGATCGTTTAAGTCCGAGGTCGCAAAGCGTCCGCCATCGAGCGGCACCAGGGGGCGCAGCTCCGGTGGAATTACCGGAATCACGTCGAGGATCATCCATTCGGGATGATTGCCGGACTTGAGAAATGAAGTCGCGACCTTCAGCCGCTTGGAATACTTCAGCTTCTTCTGCTGCGAAGTTTCTTCGCGCATGCGGCGGCGCAGTTCGACCGCCAGCTCTTCGATGTTAACCATCGAAAGCAGTTCCTTGATCGCTTCAGCGCCCATCTTGGCGACAAACTGCGCCGGGAAATCCCTTGAGAGTTCGCGAAAGCGCTCGTCGGTTAGCAACTCTCGCTCTTTCAATTCCTTGACGTCACCGGGATCGATGACGATGTAGGATTCGAAGTAGAGTACCTTCTCGAGCTCGCGCAGCGGAATGTCGAGCAAGTGGCCGATACGCGAAGGCAGGCCCTTAAAAAACCAGACATGCGAACACGGACTGGCCAGATCGATATGACCCAACCGCTCGCGACGCACCTTTGCCTGGGTGACTTCGACGCCGCACTTGTCGCAGATCACACCGCGGTGCTTCATGCGTTTGTACTTGCCGCACAAGCATTCCCAATCTGCCACTGGCCCAAAGATGCGGGCGCAAAACAACCCATCGCGCTCCGGTTTGAACGTCCGGTAGTTGATCGTTTCCGGCTTGGTAACTTCGCCGTGCGACCACTGACGGATCTTGTCCGGCGAAGCCAGCGAGATGCGAATAGCTTCAAAGTCAGGCGCTAGTTGCGTTTTCTCTTGATGGAATCGAAACACGTTTTATCTCCATTTCGGATTGCGAATTTCGGATTGCGGATTTGAAAGGTTATTTCTATCGCAACCTGAAACTCTACGTCCTCAAACTAACTTATCCATTTAGGATTGCTGACTTTGAATTGCTGTTCGAGAATTCGCAATTCGAAATTCGCAATCCGAAATTCCTATATTCCGCTGGTAATCAACGGCTCAGCGACAGGCTCATCAGCGTCATCCTTCTTCTGAATCAGCTCAACATCCAGGCACAGCGACTGCAGCTCGCGCACGAGCACGTTGAAGGACTCAGGCAAGCCGGGATCGAAATCAGCCTCGCCCTTGACGATAGCCTCATAGATTTTCGATCGCCCGGCCACGTCGTCCGACTTTGCCGTCAACAGTTCCTGCAGGATGTGCGCCGCGCCATACGCTTCCAGCGCCCACACTTCCATTTCGCCGAAACGCTGTCCGCCGAACTGCGCCTTGCCGCCCAGGGGCTGCTGGGTAATCAGCGAGTACGGTCCAATCGAGCGCGCGTGAATCTTGTCGTCCACCAGATGCGAAAGCTTCAGCATGTAGATGTAACCGACAGTCACCTTCTGCTCGAAAGCGTCACCGCTCAGACCGTCGTACAGAATGGCCTTGCCGGATTCGTTAACGATCTCAGGCAGTCCGAGTTCGCGTGCGCGAGCGCCCGACTCCTCGAGTTTCTGCTTGATCTCTTTCTCGGTGGCGCCGTCAAAAACCGGCGTCGCGAAATGCATTCCCAAAACGCGCGCTGCCCAACCGAGGTGCGTCTCGAGAATCTGCCCGACGTTCATGCGCGAAGGCACGCCCAGCGGGTTCAGAACGATTTCCACCGGGGTTCCATCCGGAAGATAAGGCATATCTTCTTCCGGCAGGATGCGCGCAATCACACCCTTGTTACCGTGGCGGCCGGCCATCTTGTCGCCGACTGAAAGTTTGCGCTTCATCGCGATGAAGACTTTCACCATTTTGATCACGCCCGGTGAAAGCTCGTCGCCCTGTCGCAGCTTGGCGATTTTCTCTTCGTAGATGTCCGAAAGAATCTTGATCTGACGCTCGGTCCGATCTTCGTATTCTTTCACTTCGCTGGCTGCGTCCACTCGCGCGGATGCGACCTGGGCCTTGCGCAGAGCCTTAGGCTCAACCGCTTTCAGCATCTCGCGGGTAATCGGCACACCCTTCTCAATCACGACTTCGCGATTGCTGGTCAGGTCATGCGAAAGCTTACGGCCCTCGAACAGTTCGTAGATGCGTTCGTCACGCTGCTCGTGCAGAATGCGAATCTCATCTTCAAGGTCGCGTCGCAGACGCTCCTCTTCGCCCTGTTCGATCGACAGCGAGCGCTGATCTTTTTCCTGACCCTTGCGGGTAAAGACCTGCACGTCAACGACAGTGCCGTCGATTCCCGGAGGCGAAACCAACGAAGCATCTTTCACGTCAGCGGCCTTCTCGCCAAAGATTGCTCGCAGCAGTTTCTCTTCCGCGGTCAACTGCGTCTCGCCCTTGGGCGTGACTTTGCCGACCAGAATAGATCCGGGCTTGACCTGAGCCCCGATGCGGATGATGCCGCTGTCGTCCAGATCGCGCAGCATGTTTTCGCCGACGTTCGGGATGTCGCGAGTGATCTCTTCGGGTCCGAGCTTGGTATCACGCGCTTCGATCTCCAACTCCTCAATGTGAATCGAGGTGTAGTAGTCCTCTTTTACCAACCGTTCGGAAACCAGAATCGCGTCTTCAAAGTTGTAACCACGCCAAGGCATGAATGCGACCAGAACGTTACGGCCCAACGCCAGCTCACCCCTGTCGGTGCAGGGACCGTCTGCGATTACCTGGCCCTTGGCCACCCGCTCGCCCACGTGCACGATCGGACGCTGGTTGATACAAGTGTTCTGGTTCGAACGCTTGAACTTAATCAGCGTGTAAATGTCGGCAGTCACCTCGCGAGAGATGGTGCCATCGACGTTGTGATCAGCCTTAACGATGATGCGTTCAGAATCAGTGTAATCAACCACGCCATCGCGCTTGGCAATTACCACCGCGCCCGAGTCGCGCGCCGTCACGTCTTCCATGCCGGTGCCGATGTAAGGGGCTTCCGCGCGCAGCAGAGGCACTGACTGGCGCTGCATGTTCGAACCCATCAGCGCGCGGTTCGCGTCATCATTCTCGAGGAATGGAATCAGCGATGCGGCCACTGACACGAGTTGCTTAGGCGAAACGTCTACGAATTCGATCTCGTCGCGCTGCGCCAGGATAAATTCGCCGGCTTTGCGGGCGGCGTTACGATCGTTGACGATATATTCGTTCTCGTCCAGTTGAATGTTGGCCTGACCGACGACGTGCTTGTCCTCTTCCCACGCCGTCAGATAAAACGGAAACGGTTCAAAGATCGCCTTTTCGCCGGAGCCAACCCGCTTGTTGGCTTTGTCGACGTCGTCCTGCGGCACGTGGTCGTTCGGCTTGAGTTTTGTGTCACCACCGTTGATGACCCTTACAAATTCCGTAACCACACCGTCCACCACTTTGCGATAAGGCGATTCGATGAAACCGAATTCATTGATTCGCGCATAACACGACAGCGATGAAATCAAACCAATGTTCGGACCTTCAGGCGTCTCGATCGGACAAATGCGGCCATAGTGAGTCGGGTGTACGTCGCGAACTTCGAATCCGGCGCGCTCACGACTTAAACCGCCTGGTCCCAGTGCCGACAAGCGGCGCTTATGCGTAATCTCTGAGAGCGGATTGGTCTGATCCATGAACTGAGACAATTGTGACGAGCCGAAGAACTCACGCACCGCAGCCGTCACCGGCTTGGCGTTAATGAGATCGCGCGGCATGGTCGTCTGCATCTCTTGATGAATCGACATCTTCTCTTTGATCGCGCGCTCCATGCGCTCGAGCCCGATGCGAAATTGATTTTCCAGCAGTTCGCCCACAGCCCGAACGCGCCGGTTACCGAGGTGATCGATATCGTCAGCCTGATAGATCGGCTTCTTCTGCTCATCAACCGGGTTGCGGCGCATCTTCAGGACGTAGTTCACGACTTCGAAGAAGTCGCTCGCCGCCAGCAGCGGATCTTCAATCCGCAGCATTTCGGGCTTGCCCATCTTGATGTTGAACTTCAAACGGCCCACGCGCGAAAAGTCGAACTTGCGCGGGTCAAAGAACATGCCCTCGAGCAGACGATAAGCAGTCTGTACCGTCGGCGGATCGCCGGGACGCATCTTGCGGTAGATTTCGAGCAGAGCATCGACCGGCTTGCTGATCGTGTCCTTCTTCAAGGTTTGCGAGATAACCACGCCCACGTCGTCGCGCTCGGGAAAGAATACCGAGAAGTTCTTTACTCCGCTTTCGGCAATCTCCTGCAGCTTGGCCGCCGTGATTTCGTTATTGGCTTCCAGGATCACTTCACCGGTTTCGGTGTTAACGACATCGGCCACTGCGTAAGCACCTTCGAACTGCGCCAGATCGATCTCGACCTCGCCAATGTTTGCTTTACGCAGGGACTCCAGCGATGTGCGGCTGATTTCTTTGCCCTTACGGACAATCGGATCGGGACCGCGGCCCTTAATCTCAAAGTCGACCTTCATGCCGACCAGGTTGGTCCGACCCGACTCGGGAACCTGCACCATCAAGCGCCCGTCTTCGATGCGCACCTCGTCAACGGTATAGAAAGCTCGCAGCAGGTCTTCATCTCTAAAGGATGAATTCTTGACCGCCTCTTCCAACTGACCGTCGCTGCCGAAGGATTTGCTGTTGAAGTCCGAACCCAGCCACACACCCAGGGCGCGCAAAAATATCGACGCCAGGAACTTTCTCTTGCCGACGCGCACGTACAGCAGGTTCTTCTGATCGTATTCAAACTCGACCCACGAGCCACGGTAGGGAATGATCTTGGCAACATAAAGCGCGCCGCGTTTGAAGAACACGCCCGGCGAACGGTGCAACTGAGAAACGATAACGCGCTCAGTTCCATTGATGATGAAGGTGCCGTTGTCGGTCATCAACGGAATTTCACCAAAGAAAACTTCCTCTTCCTTGATGTCGCGAATAGACTTTACGTTCGTGTCAGGATCTTTGTCGTAGACGGTCAGCCGGATCTTTACCTTGAGGGGCACGCTATAGCTCATGCCGCGCTCCTGACATTCCTGCTGATCGTGTTTATGCTTGAGCCCGACGGGCTCGCCGCAGTTCGGACAAAGTTCCGGACGCACATTATTAAAGGTACCGCACACGTGACACAGCGTCTGGCCCGGTCGCAGTGGATCTACCTTGATACTGGCCTTGCAATTCTTACAGGCCGCGCGCAGATACTTCAGTCCCTCGAGATTTCCGCACTTACACTGCCAGTTACCGATCTGATATTCGACAAAATCGAGAGTGGCCGTTTCGCGAAAGTCAGAGATCGGAAACACCGATCTGAAGACCGCTTGCAGGCCGGTGCTTTGACGCTCTTCGGGCAGCATATCCATCTGCAGAAAACGGTTGTAGGATTCGCGCTGAATCTCAATCAGATTCGGGATCGGCACCGCGGTCTTGATCTTTGAAAAGTCGTGTCGCTTCGGCGCCTGACTTGTGCGCCGTCCCAATCCCGTATTTACAGTGTCAAGTAGATTTGCAGACATGAATGTTTCCTATTCTTTCAAAATACACTTCGCTGGCGAGGTCGCATTTGGCTCAAAAGAGAGCCAAAACAGACGTATGCGCGGCCAGAGCGCACTTTGCCCCGACCGCTTCAAATGAGCGATTGCATTTCTCGTCCAGATTTTTCCGGGAGTAACGCCAGCGCTTTCAATACTCCCCTAAGTTAGCCACTCAGGAACAAAAGGTCAAGCCACCAAAACCGGGGGCCATAGAAAAGGGTTGGTGGGCGCCGGCAAGATAACCGGCGCCCGAAACCTTATTTAACTTCGACAGTTGCCCCGGCGTCCGCCAGTTTCTGCCGAACCGTCTCGGCTTCTTCTTTCGAGACGCCCTCTTTGACTGCCTTTGGAGCCGCCTCAACAAGATCCTTCGCTTCTTTAAGGCCCAGCGAGGTCACTTCACGGACGACCTTAATGACATTAATCTTTTGACCGCCCGCGGCCTGAAGAATGACATCAAATTCAGTCTGCTCCTCAGCCGGCGCAGCCGCCTCTCCACCACCGCCAGCAGCGGCAGGCGCAGCCACTGCAGCAGCGGCCGCCGAGACGCCAAAAGTCTCTTCCATGAGCTTTACCAACTGAGACGCCTCAAGCAGCGTGAGCTCTTTTATCTGATCGACGATTCCCTGTAATTTATCCGACATGATGAACACGTTCTCCTGCATTCGTTCTCGCAAATCCGGGATTTGCTATTTTGATTGACTGCGCGGGCGGCTGCATCGCCGCTCACGCTTGTCTTTGTCCATAGCCGCCCCACTGACAGGAGCACGACGGCCGCCAAGTAAATTTCGAAATTCGAAATTCGAATTCTTTTATGCGCCTTGCGCTTCTTTTTGTGCGCGAACTTGCTCTGTGACCACCGCGAGGTTGCGCGGCACGGCTTGCAGCACTGTAACCAGGCGCTGAGCCTGCGCATTGATCAGGAACAATACTTTCGAAAGCAAATCTTCGCGCGACGGCAGGCTGGCAATCGATTCGACGTCCTTCAGCTCTACGACCTTGCCCTCAACCAGCCCAACCTTGAAACTGAAAATCTCAGGATTGGCTTTGGTGAATTTTGAAATCGCCTTTGACAGCCCTACTGGATCGTTTGCGCTTAGCGCAACGGCGGTCACGCCTTTGAATTGATCGGCCATCGGCTCGAGCGGAGTGCCGGCAGAAGCCTTGCGCGCCAGCGTGTTCTTCACCACTGAGTAGGTGAGGCCCGCTTCGCGCAACTGTCGGCGCAGTTCCTGATCCTTGCCGACGGTCATGTTCTTGAAACTCACCAGCATTGCCGCATTTGCGTTCTTAAACTGCTCAGCGAGGGCGTCGAGGTCCTTCTGTTTCTGTGCTTTGTTCTTCATCCTTGGCTCCTCACTTATTTGGCAAATGCCGTTTCGTCCAGGAGCAAACCCGGACTCATGGTCGCTGCGATATTAACTTTCTTCACGTACTTGCCTTTCGCGGTCGACGGCTTTGCCTTCACGACGGCTTCGATCAGCGCGCGACTGTTATCCGCGATCTTGCTTTCCTCGAACGAGACTTTACCCACGGCGGTGTGAATCACACCGGTCTTGTCCACCCGGTACTCGACCTTGCCCGCTTTGGTTTCGCGCACCGCGGTCTTGACGTCAAAAGTCACCGTGCCGGTTTTGGGGTTGGGCATGAGCCCACGCGGCCCCAGTACCTTACCCAGTCCACCGACGAGGCGCATCATATCGGGAGTCGCGATCACAGCATCAAAATCCAGCCAGCCACCTCTGATTTTGGTGACCATGTCTTCGCCGCCAACAAAATCGGCGCCGGCTTCTTCGGCTTCCTTAATCTTGTCGCCCTGCGCGATGACCAGAACTGTTTTTGATCTGCCGAGGCCGTGGGGCAATACGAGCGTGCCGCGCACCAACTGATCCGCTTTGCGCGGATCTACGCCCAGCCACATCGTCAATTCGACTGTCTCGTCAAACTTTGCGAACGCAATCTCTTTGAGCTTCTTGACTGCCTCATCGAGACTGTACTTGCGCGCGGGCTCTATCTTTTCCAAAGCGGCGCGATATTTCTTTCCGTGCTTTTTCATTTATCGACTCCGAGGTTCCAGCGAGCGTTCAGGCTCTCCCTCTTTAAATTCTTATCGTCGGATATCGGGCTTTCGCCCGGCATCACTTAGCCTTCGACCGTAAGACCCATCTGCCTGGCAGTGCCCTCGATAGTGCGAATGGCGCTCTGCAAGTCAGTCGTGTTCAAGTCAGGCATCTTGGTCCTGGCAACCTCTTCAAGCTTGGCGCGAGTGATCTTGCCAACCTTTTCTTTCTTTGGATTGCCTGAGCCTTTTTCAACTCCGGCAGCTTTCTTCAACAGGTCGGCGGCCGGCGGCGTCTTGGTTTCGAAAGTGAAGGAGCGATCCGCATAGACCGTAATTACGACCGGAATCTTCATGTCCGGATCCGCCTGCGCGGTCTTCGCGTTAAAGGCCTTGCAGAACTCCATGATGTTAACGCCGTGCTGACCGAGCGCCGGACCGATCGGGGGCGCCGGATTGGCTTTGCCCGCCGGGACCTGCAGCTTGATATATCCTGTAATCTTCTTTGCCATGATCTAAATTATTCTTCTTCCGTAAACGTTACCTTCTCGACATCGAGGAATCCTAGTTCGATAGGTTCAGGCCTGCCGAAAATCGAAACCTTTACCTTTAAGGTCGCCTTCTCTTCGTTGACCTCTTCAATTCTGCCTGTGAACGACTGGAACGCACCTACCTTAATGCGCACCATTTCGCCATCAGAATAAGAGAACCTTGGTGTCATTCTTCCTCAGTGAAGGTAACTTTTTCCACATCGAGGAAATTCAATTCCACCGGCGTCGAACGACCAAAGATCGTCACCGTGACCTTCAGCGTGGACTTGTCTTCATTGACCTCTTCAACCTTGCCGGTGAAACTCTGGAACGGACCCGACTTGATGCGCACCGTCTCTCCGGCGGCGTAGGAAAACTTCGGCTTGGGTTTCTCCGCGGCCTCGGCGACGTGATGCACGATTTGATCGACTTCCTGCGGCGTCAGGGGAGTCGGACTCTGTCCGCCTACAAAACCCGTCACCTTGGGCGTCGAACGAATTGCATGAAACACATTGTCGGGAATATGCCCGCGCTCGTCACATTGGATCTGGACCAGAACGTAGCCGGGATAAAACATGCGCGTGGACTCGACGCGTTTATTGCCGCGCATCTCGACCACGGTCTCGGTGGGGACCAGCACTTCGGTTATAGCTTCCTGCAGATCTGTGCCGGCGACCCGAGCTTTAAGGCTTTCGCAAACCTTCTTCTCGTGACCAGAGTACGTATGAAGTATGAACCACTGATTCATTGAAAAATCTTTCGCTTTCGCTAACCGCCCAACCAGGTGCGCAGGTGATCAATCAAAAAGGACCAGACTCGATCAACGCCGAACAGGTAAATCGCAAAGAAAATAACCGCAATCAAAGTAATGATCGTGGTGTTCTTTACTTCGTTGGCGGTTGGCCATGAAACTCGTCGCATTTCTGCGCGAGTGTCCTGAATAAACTGGCTGGTGCGTTGAACAAATCCCGTTCGCGGGCCGGCCAATCCGCGCTCACGGCGTGCGCCCCGGCCTTCCGCGCCCTCGCCAAACCTGGCCGCACGCGGGGACGGAGATCCGATGGGTTTGACCACGGAAGTATCGCGCGCCGGTGCCGGTTCAGGCAGAGCGCCAAAGTTTTCGTCTTCGTTTTCTTCTTTCGACACGCGAATTTTCTATCCCAACTTGGCAGGGGTACCAGGATTCGAACCCGGACTTTCGGTTTTGGAGACCGACGTGCTAACCGTTGACACTATACCCCTAGGAATCATTGCAGATTGCCAATTTCCGATTGCCAATTTACCAAAGCTTTCCGTCCGGGGCTTAATCGGCAATTGCCAATTGGCAATCGACAATGCGATCACTTGGTCTCCTTATGATCGATGTGCTTACGGCAGCGACGACAGAACTTCTTAAACTCCAGACGTTCCGTCGTAGTCTTCTTGTTCTTGGTAGTGACGTAGTTGCGACTCTTGCACTCGGTGCACTGCAATACGACATTGTCACGCGGCATAATTCAAGTCTCCAACTTCTTTCAAAATCGCCAATTGAAAATTTCAAATCTGAAATCTGGAATTCCAAAACCTATTCAACGATATCGGAAACAGTACCCGCGCCGACGGTGCGGCCGCCTTCACGAATCGCGAATCGCAAACCTTTTTCCATCGCGATGGGCGCAATCAACTCGATATTCATTTCCACGTTATCGCCC
>JAWVEB010000060.1:0-2964 GCA_033856915.1 Blastocatellia bacterium | reverse complement strand
GGGCGGCAAGGTAGCCTCCGAGCCCCATCGCGATGGAACCGGCGGCAATCTCGGCAAAGCCTGCCGTGACGATCAGGTGGGTCTGAGAAATGGCCCCGGTGAGGCCAGCCGCGAGAGCGAAGGGAACGGTCAAGCCGTCGGACATGCCGATAACGATGTCGCGGACAGTGTTGCTTGCCGTGAAGTGCTTCTCAACGTGTGGCGTCATCGGCATGGATTATAGGCAGCGCGTACCAACGCCTAACATGTGATTATGCCGACAATCTTGTCGGCTTATCCAGCGTATTAGCCGACAAAAGCCGCAACTGCTCAAAATCAATACATGCCGTTTGACCGACGGCGGAACCAGCCGTAGACGCGCCAGACTTAGGATTCCGAAATCGTCGCTTTCAAAACATCGCTTTTCATTTCGAAAAGCCAGCCATTTTACCAAGGAAAATCGCGCGTTTGGCGCGAAATCATTTTGAACACGAATGGCCAGTAGAAAGCTTCTCATTCTAGCACACACGCGACGGCCCGGACGACGGTCCGAACCGCAATGACCGATTTGTTTTGGCGTCAACAACCTTGGTTGCTACGGTATTTTTGGTCTCCGCCGTTGTGAAGAGGAAGCGCAAAGCACATACAGCGTCTGTTGCGTCAACACGCAAGCGAACCATTTCTACCAGCCCGAAGACTCGCAAGACGCCTCTGCGAGAGCAGATTCGGCTTCTAATTGCAGATGACCACGCGCTGATCCTCGAGGGCTTGGCAGCAACAATCGGCCGGCAGAATGACATGACGGTTGTCGCCAAAGCGAGCAACGGTCGCGAAGCAGTCGAATTGTGGAAGACGCATCGTCCCGACGTGTTGCTGCTCGATTTGCGAATGCCGACGTTAAATGGGGTCGGAGTGATCAAGGAACTTCGCGACCTGGACATCTCCGCGCGCGTGATCGTGCACACGACTTATGACACCGACGAGGAAATCTATCAGGCGGTCAGAGCTGGCGCCAAAGGCTACTTGCTAAAGGATGCGCCGCTGGAAGAATTGTTGGATTCGATTCGAAGAGTGCATACGGGCGAAACCTGCATACCCCCAGCTTTGGGAGCCAAGCTCGCCTCGCACGTGAGCGGGGAAACATTAACAAGCCGTGAAGTCGATGTGCTTAAGCTTCTTGCTCGGGGCAGAAGCAACAAAGAGATTGGCACGGATCTTTTTATCAGCGAGACGACTGTAAAGACGCACGTCAGAAGCATTTTTGGTAAGCTGAGCGTGATGAGTCGAACCGAAGCTATTGCCGCCGCCAACCGGCGCGGCCTGATTCAACTTTAGTTATCTGTGCTTCGATACGCAGGAATTCAGACCTCGTTCGAAGGGACGACACGCCCCTAATTCCGAGGCATTGGAAATACCTCAGTCTTATGCCCACTGGTGGTGATTGGAGCGGAAAGTTAGCGTTTCGTCATGGTCCATCAAAATTCCTTCACTTTGAAGGAGGGAACAAAGGCGGTGGCCGCAGAGCAGCTCGAAGAAGTTCCTATTTTCGTCGCGACGCTGACCAGCGTTATTTCCCAGCTCAAAAACCGGCTGCAACAACAATACGAGCGGGCTTATCCCGGCCTTGGCGGCATCATCCGCTTCGTGATTGACGAAGAAGAATCAGTGGCGCGGGATTTGTGCTCTCCATTTCCGTTTTACCGGACATGGTGGAAGCGCACTTCGCGCAGCTGGGGCTGGCACTGGCAAATCACCCTGACAAATTGGCAGCATCACCGATCTTTCCTGAAACCCAAGAACATGCGGCCCAGGCGGTGGGTCAAGTTTATCAATCATTTATGTCTTGAGCGGTTCCAACTTATCAGCTCACTCGAACGACGCAAAATCCTTCGGCTGGAGTTTCAGTCTGGAACCCTTTAGATTTACGTTATCAGCCTTTAACAAAGAAAGGAAAAACCCTATGGATCCGACCGGTGAGAGCACTAAACTTCGCGGAGAGGAGAAGCACCCGATGCGATTTGCCGGCTCAGAGCTTGGTGCACAACGCCATGTCTGTGCCTTTTTTCATTCGGCTGATGAGGAGTACCGTGTCGTAATTCCTTTCATCAAAGACGGGTTCGAGTGCCGCCACAAGGCCCTTCATATCGTCGATCCCAAGCTGCGGGACGAACACCGGCAGCGGTTGGCATCGGGCGGAATCGATGTGGCCGCAGCAGAGCAAAGCGGCCAATTCGATCTAAGTAGCTGGCCTGATACGTATCTGCGTGATGGCTGTTTCGATCAGGATCGAATGCTTGCGGTCGTCCAAGAGGTGCTTGACGCGGGCACACAGCAGGGTTTTGCGCTAACTCGCATGATGGCCCATATGGACTGGGCTCTGGAAAAACAGCCGGGTATCGATGACTTGGTGGAGTATGAGGCAAGGGTAAACTATATCTGGCCTCGGTATAAAGATGTTGCCATCTGCGTTTACGATCTCGCGAAGTTTGGCGGGCATATCGTGATCGACATCCTGCGGACGCATCCGATGATCTTGATCGGCGGCATCATCCACGAGAATCCGTTCTTTGTACCGCCGGATGAGTTTTTGCGGGAACTGCGCGAACGCCGCGCGTCCCGGATTAAGTCAGCGACTTGAATTGACCCCGCGATGGAAGCGGAGATGGAACAGGCGGCTAATGAAATTAAGCGCCTGAAGACCTGTCTCAACAACCTGGTCAGCGTTCGCGCGCTTCCCGCCATCTGGAGTGGCGGACAGCCTTCCCAAATTCTCAATGCTTTGCTCGACGTGCTGCTGGAGATGTTGAGCCTCGATTTCGCCTATGCTCGGTTGAAGGATTCAACTAACGGGGCCCCCGTCGAGATGGTCCGATTCGCGCAAGACCGAAACCTGACCGCCCAGCCGCAAATAATCGGCCGTGCACTCAGCTCTTGGTTGGAGGATTTTCCAGACACCTCGCCTTTGCTCGTGCGGAATCCCTTAGG
>JAWVEB010000059.1:0-40117 GCA_033856915.1 Blastocatellia bacterium | reverse complement strand
TATTTTCATCACGGGTCTCCTTTTTGTTTTGGTCTTGAGCCATCCTTACGGGTAAGCTCGTTGAGTTGGATTAGCACCAACATCTTAGACCACTCATGGAGACCCGACTTTCATAGTTTCTAAAGCCAGGTGCTAATCAGAAAAGCCGAGGTTCAGAAAGGCCGACGTACAAAATGCAACGGGCCCGTCGATGAGGGTCGCGGCGCGAAAGGAAGGCGCGACCAACTCGTAGTGGGTGGAGCTTAGCCCTCTCCCAAAGAAAAAGAAATAAGTTCGGGCTGCACGCTTTGGCCTCGCAAGGCGAGAAGAAGCGTCTTAACTTAGAACACTCTGAGCAACACCAGGATCAGGACGATCACCAACACCAAACCGAGGCCGCCGCTTGGTCCATAGCCCCAGTTTCGGCTGTGCGGCCATGCCGGGACGGCACCCAAAAGCAAAATAATCAGGATTATCAACAGGATCAATCCCATGATGTAGTCCTCCTCGTTTGAAACTTGAGGGCCCAGTCGAGCTTCTATTTCAAGCGCCTCTTTGCTTACATGGATTGTTTTGGCAAGAGGTGTGCCGGGAAGGAAAGGTTATCTTTGCACCTCAGTTGTTCTTTGCGCCTTTGCGTGAACCATAAGGCGTAGTTTCTCGCAAAGGCGCAAAGAGAAGTCGAGAGGCGCAAAGGGAGATCGAGCGCCGGGTGCGCGACCGTTTCAGCAGACTACTTCGGCTCTGACTTGATAATCGCTTCAATTTCAGCGCGGATCTTTTCGACCAGCCCGGGCTGGCGCGCTTCAATGTTCAAGCGCAGCAGTGGTTCGGTGTTTGACGGACGAATGTTGAATCGCCAGTCGCTGCTCTCCAGCGAATACCCATCGGTGAAGTCTTCTTTGCCGTCTTTCGCGTACTGTTTCTTGACTGCGGCGATCACTTGCTGGATGTCTTTAACTCGAAAGTTCAATTCGCCGGACATGAAATGGCCTTCCATGTAGGGCCGCATGACTTCGGAAAACGGTTTGCCGGTTTTTGAAAGATGTTCCATTACAAGCAGGAAGGGAATGGTCCCGTTGTCGGCGTAAAAATTTTCGCGAAAATAGTAATGACCGCTCATCTCGCCTGCGAATATCGCTTTCTCTTTACGCATGCGCTCCTTCATAAAGGCATGGCCGCCTTTCGAGATGATGGCCCGAGCGCCGTGTTGTTCGCAAACTTTCAGGGCCGGCCAAATCACCCGCGGATCGAAAATGATCGCGTTGTCGTTGCCTTCTTTCATCAAGAGAATGTCCGCGAGCAAAGCTGTCGTGTAAGCACCGGAAATAAATTCGCCCTTCTCGTCAACAAACATGCAGCGGTCGGCGTCCGCGTCCCAGGCCACCCCGAAGCTGGCCCCGGAACTCTTGGTCAGTCTCTCAGTTTCGATGCGATTCTCGGGCAGCATCGGATCCGGCGGCCCTTTAGGAAAGGTGCCATCGGGAACGAAGTTCAGCGGTATCAGGTTCAGTCCCAGCTTTTTCACGAGAGCTGAAGCCGAATAACAGACATAGCCGAAGTTGGCGTTGCCGACAAAGGTGAACGGCTTAATCACACTCGTGTCGATAAAGCTGAGCACATGTTTGAGATAGTCGTCGAGAACATCCTTCTCTTTCACGGACCCTTTTTTGTCCGACCTGACTTCTTTGTCTTTACCTGCTTTCAGAACATCGCGGATATCGAACAGGCCGGTGTCCGAAGAAATGGCTGCCGCCTTCTCGCGCACCATCTTCGCCCCGTTGTATTCCTTCGGATTATGGGAAGCAGAAACGACTATGCCGCCTGAATAGTCGTAAGCTCCTACGGCGAAGTAAAGCATGTCGGTGGTAATACCGCCGATGTCTATGACGTCGACACCTGCGTCGAGAAAACCGGATATGAGACTTTCCGCCAACTGCGGCGAAGAGACGCGCGCATCCCGGCCGACTACCATTGTTTTGGGATGAAAAAGATAAGTGTAGGCCTTCGCAATTCGATAGTAGCCCTCCTCGTCGATATCCGTTGGATAGACGCCTCTGATGTCGTAAGCGCGAAAAATGTCCCAGTTCACGGTTCTTGTCCTTCCTTTAGCATGTTCTCGTATAGTCGGTCAGAGATGTCTTATCTCCCAGCACACTCCCCGGCCCAACGATTGTCGACCGGCCCACATGAGACCCGCGCCCGATGATCGCATCCTTTAGCTGCGCCTCAGCACCCACGCGCGTATGGCTCCAGATGACCGAGTTCTCAATGCGCGCACGCTCTTCGATGTAGCAACCTTTGCCGAGCACTGAGTTGATAATTTCGACGCCCGGCTTTAGCGTGCATTCATCCCCGATAACGGACAGTTCGTCGATCTCGGAGTG
This sequence comes from Blastocatellia bacterium, assembly GCA_033856915.1. Lineage (GTDB taxonomy): Bacteria > Acidobacteriota > Blastocatellia > Pyrinomonadales > Pyrinomonadaceae > UBA11740. The sequence goes on along the minus strand of JAWVEB010000059.1, from coordinate 37,751 downwards.
CGTGGCCGACTCAAAATTGCCACGGCGATCCTTGATATGAATCCGCGAAACCCGGTTGGCCAGAAGATCGTGATGGGCCTGCAGGTAACGTGCGGGCGTTCCAATGTCCATCCAGTAAGTCCTCTGCGGAATGTGCGCAAAGAATGGCTCGCCATTTTCCAGCAACTTCGGAAACAGACCGTACTCGAACGAATGGTTTTCACCGCGCGGGATTAGATCGAGGACCTGAGGCTCGAGCACGTACGTACCGGCGTTGATGTTTTTGCAGGAAGTTACTTCCGGTTTTGGCTTCTCGAGAAAGCGAAGGACGCGGCCATCGTCTTCAGTTTCGACCACGCCGTACGCGCTCGCGTCTTCAACCGGAGTGAGCACAATAGTCGCGACCGCGTTGCGCTCTTTGTGCTGGCGAATCACGGTTTTCAGATCGAGGTCGGTCAAAATGTCGCCGTTAAAAACCACGGTCGGTTCGCGAATCAAATCTTCCGCGAACTTGTAGGCGCCGGCCGTACCCATCGGCTGTGGCTCGACCGTGTATTTCAACTTGACGCCAAAATTCGAGCCGTCCCCGAGTTGTTGCTCGATCTTCTCCGGCTGATAAGACAGCGAAAGCGTGATGTCGGTAACGCCCGCGCGACGTAGAGTGTCGATCTGATAGAGCAGGAAAGGACGGTTGCAAATCGGAACGATCGGTTTCGGCGTGTAGACGGTAAGAGGGCGCAGCCGTGTGCCTTTTCCTCCTGCCAGGATGAGTGCCTGCATGATTATTTAGTCCGGTAGAGCCAGATGATTAAGAGGTTGAATTTCAAGCGCCGAGTCTAACACCCGCGTGTGTGGGTTTCAATTGGAGGTATTAACCGAAGGGTCTTTCGCGGGCCCGGTGAGGTTAGTACACCTGTGTGCGCGGGTGCGTTTAGAGTTCGACCCCGCAGGGGTCGCATGTGATAGCCGGGGGCAACGCCCCCGGAACGATGATCAAAAATAATAGCTGACCCTGAAGGTGTCACAGAATCATCGCCAGATGTATCGCTCGTCGAAATCAACGCGATATTTTTTCAACAGACCACGCAACTCGTCTTCGAACGACCTCTTCCGGTGATGGCTATCCTGTAATTCAATATATCGTTTGAGTGCGACCACATTTGATTGGCCGATGGTAAGAGCACCATAACCGTCTTGCCATTTGAATGAACTAAAAGAGGTGTCCTGGCGCTTGATTCCGGTTCAATGTCAGGTGTAATGAGATTCGCGCGGTTCTTGGTTGAGGAGACCAAATGCACCAGGAGGCTGACCAAAGTTTGAGCCATCGTCGGATTTCTCCTTTTTTAGGTATCCTACACCGAGGCGCAACGTACGAAATCTTGCATGCGACCCCTTCCGGGTCGAAATTCATCGCCGGCTACCGGGGGCGTTGCCTCCGGCTATTACATGTCACGCCTTCGGCGTGAAGAGAGACTCGATTCTAAGCGCGCGAATGTCATTGATTACGTGACCTTACTAAAACAACATCGCGCCTTCTTCATTCTGATCGCCTTCGCGGCAGTGCTATTTCTTAGCGACATCTGGATCTATAAGGAGTTTGTGCGCGCGGAGAGTTACTTTGCGCTTGGTTCGCGCTTGATGGTCGAGCAGGGTGATTGGCTGACGCCGCACGCGCCGGACGAATTCGCACTAAACAAACCGCCGCTGACTTATTGGCTTATCGGAGCCGCGTACAAGTTGTTTGGGACGAACTATGGATCGGCGAGACTTCCTTCGGTATTAGCTGCGCTGTTGGTTCTGGCGATTGTCTATTCACTTGCGGTGCGTCTGAATGGAAGGCGAGCGGCCCTGATTTCAGTCGCGATGTTAGCGTCGAGTTTTCTCTTTCTGAGTTTCGCGCGCATGGCGATGAGCGACATGCTGCTTACGCTTTGCGTGACCGCGTCACTCACCTGTTTCGTCTTAGCTCTCAACGATCAGGCGCCTCAGTCCAAAGCATTGGTGTTGCTCGGCTATGTTGCGCTCGCTTTGGGTGTCCTGGTTAAAGGTCCGGTTGCCGTCGTGTTAGTTGCGGCGCCAATTGGCTTGGAAATGGCAATCAGACGAAGTCGGGCAGAGCTGAAAAAGCTTCGCGTGGTTCCGGGTCTGGTTCTGTTTGCGCTGATCGCCGCGCCCTATTTCTTGTTTGTCTATGCGTGGGCGGGTCCCGGCCCCCTGCGGTTTTTCTTCCTAAGTGAGAACCTGCAGCGATTCACGGGTGATGTCTACGGTGCGTCTGGCCGGCCCATCTGGTATGAGTTGGCGGCGTTCTTCAGTGACTTTGCACCCTGGTCAATATTTGTTTTTGCGGCGCTCTGGTTTAATTGGCGTGATCGCGCTCGGGGGTCGAGTGCTTCACGTACCCTTCATTTGTGGCTCGGGGCCACGATAGTTCTGTTCTCGCTATCCAGTTTCAAGCTTGATTACTACCTCTTACCGGCTATGCCGGCGAGCGCGTTGATAGTCGCGCCCGTAATCGCGAATGCTGAAAAGCTGGCGAACGTTGTGCGGCGCTGCGTCCAGGCATTGCTGGTGCTTTGCTCGGCGATGATCGTTGTTGTGGCTCTGCTTTCGCTCAAGGCCGCGGCGGTGCTCTCGGTCTCAACGCCCCTGCGATTTCTACCGATCATAATGGCTGTCGCCGGGTTTCTGCTGATGATCGCACTTCTCGCGAAGCGGAAGACATGGCAGTCGACGTTCGTGCTGACCGCGACAATGTGGCTGACGTTCGTGACGATGCAATGGGCTTTGTTGCCGGCGTTTGTCGGTTACTTGCCGGCGACACGACTCGCGGCGGCTGTGCCGGCAGGAAGCGCTGTTTATACGTCAAGCGGGGCCAGCGATTGGGCCAATGGCATCGCCTTCAACCTTCCTGCTCCTCATAACGTTGAACGACTAATTGGCGTCAACGCGAACGAGAAATTAGTGTCCGCATTAAGAAGCGATGCGAAATCAGTTGCGATCATTCGGGAGAGTGAGTACGCGAACCTGCTCATCCAGGATCCCAGTTTGAAGATCATTGGCCAGGCAGAAACGTTCGGGCATGGTGGCTTGAGTTTGAATATGATTCGGAATCCCCGACGGGAACGCCTGCTGCTCGTTGGGCATGATCGTTGATCGCGCAGTGTCGGACCCGCGCGTAAGCAAGGGCCAACTAGCTCGCCCTGACGGCCGGGCTTCTAACACTTCGCCTTCCTTGACACTCTTTAGAATTAGCAGTCATGCTAAATCATCTTATCGAGTGAGCAGTGAATAATAATGTCAGAGATAAAAGAAGCAGTAATCATTAGCGCCGTGCGGACGCCGGTCGGAAAGTTTCTCGGCGCGCTCAAAAGTTTCAAAGCGACGGAGCTTGGCGCCATAGTCGTCCGCGAAGCGGTTAAGCGCGCCGGTGTCAGCCCCGAAGATGTCGATGAAGTGATTATGGGCTGCGTCATCCAGGCCGGCCTCGGCCAAAACCCGGCGCGACAGGCGGCGCTGCACGGCGGACTGCCGAACACCGTCTCGGCCGTAACCGTAAATAAAGTCTGCGGCTCGGGCTTGAAAGCGATCATGATGGCCGCGCAGGGAGTGCAACTGGGTGATACGGAAATCGTGGTCGCCGGGGGCATGGAATCAATGTCGAACGCGCCTTACCTGTTGCCGAAGGCGCGCGAAGGTTATCGCCTCGGCAACGGCACGCTCGTCGATACGGTTATTAATGACGGGCTGTGGTGCGCGTTTGACGATCAGCATATGGGCTGCACCGGTGAAGTTGTTTCTGAACGCTTCCAAGTGTCGCGCGAAGAGCAGGACGAGTACGCTCTCAACTCTCATCGGAAGGCGAGCGCGGCGATCAAGTCGGGAAAGTTCAGAGACGAAATCGTACCCATCGAGATCAAGCAAAGAAAGGGCCCACCTATCATCTTCGATACGGACGAACCAGTGCGCGAAGACACTTCGCTGGAGTCTCTGGGCAAATTAAAGCCTGCGTTCAAAGAGGGCGGCACAGTGACGGCGGGAAACGCGCCGGGTGTGAACGATGGGGCGTCCGCCGTAATAGTTACTTCAGTTGAGCGCGCAAAGTCTCTCGGTATTGAGCCGATGGCGAGAATCGTAGGGCAGGCCACCTCAGGTATCGAACCAAAGCTGGTGATGATGGCGCCGGTCGAAGCAATTAAGAAACTCTTGACGAAGACCGGCTGGTCATTGAGTGATGTCGATCTGATCGAATTGAATGAAGCCTTTGCGGTCCAGGCCGTAGCTATAACTCGCGAACTCGATCTCGACCCAGAAAAGCTTAACGTCAACGGCGGCGCGGTGGCTCTGGGCCACGCGATTGGACAGTCCGGGTCGCGAATTCTGACTACGATGCTTTACGAAATGAAGCGACGTGATGCCCATCGTGGTATCGCGGCGCTGTGTCTGGGCGGCGGCAATGCGGTGGCGATGGCGGTGGAGCGCTAGACGATTCGCCTTAGAACGATGACTCCCGAAGAACACAACAAGTATCTGGGGATGGCTCACGTTGCTTACGGCGTGCTCCACATCCTGCTAATGCTGGTAACGGGCATAATCGTTTTTGCCATGGTTGGGCTAAGTACGCTAAACGGTCGGGGGAGTAGTTTGCCTCCGGGGCCGTTCATCGCAGTGATCGTAGCGCTTGTTGTCATAATCAATGTCCTGCTCGCGGTCCCATCGTTCATCGCTGGTTACGCATTTCTGAAGCGCAAGCGTTGGGCAAAGATCGCCGGGATTGTGGCAGCCGTTTTGTCAGCTTTGAGAATTCCATTTGGTACGGCGGTGTCGATTTACACTTTCTGGTTTCTGTTTAGCACTCCCGGCAAGCTTCTCTATGACAACCTGCGGCAGGCTTTGCCACCGTCACCGCCGGCAAATTGGAATGGAGTTGATCGGAAGCAGGGGGAAGAGACATACGCGCCTCCGGCATCGCCCCCTGACTGGCGATGAGCTGGTTCGAGATTGGATCTATGACCGGTGAAGAGCACAACAAGACGCTCGCCACTCTGCATTTCATCTATGGCGCAATGCATGGGCTGACGCTCGCAGGTCTTTTGCTGCTGGTGGTCGCGGTTAAGTTGGCGGCTCCGGCTGCGAATTCGATCTCAACTTTCTGGGTTGCTTTAGGAACTCTGACTTTTATAGTTCTTCTTTTTGTAGTTGGGTTGCTGCCGCTGGCCGTCGGCTATGGTTTGCAGCAGAAGGCGGGTTGGGCTAAACCGCTCGGTCTCGCTCTAGCGATGGTTTCATTGATCAATATTCCAGTCGGCACCGCGCTGGGAATCTATACGATTAAGTTTTTTCGCAGTAAAGGCGGAGTAAGGCTTTATGGTGGCCGAGCAGCTCAGCACAGCGAGGGCGAGTTGCAGGCGGCTCTCAAAGGTGCGCAGCCATTAATGAATTGGGCCGATCGTTTGAAGTAGTATCAATTGATCAGGTCCTCCGGCGCGTAGCGTCGAAGGTAACTCGCTCGGTGCTGCGACGAACACAATCACAGACTGAAGTCTGTGCCACAATTTTATGAATGAAATATTTGGAGTCGTAGGATCGGGAACGATGGGCGCGGGCATTGCTCAGGTGGCAGCGCGTGCCGGTTTCAGTGTTGTTATGCGGGACATCGCCGGGGAGTTCCTCGCCCGCGGCATGAAGACTATTGATAAAAGCCTGCAGCGGGATGTAGACAAAGATCGTTTGAGCCTGGACGAAAAGAGCGCGATCACTGCGCGAATTAAGACCACGACCGAACTCGCCGACCTGGGCGGCGCTTTTATTATCGTTGAAGCAGCCACGGAAGATCTTGTTGTTAAGACCGAAATTTTTAAGTCCCTTGATGAAGCTGCCAAACCGGATGCGATTCTCGCTTCCAATACTTCGTCGATTTCGATCACCACACTCGGCGCGGTCACGCAGCGTGCCGACAGAGTGATCGGAATGCATTTCATGAATCCGGTGCCGGTGATGAAACTCGTCGAAATTATTCGCGGGGCCGCGACTTCGGATCAGACTTATGAAGAAGTGCATACGTTGACAGAGCGGCTCGGTAAGGTCCCGCTCGCGTGTCAGGACTCTCCGGGCTTTGTTTCAAATCGCGTGCTGATGCCGATGATTAACGAGGCGATTTTCGCTCTGTATGAGGGCGTCGCAGCGCGTGAAAGTATCGACGGCATTATGAAGCTCGGCATGAATCATCCGATGGGGCCGCTCGCGCTCGCCGACTTCATCGGCCTCGACGTTTGCCTTGCGATCATGAACGTGTTACATGATGGATTTGGTGATTCAAAGTACCGGCCGTGCCCTCTGCTGAAGCGATATGTCGCCGCGGGTTGGTTGGGAAAGAAGAGCGGACGCGGTTTTTATGAATACTGAAGTTCGCGAGCAAGTTGGGCAGTAGCCCGACTCCGAACGGGTGCAAATACGATGCAGCATCGCGCAATTCTTCATTTTTGCCAGAAATGTCGGGCGGCAAATTCGCTCGGGCAGGAATTCTGTCAGCGTTGCGGCACGAAGCTGATGCTGGTCGTGGAGCCTCCTTCGGTCCGCGTCGGCCCATCGGACACAACTCCCAACGAAGATCATCTGCTCGAGCGTTTGACGATCTTAGAGAACACGACGGCGCGTTTGGCTGAACGGCTGGAGCAGGGATTGAACCTGTTGTTGAGACAGTCTGAAACGGCTTATTCAAATCATGCTCTGGTAAAAAGTCTGATCGAAGTCCTTAACGAAGGCGGTGTATTGGATAAGAAGCGCGTGGAATCCATTTGGCGCGCCGAATGTGCCCGTCTGGACGATAAATCACCGGAAGCCCCGACTACGACGAAGGGGCCGAAGAAGACCCGGAAAGCCAAGGGAAAGGCCAACGCCGGCGGTTGAGGCGCAAGGGGAAAGGCCGAGTGCACTTTGAAAGTGGCCGCCCGCCCGCTATAATTAGCGACTTTGCACTCTGCCTCCTGGCGCAGTCTATATGAACCGGAGGGCTTTGTTATGCGAATTGAGTTAGACAAGCTGGACGACGAAGGCGGCAAGTTTGCCGAGGTTTATGAAGTTAACCAGCTCCCGCTGGAGGACGCGGACGTCAGGCTGATTGAGCCGGCGGAGGTGCGCGGCCGAGTCAGCCGGGTCGGCAGAGAAGCCGAACTGCGCGGCCAACTGCAAACGAAGCTTGAGGTTGTGTGCGGGCGTTGCTTGAAGCCGGTCGAGCTTCCACTGAGTACGGAGTTCAAAGAAAGATTTGTTCGCGCGGTCAGTTGGGCCGCCGAAGAACAGCACGAGTTGCAGGCGGAAGATTTGAACATCGCGGTCTATGATGGTGAGGGAATCGAACTCGACGAACTGGTCCGCGAAGAGCTTCTTCTAGCCGTACCTGCTAATGTGTTGTGTCGCGAGGATTGCAAAGGTCTATGTCCGAACTGCGGAATTGATAAAAATCTGAGCAGTTGCGACTGCGAGACTAATGAGGTCGACTTACGCTGGCAGACATTGAAGGATCTGCAAATGTAAGTTTGGGACTTTGTGCTTTGAGCTTTGTACTTTGACAGTTGGCCGCAATACCAGGGGTTCCTAAGTACGAAGGTCAAAGCATAAAGTACAGAAGAGGAATTTCAAGTCTGAAATTTGAGATTTTAGATTTGAAATCCGAACCATGAGATTGAAGTGAGATCTAAAACTAAGATTGTGGAGTAATCATGCCGAATCCAAAACGTCGTCATTCAAAATCGCGTCGCGGCAAGCGTCGGGCACACGATGCGCTGCGTATACCGCAAACCGTCGCCTGTCCAAATTGTCAGGAACCACGCATGCAGCACCGAGTCTGCCCTAAATGCGGCTACTACAAAGGCCGCGAAATAGTTCATATCGAACAGGCCGCCTGACACTCAGTAGGCCGTTTTGAGCGCCACTCTCAAGTGGGGCGCTGCGGGATCCGTCCTGCTCTTCCAAGACGGCATTTGCCTGACGAGATTTTGAATGTCGAAAACTAATTCGGGCATTCTTGGCACGGGCCATTCCTATCCGGAAGGTATTTTGACGAATGCCGATCTGGAACGGATCGTCGACACCACGGACGAGTGGATCACGACGCGGACCGGGATCAAGCAACGGCGAAAGGCCGGCCCTCAGGAATATACTTCGCAGTTTGCCGTGAAAGCATCGCGCGACGCGATCACGCGCGCCGGCGTCGATCCAACGGAGATCGATCTGATACTCTGCGCGACGGTTACACCCGATCAAATCCTGCCCTCGACCGGTTGTCTGATCCAAGCCGAATTGGGAGCTGACAAGGCTGCGGCGATGGATATTGTCGCTGCCTGTTCCGGTTTTCTCTATGGCTTGTCGCTGGCTGATGCCATGATTCGCGGCGGGCAATCAAAGTATGCGCTGGTGATCGGGGCTGAGATTCTAACCCGTTACGTTGATTACACCGACCGCTCGACATGCGTTCTGTTTGGTGACGGCGCAGGCGCAGCCGTTCTGGGCGCAGTGGAAAGCGGACGGGGAATCCTGGCAGCGAAAATTCGATCTGACGGTCGCTACGAAGACCAATTGTACGCGCCCGGCGGTGGCACCAAGGGCGGCTTTAGCGCCGAGACAATTGCCCGCGGAGATCATTTCTTCAAAATGAAGGGGAATGAGCTGTTCAAGGTGGCAGTGCGATCGATGACCGACATTTCGCGCGAGGTTCTGGAGCAGGCGGGTTTGACTACCGAAGACGTAAAGTTGTTCATTCCACATCAGGCTAATCAACGCATTACGGATGCAGTCGCCAGCAAGCTGGACGTCGATAGTGGCAGGGTGTATTCGAACATCGCGATGCACGGCAATACCTCGTCAGCATCGATTCCGATTGGACTGGACGAGTGCGTAGAATCAGGACGCGTGCAGCAAGGCGATCTGATCCTGATGACCTCCTTTGGCGGCGGTGTTACGTGGGGCGGGGTTGTAATGCGCTGGTGAGGCAATTGGTGATTGCCAACTCGTTTTTAGACTTGGTGGTTGCGCTGCCCCGAGATAAGAGAACTTAAATTGGCAATTGGCAATCGGCAATCGGCAATCGCTTTCATGTTCCCCGGGCAGGGCTCGCAGCATGCGGGCATGGGAAGAGATTTGGCCGAGAACTTTCCGGCGGCGAGACAGGTCTTTGAAGAAGCGGACACAGCCCTGGGCTTTGGGCTTTCCGATTTATGTTTCAATGGTCCGGCGGATCAGTTGCAGTTGACTGAGAATACGCAGCCGGCCATTCTGGCCGTTTCGATCGCGGCGCTGCGAGCTTTGGAAGCTGAGGGCTTTCCCCGGCCTGACTTTGTAGCTGGGCATAGTCTGGGCGAGTATTCGGCGTTGGTTGCAGCGGGCGCACTTTCGTTGGGTGACGCGATCAGAACGGTGCGCGCGCGCGGACGTTATATGCAGGAGGCAGTGCCGGTAGGCGCGGGCGCAATGGCTGCCATCCTCGGCGCGAGCCTCGATGTGGTACAGAACGCTTGTGAAGAGGCCGCCCATGGTCAGGTGTGCAGCGCGGCAAATATCAACTCACCCGGCCAGATCGTCATTGCCGGCGACAGCGCGGCGGTTGAGCGGGCGATTGGACTTTTGAAGGAACGCGGCGCCAGGCGAGCAGTGAAATTGAACGTAAGCGCGCCGTTCCATTGCGCTTTGATGCTGCCGGCTCAGGAACGCCTGCAGTTTGATTTGGACGCGGTTCCGTTTGAAAATCTCGCGATACCGATCGTCACGAACGTTGATGCTAGGGCCGTCAACTTCGGTGCTGAGGCGCGCGATGCGCTGGTTCGTCAGGTGTCACAGCCTGTTCGCTGGCTTGAGTCGGTTGAATTTGTGATTAGTCAGGGTGTACAAACCTTGGTTGAGATTGGACCCGGAAAAGTTTTAAGTGGGTTGATGCGCCAGATCGATCGCGGCCTGCGTTGCGTCAACGTCGAGGATAGAGCTAGTCTGTGCGCTACCCGCGAAGTGGTTCAAGGGTAAGGGCCGGTTGCGATCATCCGGCAGACACAGATTTGATGAGAGTGGCACAGACTGCGTTCTGTGCATGACGTACAAAGTCACAGACAGAAATCTGTGCCATAACTAACATCGGCAAACTGAAGTTTGTCGGACATGACAAAGAGGAGCAAAAACGAATGCCCGATCCAGAGATTGAGCAAAAAGTAAAACAGATTATCGTGGACGAGCTGGGCGTAGACGAGAATGAAGTTACGCCCAATGCCCGCTTCATCGATGACCTCGGCGCGGACTCACTCGATACGGTTGAACTCGTGATGCGTTTCGAGGAAGAGTTCGGCATCGAAATTCCGGACGAGGATGCGGAAAAAATTCAAAGCGTGCGGGACGCGTACACCTATATCGATCAGCACAAGGCTAAGTGATCGGGAGTGATGACGGCCGGGGCAAATCGCCCAGGCTCGTCAGCCACTTATTAATCTGATCACGGAAGGAGTCCTGACTTTGAATCGTCGCGTCGTCGTCACCGGTCTCGGTCTGGTTACCCCTGTAGGCAACACACTCGAGACCACCTGGACCGCGCTTTTGGAAGGCCAAAGTGGCGCGGATTACATCAAGAAATTTGACGCTGCCAGGTTTGCCGCCAGGTTCGCCTGCGAAGTAAAGAATTTCAATCCGCTGGATTACATAGAGAAGAAGGAAGCCCGCAAGATGGGCGCCTTTATTCACTATGCGATTGCCGCTTCAGATGAAGCGGTCAAGGGCAGCGGACTAAAAATAACCGACGAGATCGCGGAAAACGTCGGCACCTATATCAGCAGCGGTATCGGAGATTTCTGGGCCATCGAGCGGGAGCATGAAAAGCTTCTCAAAGACGGCCCGAGCCGCGTCTCGCCCTTCTTTATCCCGTCGGCAATCGTTAACCTTGCTTCCGGCCAGGTTTCAATCCGGCACAATGCCAAGGGTCCGAATTCGGCCACAGCCACGGCCTGCTCGGCGGGTGCGCACGCCATTGGCGACAGCTTCAAAATCATTCAGCGGGGCGACGCCGACGCGATGATTTGCGGTGGCGCCGAGTCGGCTATTACACCGATGAGCGTTGCCGGCTTTGCCGCCTTGCGCGCGCTTTCGACGCGCAATGACGATCCGGTGCATGCCTCCAGACCGTTTGACTTGAGCCGTGATGGTTTTGTCATCGGCGAGGGCGCGGGCATCCTGATTCTCGAAGAGTTGGAATTCGCGCGACGGCGTGGGGCCCAGATATATGCTGAGGTCGTAGGCTATGGCATGAGCGGCGACGCCTTTCACATCACGATGCCTGACGCCAGCGGATCCGGCGCGGTCCGGGTCATGCAAAAGGCCCTCGGCGATGCCGGGGTGCAGCCTGAGGAAGTCGGCTACATCAATGCCCACGGAACCTCGACGCCCTACAACGACAAGTTTGAATCGATGGCCATCAAGAAGACCTTCGGAGAGCACGCTTATAAAGTCGCCATCAGTTCGACGAAATCGATGACCGGGCATTTGCTGGGCGCAGCGGGTGGAGTCGAGGGTGTCTTCTCGGTGCTTACAATTCACCGCAACATAATCTTGCCGACGATCAACTACGTCACGCCCGATCCGGAATGCGATCTCGACTATGTCCCGAACAAGGCTCGTGAAGCGCACGTGCAGTATGCGCTCTCGAACAGTTTCGGGTTTGGCGGCACCAACGCGGCCTTGTTATTCAAGAGATACGAAGAGTAAGAATGAACTTTGTTCTTTGTACTTGGTACGCTGAGCTTTGAATTCAAGCTTACTGAGAGGTCAAAGAACGAAGCACGAAGTTCAAAGATTCGGGACCGCTGCTTGACTATGAAAATCCTTGTCCTCATGAAACAGGTCGCGAACAAGGACGCGATTCTGCGCATCAATAAAGATTCCACCTGGATTGAAGAAGCCGATCTATCGTTTGAAGTGAGCGAGTCGGACGGCTATGCGCTCGAAGAAGCCCTGCGAATCAAAGAGCAAGTCAGTGGCGAAGTTGTCGTCTGCTCGATGGGCCCGCAACGGGCAAAGAGCGTGATCAAAGACGCGCTGTCCCGTGGCGCTGATCGCGCCATCCATGTCCTCGGCGACAATGTCACGCATCTTTCACCTTTCGCGGCGGCCAGTGTTCTGGCTGAAGCGATTCGCGAAGAGCAGGCCGACTTGATCATGACGGGTCTGCAATCGGACGACTACGGTTATGGCCAGACAGGCGTAATCCTCGCTGAGATCCTCGGCTTGCCGCACGCGACCATCGTCATCGAGATTGATGCTACCGGCGGCGAGCTGCGCGTCAAACGCGAACTTGAGAGCGGTTGGTATCAGTGGTACACGATGCCGACGCCGGCGCTGCTGACGATTCAGTCAGGTATCAGCCAGATCCGCTATGCGACGCTGAAAGGAATCATGGCCGCCAAGAAAAAAGAGATTAAAGAAGTCACGCCGAACGCCGAGATTGTGAGCCGCCCCTCACATCAGCGAATCGAAAAGATTTATCTGCCACAGAAGTCGAAACAGACGCAGTTCCTCGGCGGCGGTGACGCCAGGAAAGGCGCGGTTGAGTTGGCCGAGAAACTACGGACCGAGGCGCGGGTGATTTAAGGATGTTGCACCTGAATCCAGGACGGATTGCGTTTATATTGGCGGCGATCGTTGCTTGCTCGGGTATGGCCGCGGCTCAGGAACCTGAGCAGAAAGCTAATCCCGAAACGCTTGAATACATGCGGCAGGGAAGCGTCTTTTATCTCCAGCACGATTTCAAGAGGGCAATTCCCCCTTATCAAAGGGCCGTTGATCTCGAAAAAGAAAAATCTACGCTCGACAAGACGCTGTGGCGTGTACTCGTCGATAATCTTGGCATGGCATACGGAATTTCGGGTGACTTGAAGAAGGCCAAAGAGACATTCGAGTACGGGCTCTCCAAAGATCCAAAGTATCCCATGTTCCACTACAACCTTGCCTGCACCTATGCCGAGATGAACGATGTAGATAAGGCAATCCTCTATCTCAAGCAGGCTTTTGAATACCGGGAGAACATGATCAAGGGTGAGCCGATGCCCGACCCCCGGACTGATTCCTCCTTCGAGCGGTTCCTGAACAACGATAAGTTTGTTAAGGCCTTAAGGGAACTCAATCGCGACTAACGCCAGAGAGACAGACGGCAGATATTGGACTACATATACTTATGAGCAACGGCATTCTCGTTTTCATCGAACACAAATCAGGGACGCTAAATAAGACTTCGCTGGAAGCGCTCGCGGCCGGACAAAAGCTCGCCAGTGAAACCAGCGAAACCGTCTCCGCAGTCCTGCTGGGCTCAGGTATACATTCACTCGCACAGGATATCGCCGGTTACGAACTCGCAAAATTGGTTTATGTCGATGATCCAAAGCTCGCCGATTACACACCTGACGCCTACGCCACGGCGTTCGAGCACGTCGTGCGCGCCGCTGATCCGCAATACGTGATCATGTCGCACACGTATTTGGTGCGTGACTTTGCCCCCAAGCTGGCCGCGCGTTTTGGCAAAGGAATGATCAGCGATTGCATTCGCATGATCGTCGACGGCGGCAAAGTCACATTCACGCGTCGGATCTTCCTGGGCAAGCTCGATGCCGATGTTTCTTCCGATGCCGAGGCGCCCTTGTTCGTCACCTTTCAATCGGGCGCTTTCCGTGGTGATCAGGCGGTGAAGGGAAGCGGCGCGGCGATAGAGGAAATGCCCGTTGATGTTGGGGAAGTCCGCATGAAAGCGGAAGCGCCCTTCCAGGAAGTAAAGCAGGCAGTCGATCTAAGCAAAGCAGAGGTGATCGTTGCAGTCGGCCGCGGCATCAAGAGCAAGGATAATATTGCGCTGGCGGAGAAACTCGCCGAAGTGCTCGGCGGCGACCTGGCAGCTTCTCGTCCGATTTGCGACGCCGAGTGGCTTCCCATCGATCGTCAGATCGGATCGTCAGGACAAACCGTCGCGCCCAAGCTGTATATTGCGCTGGGCATTTCCGGCGCAATTCAGCATCTGGTGGGCATGAAGAATTCACAGACAATCGTCGCCATCAACAAAGATCCCGAGGCTCCTATCTTTGATATTGCCGATTACGGCATCGTCGGCGACTTGTTTGAGGTACTGCCGGTTCTCACCGAAGAAATCAAAAAGCTCAAGAGTTGAAAAACATTCTCCTTGCAAAAATCGTTACGTTGAAATTTTTCGGTAACCTGTTAGGATGACGTTACTGTGAGCGAGGATTTCACGAAAGACTTGCCGGGAGCGAGTCCTTTCGAGCAACGCGTGCTGGCTGAACTTGCTGCGATCCGCAGCGAAGTTTCTGAAATCCGCACCCAACAAATGGCTATGGTGAAGAACATCGTGCTACTGGATCAACGCCTGACCTCATTGGAAGAGAGAGTGGACAGCCGGCTTAAGGAAACTCGGCCGATCTGGGAAGCGGTCCAGGCTCAAATCGAGAAGCTGGACGAAAAATTCAACATCTTCATACGCGATCTGTATGACGTTCGAGGTGACCTCGGACTTCACGATAAGCGGCTCGGCGTGCTCGAGCGCCGCGTTCTATCATAAGACCTGCTTTTGCCTTTTCTCAGCGGAAGCCTTAAGATTCCGCGCGTTCCCTCTTAAAAATATTCCAGAGTTCCGCAGGAGGTTTCTGTCATGAGTCTGTTCTGCCGACGTGCGCTTTTGTTTGTCCTTTCGTTGTCTCTGATTGCGCTGGTCGTCGCCGCGGGTCGCCGAAGCCGGGCTGCCGGGACCGAGGCGATCGAGGTATTCACCGATACGCCGCAAAAATCAGTCGTCGCCGGGTTTGATTTTTCCAGTATCGATCGCGGCGCCAGCGCCTGTCAGGATTTCAATCGCTTTGCCAACGGTGGCTGGATGGATCGAAACCAAATTCCGGCGGCCTATTCGCGTTGGGGACGGTTCGAACTGCTTGATGAACAGAACACGAATGTCCTGCACGGAATCCTCGACGGCCTGATAGCGAAAAAGAAGTTCGCAAACGGCAACGAACAGAAGATCGCGGATTTTTACGGGTCGTGCATGGACGAACAAAAGATCGACACCGAGGGCCTCCAACCCCTCAATCCCGAGCTACAACGGATCGCTCAAATCACCGATTTGCCCGGTCTTGAAGATGAAATAGCACGCCTGCACGCGCACCGCATTCCGGCGGTCTTTGGCTTTGGCGCCAGCCAGGACTACAAAGACTCGACCCAGATTATCGCGCAGGCAGTCCAGGGTGGATTGGGATTACCCGATCGCGATTACTACACGGGTGATGACGCCAAGTCGAAGGCGACGCGCGACGAGTACGTCAAGCATGTCGCGCGCACGTTCGAGTTGATGGGCGACTCGCCGGAGAGCGCGGCCGCCGAAGCAAACACCGTCATGAATCTCGAAACGAAACTTGCCGAGAAGTCGTTGACCCGGGTGCAGCGGCGCAATCCTGAAGCAAATTATCACCCAATGATCAAAACGCAGTTGCTGGAAATGACGCCGGACTTTGACTGGAGCCGTTATTTCCGCGGCATCGGTTTGCCCGAGATCGGCAAGATCAATGTAGCCCAGCCGGATTTCTTCAAGGCAGCCGACAAACTGCTGACGAACACGCCGGTGAATGACTGGAAGACGTATCTGCGTTGGCACGTCGTCAACGCGGCCTCAAATACTCTCTCGGCGAAGTTCGTCCAGGAGAGTTTCAACTTCAACGGTAAGTATCTGCAAGGCACAACTGAGATGTTGCCGCGCTGGAAACGCTGTGTGGCCAGCACCGATCGCGCCTTGGGTGAGGCTTTGGGTCAGTTGTACGTGTCGAAGACGTTCACTCCAGCGGCGAAGGAACGCGCGCGCATGATGGTCGCGAATTTGATTGCCGCCCTGCGCGAAGATCTCTCGACTCTAAGCTGGATGAGCGCCGAGACGCGCCAGAAAGCGATCGGGAAACTGGAAGCCTACGTGCGCAAGATTGGCTATCCGGACAAGTGGCGTGATTATGAAGCGCTCCAGGTCAGCCGGGGTCCTTACTACAACAACGCGGTGTCAGCCGGCGAGTTTGATTTCAGGCGCAATCTGGTCAAGATTGGCAAGCCTGTAGACCGCACGGAGTGGGGCATGTCGCCGCCCACCGTTAACGCTTATTACAATCCCCAGTTGAATGAAATCGTTTTTCCCGCCGGAATTCTGCAGCCGCCGTTCTACGATCCGAAAGCCGACGATGCTTTTAATTACGGCGGCATCGGCGCCGTGATCGGCCATGAGATGACCCATGGCTTTGACGATCAGGGGGCCCGGTTCGACGCGAATGGAAACCTCGTCATGTGGTGGACACCCGATGACTATAAGAAATTCACCGACCGCACAAACTGCGTGGTCCAACAGTTCGACTCGTATGAAGTCGAACCTGGACTGCATCAAAAAGGACTGTTGGTCGTCGGTGAATCCGTGGCCGACCTCGGCGGGTTGACGGTGGCGTACGCGGCGTATCAGAAGTCTCTGCAAGGTAGGCCGCGTCCGAAAGACATCAATGGTTTCACTTCGGAGCAGCGCTTCTTTCTCGGGTGGGCTCAGGTCTGGGCCCAGAACATTCGACCCGAAGCCGCGCGCTTGAGGACGGCAACTGATCCCCATCCACTGGGACGTTTCCGAGTCAATGGTCCGCTATCGAATATGCCGGCCTTCGCGTCAGCGTTTGCGTGCAAGGAAGGCGATGCAATGGTGCGTCCACCGGATAAGCGCTGCCAGATTTGGTAAAGAGGAGCGCAGGCATCCTTGCCTGCGATTTCGCGGACATCCCTGTCCGCTCTTAGCTGTTCAATAAGCAAAGTCCAACGTTCGCGAATCGAGCGTCGGGCTTTGCGCATTATTTTGGACTTGCGACAGGTGGGGCAGGTGACACTAGAGTCCTGAGTTCGCTCAAAACTTCCTCAGGCTTCCACTCGTTTCCGCGATACAACTTAAAAACCTTCCCATCCGCACTGACGATTGCCGTCCGCATCGAGTGGATGACTTGCTCATCATTAGACTCAGTGTCGTGATAATAGCGTAGCCCAAAAAACTGCGCGAGGCCTTTCACTTCGTCTTTGGTGCCGGAAGCAAACTCCCAGTGCTGAAAGGTTTCGTCTGAATAGCGGCCAGTATGGGAAGCGCCATAACTACGGAGAACTTTCGGTGTGTCATAGTCCGGATCGAAACTTACAGTGAGGAGATGCGTCTTGTCGTAAGTCTCGGGCTGTTTCTGCAAAGCCTGATCGATGGCGGCAAAGTTGTTGCTCATCAAGGTGCATTGATCCGGTTGCGGACAACGAGTGTAGACGAACGTCAACAGGAGCGTCTTGCCTCGGTACTGGGCCAGATGAATTCGTTTGCCGTCCTGATTAACGAGACCAAAGTCAGGCACCTCGGTTCCCGGCCTGGGTTCGCCAGGCACATCTACATTCTGCGAAACGGGAGGGCCGCCTTCGACAATCGCAGCAATCTCAACCCATGATGAGAGATCGTCGATAACCAACGTTCCGGTTAACTGATCGCCGGGCTTCACCATCTCCAGGTCAGCGTCATTCTTAATCTTGAATGGCATGGTCATGCCGGGCATGTAGCCGACGATGTCTTCGTGGGCGATGGTGACGGTGCGATCGATTTTGTCCACGGCGACGACTTTGCCTTTGATCGGATAACGCTTTTCGTTAGCGGAGCGACGAGGGCGGCAGGCTGACGGAATAAACACTATGATCAGAAAGAGAAGAAACGAGACGGCGAGCGACGGCCTGGCTTTTATCATGATTCCAATAATCCCTGGATTGATTTTAACTGAGCTTTGAATATAGAGCAGATTAGACGGTTGGCGCGGCTAGCTCAAGTTCAATTCAATTTCGGTAGACGCTGATCCAGCAGGAACGGACACCTGATTGGTGCCCGGCGAGGGTTGAAATCGGTCGCCTACGCCGAAGGCGTTACATAACTTAGCCCAGGGTATCACCCTGGGGGAAGGTTCAATTTATTCATCACCACGCTGAAAGCGTTGAATAGCGGCTTGCGTTACATGTTACGATTGCCGCCAATGGTTTCAGCAGAGAAAACACGTGCGCAAAGTCTTGACGGCCGAGCAGTCGCGGATCAAATCAAGCAGGAAGTCGCTCGGGAAGTGCGACGGTTGTTTGATGAGAGCGGCGTGAAGCCAAAGCTCGCGGCCGTGCTGGTCGGCGACAACGATGCCTCCGCGGTTTATGTGCGGAACAAGGTGCTCGCGTGTGCTGAAGTCGGGATTGAATCGGACCAGAGACGTCTGCCGGCGACCACGACGACCGCAGAGTTACTGACTCTAATTCGTGACTTAAATCAAAACGATGACGTTGACGGCATCCTGGTTCAGTTGCCGCTGCCAAAGCAGATTGACGAAGCGGCGATTATTGAAGCAGTCGATCCCGCGAAAGACGTCGACGGTTTTCATCCCGTAAACGTCGGTCTGCTGGCGATGGGTAAACCGCGATTCGTTCCGTGCACGCCCGCCGGAATTATCGAGTTGTTGGATCGCAACCAGATCGAGATCGCGGGAGCAAATGCCTGTGTCGTTGGCCGTAGTCAAATCGTCGGCCGGCCGGTGGCCGGATTGCTGTTGCAGAAACATGCCACGGTGACTATCTGTCATTCACAGACGCGCGATCTCCCCGCGGTGACGCGGCAGGCGGACATCCTGGTCGCGGCTATCGGGCGCCCAGCTTTCATACGCGGCGATTTCATCAAACCCGGCGCCGTCGTGATCGACGTCGGGGTGAATAAGATTACCGACATTGAAAAGGCGCGGACCCTTTTTGGCGCCGAAGCTGGGAAAAGAATTGAAGCGATACAAAAACGCGGGTACACGCTGGTCGGTGATGTCCATCCGGCGGAAGCCGATCTGGTTGCGGGCCGGCGCACTCCGGTGCCGGGTGGCGTGGGCTTGCTGACGGTGGCCATGCTGATGAAGAACACACTGCAAGCAGCAAAATGGCGAAGAGTCTTGTAGCGCAAGTTGGTGACTTGCGTCCGAGTCGGTGGCGTTCGCGATGATAGATTAACTAAATGCTGAAGGTTGGCCTTACCGGATCGATTGCCGTTGGCAAATCTTTCGTCCTCGGTGTCCTGGCTGAGCTTGGGTGTCGCGTGCTGGACGCGGACCTTACTGCACGGGAAGTAGTAGCGCCCGGGACCGCCGGACTGAATGCGGTGGTAGCCACGTTTGGAAACGAGGTCGTGGGCGCGGACGGCGCCCTCGACCGCGCTAAGTTGGGAGCGATTGTTTTCGCTGATGAAGACCGTCGCCAGGTCCTCAATTCGATCCTGCATCCTTTCATCATCGCCGCGCAGGACGAGCAAATCCGGCTTTGGCAGGCAGAAACCCCTGACGGCATCGCGGTCATTGATGCGGCCTTGATGATTGAGTCCGGCGGCTTTCGCCGCTTTGCCAAGCTAATCGTCGTTCACTGCCGTCCAGAGGTGCAATTGAAGCGTCTGATTTTGCGCGATGGCTTTTCGCCCAAAGATGCCGCGCAGAGAATAGCCGCGCAGATGCCACAAAATGAGAAGATGAAGTACGCCGATTTCCTGATCGATACCTCGGAAGGATTCGACAATGCACACAAGCAAACCGAAACAGTGTTTCGAGAATTGAAGTCTGGTGAAGTTTAATTGGCGACAAGCCTTGCGAGTTTAGAGTCGGGCTACCGCCCGAATGGAAGCGGGCGGTAGTCCGCTTCTAAACCTCGGACTTAATTTGACCTGATACCTCCGGAAAAGATATTGCCCGCACCGCGGACGCGTGCTACTTTGAAACGCTGTGCCAATCTTGACTACTCAGAGATGGAGAACGTTCCGATGGGTGGCTGCCTGTCCTTCCCACTGCGCTGCCATGCTGATTCTTGTCGCGACCCTGATCAGCGCGGGCTGTGCTGCTTCTGCGAGTAACAAACTCTTTTTTGGCAAAACCGATCCGCCACGTGACAACGTGATGCGCTACGTGTCCGGCTCGGAGCCGGAATCGCTCGATCCGGCGATTTCGGACGGCCAGCCGGAAGCGCGCATCTACATGGCGCTCTACGAAGGTCTGGTCGAGTACGATCCGAAGACGACGGTCCCGATTCCCGCCCTGGCCGAGCGCTGGGAAGTAAACAAAGACTCTTCTGAATTGACTTTTCATCTGCGTCACAACGGCCGCTTCTCAAACGGCGATGGCATTACCGCGGCCGATTTTGTTTACACGATTCAGCGGGGTTTAGCGCCGGGGCTCGGCTCGCGGAACGCAGCGCTGGCTTATTACATTAAGTATGCACAGGCTTACAACGAAGGCGAGGTGTTTGTGCAGGATCCCGCGACCCAAAAATTTCTGCTGGCCGAAGATTATGAAGAAGGGAAGAGTCAGCCCGCGAAAGTTGCCGCGAATCCCAAAACTGAGACATCGCCAACCAAGCGTCTCGGATCATTGAGTTCAGAGCGAGTGAATTCCGTCGCCGACGAGTACCCACCGATTCCCGAAGACAAGACACCCGATGCCGATACTCCTTTTCATCAGTTCATGCATTCGCCGGAAAGACTCGTATTACCGGGCGACGAAAAGAAACGAGCGAGACTCAGCGAGGTAAACCCACGGCTGAAGGAGGCGCTGGCCGGCAAGCAGTTGGTACCGGTAGCAGGCAAAGACATCGGGGTGGAAGCGGTGAATGACTATACCTTGCGCATCTCGCTGTCTCAGCCCGCGCCGTTCTTTCTCAGCCTGATGCCTCATCAATTCTTCCGCGTGGTTAACCGCAAAGCAATTGAAAAGTTCGGCGGCGCCTGGACGCTCGAACAAAACATCGTGACCAGCGGCCCGTTCACTCTCGCAGCCTGGAAACATTACGACCGGGTCATCGTGAAGCGCAATCCGATGTATTGGGACGCGGGAAATGTGAAGCTGGACGGTATTGTTTTTTATGCGCTGAATGACAGCTCGACAATCATGAATCTTTACAAGGCGGGCGAGATCGACGCGATGTACAATCACAACGTGCAAGCTCCGTGGTTGGACTCGATTGTTCCGTTCAAGGATTACATGGATGCACCCGAAGCTACGACTGAGTTCTACCAGTTTAATTGCACGCGACCGCCGACCAATGACGTACGAGTGCGAAAAGCGCTGAACATGAGTGTCGACAAAAAAGCCGTAGCGGCGTGGCGCCACTCGCAAGCTTTGACGACGATTACTCCAGCGGGAATGTTTCCAGGGTATCCACAACCCAAAGGCGATCCATTCGATCCCGAGAAAGCGAAGACTCTCCTGGCCGATGTGGGATACCGGGACGGTGCAGGCAAGTTTGACCCGAAAAAGTTTCCAGTCGATCAGGTTGAGCTGACGGTAAATCCCGACGGCGGCAATGTCCCGATAGCCGAGTTCGTTCAGGCGCAATGGAAGCAAAACCTTGGAGTCACGATTCCGATCCATACGATCGAGCAGAAAACATTTCTCGCGGGTCGCTCGAAACTCGAGTACAAAGGCATGGCCCGCAATGGCTGGTCAGCCGACTATATGGATCCGTTTACTTTTCTCGGCCTGTACTATACGGCATCGAGTAACAACGGCACGGGTTGGTGGGATCCGAAATACGTTGAACTCCTGGATGAGGCTAACTCAACCGGCGATCATCAAAAACGTTACGAGTTGCTGGCTCAGGCCGAAGCGCTCGCGCTGGATGCGCAACCGGTCCTGCCGCTATACACCGGCAGCGCGCGCTGGATGAAGAAGCCATATATCAAGGGAATGTATCCCAATGCGGCTTCTCTGTTTCCGTGGAAGTGGATCTACATTGAGCGCGATCAGGCCAAGTGGGATTATGGAGTTCCGAGCATGACTGAGTAGTAGGTCCGAAGGTCAAAAGGGAAAAAGGTAAATGGAAAAAGTGAGAACAGATGAATCCAGACATCAGCGGCCGGGGATGGACGATCTAGCCAGCGGCCTTACTTTTTACTTTTTACCTTTGCCTTTATCCTTCTAAACTATGCTTCGCTTCATCATTCGCCGCGTCGTCATCATCATTCCCATGCTGTTCATCATTGTGTCGATCACCTGGGGACTGATCCGCCTGGCGCCGGGAAATTTTTACACCGGAGAGAAGAAACTGGCGCCCGCGATCGAGCAGAACCTGCGCGAAAAGTATGGCCTGAATAAGCCCTGGTACGTTCAGTATCGCAAAGTGCTTTGGAACATGGCGCGCTTCGATTTCGGCAACTCGCTGAAGTATGAAGGGCAATCCGTTAATCAGATTTTGCTGAGGGCCTTACCGGTTTCGGCGACGCTGGGATTGTGTGCTTATCTTTTTGCTCTCGCGGTTGGCATAACCACCGGAACTCTGGCGGCGCTCAGACAAAATTCATGGATCGACTATGCCAGCATGACGTTGGCTATGCTGGGCATCTCGATTCCGAACTTTGTTCTGGGGCCGCTGCTCGCCCTGGTGTTCGGGCTCACGCTCTTCTGGTTACCGCCCGCATTGTGGGACGGGTTTCCGAGCCGGAGCATTATTCTGCCCGCGCTGACGCTTTCGGCGCTGTACATCGCTTACATCGCCCGTCTGACGCGTGCGGGAATGCTGGAAGTGATGCGATCGGATTACATTCGCACGGCGCGCGCCAAGGGTCTGAGTGAACGTCAGGTAGTGATGCGGCATGCGTTGCGCGGTGGGTTGTTGCCGGTCGTTTCGTTTTCCGGACCGGCGCTGGCCTTCTTGATCACCGGTACCGTGGTTGTCGAACGGGTATTTGCATTGCCAGGCTTGGGGAACTATTTCATCAACGCATGTTTCAACCGGGACGAGCCGCTAATCATCGGCATCGTGGCCTTCATTGCAGTCACCGTTTTGGGTTTCAACCTGCTGGTAGATATTTCATACGGAGTGATCGATCCACGCATCAGGTATTAAGCGCTGTTTGGAGTTCCGCCTTTAGGCGGCATTCCGCAAGGCGGGACGCCAAGCTGGAAGCGAACGTTTTGGAAGACAACAAACCACCCGCGACAACGCCACCCGACCCGCCGGATCTCTACATCGGGCCTGAGTACGCCATTGCCGAAAAGGACGTCGGCGAAGTGATTAGCGGTGAGGTCCTTGCTGGTACCTCCCTCTGGCGAGACGCCTGGCGGCGGCTGATGAAGAACAAGCTCGCTGTGCTGGGCATGATCATCGTGATTGTGATTGTAGTAGCAGCCGTCATTGGACCGACGATAATCAAACAGGCTACGGGCTACGCTTACGATTTCATTCCCAAAGACCAGACACTGACAAAATCGCTTCCACCTTTCCGCGGGCCGGACGGCAGGTTTTCGTGGACCCATCCGATGGGAACTGACAACGCCGGTCGCGATATGCTGGCGCGCGTCCTCTCCGGCGGTCAGATATCTTTGATGGTAGCGCTGATTGCGACGATCGTCTCCCTCCTGATTGGGGTTTCCTATGGCGCTACGGCCGGATACGTCGGTGGGCGCATGGATGATCTAATGATGCGAGTTGTCGACGTGCTCTACTCGCTGCCGTACGTGATCATCGTGATCGTGCTGCTGGCGCTGCTGCCCGCGAAGACGCCTACCGGCCAATTGGCCCAGTTGTTCCTGGCGCTCGGCGCCGTGTCGTGGTTGACGATGGCCCGTATCGTGCGCGGGCAGGTGATGTCGCTGAAGAACCAGGAATTCATTCTGGCGGCGCGCGCAACGGGAGTGTCAACTACAAGAATCATCTTTCGTCATCTGGTTCCAAACACGCTCGGTCCGGTAATCGTCTATGCGACGCTAACTGTGCCGACGGTAATGCTGAGTGAAGCTTTCCTGTCATTCCTGGGTCTGGGCGTGCGGCCGCCGCGAGTATCGTGGGGCAGCCTGGCAGCCGAAGGCGCCCAGAGCCTGGCGATCTATCCGTGGCAACTTATTTTCCCGGGAGTGACGATGGCGCTTATGCTTTTCTCGCTCAACTTTCTGGGGGATGGGCTACGCGATGCGCTCGATCCGCAGATGCGTAAAGAATGATTCTTGAACTCTTGAGAGTTAGGAGAGGAGGTTGAGATGACGGTTGAATTGGGTGTCTCGCGAAAGGGTTCGGGGTGGGTCTTTTGGCCGGGGTTCGTAGCGGGGATCGTGGGTCCATTACTCGCAGGTCTTCTGATGCGATGGATGGCATTTCACTTCGCGAGCGGTCTCGCGGCCTTGGTGACCTGGTTCTCTTATGCCTTGATCGTCGGCAGACGCTACCCGCCCAGATATAACATTCCGGTATGGTTGGTAGCCCTATTAGCGGGCCTGGCGACTGGCCTTTGCGTCGGCGTGCTGACTTATTACTTTCCCTGGAAGTAACCGCGTCCCTGACTTACTAGAAACCATGACCGCTAACAGCAACGGAAATCTTCTGAGTGTGAAAGACCTGCGCACGTACTTCGAAACTGAAGACGGCACAGTCAAAGCCGTCGATGGCATCAGCTTCGAACTCCATCAGGGTGAGACGCTGGGTATCGTCGGAGAATCCGGTTCAGGCAAGTCCGTCGCGAACCTATCTGTGATGCGTCTGATTCCGAATCCGCCCGGAAAGATTGTCTCCGGCTCGATCATGTTCGACGGTCGCGACATGCTGGCGCTGACGCCCCGCGAAGTCCGCGACATCCGCGGCAAACGCATCGCGATGATCTTTCAGGATCCGATGACCTCGCTCAACCCTTTTATGCGGATCTCAAAGCAGTTGATGGAGGTAACTCAACTGCATCTCGGTCACACCAGGGAACAGGCGCGCGCACATGCGATGAAGATGCTGGAGCACGTCGGGATTCCGGATGCCCGGGAACGGATGGACAGTTATCCGCACGAGTTTTCGGGAGGAATGCGCCAGCGGGTCATGATCGCGATGGCCCTCTCCTGCCAGCCCGAGCTCCTGATTGCCGACGAACCGACCACGGCGCTCGACGTCACCATTCAGGCTCAGATCCTGGAACTCATCAAACGTATTAAAGAAGAGACCGGCGCGAGCGTCATTCTGATCACGCACGACCTGGGCGTCGTTGCGGGCATGACTGATCACATCCTCGTGATGTACGCCGGCAAAATTTTCGAACAGGCAAAGACTACCGAGTTGTTTGAACGACCGGGCAATCCGTACACGCGCGGCCTTTTGCGATCGGTGCCCGATCCTACCGACGAGCAGGGAAAGCTGTACCAGATTCCCGGGTTGCCGCCGGACCTGGCGCATCTGCCGCCCGGGTGTCCGTTTGCGCCGCGATGTGAGCGCGCGGAAGATGTATGCCGCCGCGAGTTTCCTCCCTACGTCCAGTTGACGCCCGACCATTACTCGCTCTGTCATTTCGCGAACGAAGTCTTCGCAGTCTCGGCCAATGAGGAGTGATGGAAACTGATCTGCAACCGCTGATCTCGATCAAAGACCTCAAGGTCCATTTCCCGCTGGCCGGCGGATCGTTATTCAGTCGCTCGCGGCAGGTGGTCAAAGCTGTCGACGGCGTGACGCTGGATATTTATCCGGGAGAGACACTCGGTCTGGTCGGTGAGTCCGGCTGCGGCAAGTCGACTCTGGGCCGGGCGATCCTTCGTTTGACTGAGCCCACTTCAGGTCAGATTCTGTTTCGCGGTAACGATCTGGCGCGGCTATCTAACTCTGCAATGCGTGAACAGCGCCGCCACCTGCAGATAATTTTTCAGGACCCTTATGCTTCGCTGAATCCGCGCATGACGGTCAACCAGATCATTGGTGAGCCGCTCGAAACGTTTCAGTTGGCGCGGGGCCAGGCAAAGAAAGAGCGAGTGCAAGAGCTGATGGAAATGGTGGGTTTGAGCCCCCGCTTTCTGAAACGCTATCCCCACGAGTTCTCAGGCGGCCAGCGGCAACGAATCGGCATCGCGCGAGCGCTGGCCGTCGATCCAACCTTCATAGTAGCCGACGAACCCATCTCAGCTCTGGACGTTTCCATCCAGGCGCAGATCATGAATCTACTGGATCGTTTGCGCCGTCAGAAGAATCTGACCTATCTATTCATCTCGCACGATCTGCGGGCAATTCGGCACGTTTCAGATCGCGTGGCGGTAATGTATCTCGGTAAGATTGTCGAGCTGGCGGACGGTAAAACAGTCTATAAGACCCCGCTCATGCCCTATACCAAAGCCCTCATTTCCGCAGTGCCGGTGCCCGATCCGAAGATTGAAGCGCAGCGCCGCCGCATCGTTTTGCAAGGCGATGTTCCGTCGCCAATAAACCCGCCACACGGCTGCCGTTTTCACACCCGCTGCCCCTATGCCATCGGTGTTTGCAGTGAGATCGAGCCCCAACTCGTCCAAATCAAGCCTAATCATTTTGCCGCCTGTATTCGGATTAGCTCCGAAGAGCCCGACATTGAGCGGGTTTCCCCGGGCGCCGCTCCGGGCCTCGCGGATCACCAGCCATCGTCCAAGGCGTGAAAAACACCCCTTATTAGTCATTTACGATAGATGTTAGTTCAAGCTAGAGGCGTTTCGGAACGCTCGAGCCGGCCTCGGTCTGCAAGAATCATTCGCTTGTAGCGAGTAGGGCGCAACCCTATACTGGCGATTTCCAATGGTTGTGCGTCCTCTAAGCCAGCGTCCAGTTGAATACCTTTTGGAATCAGAAAAACAGATGAAGAGGTCCAAGGCGGAAACGATCAATCGAGAGACCGAACGACGCCCCAGTCGTTCCGCTGCGATTCCTCAGGAAGGACCGGCGGGGGCCACGGCCGGCTGGGCCGAAGTCCAAAAATCGATCGCCGACTCTTCGGGAATCTCACTCTTATTGGTCCAGGGTTATCAACCGCCCGCCTTGTCGATCGCCAACAACAATTCTATTTGTGAAGCTCTCCAATCTTCTCCGGAGCACGTGGGACTTTGTGATCCGTTCTGTGGCGCTGCCCACGACCGCGCGACCCGGGCTGGGACCATCACGCACTATCGTTGTCACGCAGGCTTACAATGCTTTGCCATGCCCGTCGAGGTTGAAAGCCAACGTGAACTGGCGGTGATTGGTGGCCGTGCTTTTATCAGCACATCTGATTATCGCGAATTGGCGGAGCGATTTCGCTCTGGTGATCTTAAGGAACTCGCTTCGGATGAGCTGTTTCGGAATGTAATCTTCGCGGACGAGGCGGATCTGGATCATGCGGCCTTGCGCGTGGCCAGAGCAGCCAGAGACTTCAAAGAGAAACCTTCAGACGCCGTCGCCAGTGGCGTCTCTGAAATGCCCGGCGACGACCAGGCTGACGTCGAAGCAAAGCCAGAGACTGAAGACCGACGCAGTGAAGCGAGCGTCCGTCGCGGACTCGATCGTCGTGCGCCATTCGCGGAATCAATTCGCCGGTTCACCGAACAGATCGACGCCAGCGAACCGGCGCAAACTTACGCATCGATCCTGACTCAGGCGGCTGACCTGGTCAGCGCCGAGCGCGGCTCTCTCCTTCTCTTCGACGAATCCGCGAACGTTTTGACCATGACGGCCTCCCGCGGAATGCGAGCCTCAATAAACGAAGTCGCGCCGATCGCCTTGGGCGAGGGAATTGCCGGATCAGTCATGCGCGAAGGCCTGCCAATGGTGGCCAGCATTGACGATCTGGGCCGAGTGAGTTTGCCGGAACGCGGCTACAAGACAAAGACGTTCATGAGTTACCCAATTGCGATCGGTACCCGCAAATTCGGGGTCCTTAATCTGACCGACAAGACCGGTGGTGGCGCCTACAATGCAAACGATTTGAGCGTGATTGAACTGGTCGCGCCGCAAATCGCGCTGGCCATTGAGCGTGCGGCCTGGCAGCAAAGGGCCAACCAGTTCCAGGTTATGTCGATTACCGATCCACTCACCGGCCTGCACAACCGGCGCTATCTCGAGGCGCGTTTGGCAGAGGAGTTGAGCCGATCGAAACGCTACGACTATCCGCTTAGCTTTATGATGATCGACATCGACGACTTCAAGCATTACAACGATCGGAACGGCCATCAGGCAGGCGATCGCGCGCTCGAGATCACCGCGCAGTGTTTACGATCAGCTTTGCGTAAGGTGGACGTCGCTTCACGTTATGGCGGCGAAGAGTTTTCCATCCTGCTGCCACAAACCAATTTGCAGGAAGCCGGTGTCATCGCCGACCGCATTCGGCGCAAGATTAACAGTACATCGTTTGAGCACGGCAAGTCGCAGCCACTCGCCGCGGTAACCGTGAGCATCGGACTCTCCGCGTTTTCGCCTGCGCTCGACTCCGCCGAGGCTATCGTGCGCGCCGCTGATCGGGCTTTGTATCACGCGAAGCGGCACGGCAAGAATCGAGCGTACGCATACCAGGGAGCCCAGGGCGCCAATCGAACGGGCGCTAGCCCACAACAGTAATCGATGACCCACCAGCGCATATTTGCGAAGATCAGCCGGGACGAATTCGTGGGCCGCGATGCGGAACTGCGAGAGATCGTCGGGCAGGCTTCGACCGATCGGCACGGACTGATCGTTCTGGCTGCTCCCGGAGTGGGCGCTGCGGAATTGCTGCGGCAGGCATACGATCAATTATTCGTGCGACGCGGTGATCCGGTTCCGGTTCACTTCGCCTTCAAATCAACTGAAGAGACACTTCCCGATGTTGCCCGTAGATTCTTTCAAAATCTTCTGCAACAGTACGTCGCCTATCGCCGAGTCGATACTTCGCTGTGTAATGCGCAATTGAGCTTTCACGATCTGCTTGAGATAGCTCCGCCAGGCGATTACGAGCTGTTAAGTGACTTAATCGAAGGTTTCGAACGCGAGCGCACTGGCGGGGATCAGCGTGATTTCGTGCGCTTCTGTTTGAATGCACCGCATCGTCTCTCGACAGCGGGGCGTCGGGTTTCTTACCTAATCGACTGTACTCAGCTAGCTCTGCGGTCGGAAGATGCGGTCATCCTGGGACAGGAAATCACCGCCGCCGTCAGCCGCGCGAATGGTCCGTTCACTGTGGCCGGAGTGCGCCGGCAGGTCGTCGATCTAATTCAGGGAAGTGATGAAGGCCACGACGCCTTCGATCTCCTCCATCTTGAGAGACTGAGCGACAATGACGCGCACAGGCTGGTGGAGATGTCTGCTCGCCGAAACCAGGTTGAAACCAACGAGCCCACGCGTGATCTGATCGTCCAGCAGATGAATGCCAGTCCTTTCTTTATCCACAGTTTGATCCGGGCAGCCCGCGACGCGAAGACGCCGCTGACCAGCTTTGTCAATTGCCAGCGTCTTTACGTTGATGAGCTTTTGGGCGGACACGTTCACCGTCACTTCAACCGGATTCTGGAGGCGGCCACTCCTAACCCGCAAACGAAAAAATCCCTCTTGAAAATGCTGTTTGAGTCGACTACAGGCGATGCGCACAAGTCTTCCTTGTGGGCATGGAAGAAGCGTCTGGGTGTCGATGCGGCTGAGTTCGAACGAATCGTGGACGCCTTGCACATTCATGAGTTGGTGAATTCGAGCGCGGCCTTCATCGAGGTAAACACAGACTCGTATTTGTGGACGGATTACCTGCGCGCGCATTACCGGCTGGAGGTCGCCGGCGAAGGACGAGCGCTGGTCGTGGCGACGACGCTCCTGGACTCTTTGAAGCGGGCGCCGCATGCGATGGCCCGAAAATATCGCCATGAAGCTGCACTAGGCCTGCGCGATCTGATCTCCGATTTCAATTGTCAGCAAGTGCCGGCCGGCTTGTTCCATTACGAACGCTTCGCGTCGGTTCATAAAGGTGAAGACACTGAAACAGTCAACGCGGCCCTTGACGCTGAGTCCGATCTAATTCGATTGCCCCAGATTGTTCATGCGGCCGGCTGTAATGCCTACTCAACTTCAATTCCCTGTGACGGCCAGCGCTGTGCCGTGGCGCACGGCTTTGAGGCTGCGGACTATACGGATGAAAGCGAAGTCGTCTGGCTGGCGGCCGAGATCGACTCAAAGCTCGAAGCGAGCAGGGAACTAACCGCGGAATGGTGCGATCGCCTGGCGAATCTGGCGCGCGAATCTGGATTTGAACGGGTCCGCCTGTGGCTGGTAGCACCCGAAGGGTTTTCGCCCGAGGCCAGCGAATTGCTGAACTCACGCGAAGCTTACGGCTCCAGTCGTCAGCAGGTTGAACTGCTGACGGCCCGCATCGCGTCAGCGGGCGAAGCAGAAGAAGAACAGGGTCAGCCCAACGAATACGAGATGGTCATTCCGATGGGCGCCGATACCGAATTAATCGCGGCGCACACCGTCGAACAGATCGCGCGGCGACTAAACTTTGGGCCCGAAGCGATCAATCAGATCAAGACTGCGCTGATTGAAGCCTGCATCAACGCCGCTGAGCATAGCCTCAGCCCCGACCGAAAAATTTATCAGCGCTTTCGCGTAGACAAAGACAAACTGGTAGTTACTGTCGCAAGTCGCGGCGTAGTTCCGGCAAGCCTCGCGGGGCGGAACGGTCAGCAAGCCGAAGCCAAAGATGAAAACGAAGACGGCCGGCGTGGCTGGGGATTGAAACTGATTCAGACGCTCATGGACGAAGTTGAATTCGAGCGCGTTGATGACGGCACACAACTCCGGATGACAAAGTATTTTCGTAAGTAGAGCAGACTAAATTCCCTCGCTTGACCCGCTTAATTGGGCTCCCACAGCCTCGTTTGAACAAGCCAGAAAGATCACATTGGGTACTATCGCGTGCCGCGTCTATGACTTGTCCGCAGATCAGAAAGTACCTTGACGGCTACCTGTTAACTCACTAAACTCCGCCCTCTTTAACGGCCCTTTCCAAGAGGTTTGTGACTCGCTTTCATGAACGAGTTGCCGCGTACCGATCCACAAAAAGGAGTCTTCTAATGTTTCGCTCCCAACTTCTCAGGTCGCAAAACTCGATGATTATTGTGCCCCTAATTCTGTCGGTACTAGGCGCGTTTGGCTCCGCTTCGCCGGACAACCATCCCCCGATTGCTGTTGATGATAGTTACAGCATTCATAACCCTGGCTACATCGGATCGTTTGATACTAACGATTCTGATCCCGATGGCGATAGCCTGCGCTTTAGCATTCTCACACAACCGGCTCACGGTACGTTGCAGTTCGATATACCCGAGCCAACGCCTCGGCCATGGTACACACCGGCCACCGGATTTTCGGGGACAGATTCTCTCGTCTATCAGATATGCGATCCTTCGAACGCCTGTGCTACGGCCACGGTGACTATTAATGTCGTTAACCAGGCTCCGATCGCCGCGGATGATTCCTACAGTCTTCATAATCCCGGTTACATCGGATCGTTCGACTCAAACGATCGCGATCCCGATGGCGACGGCCTGCGGTTCAGCATCGTCACACCACCGGCGCATGGGACTCTCTTATTTGATTTGCCTGAGCCGACACCTCGGCCCTGGTACACACCCGATACTGGCTATGCCGGGCCCGATTCACTCGTTTACCGGATCTGCGATGCGTTCAATGCTTGCGCCAGCGCCACCGTCGCGATCAATGTGACAAACCAAACCCCGATCGCTGGCAACGATAACTATGACGTTAGCGGGCCGGGTTATATCGGACCTTTTGATCTGAACGATAGAGACCCCGATGGCGACGGCCTGACCTTTGCGATCGTCACGGGGCCATCGCATGGCGCCTTGGCCTTCGATGGCGGCGTGCCTGGTCCAAGACCCATGTATACGCCGGAGACTGGCTACGCGGGACTTGATACGCTCAGTTACAAAATTTGCGACCGGTTCAACGCATGCGCCACCGCTACGGTCACGCTTAAGATCCTAGTAAAGGATGGGGCCCAGGATTACGGTACAACCTCATGTGAGAAAGCTGTTGCCCAGCCAATCAACGTCACCAATGGCAATATGTATTTGCAAGAGACTGATTATCAATTGCCGGGTGCTGGTCCGACGACCAATATTACCCGTACCTACAATAGTCTCTCTCAGAGCGTCGGTCTTTTTGGTAGGGGATGGTCGAGCGACTATGACGAGTCCATCAAGATCTATAGTGGTACTTATGTTCGTTGGTTTCGCGCCGACGGCCAGGCGACTAACTTCACCCGTTCCTCGGCGTCCGGACCGTTTCTTCCGGTGGAAGGCGATTTCCACGGCTCTCTGGCTCAAAATGGAGATGGCACCTTTGCGGCGACTTTCCTGGACGGCAGCATTCATCGCTTCACTTCCGCGGGCAAGCTCCTTTCGCTCGTCGACACCAACGGGAATCAGACCACTCTGAATTATACAAACGGCAAGCTCGCTTCCATCACTGATCCGTTTGCCAGAGTTGTGACAGCGACAACCGATACCAGCGGGAGAGTTCTTACTCTCACTGATAGCATCGGCAAATTTGCGACGTACGTTTACGGCCCGGCCGGTGAAATGCTTTCGGTTACCTACGCCGACAATTCGAAGTTTCAATTTAGCTACACCGGATCACCCACCGTGCTCGCATCCGTAACCGACGCGCTGGGAAATATTCTCGAGTCCCACACCTATGATGCGCAGGGGCGGGCGCTGACTTCTGAAAAACAAGGGGGCGTCGAGCGCGTGACACTTACCTATGTCGACGAGACCGAGACTGACGTGACCGATGCGCTCGGCCACCTCAGCAAGTACTTTGTTGATAAGACCAGAGGGCGAAACATAGTGACGCAGATTCAGGGCTTGTGCAGCTGCGGCTCGGGTTCGCATACGCAAACGTGGACTTACGACAACCAATTGAACGTCACCAGCCACACTAACGCGCTGGGCCAAACGAGCACCTACGTCTATGACGCCAATGGAAACAAGGTGAGCGCGACTGGAGTCCTGGGCACGTCGAGCTTCACCTACAATCAACTCGGTGAAGTGCTAACTGCGACCGATGCGATGGGCGGCGTCACAACGAACACATATGACGCCGCTGGCCATCTTCTGTCCGCCACGAATGCGCTGAATAACACGACAACGTTCACCTACGACGCTCGGGGCGAACTCTTGACTATGACCAGCGCTCGCGGGAAGGTAACGACACTCGCGTACGATACAAAGGGCAACGTCAGCCAGACGACTGACGCCCTGGCAAACGTTACCAAATTTGGTTACGACGCTCGCGGGCGAGTCATCAGCGCCACAGACGCGCTCAACAACGTCACGACCTACAGCTACGATTTGGCTGGACGTCTGAACAAGATCACGCGGGCCGATGCCTCAATTATAACTTTCACCTACGATCTTGCCGGCCGGCGCACGAAAGTCACCGACGCACTCGGAAATATCACCAGCTTTGCTTACGACGGCGCTTATCGTTTGACTGGGCAGACGGATGCGCTCACGAAGTCTGTCAGTTACAGTTACGACTTGATGTCGAATCTGATTGCCACTACAGATCAACTCGGGCATACCACTAGCGTCACCTATGACGAATTCAATCGTCCAAAAACGATCACGTATCCTCCGGCAGTGGCCGGCGGTGCGAGATTACAGGAAACGACTGAGTATGACGCTCTCGGTAATGTCACCAAACGCACTGATACTGCGGGACGGGTAACGACGCTTGAATACGACGATGCGAATCGGGTGGTGAAGATAACCGATCCGGCCTTACAAGTAACGCAGTACGAATACAACGCGCGTTCGAACGTGACTGCCGTTATTGACGCCCTCAGCCAGCGTTACGCTTTCGATTACGACGCCCTCGGGCGCGTCATTTCGACGACCCGCGCCGGGCTCCAGATGACGTACGCCTATGATGCAGTTGGGAATCCCATTCGGCGCACCGACTACAACAACATGTTGACCCTCTACACTTACGACACGCTGAACCGGCTGACGAAAATTACCTATCCGGATGCTTCCGTGGTGAGTTATGCTTACGACAAGCTGTCGCAAATGACGACGGCGACCAATATCAACGGCACCGTGAGTTTTGCTTACGATAAAGTGCACCGCGTGACTAGCACGACCGATGTCTGGGGCCAGGCAATCAATTACACCTATGACGGCAACGACCGTCGCATGCAGATGAGTTTTGGCAAGACGAAGTTCGCCGCCTACGCTTACGATGCAGTCAACCGGCTCACCAAAATCACCGATAACAGCAATAAGATTACGAGTTACACTTATGACGCAGCCGGCAATGCGCTCTCGCGTACTTTGCCGAACGGCGTGGTCACAAACTATTCCTATGACGGCTTGGATCGTTTGACCCGACTTAAGGACGCCAAAGGCACGAGTATCATCGCCGATAATCAGTATTCGTATAATTCTGCTGGAGAGATTATGCAGAACATCGACCAGAGCGGCGTTCATGCCTATGGCTATGATGCTGTTGACCGGCTGACTTCCGCCAGCTATCCAGCTACCGGCAACGAAGCCTATGCCTATGACGCCGTCGGCAACCGAACGTCTTCACACCGCAGCGCGAACTACGGCTATCAGCCATTCAACAGGCTGACGAGCACAGACACCGCCAGTTACCTCTACGATAACAACGGCAACCTGACCTCAAAGTCCACGGGCACGGGCACCACGCAGTTTCAGTGGGACTATGAGAATCGTCTGACGCAGGTCGTCACACCATCATCGGGCAGCGCTACGTACAAGTATGACGCGCTCGGCCGTCGCATACAGCGTGCACCCTCGAATGGCGCCTCTGCGAATTTCACCTATGACGACCAGGACGTTGTGCGTGATAAGAACTCAGACGGAACCACGGTCGATTACCTGAACGGCCCGGGAGTCGACAACAAGATTTGGCAGAAGGGCGCGACGCAGTATTACTTCAGCCAGGACCATCTCGGCAGCACAACCGCGCTCACTAATACGAGCGGCGTCTTGGTCGAGCGCGAGACTTACGACGCGTACGGCAACTCCAATGCGAGCGCCAACACGCGCTATGGCTACACGGGCCGCGAGCGAGATTCGCTGACAGGCCTCATGTATTACCGCGCGCGTTGGTACGACGCGCAGGTTGGAAGATTCATCTCCGAAGATCCGATCGGACTATCTGGAGGAATGAACCAATTCGCCTACGTCCATAGCAATCCTCAGAACTCGACCGATCCCTCGGGCCTGTTTGATATTGATGTGCATTATTACCTCACGTACTACTTAGCGAGGCACTGCTTTTCAGATTCAGAGGCAAGGCAAATCGCCGAAGGCGACCAGCGGTCAGACGAAGACGAAGACAAACTGCCTGGGCTCGGTTATACGCCGAGCGTTGGACCCGGCGGCGGGATTGACTTCAACGATTGGAGGCAGCAAAGAGCGAATATCGACTTCCATGCTTTCGGTACGCCAGCTCAGAATGCCAAAAGGGCCAACCAGCTATATCGAGAAGCTGTTCACAGTGGAGATTTATTTGGCTTTGGTACTTACTTGCATTTTCTTCAGGACGAGTTTAGCCATGTCGGGTTTGTAGGGAATCCCACGACAGGCCATGTTAGCCGAGGGAACAGGGTGGACCATACGAATTACGATGTCGAGTGGACGATGGAAATGGCCCATGCGACCTGGGACAAAATGAAACAGTTCGGGAGAAACCGAGGCTGTAATTGTAAAGGTGACATGACCGATCCGGATTGGAAGACGGTTAGAGACTTCGCTGACCTCGGTTATAATCAATCATCCAGAGGGGGCCGGTTTGTCGATTTTTGGCGGCACGTATCCGATGACCAACTCCGTCGCAAGATCCAGATTCTCGACCTTCCCTGGCGTAGCCAAACTGGACGGTAGGTGACCCCTATCTTCGTATCGGACCTGAAAGAGGAGACTAAAATTGAAATATCGGCTTCTCTTGCCAGGAATTTACTTACTCTTTGTGCTGTTGTTTTTCCTCCTGTTTCTGAAGGGTGCGGGTGGTCACGGACACAATCCATTTGAGTTTGTATACTATCTGATGTTTCCTCTAGGCTTCGTAATAGATCTGCTCCCGGATTCGTGGGGGCCTCAGAATGATCTGATGTTGGCCTTCCTTTTTGTGTTGGCCGGTCTGATCCAGTGGGCCATCGTAGGCTACCTCGTGGACAAGCTGAGAGTATGGCGCCGAAAGAGACAGCTAAGAATAATGTCACGTTGAGATCGGGGACCCGCTCGCGCGGAGTCGGAATGAAGTACATTGCTCCAGCGATTTTTTATAGGACTTTCGATGGGAGTCATTCTAACCACGCAAGCCGTAGTGTTCGCGGGGATAGGTCACGGTAGCTATGCGCCAATGGCTTACGTTGCATCAGTGATCGGTCTGATGCCGATTCTGGCATTGCCTGCGGGGCCATTGCTTTGGGCCCTGTACTTCTTAGTGATCCCGAACCTGGATTCCAGTCGCAGTAAGGTAAGAGCCTTATGTCTCGTCTTAGCATTTCATCTATTGCCTGGCTCCTGGATTGCCTATCAAGATCCGGCTTTGGGCCAGGCGAGCCTCTTAGCTCTCTTGATCTTTGTCGTCTCGTTCTTGGCTACTATAGGGTTGTTGTTTTTTTTCAGCATACGCGAGAATAGAGTCACTGGCTGAGAAGTTATGAAATGAAGTATCGGTGCTGCCGCCCTAGTGATCGGATTGAGAGTCTACCGCTGTAAGTACCCCTAAAAACAGGACCATTGAAAAGTAGAGGTTTCCGGGTAGGATAGCCAACCCAGGAGGCCAGGATGAAGCGGAGCAAATTCAGCGAGAACCAGATCATCGCGATCTTGAAAGCAGTGGAAGCGGGACGAACGGTCAGGGATGTTTGCCGCGAGCACGAAGTCAGCGATGCGACTTATTACAAGTGGAAGACAAAGTACGGCGGGATGGAAGCGGCTGACATCCGGCGGCTGCGTGAACTGGAAGACGAGAACCGGCGGTTAAAGCAGATGTCGGCCGAGTTGTTGCTGGAGAACCGGGCGCTGAAAGATGTGATCGCAAAAAAGCTGTAACGCCGGCGGTCAAGCGCGAACTGGCAGCTGGTCTGCAGCAAGAGCATGGGCTGACCGAGCGTCGCGCCTGTGCGGCGGTGAGCTTGGGACGATCGGTCTATCGCTACAGGCGCCGACCGAACCGCGACGAGGAACTCATCAAGCTGCTTTTGGAGCTGGCGCACCGGCGGCCGGAGGAAGGGTTTCCGAAGCTGTTCAAGCGGCTGCGGCGGCAGGGCCGGCGCTGGAATCACAAACGGGTGCATCGGGTGTATTGCAGCTTGAAATTGAACAAACGACGCAAGGGCAAGCGGCGGTTGCCAACCCGTAATCCGGCGCCGCTGCAGGCGACCCAAACGATGAATGAATGTTGGTCAGCAGACTTCATGAGCGATGCGTTGTGGGATGGACGACGCTTCCGGACTTTCAATGTGGTCGATGACTTCAATCGCGAAGCACTGACGATCGTGGTGGACTTCAGCCTGACAGCCGAGCGGGTGGTGCGCGAGCTTGAGGGGATAGCCGCTGTCCGCGGCTATCCCCTCAAGCTCAGAACGGACAACGGTCCGGAGTTCATCGCGCTGGCTCTGGCTGAGTGGGCCGAGCAGCACGAGGTGACGCTCGAGTTCATCAAACCGGGCAAACCGATGCAGAATGGTTTCATTGAAAGATTCAATCGCACCTACCGCCAGGCGGTGCTCGACATGTACGTGTTTCAGAGTTTGAACGAGGTGCGTGAACAAACCGAAATGTGGCTTAAGGAGTACAACGAAGAGCGACCACATGACTCTCTGGGGGACATGACACCCAGAGAATATCTCTTAAACCAAATGCCCGAAGTCTCTACTTATGGGTGGACCTAAAAGCGGGATACTTACA
>JAWVEB010000058.1:0-95469 GCA_033856915.1 Blastocatellia bacterium | reverse complement strand
CGGTCAGAGACCGTTCAGATTAATAGGCCACGTTTCGGCAAGTCCGAGACTTGCCGCGCATCAGAGTGGCAGAGCCATTGCAGCGGCCGCATCGAAGTTCGACAGAAGCCCGCGCGGAGTCAAGTATCTCGCTACTTTTGGGAGAGGGTCCCGATAAGGGGTTCGAAGTGGTTTCTCCCTCTCCAATGGGAGAGGGAGCAAAGAATCCGTCTCCGATGATTAGCTTTCGCGCAAAGAGGCAAAGCAAAAGAGAAAATGACTCGGCGAAGATTCTATGCACCGCGAGCGGCCTTTGCGCCGGATGGGAAGTCCTTAACGCTGGGCGCGGAAGAGACGCGCCACGCCCGCGATGTTTTGCGTCTGCAAAGCGGCGATGAAATTTTTGTCTTTGATGGCGCCGGCCAAGAGTTCCACTGCGCTATTCAAACTATCACCAGAGATTCGGCGGATCTTAGCGTGATAACCGAAGTTGAACCGGCCCGTCCTGAATCACCTCTGAATCTCACCATCGCGATCGCTCTATTGAAAGGGGAGAAGTTTGATCTGGTGATTCAGAAAGCCACCGAGCTGGGCGTAAGACGCATCGTGCCTCTGGATACCGAGCGCGCGGACGTGCGCGTGCGAGATAGCGGCGGCGTAACGAAGCGGCTGGCTCGCTGGCGCCGAATCGCTCTTGAGGCAGCCAAGCAAACCGGCCGCGCATTCGTTCCCGAGATTGCCGCGCCGCTTACCTTTAATCTTCTGCTGATGTCCGTCACCGATGAAAACGAAACGTTAAGCGATGTTTCGTGGCTGATGTTTTCCGAACGCGGAGGCCGTTCGTTGTCTGAGGCGACGAACGCCTTTGCGAACGGCCCGAAAGATATCATTGCCCTCGTGGGTCCGGAGGGGGGTTGGACCGACGACGAGATCAAACTCGCGAGTGAAAGCGGCTGGGAGATCGTCACGCTCGGCGGCCGCACTCTGCGGGCTGAGACCGCGGGCATCACCGTCGTCGCGCTGTTGCAGCATCGCTTTGGAGATCTGGTTTGAATCGTTTGGAGTCCCGCCTTTAGGCGGATTTCCTCTCAAACTAAGGCTTCCGCCTGAAGGCGGCACTCCAAACAAAGATCACTGTCGCGCCACGATCGCAATT
Source organism: Blastocatellia bacterium (assembly GCA_033856915.1). Classification (GTDB taxonomy): domain Bacteria; phylum Acidobacteriota; class Blastocatellia; order Pyrinomonadales; family Pyrinomonadaceae; genus UBA11740. The sequence continues at coordinate 94,334 of JAWVEB010000058.1, read as the reverse complement.
CGATGACCCTTCGGACTAACGGCGATGCGTGTGATGTTTTTCAAACCGGCATTGGAGAAGTCTGCCAGTTCGACCCAGGCGAAATCCGATTTCTGGCGCGCGAATACCTTCGAGCCATTCGCCATCAGTAGCACACCCGCCGGCGTCCAGGCATAGTCTTCAACCCCGGGAAACGTCTTGATGAATGTTGCGACAGCCCGGCTTTTCAAGTCGAAGGTTTTGATCAGCCACTCCTGATCGGAAACCTTCTGCACGAAACTGAATTTGTTTTCATGCGGCACGCACCGCAAAATCCGTCCGGGATTGTCAGCAATCACTTCCGCTTTACCGGATCGCAGATCGACCAACTGCAAAGTATTTGGTTTGCCTAAGACGAAAAGCGCCAGCGTGTGGTCGTCGACCCACAGGTGATAACCGACCGGCTTAATGTTTTCCAGGATCAGCGAAGGACTACCACCGGCGAGTGGAAACTTCCAAAGTCTTTGGGTCCCGTCGCCTTCGACGCGCACCACGGAAATAGATTTGCCGTCGGGCATTAGCGTGGGTGAGTACTCGCTTTCTGGCGTGTTGGTAATCTGAGTTGAAGAGGCCGCGCGAATGTCATAGCGATAGATGTCCGCCTGCTTGTCTCTAATGGATGTATAGAGAATGCTCTGGCCGTTTGGCAGGAACGAAGGTTGATTGTTATAGCCGGCCCAATTCGTAATCTTCACCGGATCACCCAGCTTTATCTTTCCCTGGTTGTGCTTCAGATCAATGATGAAGATGTCACTGACCAGCGGAGTCGGCGTTGGGGACGGTGAAGGAGTCTGCGCAACGGCAATGCCCGACGGCAAGATCAAAATACCGAGTGCGATTAGCAGTTTCGACGTGTGCAGCATTTCTACTCAAATTGACGAATTCAAAACCCGGTACTTCGAAGCGGAATTCCTTCGGGCTTCTGAGCGCCGGAAGACGTCGCGTTAACCAGTCCCATGGCCTTCATAACGCGTACCGTCAAAAAGCCGAAGTCGTATTCCCCAGGGGTATGGCTCGTTCGCAGGAAATGCGGAAAGTGATGGTGATTATTCTGAAGACTCGCACTAAACGAGGCGGTTACGGGAAGCCATTCGCCCAGGTTCATCGCGTTGTCGCGCTCCTCCTGATAGCGTCGAGTGCCAAAGCGCCGATCATGGGTCCAGTAATTCTGCACCATGTTTATCCACAACGCGAAAACTCTCACACTAACCCAAAGCACAAGCGAGTACTTCCAGTCCTTTGTCAAAAGCCACAGGAGACCAAAACTGCTGAGCTGAGAAAATACTCCGAAGTAACGACCTGAAGTGAGGCGAAAAGGCCAGGACTTGAAGATCGGCTCCTTTACCAAATTGGATTTGCATCCATAAGGAAAAATGCAGAGGAGCATGGTTCGCCAAAACCCGTCTTTGTCCAGCTTATTTGGATCGCCATCATGATCAGAGAAAGCGTGATGGTGCCGGTGGCGGTTGACCCAGGTCGTCGGATTTATATATATCCCGGTGACGTTATGAAAGACCACCACTGACTTGATGAACCAATCCTTGTAATCAAGTGTCTTGTGCGCGATTCCCATATGCATAACATCAGAAAGATAGAGTCCACCCAAAAACCAAACGAAGATCAGGTAGGCCAGGCCCCCGGATGCTCCAGCCACAAAACCCCATTTTGAAGGGGCTGCCAAACCAGCGGCTAGAAGGTGAGTGGTAATCAGGGAATATCCGGTTACGTTGTAAGGTTTCATCGGATCATCCTCCGTTGAGTCGGCTCATATAACACGTCTGTCTACTCGTATCAAGACTCTTTTCCTCCGTCCGCTTGCGCACCCGACGCTCCTGTGTGATTATTGGTTCATGAATGCAATCATTCACAACCACCATATTCTTTCAAGGAGTCGATAAAGAGTGAAAGCGGAGTTAGCGCAGTTAATAGCTTTGCAGAACGCTGATACTAATATTAGAAGACTACAGGCAGAATTAGAAAGCATTCCTGAGAGGCGCGCCGAGATCGAAAAGGAGTTCGATCAGCGCGCCTTTGAAATTCGCGCACTCGAAGAGTTGCGCGATTCTGCCCGCAACGAACGCGCCCGCCTGGAAGCTGAAATCTTCGAACAAAAACAACGCGCCGAACGCGCCGATCGAAATCTGATGGCCGCGAAAAAGCCCGACGAGTACACGGCCGCAATTCGCGAAGCCGATGCCGCACGCAAACAGATTTCGGCGTTCGAGACCCAGGTCCTCGAGCAAATGGAGATCGCCGATCAGGCCGAAAAAAATCTCGCGGAGCGCGCGCCGGAAGTCGAAAAGCTGGGCGAAGACATGAAAGCCCGATTTAAAGCGTTTGACGAGCAGGTGCAGACACAGCAACAGCAAATCGCGGCCGCGATCGCTGAACGCGAACGCTTGTCCGACGAACTTCCCAAAACGGTCAGCGCGCTTTACAAACGAATCGCCGCCCGGATTCGCGATGGAGTGGCCATGGCCGAAGCCCGCAACGGCGCCTGTACCGCGTGCCACATGTCTCTGCGTCCGCAAATAATGGCCGACGTGCGGCGCGGGGCAGAAGTGATCACCTGCGACAACTGCAATCGAATTCTTTACTACGCTCCGGCCAACGCGGCGCAACCTGTCGGCGCTTCTTAAAGCTTCAGGCAGGGTAGTCCCTGAAAATTAAAGAGGGCGGACAAGTCCGCCCTCTAACATTTCTAAACTCCAATCCCGGATTATTTCTTCTTCAAAGTAACGTGCACGGGATCACCCAAATTATTTGCCGGCACATCCAGTTCTTCCGCCCGAAAGCCTTTGGCCTTCACCTTCAGCTTTAGACTACCCATATGAATCGGCAGGAGCGCGATGACGCCGTCCGCGTCGGTCTCGCCCCAACTCTCGCAGAAGAAACCGTCTGAGCGGGTTGATTCTAGTTTGACGTAAGCGTTTCTGATAGGATTACCCTTCTCGTCAAAAACGCGAACGTCGGCGCGACCAATGCCATCGGGCACTTTGGGTGCAATGCCCCGGCTGGCTGGTGCGTCATTGTTCCTTGATGGTTCCTGAGCGAGCGCAATCGAAAACGATGCGACGATAATGAAAAGGACTGAGAGAACTTTCGACATATTCTTAACTCCTAAAAGTGAAATAGTAGCGCCGACACTAATCGCGTTGTCGAGGGTGGCGATTCGGCTTGTCAATTTGATGGGCAAAGGGCGGTTGCCTGAAACGACCATGGGGAAGAGTTCCCGCGGCCAACGAGCTGAAGCGAGTATACGTTATTGCGCCCCGCCTTTGGTAGGGTTTTTTGTAGCGCAAGTTGTTAACTTGCGCCCATGAGAAGCGCCGAAACCGAGATCCGCAAGTTAACAACTTGCGTTACAGCCAAGGAAACGGAGAAAACTTTCATGCTTGTTCCAATTCTTATTCTGCTCTTAATCGCGGGTGTTTGCGGGGCTCTGGGCCAGGCCATTGTCGGGTATTCGCACGGCGGCTGCCTGGTTTCGATTGCGCTGGGATTTATCGGCGCCCTTTTGGGCTCGTGGATTGCCGGCTACTTCCATCTTCCGGAACTCTTCGTTATTCCTGTGGGTGGAATGCGCTTTCCGGTGATTTGGTCGGTTATCGGCGCGGCCTTGTTTGTGGCTCTGATAAATTTGATTAGCCGGCGGCGAGTCTGACTTTCACTCTGAGAGATCAGAGCGCGCCTCTCGGTGGCTGTCGAACCACCAGGCCCAGACGATCAGCAATGATGTGCAGAGCGTAACGATAGCGAGTTTCCTGACGCTCGCGGGCGGAGGTGGACCAAACGCCGCCGCCCCGTACGCCGCGAGCAGAAAAACGACGAAGCCCCAGAGGGCATACACGCCGATCTTGTCTTTCGCTTTTGTCTGTCTTGTATAAAGCCAAATGCCCGCCGCGAACAGGACCAGCTCGACCGCAATCGCCGCCCAACGGTGATTCCAGAGTCCGAGTCCGACCAGGCGCGCGCCCCCAGCATAAAGCGGCAAGTCCGGGCGGTGCACGATGTAATCCAGGACCCAGTGACTGATCACGCCCATCCAAATCACCAGCGCGCCGGCTTTGTAACGCGTGAAACCAAAATAGATCGCGGCGAACAGAGTGGCCCATCCCAGCACCGCGACCAACCCGTGTGAAACTGGATAAGAATCAAAAGCGAGGCGCAGGAATGGATTCCTGTTTGGCTCGACCGAAACGTGTTCCCAGCCCAGCAGCAGAAAAATTGGCCAGAGAAGATCGAGCAGGATCGACGCCGCAATCAACGCACCGAGTGATGCCCGCGGCGCCAGTTTCTTAGACGCTAAACCAACTGCATAATGGCCAATGAACATATCGTTGCGGCGTCATGCTATCACTGAATCGCTGTTTGCTCTTACTTTTTCGCCGTCCGGTTTGAAAAAACCTCCTCATCTCGCTAAAGTAACCCCACTAGAGAAATTCATTTTAGTTTTTAGGTAGGAAGCGTTTAGCGGTGGGACTTGTCCCACCTGCGCGCGGCAATACGCGGGCAAGTCCGCCTTGTAAACGAGCTGTCGTCTTTCAGCGACAATGCCACAGATCTTCCGTCACAGCACGAACTATCTGGCGCGGGCCACGATTTACGGCGCCGTCTTTATTCTGTTCGCGGCCCTTTGGGTCACGGCAGAGATTACTCGATCGGGATGGAACACGGGCCAGTGGATCGAACGCCAGCAACCAATCCAATTTAGTCATAAGCATCACGTGGGCGACGATGGGATCGATTGTCGTTACTGCCACACGTCGGTCGAGACGGCGGCATCCGCGGGCATACCTTCGACGGCCATCTGCATGAATTGCCACAAACAGATTTGGGCCGACAGTCCTTACCTGGAACCGGTGCGCGCAAGTTTTAAGACGGGCAAGCCTCTCGAATGGATTCGCGTCCACGATCTTCCGGACTTCGCCTACTTCAATCACGCGATTCACGTTAACAAAGGAGTCGGCTGTTCGACCTGTCATGGCCGGATCGATCAGATGCCGGTCGTGTCACAAGCAAACTCGCTGCAGATGGAATGGTGCCTCGAGTGTCATCGTAGGCCGGAGAATTTTGTGCGACCGAAAGAGAAGATTTTCGACATGGAGTGGCGACCGCGAAATAGCACAAAGAACGAGATCGCTGAAGGAATCGAGTTAAAGAAGAAGTATCACATTCAGGAACCAAACGTTTTGACCAGTTGTTCGACTTGTCATAGATAGTGGCACAGACTGAAGTCTGTGCCACCGAGTTACTTAATGGATAACGACCGTCACATAAATTTCAAACTCCTGCGCGATCGCATCATGAAGTCAGAACCGCCTGCGGTAGCGGGCGGCTTAACCGCGAACGATCAACCGCCCGCTGCCGCAGGCGGTTCTGGCAAGACCTACTGGCGCAGCCTCGAAGAACTCGCCGACTCGCCTCTCTTCGAAGAGTTCGTCCAGCGCGAGTTCCCCCAACAAGCCGAAGAGTGGAACGATCCCGTCGAGCGCCGCACCTTTTTGAAGTTGATGGGCGCTTCGTTGGCGCTGGCGGGTTTGAGCGGCTGCGTTATTCAACCGCCCGAAAAGATCATCCCGTACGTTAAGCAGCCGGAAGAAGAGGTTCCAGGTAAGGGACTCTATTTCGCCACTGCGTTTTCGTTGGGCGGCATCGCGACGCCGCTGCTGGCGCGCAGTAATGAAGGACGGCCCACCAAGCTCGAAGGCAATCCCGATCATCCGAACAATCGCAACAGCGATCCTAACGATAAAGGATCGAGCGCTACCGATATTTTTTCGCAAGCTTCGATCCTGACGCTTTACGATCCGGATCGCTCGCAGACTCCGATGTATCGCGGCGAAACGCGCGCGTGGACAACGTTCGTCGCCGAAATCCGCGGCGCAATCGAAAAAGAGAATGACGGATTCAAAGCGAAAAAGGGCGCAAGCCTGCGCTTCCTGACTGAAACGATCACGTCGCCCAGCCTGGCCGCGCAGATGAAGTCGATCCTTACCGATTTCCCCGAGGCTAAGTGGCATCAGTACGAACCCGCGAACCGCGACAACGCGCGCGCTGGCGCGATGATGGCTTTCGGACAACCGGTCAATACAACTTACGATTTCAGCAAAGCCGATCGAATTCTTTCACTCGGTTCGGATTTTCTTGCGTGTCAGCCGGGATCGCTGCGTTATGCGCGTGACTACGCGGCGAAGCGTCGCATCAGCGGTGACAAGAGCGAGATGAGTCGCCTGTATGTGGTAGAGACTACGCCAACGACAACGGGGGCGAGTGCGGATCATCGGTTTTCAGTGAAACCAAGTGAAATGGAAGGATTCGCTGGCGCCGCCCTTGCGGGACACCTTGCGATAAAGCAAGGAACCGCTCCTTCCAAGATACCCATAAACTCAATCGTGGCTCTGTCGGACGACCTGGCAGCATTCAGAGGTTCATCAATTGTCATTGTAGGCGACGAACAACGACCAATCATTCATGCATTGGCACACGAGATGAACCTAGCTTGGCAGAACGTGGGCAAGACTGTCTTCTACACCGATCCACTTGAAGCCAACTCCATCGATCAAACTCAGTCGCTGCGCGAACTCGTCTCTGATATCGACGCCGGCCGTGTCGATACGCTGATCATTATCGGTGGCAATCCGGCTTACAACACTCCGGTTGATCTCAGGCTGGATCTGAATCGACTGAGCAAGGTTAAGCTGCGCGCACACCTCAGTCTTTATGACGATGAAACTTCAGACATCTGTCACTGGCATATTCCGGCTACGCATTACCTGGAATCGTGGGGCGACGCTCGTTCGTACGACGGCACGGTTACGATTGTGCAGCCTTTGATCGCGCCGCTTTATGAAGGCCGCACCGCGTATGAAGTGCTCGCGTTGTTTTCCGAGAATTACGATCGCAAGCCTTACGATATTGTGAAGGACTACTGGCGGGCCAATGCGGGCAAGATGCTCGCGAACCCCCCGCAGGATGCAGGTGCTCCAAATGCGAGCGCTCAAGTTGGGGGCGCGCCGGCGACGAGTACGCCAACCGCATCACCTGCAGGGGCGACCGTTGATTTTGAATCGTCTTGGCGCAAATGGCTGCACGACGGATTTATCCCGAACTCTGCGCTGCCCGCAAAAACAGTTTCACTGAAATCCGACTGGGCGAGTTCGCTCGCTAAGCCAGCGGACGGGACGTCCGCGCTCCCAGGATACGAACTCGTCTTCCGCACCGACCCAACTATCTATGACGGCCAGTTTGCCAACAACGGATGGTTGCAGGAACTCCCTAAAGCTCTGACCAAGATCACCTGGGACAACGTCGCGCTGGTCAGTCCCAACACCGCCAAAAAGCTGGGCGTGGCCGAACAAAATTACGAGCGGGAGAAAAAAGGCCGCGAAGCGTTGGTCGATACGATCAAGCTGACACATCGCGATATCACGATCAGCAAACAGGTTCCTGTCTGGGTGATGCCGGGCCAGCCGGATGATGTGATCACGATTCATCTCGGTTTTGGGCGCACCAAAGCAGGGCGCGTAGGCACAACCACCATAGTCGAGCCCGATTCGCGGCTGCCAAACGGCGGCTTCAACGCTTACGAAGTTCGTTATGCGGATGCTCCCTGGTCGGCGGCCGGCGTTTCGGTGAGCAAGACCGGCGAGCAATTTCAGATCGCCTCTACGCAGACCCACTTTCTGATGGAAGGCCGGGACATCCTGCGCGAGCAGTCACTCGAAGAATACCTGAAAGAGAAAGAACATCTGCGCGCAGAGCAAGGCAAGCAGGAAAAAGAGAACCACGAACTGTCGCTATACCAGGACTTCGACTACAAAAACCAGGGCAACGGTTACGCCTGGGGAATGTCGATCGACTTGAACAGTTGTGTCGGCTGCAACGCCTGCACCATCGCCTGCCAGTCGGAGAACAACATCCCGATCGTCGGTAAGGAGCAGGTAGTCCGCAGCCGCGAGATGCACTGGATTCGCATCGATGCTTATTTCAAAGGCCAGGATCCGAACAAGCCGGACTCAGGGCCTTTCTTTCAACCAGTTCCCTGCATGCATTGCGAGAACGCTCCCTGCGAACCGGTCTGTCCCGTGCATGCGACGGTGCACAGCTCGGAAGGCCTAAACGACATGGTCTATAACCGCTGTGTCGGGACCAAGTATTGTTCGAACAACTGCCCTTACAAGGTGCGCCGCTTTAACTTTTTCCTGTATCAGGATTGGGAGACGCCGACCTATCAGTTGATGCGCAACCCGGATGTGTCGGTGCGCAGCCGCGGCGTGATGGAGAAGTGCACCTACTGCGTGCAGCGCATCCAGTCGGCCAAGATCCAGTCAGAGATCGAAGGGCGCCAGGTGCACGACGGCGAGATCGTTACGGCGTGCCAGTCAGTGTGTCCGACTGAGGCAATCGTGTTCGGCAACATCAACGATCCCAACAGCAAAGTTTCGAAGTTGAAAGCGATGGATCGGGATTATTCCTTGCTGGGTGAATTGAACACGCGGCCGCGCACGACGTATTTGTCGGCGCTGCGGAATCCGAACCCGGAGATCAAGTCGTGAAGAGATCAAGCCACAGAGGCACAGAGACGCAGAGATACGGAAACAACTAACGGAGAAGAATTAGAGATGTCTTCGACATTCAGCGGCGCTCCGCCATCCAGGCAAGGTGCGGCTGCCATAGCAGTTAAAGAAAGTGAGGCTCTTAAGCGCCTTACTGAGCGAATTATTGGTTGTGCCATTGAGGTACATCGCCAGCTCGGACCGGGGCTTCTGGAAGGAACGTACGAGGCGGCCCTCTGCATTGAACTACAGATTGCCGGACTGAACTTCGTGAGACAGCCAATCTTCCCAGTCGTTTACAAGGGACAAGTCATTGGCGAATATCGGCTCGACCTAATTGTAGAAGACACCGTCATCGTAGAAATCAAGAGCGTCGAGCGCTTCGATCCGATCTTTGAGGCTCAGGTCTTAACGTACTTGCGTGTCACCGGCAAAGAAATAGGCCTCCTAATGAATTTCAACTCGCGGCTGCTTCGTGACGGAATAAAACGCTATGTACTCAGCTAATTTTTTCTCTCTAATTGTCTCTGTGTCTCTGTGCCTCTGTGGCTGATTGATTTAACCAGATGGACGAACCACGCGACGATCGCCACACATCAATCCACGGGACGCATCCGGTCGTGGGATCAGAGCTGACCTTTGGCTCGGTCACCGACAAGATCAGCGCGATCGTGCTGAAGCGCAAGACGCCGATCTGGTGGTTCGCCGGCTTTGCCATCTCGTTCGCTCTTTTCCAATTGATGCTGCTCACGATCACGAACATGCTCTTCAAGGGCATCGGTTTGTGGGGCGTGAACATTCCCGTCGGTTGGGGACTGGACATTCTTAACTTCGTCTGGTGGATCGGCATCGGGCACGCCGGCACTTTGATTTCGGCGATCCTGCTTCTGCTGAGACAGAAGTGGCGCACTTCGATCAACCGCTTCGCGGAAGCTATGACGCTATTCGCAGTAGCGCAGGCCGGAGTCTTTCCGTTGATGCACCTCGGGCGTCCGTGGCTGGGCTACTGGCTGTTTCCTTACCCGAACACGATGGGGATATGGCCACAGTTTCGCAGCCCCTTGATGTGGGACGTGTTCGCGGTTTCGACTTACGCCACCGTGTCCGCCCTGTTTTGGTTTGTCGGTTTGATTCCTGACTTTGCCACGCTGCGCGATCGCGCGAACAGCAAATCGTTCCGGCTGATTTACGGCATGCTAGCGATGGGCTGGCGCGGCTCGGCTCGGCACTGGCATCGTTACGAGACGGCTTATCTTTTATTAGCCGGATTGGCAACGCCGCTTGTGCTCTCGGTCCACACGATCGTCAGTTTTGATTTTGCCGTCGGCATTATTCCCGGTTGGCACGCGACAATTTTTCCGCCTTACTTTGTAGCCGGAGCGATCTATGCGGGCTTTGCGATGGTCCTGTTGTTGACGATTCCTTTGCGCAAAGTTTTCGGGTTGGAAAGCTTTATCACGATGCGCCACATGCACAACATGGCAAAGGTCATGCTGGCTACGGGCCTGATTGTTGTTTACGGCTACATGGTCGAAGCGTTCTTTGGCTGGTACAGCGGCAATCAATACGAACGGTTCATGATCTGGAACCGCATGCACGGGCCGTATGCGCCGTACTACTGGGCGCTGATCATGTGCAACGGCCTGACGCCGCAGTTGCTCTGGATCAAGAAGATTCGTTCGAACCTGCTGGTGCTTTGGCTAATCTCGTTTGTGGTCAGCATCGGCATGTGGCTCGAGCGGTTCGTGATCGTGGTGACCAGTCTGCACCGGGATTTCCTGCCCTCGTCGTGGGGCTTTTATAGACCGACGCAGTGGGATTGGGCAATGTTCATCGGCACGATTGGGTTCTTTTTTGCTTTGCTGTTTCTGTTTATCCGCTTCCTGCCGATGATTTCGATTTTCGAGATGCGCACGATTTTGCCCGAGGCTGAGGTTGAGGAGTAACGAAGAAAGAGTGCCACAGAGACACGGAGTCACAGAGCAATTACTAATGAGATTGATGAGAGACGCATTGCGTTTTCCTTTCGATGGTTTCTCCGTGTCTCTGTGCCTCTGTGGCTAACAACGGATGAAAAGGTCGACACCAAAGCTCTACGGCGTAATGGCCCAGTTCGACAGTCCGAGCACGCTGGTCGCGGCGGCGCGCGAGACGTACGCGGCGGGCTATCGAAGGATCAATGGCTACTCGCCGTTTCCGATCGAAGAACTCTCTGACGCGATTGGGTTCAAGCGCACCATCCTGCCATTGATTGTGTTGGCGGGCGGGATCATCGGCGGCCTGGGCGGATTTTTTATGCAGTACTGGATGGAAGTGATCGACTATCCCATCAACGTCGGCGGCAAACCCTTCAACAGTTGGCCGGCGTTTATTCCGATCACGTTTGAATGCACCGTTCTGTGCGCGGCATTGGCCGCCGTGTTTGGCATGCTGGCGCTGAACAAGCTGCCGCAGCCTTATCATCCCGTCTTCAACGCGCCGAATTTTGCGCTAGCCACGCGCGACAGTTTTTTTCTGGTGATCGAGTCAAACGATCCGAAATTCGAACATGATGAGGCAATGCGGTTTTTGAAAAGTTTGGAAGCGCGGGAAGTCAATGATGTGGAGCTCTGAAGTACAGAAGGCAAAAGGCAGAAAGCAGAAGGCAGAAGGTTCGGCCGTCCTGGCCGGGACCTTTTGGTTTCGAAAAGTATTTTTCTGCCTACTGCTTGCTGCCTTCTGCCTTCTGCCTGTTGCTTGCCGGAGAGACATGCAGGACCAGCCCAAGGCGATCGCCTATCGTGAGAGCAGCTTTTTCAGAGACGGCAACGCCTCTCGCCAGTTGGTTCCGGGCACAGTGCCGCGCGGTTACCTGCGGGCTGATCGGGAGTTCTATCTTGGAAAGAAGACAAATGTCGGAATCGGCCAGCAACTGACGCCAGGTAACGGCGCAATTCCGGTCCTGACCGGCGGCGCCTCGACCAACCAGGCGGCGTTATATCCGGACGATGTCGAGACGTTTCCGATTCCCATTACGAAGCAGGATATCGATCGCGGCCAGGAACGTTACAACATTTACTGCTCGGTCTGTCATGGCGCCACGGGAAACGGCGACGGCATGATCGCGCGGCGTGGTTTTAATAAACCTCTGCCCGCTTCGTATCACCAGGATCGCCTGCGCCAGGCGCCGGTCGGGCATTTCTTTGACGTGATGACAAACGGTTGGGGCGCGATGCCTTCTTATGCGGCACAGATTCCGGTGGAAGATCGCTGGAAGATTATTGCCTACATTCGCGCGTTGCAACTGAGCGAGACGCCGGCCCAGACGCAGAGTTCTCCGGCGCCGGGGACGAAGGCCGGCGGGGCAGAGAGAAAGTAACGATGGTTTCTTCCCCTCCTTTTGAGGAGGGTTAGGGGAAGGTTGTAGAGCATGGCGCCACAAGCCCTCTCCCCTGCCCTCTCCCAATGGGAGAGGGAGAAAAAAGAATAGCGGACAAGGATGTCCGCGCTCCAATAAATGATTCAAGTCGGCTACACACCTCCGCGCGAACTGAAGCGAGTGAGCACTATGGCGCTTGCTGTTGGCGCTTTGTTCTTCGCTTTGTTTGTCTTCGGCTTGCTGGTCGATCGCACGCAGTTCTTTCATGCTTACCTGGTCGGATTCATCTTTTGGATTGGGATCACGCTGGGCAGCATGGCGCTCTTGATGTTGCAGCATCTGACCGGCGGCGCGTGGGGTTTGATAATTCGCCGCGTGCTCGAGGCCGCGACCCGCACCTTGCCGCTGATGTTGATTCTGTTCGTTCCAGTACTGTTGAGATTGAGTCAGATCTACAGTTGGACGAACCGGGCGGAAATGGACCAGGTTCCGGCGCTGCGCGAAAAAGCCGCGCACTATCTGAATCCGGCGTTCTTCACGATCCGCGCGGCCATCTATTTCGCGATCTGGCTGCTGATGATGTGGCTGCTGAATTCGTGGTCACTCAAACACGACCGCACTGCGGATCGACGCTTTGCCAAACGTCTGCAAATGATTAGCGGGCCCGGACTGGGTCTCTTGATCATAACGATCACGTTTGCTTCGATCGACTGGGTGATGTCGCTTGATCCTGCCTGGTCTTCGACGATCTTTGGCTTGATCTTTGTCGCGTCGTGGAGCTTGAGCGCGCTGGCGTTCGCCATTCTGGTGATGTCGTGGCTGGCCCGGCGCGAGCCCATGAACGCGGTCGTGCGCACTTCGCATTTTCACGATTGGGGCAATCTGTTGATGGCCCTGGTCATGCTGTGGATGTATTTTGCCTTCTCGCAATACCTGATTATCTGGTCGGCCAATCTGCCCGAAGAAACGACCTGGTACGTCGCACGCAAGCACGATGGCTGGGGAATAATTGCGCTGGGGACGGTGATCCTGCAATTTGCGTTTCCCTTCCTGACGCTGCTGTCCCGCGCCGCCAAGAAGAGTCCGCAGAAGCTCGGACAGTTGGCGCTGTTGATTCTGATCATGCGGGTGCTGGATGTAATCTGGCTGATCGAGCCGACCTTCAATCGAGAGCATTTTCATTTGAGTTGGATGGACATAGTGGCCCCCATCGCGATGGGCGGAATCTGGATTGCTGTGTTCGCGTGGCAGTTGCAGAGACGATCTTTGATCCCGATTAACGATCCGCAGCTCGAGCAGGCGCTGATGGCGCACGAGGGGCATTGAAGAATAGCAAGCAGTGAGCAGTGTACGGGCGATAGAGGAACGAAGTTCAATGTACTAAGCTCGAAGCGGCAAATTCATGAGCGACTCGAAACACCCAAGTCATGTGACCGAAACGCCGGACGTTTCTTACATCAAGAACGTCGATGTTAACCACGAGACGAGCGACGTCCATGTCTCCGGCATCGTGAAGTTTCTGGTGGGGCTTTCGGTGCTCACCATCGCCACTTTTGTTTTGGTGTGGGGGTTGTTCCGCTCTTTCGAAAGCAAATCAACGGAAGCGCCGCCGTCCCCGATGGCCCTGACCGAAAAAGATCGTCTGCCGCCAGAGCCAAGGCTGCAGGGCGCGCCCGGTTTCGCCGAAGATCTTGAAAAGACCACGGCCACTAAGAAAGAAGAATCCGGCAGCGCTATTACCGCCGGCGCTGCCCAGCCCAAAGACGCCCTGTACGAGATCAACATTCTGCGTCGTCACTGGGAGAGCGTGCTCAATAATGGTCCGGTAGATCAGAGCGGCAATCGCTACGGGATGCCGATTGAAAAAGCGAAGGAAGAGATTTTGAAGCAGGGATTGCCGGTGCGGGAACAGAAGCCAGCAGGCAGTAAGCAGTAGGCAGAAAAGAGAAGGCAGTATGCAAAAGGCAGTAGGCAGAAAATCAACCTTGGTGATTGGCGCTGTGCGTTCCGCCGTTTACTTCCTGTCGTCTGGATCCTGCCGTCTCCTTCCTGCTGTCTGCCTTCTGCTTTCTGCCTTCTGCCTTCTGGCTACCGGACAGCCCGGCGCGCCGCAACCAAACTCGCCGCTGTATGGCGCGGCGCCGGCAACCGGCCAGGTCTCAACCGGCCTGCCAAAGATCTTGAAGAGCGTGGGCATCGATCAGAGATTGAATGAACAAATTCCGCTCGATGCGGTTTTCAAAGATGAGCGCGGCCAGGATGTTCGTCTCGGGCAATATTTCCACGGCAAGCCCGTCGTGCTGTCTCTCGTCTATTACTCGTGCCCGATGCTCTGCAATCAGGTCTTGAATGGCATGATGGGTTCCTTCCGGCAGGTATCCTTCAATATCGGCGAACAGTTTGAGGTGTTGACGGTCAGCTTCGATCCGCGCGAGACGCCGGAGTTGGCCGCCGCCAAGAAGAGCACTTACATACAGGCCTACAACCGACCGGGCGCCGAAGCGAGCTGGCATTTCTTAACCGGCGATGAAACGAATATTAAACGGCTGACAGAGGCGGTCGGGTTTCGCTATGTCTGGGACGAGCAAACCAAACAGTTCGCACATGCGAGCGGCATAATGCTCCTGACGCCCGAAGGAAAACTCGCGCGTTACTTTTACGGCATCGAGTATCCGCCAAGGGATTTGCGCCTCGGTCTGGTGGAAGCCTCGCAAAATAAGATCGGGACGCCGGTCGATGCGCTGATGCTGTACTGCTATCACTATGATCCAGCGACCGGAAAGTATGGCGCGATCGTAATGAACATTGTGCGGCTGGCTGGAGGGGTGACGTTATTCTTGATTGTCGGAATGATTCTGGTTTTGCGAAAGCGCAGCGGTCGCGCGGCGGTAATGACTAGGGAGACATGAGCCGCCTCTGTGAAGCTCGGTGGTTCTCTGTGTCTGTGTGGTGAATATTATGCGCGTTAGACTAACCACAGAGGCACGAGGATCACAGAAATTTCAGATCTCAGATTTGAGAGTTAAGAACTGGTAACTATGCAATCCTGGTTTCCATTCATTCCAGAAAGCGCATCGACCTATTCGGGCGATGTGGACGCGCTGTATTTTTACATCTCCGGCGTGACGGTTTTTTTCACCCTGCTAATTTCATTCGTCATCATTTTCTTTGTCGTCAAATACCGCCGCCGCAATGCCTTCGAGATCCCGCGCCCCATCGAAGGCTCGATGAAATTGGAAACGCTATGGTCGGTAATTCCGCTGCTGATCGCGATGAGTATCTTTTTTTGGGGCGCGAAAATTTACTATAACCAGTATCGCCCGCCCAAAAACGCAATTGACGTCTATGTCGTGGGCAAGCAGTGGATGTGGAAGTTCCAGCACGCCACCGGCCAGCGCGAGATCAACGAATTGCACATTCCCGTCGGCCGCAAGATCAGATTGATCATGGCTACCGAGGACGTGATTCATGACGTCTTTGTGCCCGCGTTTCGCATTAAGGCCGACGTGGTTCCCGGCCGCTACACCACCGAATGGTTCGAGGCGACCAAACCCGGACGTTATCACTTCTTCTGCGCCGAGTACTGCGGCATGAATCATTCCGGCATGGGCGGGTATGTAGTCGTGATGGAGCCAACCGACTTTGAAAACTGGCTGAGCGGCAACGCCAATCAAATGTCACCAGCGGCCACCGGCCAACAGATGTTCGAGTCCCTGGGCTGCGCTTCGTGTCACGGCGCGAATGCCGAGGGTGGACGTGGACCGGCGTTGCTGGGCGTGTATGGCAACAACGTGGTGCTCAATAATTCGCAGACGATCCGGGCCGACGAGGGTTATCTGCGCGAGTCGATTATGAATCCTCAGGCAAAGATCGTTAACGGCTTTGGCCCGATCATGCCGTCGTTCCAGGGGCAGCTCAGCGAAGAACAACTTTTGCAATTGGTGGCTTACATCAAGTCTTTGTCGGCGCCAAAGACTGAGACGCCGACAGCGAAACCGCCGCCGCCATCGGCCAGGCCGAGTGCGACACCGGCAAGCACACCGAAGACGTGATAGGTTCTTGGAATTAGAATAATGTAACGCGGCCGCGTAGCGGCTCGATGTTTATAGACCGTGTTCCCAATGTTTTATGTCAGCCCCGTGGGAGCGCAATGTTTCTGTCGCCCATAAATGGGCTGGCAAAGTTTAATGGAATCCCAGCTATAAATATTTCGTGCCGACGGCACTCAAGAAGCATGGAAGAATTCACCATACCAAAGCCATCGGGCACTAACTATCTCAACGCCGAGCACGGAGTGAAGTCGTGGCTGTTGACGAAAGATCATAAGCGCATCGCCCTGCTTTACCTCGGCGCGATCAGCTTCTTCTTTTTCATCGGCGGCCTCTACGCCATGGCTATCCGTTTGGAGTTGTTGACGCCGCAGGGCGACCTCGTGCAGTCGAGCACTTATAACAAGATGTTCACTCAGCACGGGATCATCATGGTCTTCTTCTTCCTGATCCCGTCGATTCCGGCCACGCTGGGAAACTTCCTGATTCCAATGATGATTGGGGCCAAGGACCTGGCCTTTCCGCGTATCAACCTGCTGAGCTGGTACATCTACATCATCGGCGGCATCGTCACCATTTATGCGCTGCTTGCCGGCGGCGTCGATACGGGATGGACTTTCTATGTCCCTTACAGCACCACCTTTTCCAACTCTTACGTGATTGCGACCGGCCTGGGAATTTTTATCAATGGGTTCTCGTCGATTCTGACCGGGCTGAATTTCATTGTCACGATTCACACCATGCGCGCGCCGGGCATGACCTGGTTCCGTCTGCCGTTGTTTGTCTGGGCCCACTATGCGACCAGTTTAATCATGATCCTGGGGACTCCGGTGATCGCGATCACGATCCTGCTGGTCGCACTCGAGCGGCTCGCACACATTGGCATTTTCGATCCGGCGGTGGGCGGTGATCCGATCTTGTTCCAGCATCTGTTCTGGTTCTATTCGCATCCGGCCGTTTACATCATGGTGCTGCCGGGCATGGGTGTAATCAGCGAGCTGATCGCCAACTTTTCGCGCAAGAATATTTTCGGCTACAAGTTCGTGGCCTTCTCGAGTCTGGCCATCGCCGTCTTCGGCTTTCTGGTTTGGGGCCATCACCTGTTTGTCGCCAGCCAGTCGGTGTATGCCGGCATGATTTTTTCCTTTCTCAGCTTCGCGGTCGCGATTCCCTCGGCCATCAAGGTGTTCAACTGGACGGCGACGCTTTACAAAGGCTCGATCTCGTATGACACGCCGATGCTTTACGCGCTTGGCTTCATCGGCTTGTTCACCATCGGCGGTATGACCGGATTATTTCTGGCGGCGCTGGCGGTCGATGTGCACTTGAGCGACACCTATTTTGTGGTCGCGCATTTTCACTACATCATGGTCGGTGGAACGCTTTTGGCTTATCTAGGCGGCTTGCACTACTGGTGGCCCAAGATTAGCGGGCGCATGTATCCGGAAGGTTGGGGACGATTCTCGGCTCTGGTAGTTTTCATAGGATTCAATCTGACTTTTTCGCCGCAGTTTATCCTGGGTTACCTGGGCATGCCGCGCCGCTATCACACCTATCCGGCCGACATGGTTTCATGGCAGGTGTTGCACGTTTTATCGACAGCCGGCGCGTCGATTCTGGGTGTCGGTTTGTTGATTCCACTGTTCTATCTGATTTGGTCGATGCGCTACGGTCCCATCGCTTCTGCCAACCCGTGGAATCTGCCGGGTCTGGAATGGCAGACGGCTTCGCCACCGCCCACTGAGAATTTCCTGGTGACGCCGGTGATGACTCATGAAGCGTATGAGTTCGCCGCGCCGGAATATAAAACAGTGGTGGGTAAGTTTGAGCGGCAAGAACCCACGGAGATTTGAGGTCAGTATGATCGCCGTAACTAATGAGGAATTACGGAGGAAATAACCACCAAGACACAAAGGGCACCAAGACAAGCAATCAGCAAAAGGCGTTTTGTGTCTTTGTGACTTTGTGGTTGGTTTTTTAAGGAACACATGCCCGAAGGATTAGCTACAACAAACGAAGGCTCGCATCGCGCGCTCCAGCATCACTTCGAGAACATGGAGCAGCAGCGCGAGGCCGGCACGCTGGGCATGTGGGTGTTTCTCGTCACTGAGATCATGTTCTTTGGCGCGTTGTTTTTGGCCTACACCTTGTATCGTTATCAGTACCCGGCCGCCTTCGCATCCGCCAGCAACCATCTGGACATCAAGCTGGGCGCCATTAACACCGCGGTGCTGATCGTCAGCAGCTTCACCATGGCGATGGCCGTCTACAGCACGCAGATCGGCAAGCAACGAAATACGATCGTCTGTCTGATCCTGACGATGATTCTGGGTGCGACATTTCTGGGGATCAAAGCAGTCGAGTACCACGACAAGTATCGCGACAGCCTGATACCCGGCCAACTCATTCCTGGACGTCCATTCAATCCCACGGTAGCCGGACCCGGCGACACCGACGAGCACAAGCTGCATCTGGTTGAAGGCGCAACCGTGCACAACGTCGAGTTGTTCTACTGGATCTATTTTGCGATGACCGGAATGCACGCGTTGCACATGATCATCGGTCTGGGTTTGATGACCGTGCTGGTGATTATGGCTTGGCGCGGCCGTTTCAGCCCTGAGTATTATGCGCCGGTAGAGATATCCGGGCTCTACTGGCACTTTGTCGACATCATTTGGATATTTCTGTTTCCGCTGCTTTACCTCTTGGGTCGTCATCTGGAAGGACATGGGTAAGGAATTTCGCAATTCGAATTTCGAATTTCGAATTTGATTTCTGACCGCTGCTTTATGAGTGAGCACATAGTCCCACCGCGAGTTTACCTCGTCATTTTCCTGGCCCTAATGGTCGGGACGGGCCTCACTGTGTTCGCGGCGTTCCATGATTTTCCCGGACCTTTGAATGCGGTGGTCGCGCTGACCATCGCCGTAATTAAGGCCGGCCTGGTGGTCCTCTTCTTCATGCACGTGCGCTACAGTTCTCGTCTGATCTGGCTGGTAATCGGGTCGGCACTTTTCTGGCTGGCGATCATGTTTGCATTGACGATCAGCGACTACTGGACGCGCACCTGGCTGCCACCACTGTAGCGGGGGAGCCTATGGTCTTTGCGGCTTGCCGTTCGATGTGCGGAAAGGCTCTGGCTTTCCGATAGGCCACTTAAAGTTGAGGCTATGCCTCACCTTCGAGGCGCAGCCTCAAAGGTGGGTAATAAAGATACCATCGGAAAGGCGAAGCCTTTCCGCACATCAGGCGGCAAAGCCGCGATGATTCAAGTAGAGTGTTTCAGGTAAGAGGTGACGTAGGGTACGTCGCCAAATCTTAGAATCGCTTTACTGTCCGGCCAAAAACAGCTTCTCTTCGCGCACATCAATCACGCTCTGACAGCCGGGACATCTGAGTTGCAAGGTTGCGTCTGAAGTTCTGATCGTCGCGCCACAGTTGGGACAGGGCTCCTGGATCACACTCGTTTTGAAGAGATCACGCATCATGAAGAGCGGAATGATCAGACCGGCCGCGAGTAGCGGAATTCCAAAGAACAAGCCGATGCTGGTCCCGCCGCCCAGGGTGAGAGTGATGAAGAGCCCGGCGATGAACAGCACCAG
Organism: Blastocatellia bacterium; assembly: GCA_033856915.1. Classification (GTDB taxonomy): domain Bacteria; phylum Acidobacteriota; class Blastocatellia; order Pyrinomonadales; family Pyrinomonadaceae; genus UBA11740. The sequence goes on along the minus strand of JAWVEB010000058.1, from coordinate 74,749 downwards.
GCCAATCGCAATGCTGAACGAAAAGCCGTAAGCACTATCAAAAGTACGACGCGAACCCGCATCAACCGCAGCTTTCTTCGCCTCCATCTTCAATCCCCCTGAACGAATTAGTTAGATTTGAGGTGATTCTTACTCCGCAAGCCAGTGCTTTGTCAACGAATGCGCCGGCTGGGGAAATACAGTCAGCACCATTTGCGTGAGCGGGTGGATCCAACGGCCAACCCACTCATTGAGGGTTTGACCACCTGCTCACGCAGGTCATAAGCCGGTCACGTTTGAGACTCTACGACGGTTACTGCTACACTAAGCGTTTTCATTAACCGAGGAATTCCGATCTAACACGCTATGAATACCGAAACACCTTTTGAAAAGTTCCTGAATCAACACGATGAAGAAGCCTGGTCGGCGACGCTGGCCACGCTCTTGAGATCCATTCACGAAGTCGATCGCAACGCTACGCAGATTTGGTTTGGTTTCTACCCACTGTCTCTGTTCCGCGCGCTGCAACAGGCTGACGACCGTGACAAGCTGGCGCAACAGTTGCTCCTGCAGGGCGACTATGAATTGAAAGATCAGGTCGACCATTCGCATAAATTCCTTTACGGGCATCGCTTCTGGCCGCAGGTAAAGACTGCGATTGAGCAACAGGCGGACTCTTTTGATCAAACGTCTCGGACTTCATTGGCAGACCAGATTCTTGCCGTTGCGCGCACCGCGGCCCAACAAACGAAGAAAGACGAATCACTGCTGGTGGGCATCACCGCAGTGGCTTTCATGACGGTGCAGCAAGCCGGTCTGGCTGCTTTCAAGAACGCGCCCGGCACGATCGGCATTGACGGCAAGCACACAAAGAAATCTCCCGAGCAGGTTCTTCGCGAGCGCGCCAAAGTCGACGGCCAGGGCTTGCTCGGTTTTCTTAAGACCGTAAACAAGCAGTTCACTGTCACGCACGACGAAAACGACGATAAGGCGAAATACAAATTGAACGATGGGCAGGACCTGGCGTGGGGCGCCGCCAATGATCGCGCGCGCGATTGGGTGGTCCTCGATCCGCGGCGGATGGAGGGACCGATTCCCGTCGAATGCCGTTCGGCCTCGTGCGGCACATGCTGGATCGGAGTGATCGGCGGTGCGGACAGATTGGCTGACGTCGCCGTGCGCGAGGGAAAGAAGATTAAGGAATTCGGTTACATCGATACCGCCGAGCCCAAGCCGCTGATTCGTCTTGCCTGTCAGGCGCAGGCGCAAGGCGCCGTCTCTGTGGTGATTCCACCATGGAACGGACAGTTCGGAAAACATCTGCGCGCGTTAAAGGAAGAAGCAATCCAGGCGTTATCGCTGTCTAACCAGGATGAAGAAGCCAGGCCTGAGATAATTCAGTAACGCGACGCCCGAAGGACCGCTCTGTAATAACCACGCCCGTAAGGACGTGGCGCAACGATTTGAAAAATGATTCTGAGAACCGAAGGTGCGACACGGTCCCTTCAGGCCTTTGCTTAGTTAGCTAAACTCGATCCATGACCTCAGGTCGTGGCTATTTCATTTCGCCTCTTCGAGGCTCTTCGGCCATCTAACCAGGTGACCCAAGCTACTCGTTCACTAGTCAAACACACGGCCGTTTCTCCGCTGCTGCTCGTTTTGGGCGCGGCGATTCTCTGGAGCACGGGCGGTCTCTTCATCAAAGCAACTTCGCTGTCTGCTTTCGAACTCTCGTTCGGACGTTCGCTGCTGGCGGCAATCACGATCGCCATCGTTACCCGTCACGAAGGCTTTGGCCTCAACCTCGTCAGCGCGATCGCCGCGGTGCTTTACGCGGCTCTGCTGATCCTGTTCGTCATGGCCACCAAGCTTACGACTGCGGCCAACGCGATCTTCCTGCAATACACTGCGCCGGTTTACGTGCTGCTCCTCGAGCCAATCTTCTACAAAGAAAAGTTTCGCCAGCGCGATCTGCTGACTGTGGCCATTTGTGTGGCCGGTATGTCTTTGTTTTTTGTCGGCAAGCTGCGTCCGCAGGATGTGGAAGGCAATTTAGTGGCGTTGGCTTCCGGAGTTTGTTTCGCGCTCTATTTCCTGCTGCTGCGTCATGCAAAAGCGCGCGATGTTAACCGCGCTTCGTCGGCCATCTACGGCAATCTGATCGCCGTCGTTGTTTGCGCGCCGGCGTTTTTCGGAGCGACGCGGCGTGGCATTCGCCCGACCGACTTTGCCTGCATCGCTTATCTCGGCATCATTCAGATCGGTGTCGCCTACATTCTGTTTACGAGCGCGATGGCGCGCGGCCTGCGCTCGCTCGACGCGAGCATCGTCGGGTACATCGAGCCGGTCTTGAATCCTATCTGGGTTTTTCTCTTGCTGGGTGAACGGCCTTCGAATTGGGCGATACTTGGCGGCGCGATCATTATCGCGTCGGTACTTGCTCACATGCTGGTAAATGCAAAGGCGAAAGGTTGGAAGGGTAGCGCGGCTGAGATGCCGCATGAGTGATTGACGCTCATCGCTTTGAGAGTTTGGACGAGCTTAGTCCTCGAAGATCTTAATAACCGCAATGGTAAGTGCCGTAATCACGGTTGACGTTAGTTGATCGCCTTTAGCGAAAAGTTCTCCTTCGCCATAACGGTCACCGCGCAGGATGCGCGCTTCGACCGTTTCCTTAGTCTCATCAATCAGCCACAACTCTTTGACGCCCAGTGCAGCGTACGTGTCGGCCTTGGTGTTGCGGTCGTAAATGGCCGAGCCTGGCGAGATAACTTCGATTACGAGATCCGCGGTCGTCCGATGCTTAGGATCGAGTCGAGCTTCGGTTTCCGCGGAAACGTAAAAGAGATCAGGTTCGAGGTAAGTTCGATCGCTGGTCCAGATCGCGGCGCGCGGCGCGAATAGCTTGCCCGGGTCGGCGAGCCGGATTAGTTCGGCCGTAAGCTGGCGAATTAAGCACGTTACGATATTGTCATGGGTATATTCGGGAGGCGGCGACATATACAATACTCCTGCGATTAGCTCGAGCTTTGAATGATCGGGCGGATCTGGGAGCGCCCAAAACTCTTCGAGCGTATAGGTCTTTACCAATGGTGATGTGTTAACCCAGGCCATGAGAGTTCCTCCGGCGATGCCGTGCAGTATATCACTTCTCACAACATCCACTGTCCGCGGTTCTCGTAATAAACCGGCGACTTGTCAGGAAAGCGTTTCTTGAATTTGTAATAGCGCTCGTGCCAAAACTCGTACCGTCGATCTGAAGAGCGAAGGACGCGATGTGGGATCGCGCGCAGGTGATCTTCGATCTTGTGCATATTCCTGGCCGAGAAACGCCAATCATACTTTCCCAGGTCGTAGAGACTAGTCAGGCCATAGCCCCTGATGCGGCCCGTCCGATCGATGTACGGATCGAAATAGCTCCAAACCAGCTCTCGTAGATTACGAAACACCGGCTTGCGGCCGTGCAGTCCGGTGTCGCGCGAGCGGGCAATCGATCCCCACAAACCATTTTTTTGAAAGACGAACAGGACATGGTCGAGCAGATCCACTGACTCGATGTCCAGGAGCAGCGGCGGGTAACCATGCTGTTCCAAAATCACCGCGGCAGCCACCGCGGCCTCCAAACAGTGAGCTTCATTTCTTTTGACAACTTCGCGGAACGAACGCATCGTGCCGCCCCGCCGCTCCCAATTGTAAGGCATCAAAGTCAGCCAACGCTGCACCTGGGCCGGCGTGCGCAACTTCTGAATCAGTTTCCATTCTTTCGCAGTGAAAGCTGCACACAGCGGCGGTCGATCCATAGGAAAGCAATAACAGAAGAGTTCGTTTTTGTCAGGTCATCGACACCGTGTCAGAAGCCCGCGCGCCAGCGAGGGCCCGTCGACGACAAACCCAGCAGGAACGTTACTGTTCCAGGATGAGTGGCAGCTGCGCCGGCCCTCCCTCGCGGTCAGGCTTCTGACACGAAGGTAGCAACTTGATTCCGTTCCCGTCCGATGTAAGAATTGGATTCAAATACCACCGAAAAACGACAGAATATCATTCACCGATTGGAGATACATGAGTTCAACTCTTACACAGAAAACCATCGAGCAGCGAGACCCAACGGTACCGCTGAGCAAGAATAAACATTTGCTCAATTGGGTCGAGAAGATGGCCCTCTTAACCAGGCCTGAGGCCATTCATTGGGTAGATGGCTCGGTGGAAGAGGACGAAGCGCTCAAAGCTCAGATGGTCGCCGGCGGCACCTTTACCAAGCTGAACGAATCTCTTTGGCCGGGCTGTTATTATGCTCGTTCGGACGCCAATGATGTTGCCCGGGTCGAAGATCGAACGTTCATCTGTTCGCTTTCCAGGGATGCCGCGGGTCCGACGAACAATTGGGAAGAGCCTTATCAGATGCGCCGAAAATTGAAGGAGCTTTTCGATGGCTCAATGCGCGGCCGCACCATGTACGTGCTGCCTTTCAGTATGGGACCAATCGGCTCGCCCATGTCGCAGATTGGCGTTCAACTCACCGACTCGCCCTACGTCGTGGTTAACATGCGCATCATGGCCCGTGTTGGGCTGCCGGTTTATGCAGAGATCGACAAAGACTACAAACGCGTTGTGCCGTGCATGCATTCGGTGGGCGCGCCGCTTGACCATGGTCAAAACGATGTCCCCTGGCCGTGCAATAAAGAAAAGTACATCGTTCATTTTCCTGAGACGCGCGAAATCTGGTCCTATGGTTCGGGCTATGGCGGCAATGCCCTGCTGGGTAAGAAATGTTTCGCGCTCCGTATTGCGTCCAACATTGCGCGCGACGAAGGCTGGATGGCTGAGCACATGCTGATCGTCGGCGTCGAGAACCCGCAAGGCGAGAAGACCTACGTCACCGCCGCCTTCCCCAGCTCCTGTGGCAAAACGAATTTCGCCATGATGATTCCGCCGGCAGGATTCGAAGGCTGGAAGGTTTGGACGGTCGGCGACGACATCGCCTGGATCAAACCCGACGCTCAGGGGCGCTTGCACGCCATCAATCCCGAAGCGGGCTTTTTCGGCGTGGCCCCGGGTACATCGGTTAAGACTAATCCAAACGCCATGGCCACGCTCGCGAAAAACTCGATCTTCACTAACGTCGCGTTGACTGAGGAGGGCGGTGTCTGGTGGGAAGGTATGACAGACGAACCGCCGGCCGAGTGTCTGGATTGGCAAGGCCACAAGTGGACACCCGAAATCGCGAAGCAGACCGGCGTGAAAGCCGCACACCCGAATGCGCGGTTTACCGCGCCCGCTTCGCAATGCCCCACGATCGATCCTGATTGGGAAAATCCAAACGGCGTACCGATTAGCGCGATCATCTTTGGCGGACGTCGCGCCACGACGATGCCGCTGGTGTATCAGTCGTTCAATTGGAGCTCGGGCGTCTACATCGGCGCCACGATGGGTTCAGAGATGACGGCGGCAGCGGCGGGCACGATCGGCAAAGTGCGACGCGACCCCATGGCCATGCTGCCGTTCTGTGGCTATCACATGGGCGATTATTTCCGGCACTGGATCCGCATGCAGCGCTCGTTGACCGAGACGCCCCGCATCTTTCATGTGAACTGGTTCCGTAAGGACGCCAAAGGAAAGTTTTTGTGGCCGGGGTTCAGCGAGAATATGCGCGTCTTGAAATGGGTGGTCGACCGCGCGCACGGCCGCGCGCTGGCCAAGGAGACTCCGATCGGCTGGGTGCCGCACTATGATGATATCAACTGGATGGGTCTGGACTTTCCACGGAACAGATTTGAAGAGCTGCAGGCATTCGACCATGCGGCGTGGCGCGATGAAGTGCTCGGACATGAAGAGCTGTTTTTGGATCTACACGATCGGCTGCCGCCAGAGATGATCTATGAACGAGAGCTGCTGATTTGCAGGTTGTAGGATCTCAGTTAGACGCAGTATGTATAGATGGGTTTGATTGACTTGCGGCTCTGCCGCAGCACAGTGCGATAGGGCTCTTCCTTACCGGAGGTAGGTTTGGATCAATCTGCGGCGAGGGCTAAGCCTCGACGCATTTTCATTGAGCGATCGAAGGCCTACCGCACTGGGCGGCGGCAAAGCCGCAGATGAAAATGGTTGTAGGGATGCCTCACCCAACCTGCGCTACCCTCGCAACGCCCAGCAACCGCTCCAGCGCCGGCTCCATAACCTTCGTGCCGTATTCGCCGGCGGCAAAACTCTTCAACTTGTGCTGTTCGTCAAATAAGTAATAGGCCGGAACGTATCCATGTTCGTTCTGGAAAGCGTCGCGTAACTTGTGATCGTTGTCCACGGCGACCGGATCGCTGATTCCGTATTGAGTCACCGCTTCACGCACCGCATTGACGTCGGTGTCGGCAGGGTAACGCGGCATGTGAATCGCAATCATCCGTAGTCCAGCCGGCGCATACTTTTCTCGCCACTCCGCCACACGCGGCAGATTCTCTTTACACATGCCACAACTAAGCGACCAAAAATGCAGCAGCACTGGATGGCCTTCAGTTTCTTTCAAAGCTTCTTCGGCCGAGCCTTTGATCCACTCAGTCGCGCCGTCGAGTGACGGCAGGGGGGTTCCAATTCTCATCGGCATAACTAAATCTCCAGATCTGTCGTCGGGGGTGATCAGATTAAGTTCCCTCTCCCAAAAAAGGAGAGGGAGCAAGAACGGACATTCCCGTCCGTTAGTTCTTAATCGTTTCCTGACCCGGCCGCCATTCCGCCTGGCACAGACCACCGGTCTGCAAAGCCTGGATGACGCGCAAGGTTTCTTCGGCTGAACGTCCAATGTTCAGATCGTGCACGACCTTATAGCGCAGGACGCCTTCGGGATCGATCACAAACAAACCGCGCAGCGCGATGCCTTTGTCTTCGATGAGCACGCCATAATCGCGCGACATCTTTTTTGTGACATCCGCGCCAAGCGGGAATAGCAGGCCTTCGACGCCGCCCTTATCGCGCGGTGTCTGCAACCAGGCGCGATGTGAAAACGCCGAGTCAGTCGAGATGCCGATCACTTCGGCGCCGACGCCTTCGAAATCCGCGTAACGATCGCTGAACGTTGTCAGTTCGGTCGGACAAACAAAGGTAAAGTCCAATGGATAAAAAAGCAGGACTACCCACTTGCCTTTGTAGTCTGAAAGCTTAACGGGCTCGTTGAGCTTCTCGATGTTCTTGGTAGATGGAATATCAAAATTAGGGGCTGGTTGGCCCACTTGAGCACTTTCGTATGCTGTTGCTATTGCTGCTGACATTTTTCCTCCTCAAAAGTTAACTATTCGCTGCGGTCATTCTTTCTGCGCAGCTCTAAATTGAATTAAGACAAAAGCTATTTTCGCCCACGGCAGCCCGGACAGAGTCCCACCAAAGTCAGATGTACGGACTCTGGCTTGAATCGGGATGCCCGCGCCGCGGCGCCGATCAATCCGACTGTGCCGGGCAAATCGAAATCGACCAGGGTCCCACACGCGGAACAGATCGCGTGATCGTGCCGATCGGTTTCGCGGTCGTAGCGGCTGGCTCCGCTGCCAAAAGCCACTTCCCGCACTAAACCCGCTTCTTTCAGGTAACGCAGAGAGTTATAAACCGTCGCAAAGCTAATTCCCGGCATCGCCTTGCGGGCCGACTCAAAAACTTCGGCCGCAGTCGGGTGTGTGTCACCCGAGCGGACGACATCCAGCACGGCCTTTCGCTGACGCGTCAGGACGGGCTCGGCGGACTGCACGTCTTTGATCGATAACTTATCGCTTTTCCCCATCGCACCTGGAATTATAATTATTCTAATTATAAAGTCAAGCCGCCACAAGCTGACTTGGATCGCTAGATACGTAGCTGGCGGAAACTCTCGACAACGTTGACCGTTAAGGATAGACTGCGTCCGATGAAAGCTTTGCTTCGAGGAAAGTTTCGTTCAGCTCTCACCTTTGCGCTCATGCTCTGGTGCGCGGGCGCGGGTTGCATGATCGTAAGCTATGCGCACGCCGCCGCGATGAGCGCTAACGTCAACTCTATCAGTTCAGGACACGCTTCAGGATCGATGGGAACGCATGATTGCTGTAAGGCGCGTCATGCGTCTGGTCGTGCCTCTGATCGCGACGCTGCTTCGTCGTCGGTGGTTTACACCTCATCTTCCGCTTTAATGGATAGTGAGGAAGTGGCCGAAGTCCCAAGTTCGTCGAATGCGATCAACTGCTGCCCTCTGACCAGCGGCACGTTCGTCGTAAATAGTCGCGAGCAGGTCGTAAACGAAAACACCTCGATGTCGCACGGCACTGGAGCGGTGACGGCTGTAAGCAGTGTGGCCGCGATCCCTCTCGCCATTCCGCTGCGGCTACCAGATCAAAACCAGACCTACCTTCGTGGTTGTGTCTTTCTGATCTAGACGTGACTTCATAACGTGATAGTGCGTTCGCTGTCACTTTGATGGTTCTCGGAATTGCGCACTGCAATTCTTTCGATCGGGAGATACAAATGAAAAAATTTCAAGCACTCGTAATGACGATCGCCATGGGCGCGAGCCTGGCTGTCTCGGCATCCGCTCTGACGCTTAACTCGGGACAGAACACCAACCAGAGCTCCGAAGCCTGTTGCGACATAAAGGACTGTTGCAAAGCAGGCGACAAAAACATGTCCTGTTGCAAGAAGAAGAGGCGTGGTAAGAATGCTCACGCTTGTTGCGCCGGCAAGGAGGGCGCGGCCGGATGTTGTTGCAAGGGCGATTCGTGTCCGATGCCTAACAAAAAGTAAACCGGAAACTGAAACTAACTCTTCAGAGCTGTAGGCAACTTAGCTCTGGGGCAAATGAGGGCGCGGTGCTTTTTCAGGCCGCGCCCCGATCTATCGGGTCCCATGCCAAGCACCATCTGGTCGTGCTATATTAAAGTCTCTGATCTGGCTGCGGATGGTTAATCACGAATGAGTAAGCGAGCTGTTTTCACTTCTTTCATCCTCTTGGTTTTTATAGCAGGGGCGTGGGGGAATGTTCTCGCTGCCGCTTTCTGTCCGCGCCTCGGATCAACTCTCTCATGCTGCCTGAAGCACAGTTCTCATCCGTCGCAGTCGCCTGAAACTCATGACATGCACCATATGGATATGGGGCAAATGGCAGACATGCAGATGGACATGCCGGCGGAGTCCACCGAAGAAGCTTCGACTCAAAAGCAAGGCGAACCATTGGCCGAAGTGAATCAAGATGCTGGACCAACTGCGTTGGGTCAGCCTGTCGAAACTTGTTCACACTGTCTCAGTCATTCTCAGTTGCCTTTAGGTTCCATCACTCTCCACGAAACTGAGTCAGCGAAGCAGCGTGCAGACTTGACTGCGCCGCAGTTGGCGCAGGACACCGCGTTGGTTAGTTTGCCAAGGTTAATCTTTGATCCGCGCGAACACGCTCCACCCGGCGACTCGTCCCCGCGTTATCTTCTTATCAACGTCTTCCGAATCTAAATCCCCTCAGAACAATCTGTGATGCCAGCGACGTGTGCCTACGTCTTAGTCTGGCTTGCCCGATCTTGAATCGGAGGCTTTCGCTTTTTTGTTTTTGATCAGAGGGGGATTTATGAACCGGTCCGGTAAGTTTGTTTTAAGTCAGAGGAATCTAGTCGCGTCTATCGCGATCGTGCTGGTCTTCGTGATCACCGCCGATAGCGGCGTTGCACAGCAAGACATGAAGAACATGCCGGGGATGAGCAAGCCCCCAGCGCAAAAGAAAGGAACAGCGTCAAAAAAGAGACCAACGGCCAGGAGGCATAACACGGGCAAAATGCCAGGAATGAGCATGCCCGGCATGAATATGTCGGGAACGCCCAAGCCTAAGCACGTTCGCCGCAAGAAGCGCGGAGGACTGAAGAGGAAGCCGCCAAAGACCCATCAAATGGGTAATATGCCCGGCATGAACATGCCAGGCATGAAATTGCCCGCGACTAGTCCCTCGCCCACCGCGTCTCCTCAAAAGATGGACATGAATATGCCGGGGATGCAGATGCCGACGACAACTCCAAACCCGCAAGCTTCTCCGCCACAGAACATGCCCATGCCCATGCCCCAGGCTTCGCCCAACGCTCCTCAAAAGACGGACATGAATATGCCTATGCCCCAAACGAGTCCCTCACCGGGCGCGATGCAAAATGCCCCAGGCATGAACTCGATGAGCACGGGACCGCTGCTGGTGATGTCGGGCAACGACATGGGCGTTCGAGTCGGTCCCAGTGAAACCAATGTTATGTACATTGGTCAGATGGGGTCGGGCACTTCCTGGGCGCCTTCCTCATCTCAGATGAACATGTGGGACAAGATCGCCGGCAAGTGGCTATTCATGTTTCATTTCAACGCCGTTGCTGGCATCAATCTTCAAGGTGGCCCCCGCGGCGTGACGAAGATCGAATCACAGAACTGGTTCATGCCGATGGCATTTCGCAAAGTGGGGCCGGGCACGCTCCAACTTCGTGGCATGTTCAGCTTTGAGCCGTTCACTTTTCCGCCGGGTGGCTCGCCTTTGCTTTTCCAGACGGGCGAAACTTATAAAGGCCAGCCGCTCATAGACCGACAGCACCCTCACGATCTGTGGATGGAGTTATCTGCCACGTACACGGTTGCGCTGGGTGAGCGCGCCACCTGGTTTTCTTACTTTGGTTATCCCGGTGAACCGGCCCTGGGCCCGCCCGCTTTTATGCATCGCGCGTCCGCATCTGAAAATCCTTCGGCGGCGCTTTCACATCACCTTCAGGACTCGACCCATATCAGCTTTGGCGTGCTCACAACTGGTTTCACTTATCGCTGGTTCAAGTTGGAAGGATCGATCTTCAACGGTAGAGAGCCGGACGAAAATCGCTACAACTTTGAGGCGCATCCCTGGAATTCACGCTCGGCGCGCGTCTCGTTCGCTCCCAACAAGAATTGGTCGGCGCAATTGAGTTATGGCTTCTTGAGAAAGCCCGAAGCATCAGAGCCCAACACTGACATTCGTCGCGTGACGGCTTCCGTTCAATACAACAAGCCTCTCAAACAAGGCAATTGGGCTTCGGCGTTTATTTGGGGGCGTAACCATCTAAGCGGCGGCGGTGAGCGCGCAAATCTGAATGGTTATACGGCCGAGTCCACAATCAACTTCCGCAACAAGAACTATCTGTACACCCGCCTTGAGTTGGTTGACAAGAATGAGTTGCTCAGGCCGGCCGATCTTGCGCGCCTCGGTATCACTGCGGCCCATCCGTCGTTCCGCATCGGCGCATACACGTTCGGCGGGGCTCGCGACATCGGGAAGACTGAGAAGATCTCTGTGGCAATTGGCAGCGACGTTACCTTCTATTCCATGCCGACGGTGCTCAATCCCATCTACGGCAACAATCCCGTATCATGGAAACTCTTTCTGCGGCTCCGTCCCGCCAGGACGGATATGAGCACGCACGCAATACATGGAAACATGAAAAAGGAAGAGAGCATGCCCCCGAAGCCGTGATTGTCATGGAATCAGAAAACCAGGATACAAGCAGGCAATTCGCAAAGGATCCGGTGTGTGGAATGACAGTCGATCCGCACAGGGCTGCCGGATCCCTTGAATACAACGAGCACCGTTATTTCTTCTGCGGACCAGGCTGTCTGACTAAATTCCGTGCTGATCCGAAACGTTTTCTCAATCCAATCGTAAGCCAACGCGCTCCGCAAAAGGAGTCTGCGAAAGCGGACTACACCTGTCCCATGCATCCGGAAGTGAGCGAGCCGAAAGCGACGTCGTGCCCGAAATGCGGGATGGCGCTGGAGCCGTCGACCGCGACTTTGCCAAAGGAGAAAATCGAATACACCTGTCCGATGCATCCGCAGATCATTCGTGATGCGCCCGGCTTTTGTCCGATCTGCGGCATGACGCTCGAACCGCGTGTCGTTACTGGCGAGGAAGAGAAAACCGAACTCATCCATATGAAGCGTCGATTGTGGGTGAGCGCCCTGCTCAGTCTGCCGCTGCTAGTCATGGGCATGAGTGAATTGATACCCGGATCTCCGTTAACGCGGCTCTTGCCGATGAGTGCGCTGCCCTGGATTCAACTGGCGCTCGCGTCGCCGGTGGTGCTTTGGGGCGGTTGGCCTTTCTTCGTGCGAGGGTGGCAGTCGCTCGTTAATCGCAGCCTGAACATGTTCACGTTGATCGGGCTGGGTGTTGCGGTCGCTTACGTATACAGCCTGATCGCTACCTTCCGGCCGCAGATTTTTCCCGCTTCGTTTCGCGATGCGATGGGAAACGTGCCTGTCTATTTCGAAGCCGCCGCCGTGATCACAACGCTCGTTCTGCTTGGTCAGGTGCTGGAGCTCAAGGCTCGCAGCGTCACGAGCACCGCGATCAGAGCGCTGCTCGGACTCGCGCCGAAAATGGCGCGGCGAATCGCAGAAGACGGCAGCGAAGAAGATGTGCCGCTCGGGCAAGTTCGCAAAGGTGATCGCTTACGCGTGCGGCCGGGTGAAAAGATTCCCGTCGATGGTGTCGTACTTGAAGGGACCAGTTCCGTAGACGAGTCGATGGTCTCAGGCGAGCCCATTCCGGTTGAGAAACGATCTGGTGATCGCGTTGTTGGCGCTACGGTAAACGGCACCGGCGCGCTGGTGATGCAAGCCGAGAGAGTTGGTTCTGAAACTCTGCTGGCGCAGATCGTGCAGATGGTTGCAGAAGCGCAGCGCAGCCGCGCGCCAATTCAGAAGCTCGCCGACGTCGTCGCTGGCTACTTTGTGCCGGGCGTAATTCTGATTGCAATCATCACCTTTATCGTGTGGGCGCTAATTGGACCAGAGCCGCGGATGGCTTACGCCATGATCAATGCCGTGGCGGTCCTGATCATTGCTTGCCCCTGCGCGCTTGGCCTGGCGACTCCGATGTCGATCATGGTTGCTACCGGCAAGGGCGCGCAGGTAGGTGTGCTATTCAAAAATGCCGAGGCCATCGAAGTACTTCGTGAGATAGACACGCTGGTAGTCGATAAGACCGGCACCCTCACTGAGGGGAAACCAAAGTTGGTCACAATTGCGGCCTCCGCTGGATCGGATGAAGAAGAGTTACTGCGTTTCGCGGCGAGTCTGGAGCGGGCCAGCGAGCATCCGCTGGCAGCGGCGATACTTGCCGGCGCCGCCGAACGTCGAATCGAACTCGCGAAGACGGAATCGTTTGAGTCCATTACGGGCAAAGGCGTCAAAGGAAAAATTGAAGGGCATTCAGTGAGCCTAGGAAATCTTGCTTTACTTGAGGAACTCCAAATCGATCCGGGCGAACTGGCCATGCAAGCGGAAAAATCCCGCGCTGACGGGCAAACCGTCATGTTCGTGAGTATCGACGGCAAAGCGGCTGGATTGCTTGGGGTCGCCGATCCAATCAAGACCACAACGCCTGAAGCGATCAGTCAACTGCACGAGCAGGGAATAAAGGTCGTGATGCTCACCGGCGACAGCCGCACAACCGCGCAAGCCGTCGCCGCCAAACTCAACATTGACGAAGTGGTTGCCGAAGTCCTGCCCAACCAAAAAGCCGAAATCGTCAAGCGATTTCAGAGTGAAGGTCGCAAGGTGGCGATGGCGGGTGACGGCATCAACGACGCCCCCGCGCTCGCGCAGGCTCAAGTCGGTATTGCGATGGGAACCGGAACCGACGTGGCGATGCAGAGTGCCGGGGTTACTCTAGTGAAAGGAGACTTGCGCGGCATCGTGCGCGCAATTCGCTTGAGCCAGGCAACGATGAGCAATATCAAACAGAATCTGTTCTTCGCTTTTGTCTACAACTCGATCGGCGTGCCCATCGCCGCGGGTATTCTTTATCCGTTCTCTGGCCTGCTTCTGAGTCCAATGATCGCCGCGGCAGCGATGAGCTTCAGTTCAGTTTCGGTAATTGGGAACGCGTTGCGATTGCGGCGCGTGTCGCTTTAGCGGGAGGGAAACATCCAGGGGATGGCTGACGAACAGGTTAGTAAGTAAAAGCGACATTACTCATCTAGCTTAATCCAATTTTGATGGAAACAATCGAGAGGCGCGAAAGATAGTAAGAATCTTAACGACTTCGCCGACCCGATAAACGATGCGGTAGGGTGGTTTGATCAGTTCACGGAGATCTTCGCGAGAACTTTCTGGCACATGACGCCCCATCAAAGGGAATTGTTCTATTAGGTCTATGGCAGCAAGAATCTTCTCGGCGGTAAGTTGCGCGTAGTGTTGAGAGTCGCGCGCGATAAAATCGTAAATGGACTCAAGATCGTCGGCTGCCTGAGGCGTCCAGCGAACTTCAGTCACTTCATGAACCTGGTTTTGATTTCTTCATGCGAGATCGTCTCGCGTTCAGACTGCTCAAGCCCCCGTTCCACTTTCGCCAGGAAATAGAGACGTTCCATTGCATCTTCCACCGTCGCGTCGTCGGGGAGGTCTTGAATGGCTCTGACGATCTCACTCTTTACTTGTGGGGTTTCCATCGTGGAAGGAGCGTAACATACTCATGATGCGCGCGTCAGCCTCTCCTCCGTTCACTTCAGCGACTCGCGAGCCCGTGCGATAGCTTCTTCGGCGGGAATCATCTGAACGTGACCGCCCTCGATCTCAGCAATACGCCGTTCGACTTCAGCGGCCCACGCTTCTTCGATCTCTTCGTCTTCGTCGAGACTGGCAATCAAACGTTCCGCAAGATGTGCTCGCTCAGAAGTCGTTAGCTTTAGTGCTTGAGCTTCAAGTATTTCGAGTTGAGTTTCCATAACGTCATTCTCCCCGATAGCTCGCTCGACACGTCATTGAAATTAAGTTTTAGTCTAAACGCATATTCCTATGCACGCAATTGTAGATTAGCCACGGCGGACTAACCCTGAAGGACAGGTTAGCGCTGCGCGCTCAATGCGGGCAGAGATGCCCGCGCTCCGCTCTACTGTCATCAACTGAGCCATCTCAAGTCTTCCTCAAGTAGCTTGAAATCCGCCTGTTTTCCTCGGAAATATTACGATCTTTCGGTGACGAGTATGCCTCAAGTTTCTCTCAACCCCGATCCGGATACTGGGAACATCGTGCAATGCGTGAATCAAGCGCGCAATTAATCCTTGGACCGAAATATGAGAGGAGTTCGAGCCATGTCGAAATACCGCTTAATGAAAACTTCCGTAGTGAGTGTTGCCGCCGCGCTGTTGATAGCAGCATTCCTGGTGACCGGCAATTTTGTCGTGCATACGATCGCGGCGCCGCAGCCGGTAATCGTTGAACTGAAGTCCGATCCTGTGGTCGTCGCCAAAGCATTGGCTGAGGCCAGAGGCCAGAACTTCAATCCGCTGGCTTATCGTCAACAACTCATCGCTGAACAGAATCAGTTTTTGAATCAGCTCAGCGCGGCGGGTATCCAATTCAGCCTGGTGAGCGTCAACGCGCCCAATGGAGCGAACGGCGAAGTTACCAATATTCAGTTTCGCTACAACTATGTTTTCAACGGCCTGACGGTCGCGGTACCGGCAGCGGCAATCAAGACTATCGAAGGGATGAGCGTAGTTAAGTCCGTGCACAACGACGAGCAGATCACGATGCAGCTCGACAACGCGGTGAAGTACGTGCGCGCTCCCTCGCTCTACGGCGATCCGCCGCAAGTCCACATGGGTGACTCGCTCAATACTGGCGGCGTGCATGGAGAGGGAATCTACATCGCCATCATCGACACCGGCATCGACTGGACACATCCGATGTTTGGCGGTGATCCGACGCCGCCGCGATTCGGCGTGGGGCCGTCGGTCGCCGCGGTCAATTCGAATCCTAAAGTTCCCTATTACCTGAATCTGACGGCGGGCGCGGTGCAGGATGACTTTGGTCACGGCACGCACGTGTCCGGTATTTCAGCCGGCTATCTGGCGATGGCGCCGGGACCGGATGGACTACCGCTGACTGCCGACGACGTCGCCATTCACGGTGTCGCTCCCCAGGCAAAACTGATGGGCTATAAAGTCCTCTCCAGCGCCGGCACGGGTGTTTCTTCTTCGATCATCATGGCGATCGAAGATGCCGTCCAGCCGTTTACACTCGCCGGCTATCCAAAGCCCGTGGCGCAAGTAATCAATTTGAGTTTAGGCAACACAAGTAACGATCCGAACTATCCGACCTCAGTGGCCTGCGACAACGCGACTCTGGCCGGCACGACGGTGGTCGCGGCGGCCGGGAACAGCGGCGCGCCGACACCGACAAACCCCACCGGAGAAGCAACGATCGGATCACCAGGTTCCGGACGGCGCGTGCTGACCATCGGCGCGACTCTCGATCCCGGGTCAGCGCCAAACAAGCTCGACGAAGTCGGCGGCGGCAATCGCACGGGGATGAAAGCATTTCCCCTCGACGGCGGCGCGGCGATCGCAAATGACATTACCAGCAACTATGTCTATTGCGGCTTTGCCGAGACTCCGGATCAGGTTCCCGACACAGTGAGCGGTAAGATCGCTTTGATCCTGCGCGGCGGTACGGTTAACACGCCCGCTGCCTCGCCGGTGTCAGCCGGCACCGGGCTCTTCTCGAACAAGGCTGCTTTCGCGGTGGCCAAGGGAGCTATTGCCGTCGTCATCTACAACAACGTGGACGGCGAACTTACGGCTGCGACCGTACGCAAATCTACCGTGCCGGTGGTCGGCATCTCGAAAGCGAACGGTGAGTACCTGCAAGCGGCGATCGGTTCGACGGCGGTGGGAGCCATCTCAATCAACCCGATTCGTCTTAACAAGGCATTGCTGTTCGACCCGGCCATGGCGGACTTCAGCTCGAAGGGTCCGGTGGGCGGCTTTGGCCAGATCAAGCCGGACGTGACCGCGCCCGGTGTCAACATACTTTCTGCAACGGTAAGAGTAGGTGGCGCCGAAACCAACACCGCGACTATGTTCGATCCAACCGGATACATTTCGGCTTCGGGCACGTCGATGGCCACGCCGATGACTGCGGGCGTGGTAGCGCTGGTCAAGCAGAAGAATCCAGGCTGGACGCCATCGATGATTCGCGCGGCGCTCATGAACACGGCGACCAATCTGCGACAGGGGGATGGGACGCCAATCGCGGACAGCGCGAACTCGCTTAACCGTCAGGGCGCCGGCCTTGTAGACGCTTACGCCGCGGCGAACGCCAAGGCAATGATGGGCGTTGGGGCCTTCTCTCAAATCAGCTCGGCGCCGACAGTGCGGCCCAACAACCTTTGTCCAAATTACGGCGGCAGTCCTTCGCCGCTGTGCGGAAGCTCGCCGGGTAATCCCGATTTTCTTGCGAGCTGGAGCTTTGGCCCTGTGCCTATGGCGGGTGTAATCGGCACGAGCACCAAGACTCAGACCGTGACGATCGCGGACGTTACGAACGGCGGTGGAGGCGGTGTCTACCAATTAAGCTCGAGCGCCGTCCGCAATTTGCCAACAGGCGTGTCCGTCAGCTTCACGGATGCAGGAGGGAATTCGATCTCGCAAGTAGAAGTGCCGGCGAACAGCGGCGCCAGCTTCAAAGTGAACATTACCGTCAACGGCGAAGCAGTGCCGGCGGATCCGACCCAGATCGAATGGTATGTGACCGCGACACGCACGGATGGCGGCCAGACTCTGCGCATGCCATTCCAATATCGCGCCATCGCTCCGACAGTCGCGATGTTCGCACCTAACTTAAACAATGCCGGCAATACTGAGTTCAGCGGCAACCCGGCAACCGATATTGACGGCGCCTATCAACTGACGTTTGCCGCCACGGGCGCGAACGCTCCGGCTAAGTTCCGGCTCGAAGAGTCGAACGACAACGGAACGTCGTGGGCCGTGATGGCAGATGTGCCCACCTCGCAAACTGTGTATGACATAGCCGGGCGCGGCAATGGCACTTTCAACTATCGCGTGCGCGGCTTGTACACGGTCGAGAACGGAGTGATGCCCGGCCCTGTCAGCGCGGTGAAAACTGTAGTAGTTGATCGACGTACGGCGGCTGATGTTACCTCGCTGATCGAAGCCAAAATCGTGGATGGCACGCTGATTTTCTCTGGAGGTGTCTGGCAGTTTGATCAGACACTCAGAAACGCCTCCACGAGCACGGGTGTGTTCGCCCCGCTTAAATTCGTGATTACTGGAATCAATTCGAATAGCGGAACCGTGCGGGTGAAGAACGCGGATGACGGAGGTAATGGTGTCAGCTCGCCGGCGACTTTTGACTACACTCCGCAGGTGGGCGCGGATCAGCAGCTTTCGCCCGGTGAAAGCACTGCGGCCCGTCAATTACAATTCAATAACCCGGCTGCGGAAATGTTCACAGTTACAGCGATGATTAAAGGATATTTGTCTGATACGGCCGGAGGTTCATCCGGCGGAGCGGCTGCAGGAACAACCAGCTCCAGCTCATCCGGTAGTTCAACCGGTTCGGGGCTGACGCTGCCGGTGGGCACAAGGGTCATGCAGATCACCGTTAACCCTTTAACCAAGTCGGTAACCGCCAAACTGCTTTAGTTGAATCTCGGCGGTAGCAGCAGCGGCAAAAGAGCGCGTGAGAGTGTTCAAGCTCTCATGCGCTTTTTATTTCTCCCCAGTTGAATTTGAATCAAGTACCTATCGTCATGTTACTAGGCCTGCCGGACGAGATCTTAATTGATCCAAAGTCAGAAACTTCGCCTCTCCGCGTTGCACGCGTTCCTTCCGATCAGCCAAAACGTCCCGGTGCCACTCTGGAGAAGGTATCTGACTAACGTCGTGAGAGAGGGCGTCCCGAAGCTGTTCCAACGTACGCAGCCGTTCAGCCACGGACATCCTTTCAATCTGCGATGATTCGATCATAGGGCTACCAGTCTAGCGTTCAGCGGTTTGCCGAACCACCCCCTCCGCGTACCCGCTCATCACTTCTTTGCCCTGCTGATTACGGCAGACAAAGTCAGTTCTCACATTTGTATACTGCTCTCCCGGCTCAAACTCAGCGATGGTCACGTCACATCGGACGGTGTCCCCGCCGAACACCGGGCGGTGAAACTGAAATCTCAGTTCCCGAGCGATGAAGTTCAGGTCGCCACCGATCTTCGTGGGCAAAGTCGCGGTCAGCAGGCCATGGACCATCAGCCGGCCCTGCTCGTCAGGTGTAACATGATGCACGCCTTCATCACCTGAGATTTTATTGAAGACGCTGATGTCGTCTTCGGTAAAGGTTCGCTCCCAGGAAATCGTATCACCGACTTTCATGTTCCTGCCTTCCGATTATGGTTAGAGATGCGAGACGGCCATCGAAATTGAATCATCACGCCGTTGCATAAACCAACTTAGTTATCAGGAACTCGTCGCTGATCGGCATCGTGCCCGAAGTACGGAACCTTCGTTAGGATGGGAGGCTCACGCACCGAAATGCCTTATTCCGCCGTCTCAGCCAGATTTGATTTGTACTTAGTGTTCGTCTGGCGATCATTCAATTCGATATAGATCCAACTGGGAGGCACCACGCCGTCCTCCAGCGCAAACCAGAGGACGTTAAGGTCGCTCGCTTTGTTGATGGCGCAAAAACCATAGAGACGCTTTCCGCGCTGATCAAAGATGTCGACCCAAGTGCGGGATGACTTCGTATTCTTCCCACAGGGCGGCAGCGCCGGCGCTGGCGCGAACATAGCGTCAGGGTAATCGGTTTTATTCAGCACATCATAGCGGTAGCGAATGAATTGCTTACCGCCCGTCTGAAACGCCTCGGTGCCGGTTAAGTAAAGCACCGGATTTGGCAGCACGGGCGCCGCGGCAACTCTCCCGGTCGCGAGTATTACGCCGCCCAAAAGCATAAAGAGTAAAAGCGACTGTGAACGGAATCTGAAAGGCATCGGGGGAACTCCTTTTTGAGTGAGTAGTCTAAGGTAGAAAGCCGTATCTCAGCGCCGCATTGTATGCTTGATCGCCGCAATTAGCCATATTAATAAGGGACGGTCCTTTCTCAGCGTTTCGGCCGCACGCCCCAGACGGGGGAGGGGGGTTCTTTGGTGGCTCGATCAACCGGACGTTCCTTTAACATGCGCATCGCTTCAGTTACCGCACGCTCGAGTTGTGGATCGCGACCGGCAAGGACGTCTTTGGGCCAGTTCTCTACCTCCACATCGGGCGCGACACCTTCGTTCTCTACTGCCCAGTGACCGTCACGCGTGAAGAACCCGCCGCGCGGTGCGATCATTGAGCCGCCATCAACAAAGGTTGGCGTGTCGGCCGTATGCACCAGCCCGCCCCAGGTCCGTTTGCCGACCAACAATCCGATCTTTCGATACCTGAACATGTAAGGCATTAGATCGCCGCCGGACCCGGCCATCTCGTTAATGATCATTACCTTCGGACCCCAGATGCCGGCGGCCGGACTGGTGAACGGATAACGATCGCCGGCCACGTTGTTGAAGTAACCGTCAAAGTCGCGCTGCAGCACGTCAATGATATAGTCGGCTGCTGAGCCGCCGCCGTTGAACCTTTCGTCGATGATCGCGCCTTTCTTGTCCTGCTGAGAAAAGTAATAGCGATTAAAACTGCTATAGCCAGGCTGTCCGGTGTTGGGTAGATAGACGTAAGCGAGTTGGCCGTCCGAGAGTTTCTCGACCTGCCGCCGATTGGCTTCGACCCACGCACGCGTACGCAAGGCTTGTTCGCTTGCCACCGGCACGACCGTTACGTGCCGCGCGCCCTCCATCGACGGCTTGTCGTTAACGGTTAGCGAAGTCTGGCGATTCGCCGTGCCGTCCAGCAAGCGATAGATGTTGTCAGGCGCTTTCAATTCAATGCCGTTGATTGCCAATATGTAATCGCCCACGTTGACATTCGCGCCCGGCGACGATAGCGGCGAACGCAGATCCGGATTCCAACTTTCGTTGTCATAAATCCGCGTGACTCTGTAACGGCCATTTTCAATCGCGAAGTCGGCGCCAAGTAATCCCCCCGGCGATGGCGGCACTTCAGGCATGTCGCCGCCGCGCACGTAGGAGTGCCCAATCGCAATCTCAGAGCCCATCATATCCAGCAAATAATTCAGGTCGGCGCGATGCATTACGTACGGCAGCATGGCTCCGTACATCTCTCTGTCCCTGGCCCAATCGGTTCCGTGCATATTCGGCACGTAGAGATAATCACGCTGATTGCGCCAGCCTTCATTGAATATCTGTTTGAATTCTTCCTTGGGATCGAGGTACATCCGCAGGTTGACGTTGAGGCGGCCCACGCCCGGCTGTGGTGGAGTTCGATCCGCCTCCACAATGAAGAGCGATGGAGTTGGAGGCGGGCCGCCCGCAGCGGCTGGCCCACGACCGCCACCGCCACCGGCCGCGCGATAGACGAGCTTGTGACCGTCCGCGCTGACTTCGTAAGCCAAAACCCCACTCGTGAAAGTAGCCGGTTTCCGATCGCAGAGCCGATAGCGGACCAATTCATTGCCCGCACCAGTACCGCCGCCAACACCACCGCCGCCTTGTCCGCGCGCCGGCGGCTCAAGGTAGTAAACCGATCCGTCGACGCCGGATTGTAAGTCGGAATACTGACGCTCAGGCACGCCCGGAACCGAGATGATGCGCTGGCGCAATCCTTCGAAATCGATTTGCACGCTCACCGGTTGGCGTGGGCCGCGCGGAGTTTGCGCCGGCGGTTCGCCAGCAGTTGCATCGGCGGCGCCCCCTGTTCCGCTGTCGCCCACACAAGCGCCCGGTATCGTGCGACGCCCAGTACCGACACCCCGATCTTCATCGCTTTCCGGAAGTAGCGGACTGGAATCACTCTTCTTCAGCACTGCCAGGTAAAGCCCGAAATTCTCGTCGTGATCATACGAAGTCATGTCGAGCCATTGCGAGCGCAAACCAAAATCGGTCGAGGCCAGAAACCACAGGTACTTCCCGCTCGCGTCCCACACGGGCCAGACCGCGTCGGCCAGACCATCAGTCACCTGCCTGGTCTCGCCGGTTTCTGCACTGCTCACAAAAATCGCGTGATACATCGAGCGCAGCCGGCTGGAGTACGCTACCCATTTCGAGTCAGGACTCCAGACAGGATTGAGCGTACGCTGCGGCACCATCCAGGGATCGTTGCCCACCACTCTGGCCTTACCGGAAGCCACATCCAGCACCCAGACGTGCAGGTTTGTATCGCTGAACAGAAGCTTCTTCGAGTCAGGCGACCATGAAGCCGTGTAGTAGTGCGTTGGATGATCGAGGGCGATTTCGCGTGGCGGCGTGAGGCCGTCCTGCGCTTCAATGTAGACACGATACTCGCCCGACTTGTCACCGAAGTATGAGATAAATTTTCCATCGGGCGACCAGGCGGGATCGCGTTCGGCTGAGCCGCTCGAGTTGGTCAGGTTGCGCACGTCGCCCTTCTCAGCCGGAACGGTGAAGATCTCGCCGCGCGCTTCGATGACCACGCGTTTTCCCGTGGGCGAGATGCCCATGTTCGTCATGCGGCTGGTCACGTCTTCCCAACGCGGCATCATCCAGGGAAAATCTCCCGCGACAGTGATGTTGACCACGTGCTCTTTCCCGCTCTTCGGATCCAGCTCGTGAATGTAACCCGCCTGGTCAAAGACGACTGCGCCCGCGCCCGAGTCCATAGTCTTCACGTCAAAGTCGGTGAACTTCGTTACCTGGGTCAGCTTCTTTGTCCTGGTTTCATAGGACCAAACGTTCTCGACGCCGTCGCGATCGGAAATGAAATAGACTGTGTCGCCTGACCAAACCGGATCGATGTCCTTTGAATCCGTCCACGGCGGCGAAACCAGATCGTAGCTTTTGAGATCGACAATCCAGATAGGACGGTTCTGACCACCACGATAGTTACGGCGTTCGTCGTCCCATGAGTTGTTCATGCGATAAGCGATTCGTGATCCGTCGGCTGAAATCTTTCCCTGAAACCCGCGCGGCAGCGGCATCGGTTCTTCGACGCCTCCTTCCACGGGCACGGTCCAGAAACGCGGCGCGCCACTGGGTGACCAGGTCGCTCGCGACGATGAAAACATGATCGCTCTGCCGTCAGGCGTCCAACCCTGGGCCGTGTCAGCACCCGGATGCCAGGTCAGGCGTTTGGGCTCGCCGCCGTCAGCCGCGACCACATAGATATCAAGATTGCCGGCGTACTCGCCGCTGAAGGCGATCCATTTTCCGTCAGGCGAAAAATGTGGATTGGAAGTCTGTCCCTGAAAACTGGTGACGCGTCTGGCCATGCCGCCGGCGCGAGGTACGACCCAAATGTTCTGCGCATAGGCAAACGCGATCTGGGTCGCACTGACTGTCGGCGTGCGCAACAGGCGTGTGCCGCCAGCAGAAGTTTGGGCGTGCGCGACAACGAAGAAGTGGGTACCGGCAAACCTGAAACACAAAACGCCCACAACCAGAATTGCTGCGAACAGAACCAGAGCCCGGCGGCTAAGCCCCGCCTTCAGGGTACGATGCGACATCAATTTTCCTCCAGATAGAATCAGATGGGTTTGCGTTGCTTCTTTTAGCACGAAGGGAAGACGAGAGCAAAGCTAACAGGTGACCGACTTCAGTCGGGCCTTGTTCGTGCCGATCGGAGAAACCCGACTAAAGTCGGCACTCTAAACGCAGTCGATCCAATGGCACCCGGCAATCCATGATCAGTCTCGCTTGTCACACGGTACTGTCCTTCCTTATCCGACTCTTTAGTTAAAGGTTAATTACTTTTATGAAGATTCTATTGCCACGCGCGCTTTTGTCACGCGTGGCGACACTATTGCATCTAAGCAGATCGAATCGAATAAATGTATCAGTTGAGAGCAATACCTATGAATCCTGTCACAGAAAACGGTACGGGCGCGGAACATGATTCGGAAACTTCTTATCCACCACCGCCGCATTTCGATGCGGACATGATCGCGGCTGCTCAACCCGTCGAACCGCTGACCACGAATCAAACTACAACAGGGCGACCAGCGTCGCGACGCTTCCTGAAGGGCAGATGGGGATTGCTGGCGGTACTTATGATCGGCGCGCTCTTGACTGCGGTCCTCGGTGGAATACTTCTCGGCGTTCACGACGCGAAAAGCGAAACCGCCAGTCCCGCCGACCCGTCCACTACAAAGGAATCCTTGAAAGAAACACCTCCCGTGGAAGCACCTAAAGCTTCGACCAACGCCCCGCCGGTTAAAGTCAGCGATAATATTCCAGCGAGATCGAAGCGACCGTTAAGCCCGTGGAGCGTCGAGCGGACCAAACCCGATCAGGGCCCACCCAGTGCAAGCGACAAACCTGTCGCGCGGAAAGTGGGGATCCTCTACTTCGGCCCCGGAAAAAAAGATCGTAAAGGACAAAAAGTCCGCCATCGTCATGGCGACAAAGAAGACAACAACTAAATTCTCCGTTTTGTGCGCAGGAGTTGAACAGGATTTGAATTCTCCCAAGGCATAGCTCGTCAAACATCATCTCGCCTCCTTTTGGACAAACTCTTCTTTCTATATAATTCGGTCCGCAGATCGACCTAACTTTCTTTGGGAGTTTTCCGCATGCCAAATCCGAATCAAATCAACGTCAACCCAGGCGACAACCTCGTGCTCGTCGGCACGATGAAAGGCGCGTTTCTGTTTCGCTCTGATGCCAACCGAGAAAATTGGGAAGAAGCCGGGCCATACTTTCCCGGACGCAGCATCTACTCGATGGCTTATGACGGGCGCAATGGACGCTCGCGTCTGTGGGCGGCGGTGAACAGTTCTTTCTGGGGATCGTTTCTAAGTTCGTCGGATGACTTTGGTAAGACCTGGAGCAATCCCGAGCAATACAACATCAAGTTTCCTGAAGGCAGCGAGGTCTCTCTCAAACAGATCTGGCAAATCGCTCAGGGTCATCCGAGCGAGCCCGACACGCTCTACTGCGGCGTGGAACCGGCCGCGCTTTTCAAATCCACGGACGGTGGAGAGACCTGGGCGCTCGAACGCGGCTTGTTCGATCATCCTCATCGGACGCAGTGGCAGCCGGGCGGCGGCGGTCTGTGTCTGCATACGATTCTTCCCGATCCGAAGAATGACCAGCGTCTGTTCGTAGCCATCTCGACCGGCGGCGTCTATCGCACTGATGACGGCGGCCGGAACTGGCAACCGCGCAACCAGGGCGTGCGCGCGCAATTTCTGCCGCCCGATCAGCAATATCCGGAATGGGGCCAATGCGTGCACAAGATCGTCAGTCACCCTGAGAATGCAGAGCGAATGTTTTTGCAAAATCACTGGGGCCTTTATCGCAGCGACAACGGCGGCGATTCGTGGAACGACATCGCTAACGGCGTGCCTTCCGACTTTGGATTCGCGCTTGAGATCGATCCGCATGACGCGAACACCGCTTACATCATTCCGATCGAGTCGGATGAATTTCGCTGTACGCCGGAGGCGAAGCTGCGCGTCTATCGCACCCGCAACGCTGGAGAATCCTGGGAGGCTTTGACAGAGGGCCTGCCACAGAAAGACGCGTTCGAAACCATCCTGCGCGACAGCATGAAAGCTGACGCACACGATCCTACGGGTCTTTACTTCGGCACGCGCAGCGGAAAGCTATTCGCTTCGAAGAACCGCGGCGATTCATGGGCGGCGATCACCGAAGGCCTGCCGGCAATCACCTGCGTGAAGACGGCGACGATCAACTAAAAAGACTCTCTAAAGTTCTCGCAATACCTAAGTTTCCTGGGTCGCTCTGTGATCACTCCCGTAGGGACCAAAATGTTTATAGAACCAAATACCCCCAAGAACTTTCGAGCTCTGGAGGAGCGAAATACGCGGCTTCGCTGAGAGAACATTGCGCTCCTTCGGAGCTAAAGAGTCTTTTCCGGCAAGATATCTATAAACATTTAGCCGCTCTGCGGCCCAGGATAAATTTGTTGAAAACCAAAATGATGAGGAAGCTAGTCTCGCTATTCATGGTCACCTGTTCCTTAATCGCTGTGCCGCTGATTGTGGCCCAACAAGAAGCTCCACAATTCAAGCTAGTCCAGTTCCACATGGCTTTGTTTAAGAAGGGACCGAAGTGGGAAGCGACTCCGCTCGAGCAAAGAAATCAAATTCTCCAACAGCACTTTGCGAATGTCCTGTCGCTGCTCAGTTCCGGCAAGGCAATCGTTGCCGGCCCCATGGGCGATGACACGGACTTGGCCGGCATCTTCATTTTACGAGCGGCCTCTGCCGATGAAGCGAAGACCTGGGTCGATCGCGATCCGGCAGTCACGGCCGGTTTGTTCACCAGCGAGATGCATCCATGGTTCTCGGAAGACATTTTTAAGAAAGCGAACTCGCCGCTGAAACTGAACACGGTCTATCTGGCCTTACTAAAGAAAGGTCCGAATCGCAAAGAAGGAGACGGCGAGACGGCGGCAGTGCAGGAACTGCAAAAAGCGCACCTCGCCAATATCAATCGCCTGGCTGAGATGAAAAAACTTATCGTGGCCGGTCCTTTTGGAGACGACGGCGTCCTGCGTGGGATTTTCGTTTTCCGGGTTGCTTCGCTACAGGAAGCGCAGGATCTGTGTGCGACCGATCCCATGATCAAGATTGGGAGGCTCGCCGTGGAACTGCATCCCTGGCAAGTGCCGGAAGGCGTGTTGCCTTAAAATCAACGCTTTCATCTTCCAACTATGCACGTAATCACTCGGAAGCGGCTGAATGAATTCGCGAAGGCTCATCCGGGGACGGAATCATCACTATCGAGGTGGTATCAGTTGGTCAAAACAACGAACTTCAGTTCCTTCGCTGAACTTCGACAAGCCTTCCCATCTGCCGATCAGGTAGGTAAACTTACGGTATTCAATATCGGCGGCAACAACGTCCGCCTGATCGCGGCGATTCATTACAACCGTAGGAGACTATACATACGAGGAGTGTTAACCCACGAGGAATACGACCAATCCAAGTGGAGGGAATGATCATGCAAAACCTGGACGTCCGACGAACCGCCAGCGCCTGGTCCTCACTATCGGGAGATGTATTCGTTCCCCACAGCGAAGAACAGTATGATCGCATCGTGGCTCTCCTGGACCACCTCGTTGACGAGGTAGGAGAGGATGAAAGCCATCCATTGGCTTCGCTAATGGAGGTGCTCAGCGTCTTAATCGAAAGATACGAAGCTGAACATGTGCCGGAGATGATCGCTCACTAGGCGCGTTCAGGAAGGTGACGCCGTGGGTGAAGGCTCCGGCTCCATGCCCTTCTTGACGATATCCACCACGTCTTTATGGGCCATGACCAATTTGAAGACGATGTTCTTGCCGTCGGCAGAGACACTCGTACTTCTAATCAGAACCTCTTCGTCTTTTCCTTTTCGCGCTTCCGCTCCGGCGGCCAATATTATCCTGAACCCGCCCGCCAACTGCCGCGCACTTTCCAAAGTGGTAACTTCTGAAGTGACCGTGGCCACCACTTCTTTTCCGTCCTGCTTGATGGTGAAAATCACTTTCGTGCCGGGCTTGTCCTCGTTTATTTTTTTCAAGTAGAACAAGACCCCACTATCGTTCATCGATGCGACCAGTCTGGTTCCAAGATCGACCAGCGTGGCATCACCCGAGTGCCTGGTTACTTTCGCGTTAACCAGCTTACCGTCTTTATCAAGATTGGTTTCGATCTCAATCTCGAATGGTTTTTCAAAGTCGAGCTTGCCCTGGTTCTTTAAGTCGGTGGCGTAAGCGGCCAGGTCTTTGAACGGCCGCTTGTTCACGTCGCCTTCCTTAGGCAGCTCGATCCCGGTTTTCTTCGAAGCTGCATCGAGATCCTTCTGGGCTTTGTCATCGACCTTCTTATCGGCTGCCTTGGTTTCCGGGGCCGTCTTTACCGACGCGCTGGGGCTGGGAGAGCTCGATGCAATAACCGGAGACGCACTGGCAACCGGCGAAGGCGCCGGAGTCGATGAAGTCACCGGAATTTGGGCCGGAGTAAAGGGCGGCGGAGTGAAAGGAGCAGGCTGCAGAGGTTGCTCGATCGGCATGCCCGGCTGATCAATCCCAAAGTATCCGGCGGGGTAGTGAAACTTTTCCAGGGTGATTTCAGTGATGTCGCCCTGATCGATTTCAGTTTTGTTGTAAGCACGATCGACGAATCCGCCGCCTGAAAACAAAACCGTCAGATTAAATGCATTGCGGAGCGGTGGAATCAGAATGATGCAAGCCAGCAACACCAAATGCCATGCGCCGGAGCCGGCAATCAACCATGAAATTCGCGGCCAGAATGGTTCGCGATTTACTTCAAAGCTCTCGAAAAGCCCGTCTGTTTCAGTAAAATCCAGCATTCTTGTAATAAAAAGAGCGAGCCCCTTGGACGCATCGAACGTACGTTAAGTTGCGAAACTCACCTTTGCTAATTTTGACATCGGTTGCTAAAGATACTAAGACACCGCCTAGTTAGCCGCAACCGCGCTCACAGAGAACTTCCAGCAATTTTCCTACACCGCGGATATGCGCCGCACAGAGGTTGCCATACAATGACGGGATGAGACGCTCTGGTGGTTACCGGAAACCCGACGGTCGGGCGCGCGATCGAACTGGCAGTTCCGACAATTCACGACGCGGTGCATCCTCGCGTTCGGTTGAGCAAACCCCTGACGGCCGGGCCGAAACGGTGCCGGCCGTCACCGGGAATTACGGACGAGAGCTGCGCGAACTACTGATGGGCATCGGCGCTCCAAAGCCGGCGCCGCTCAAACCTGATCCCTTTCAACTAGAGGCGCTGACGGCGCTCGAGTTCGAAGACGTGCTGGTCACTGCGCCCACAGGAAGCGGTAAGACCTGGATCGCCCGCGAAGAAATGCGCCGGCTGCTCGAGCTGGGCAAGCGAGCATGGTACACGACGCCCCTCAAGGCGCTGACAAATTCCAAGTATGCCGAGTTCAGCGAAGAGTTTGGACCAGAACATGTCGGCATACTTACCGGCGATCGCAAAGAGAATTCAAGTGCGCCGTTGATTGTCGGTACGACGGAAATTTTTTGTAACCAGTTGTTCGATTCGTTGCGCGGCGGCGAAGAAGTAGGGGCGGATTTGGTTGTATTCGACGAGGCGCACTATCTCGCTGATGAAGAGCGCGGCCATGTCTGGGAAGAAGCGATCATTTTGACGCCACCGCGAATCAGGATGCTGCTGCTCTCTGCCACGATCGGCAACGCCGCGGAGTTTGCCGCGTGGATCGCCGAAGTGCGCGGCGTGCATTGCGGCGTGGTGACGCGGCCCGGCGCGCGCCCGGTCCCTTTGCGGGCAGCGTTCTTGATGCCTGATAAACGTCTGGTGCCTTTGCTCAATCCCCAGGCCAAATTGAATTCAGAGATCGCCAGGTTGAGCGAACAAGATCAGCGAGACCGCGGCTCAGGTGGAAGAGGAAGAAGACGTAGATGGTAATTCTTTTTTCCCTTTACCTTTTTACTTTTTACTTTTAATGAAACTCCGCATGCCCGAAATGCCGCCCGGCACTCTGCTCGCGGCGCTTGGTTCGTACAACTTGCTGCCGGCGATCATTTTCCTGCCGACTCGCCGGCGCTGTGACGAATCTGCTTCAGAGGCCGCCTTGAGTCGTCGCGCCGCGCCCGACGAGCGCCGGGCCGCACGTCACGAGTTCATGCTCAGTTTCGTCGAGCAGTACCCCGAAATTCGCAAACATCGTCACTGGGACGCGATCATTAGCGCAGGTATCGCATCGCACCACGCCGGGCACATGCCGGCCTGGAAGTTGGTAATCGAAAAGATGATGAGCGCCGGTTTGCTCGACGCGATTTTCGCGACTGCTACCGTAGCGGCCGGGGTCGACTTTCCCGCTCGCACAGTCGTCGTGACTTGCGCGGACCGGCGCAGCGCCAATGGCTGGCAATCATTAACCGCTTCTGAGCTGCAGCAGATGACCGGGCGGGCCGGCCGGCGCGGAAAAGATCGCGTGGGCTTCGTCGTCGCGGCTCCGGGACCTCATCAAAATCCACAACGCATCGCCGAGCTGCTGAGTGCGCAGCCCAATGATCTGGAAAGCCAGTTTCGGGCTACGTACACTTCACTGCTGAACCTGCTCGATGCCTTTGGAAGTTTTGCCCAGGTACGCCGGATTGCCGAAAAAAGTTTTGCGCATCGCAACCTCTTACCGCAGATCCGCCAACTGGAAACGACGCGCGATGCCAACGAAACGCGCATCCGCGAAGCTCTGAAATTGGCATCCGTGCAAGCTCCGGTAGCGACAGTTCGCGGAATCGAGCGATTGGCGAACGCGCGTTCGCGGCTGCTTGAATCGGCGCCGCAGACACGCCGCGAAGCGCGTCTGCGCTGGTTGCACAAGTGGGTCCAACCTGGTCGAGTGGTAGCGACGGGCCGCAGTGGCAAACGCCTCACGCTGGTCACCGCGCGCGGCCGCGACGGAGTGACCGGCGTGCGTGAAGACGGCCGGACCGCGTCGTTTTCCCTGGAACGTACGGGCCGGGTTTTTGCGCCAATCTTTTCGACCCAGCCCGACAAAATCGAGGAAGCTTTTGACGAGATACATCAGCGCGGGGGCCAACTGGCCTTGCCTGAGCCGCGGCTGAGCGACCATCGCGGCGAAGAAGAGTCCTCAATCAAGTTAATTAACGATCTGATCGATTCCCTGGCCGGTCCACACGGCGAAGTCCTCTGGTCGCTGCAGCCGGAAGCCGCCGCCATCGAACAAGCCGAGCGGCAGATCGAACGCTTGCGGGCGGACGTCTGGGAGCCGTTTGAGCGGTGCGCGCGCGTGCTCGATCACTTTGGCTATCTCGACTTTGAGCTCGAGCGCGTCACGGATCGCGGGCGCTGGTTGGCGGACTTGCGCGTCGATCGTCCCCTTCTCGTAGGAGAGGCTTTGCAGCGCGGATTGTTTGGGGCCCTGAATCCCGTCCGGGCGGCCGGTTTGATCGCCGCGATCGCCGCGGACGAAGATCGCGATTACGGTGAACTGGAACTTGACGACGCGATCGTGAGTCTGCTGGTGCAATTTGAAGAGATCGCTTTCGAGGTATCTACCGAAGAATGGAAGCAGGGTGTCGAAGCCGCGCCCGGAATAAATTTCTCCGCCGCCGCCGCCGCCGCGAACTGGACCGCCCAGGCCGAGTGGATCGAGTTGGTTCACGAGACGCGGGCCGAGGAAGGCGATCTGGTGCGCCTGCTATCGCGCACCGGCGAAGCTCTGTTGCAGGTTGCCGGTTTGCGAGAGTCACACGCAACGGCGGCCAACACGGCCCGCGCCGCCGCTGAAATAATGTTGCGTGAACCAGTGAGGTAGGCTCCTCGACGACCGCATCGCCATGAGGTCGGTACCGGGAGCGGTAGCGACCGGGTCTCAATACTCGACTGGGCCCGAGATCGCCAAAACGACACCCGGTCGCTACTGCTCCCGGTACTGACCTCATTGCGACGACTGTGCTAAGATTCACCGCAGAGTGACGAAGGATCTGACCTAATTATGGAAGTCTTACTTGCTGACGAATTCGGGTTTTGTTTTGGTGTCGAGCGCGCCGTGGAAATGGTTGAGGACGCGCTGGAAGTCGGCGCGCCGGTGCGCACGCTGGGTCCGCTGATTCATAACACGCAGGAAATGAAACGCCTGGAAGGTGAAGGCGTTTCCACGATCGAAGCGCCGGCGGAAGTTGGCACCAACGAGATTGCCGTGATTCGCGCGCATGGCGTCACGCCTCTCGTCCAGATTCAACTCGAGCAACGCGCGGCCCTGGTCGTCGACGCAACTTGTCCGTTCGTGACCCGCGTCCAACGGCTGGCCGAGCGCGCCGCGAAGGATGGCCGTCACGTTGTCGTAGCCGGCAGTCCCGACCACCCGGAGATGATCGGCGTAGTCGGGTATGCTCCGGATAACACATTCGTGGTGAGCGACGCCGGCGAGGTCGCGAAACTTCCCCTATTGCACGCGCCGCTCGTCGTCTCGCAAACCACTCTTAAGTTGCAGACCTTTTTGGAAATTGCCGAGGCAGTGCGCGCGAAGGCCGACGCTGAGCCACAGGTGGTCAACACGATCTGTTCGGCCACACGTGATCGACAGGATGCCGCGCGGGCCCTCGCCGGACTGGTGGACGTCTTCTACATCATTGGCGGTAAGCACTCTTCAAACAGTATTAAGCTGCTGGCCGTCTGTAAGGAACAGTGCGAGCGCAGCTTCCTGATCGAAACCGATAGTGAGATAGACGCCGCCGAGTTGATTGGCGTCAATCGTGTCGGCGTCACCGCCGGCGCCTCCACGCCGAACTGGTTAATCGATCAGGTGGTCAAGCGCCTGCGCGAGATTGGCAACCGGCTGGACCTCGAGCCGCAAACTGCAATCAACTAAAATTCCGGCACCCGGTGAATCACGCGCCAGATGCGCGCGCCAAAATCAGTCTCCCAAACAATCGACTTTGCGCCTTCTGCTTTCTTTGCGCCTTGCGTGAAACATAAGCGGACCAAAAACTTTTCACGCAAAGGCGCAAAGGAAGCAGAATTCCAATCCGGAGCAACTAAAATTTATGAGACGTTCAGGATTTTTGGTTTTGATCGGCTGCACGGTCTTCTTACTTATGTCTACCTCAATCAGCGCCAAGCCGCGTACTTTTCATGAACTGGTCGATGCGTACTTTGAAGATTATTTCAAAGCAAATCCCAGCCAAGCCACCAGCGTCGGCTTTCATCAGTACGATCGACAGTTGGAAGAATTCTCTCTGGCCGCCCACCAGAGTAACCGGCAAAGATTGCTGGCTTACCTGAAAGATTTCCAGTCCATCAGCCCGCGGACACTGTCGCAAAACGACCGGAACGACCGGGAGATCATGATCGCGTCGATCCAGAGCAACCTGCTCGAAGAAGATCGCGTACAGATGTGGCGCAAGAATCCGGACAGCTACTCCGGCGGCATCACCGGCAGTATCTTCGCGCTCATCAAACGGGATTTCGCCCCCGCGAAAGAGCGTCTCCGCTCAGTCATTGAGCGTGAAAAACAAATTCCGCGCGCCCTCGCTCAAGCGCGTGAAGCCCTGCTCAATCCGCCGAAGATTTACACCGACATCGCCATCCAGCAGTTGCCGGACAACATAGATTTCTTTCAAACGACCGTGCCGGAAACGTTCAAGAACGTGAAGGACGCGTCCCTGTTGTCGGAATTCAAACGCACCAATAATGCCGCCATCGCGGCTTTGAAAGACTACCTGTCATGGCTGCAAAAGGATTTGTCGCCGCGCTCAAACGGCGTGTTCGCGATTGGCGCCGAGAATTATCGTCTTAAGCTTTTATACGACGAGATGGTCGATGTGCCGTTGCCTGCGCTTTTGAAAATAGGCTATGCGCAGTTGCGAAAAGACCAACGCGCCTTCATCGAAACCGCGCGTCGCATCGATCCCAACAAATCCCCGGAAGCGGTCTTGCAGGAAGTAGAAAAAGATCATCCCAGCGCGCAAGAGTTGATCCCGGCGGCCCAGAAACAGCTTGATGGCATCCGCCAGTTCTTAATCGATCACAAGATCATCAGCGTTCCGGGAGGCGCTCAGGCTCGAGTGGTCGAGACGCCGCCGTTTGCACGCGCCACCACGTTTGCTTCAATGGACACGCCGGGTCCGTACGAAGCGCATGCTACCGAAGCTTTCTATAACATCACGCTGCCGGATCCTTCGTGGCCGAAAGAAAAGCAGGAAGAATACCTGCAAGGTTATAACTATCCGCTCTTGAGTAACGTCTCGGTGCACGAAGTCTGGCCCGGGCACTACACACAGTTTCTTTGGCTCAAGAACAATCCCCAGCTTTCGAAAGTGCGCAAGCTGACGGCCGCCGGATCGAACGCCGAAGGCTGGGCGCATTACAGCGAGGAGATGGTGCTCGACGAAGGCTTCACCAACAACGATCCGAAATATCGCCTCGCGCAATTGGTGGACGCGTTGCTGCGCGATTGTCGCTACATCGTCGGGATAAGAATGCATACACAGGGCATGACGATGGCGCAGGCGCGGGAATTCTTTATCAAAGAAGGTCGCCAGCAGCCGGTCGTCGGCGAGATGGAGACCAAACGCGGCACCGGCGATCCAACTTACCTGATGTACACGTTGGGTAAGTTGGAGATATTGAAGCTGCGCGCGGATTACCAGCGCAAGATGGGCAGCAGTTTTTCGCTCGAGGACTTTCACGATCGCTTTATCAAAGCCGGCAGCCCGCCCATCAAGATCGTGCGCCGCGAGTTAATGGGCCGCGACGGCCCGCTGTTGTAGAAATCGCAAGTCCAGTGAATCGCGCCGCGGCTCTGCCGCTTGATGTGCGGTAAGGCTTCGCCTTACCGTCGCGTCTTTTTTGCTTGAGCGAGGCTGCGCCTCGGTTGTTCGGAGGCATAGCCTCCCATTTTTGATCTTCGATCGGAAAGGCAGAGCCTTTCCGCACATCAAGCGGCAAAGCCGCAACCACGATGGACATTGAACAAGTTCACGCGTATTGCCTTTCCTTCCCGCATGTCACCGAGGTGGTGCTGTGGGGAAATGATCTGGTCTTCAAGATCGGCGGCAAGATGTTCGCCGTAATCGGATTGGACCCCGCATCCGATCACTCCATGTCATTCAAGTGCACACCGGAAAAGTTTGCGGAGTTAATAGAAGAGGATGGCATCGTGCCCGCGCCATACGTGGCCCGCTACCACTGGGTCGCGCTGGAGCGTTTCAACGCCTTGAGCGAGAAAGAACTGAAGGCACTGCTGCGAACTGCGTATGATCTGGTGTTAGAGAAATTACCCAAGAGGGCAAGAGCCGACCTTGAAGCCACCCCGAAGATAAGCCCTGCAAAGCGCCGTTAGGCTCGACGATGTTTACAGCCCACCGATCGTCTTTAAGGTCTAAGCTCCAAGGAGTTCAGTTCAACGGGACCTGAATTAACTATGAACATTCCGCCCTCGGGGCTCCAAGCTAATTCAACGATTAGTTATCTCGCATCCTGTCGCTCTCGCTTCTCTTCTTTTCGAAACGCGCTTGGCTCAACCGGATCGGCGTCCTGCCACAGACCGCGTCGGTCGGCGCGTGCTTCGTCCTCAGCTTTCGCGTAAAGATCTCGATCCTCCCGGGACTGCTCGCGCTCATATTCCTTGTAATGCCAGGCCATGCCGGCCTTCACCTGTGCGAGGTTAACATCCATCCCATCGATCACGATCTTTCCCACCAGCCGCCCGTATTGATCTGTCTTCTGATAGAAGACGGTGATGTCCTTTCCGAATACCATGTCCGAGAGACTTCTCTTTGATTGAGTGCCGAACGCCTGGTGCGATTCGGGCGCGTCGATTCCTTCCAGACGAATGCGATGTTGAGTGTCTGATGAATCCAGCAACGTGAGCGTGTCGCCGTCAGCAATCCGAACCACCCGACCCGTCAGTGTTTGCCGGCCCTCGGCCTGACGAGATGCTTCCGGAGGAGGATTAGGCTGAGTTGAGCGGTGACAGGCTGCCGCAAACAGAAGCGCGGCCAGCGCACAGTACAAGAAGCTGCGCGCCCTGATCGCTCGACCCAGTGAGTCTCGTATGTGTCGCTGCAATGTTAGCCTCAATCAATCCCGTGTACCGGCCTTGTCCTCTCCAGACTGTCAGCAATGCGCCTGGAATTCAATCGCTCCGAGCGTTATGGACAAAGCTCCGCACATATGAAAGGCTCAAGGTACGATTCTCGAAACCTGAGAAACTTTATTTCTTTCAGGCCAACCAAATCTCAACCCGCGTGTCTATTGCGGTGAATGTCCGCTATGAAGCTTTTCCAGGTGGCGCCGCTGACTACCAGCGAAGATGAATTGATTAGACGAGCCCAGGCGGCTGATATGGACGCCTTCTGTCTGCTCGCCCAACGATTCGAGCGGCGGATCTATTCACTCGCACTGCATTATTGCCACAACCATCAGGATGCAGAGGACCTCTCTCAAGAGGTTTGGCTGAAGAGCTATCAGGCGCTGAACACGTTCAGAGGTGAATCCAGCTTTTACACCTGGCTGCGTAAGATCACGATCAACTGCTTCCTTAACCACCGGCGCATCCGTTCGTTTCGTTGGCGCGGAGAAACTACCGGCATCCAGTTGCTCGATGTGGATGCAATTGAGACCAATAAACACCGCCGGCCGGCCCTGGCGGATTCCGAAAACGTTTTGCTCGACCGCATCATGGTTGAAAAGGTGATGCAGGCGCTGTCCGAGCTGACTTCGCAACAGAGGCTCATCTTTCTGCTCAAGCATCATGAAGGAATGACGTACGAAGAAATAGCGAAAGCGGTTGGTTGTTCGCAAGGGACGGCGAAGAAATCTATTTCGCGCGCCGTCATTAAGCTGCGCGAACACCTGAATGTTGATGTCCAATCAAAAAATCCGTTT
Source organism: Blastocatellia bacterium (assembly GCA_033856915.1). GTDB lineage: Bacteria > Acidobacteriota > Blastocatellia > Pyrinomonadales > Pyrinomonadaceae > UBA11740. The sequence goes on along the minus strand of JAWVEB010000058.1, from coordinate 38,539 downwards.
CGCGCGCTGTCAGGCTGAGATAGTGATCGGAGTTTAGGGAAAATGCACAACTGCAAAGCAAATCGAGAGACTTTAATCGCGCTGGCTTTAGACCCGCACGCACACACTCAATCGTTGCCGGCTGAACTCGAAGCCTGCGCCGCCTGCCGTGAAGAATATGCTGCTCTGCGGAGTTTGCTGCGCGTCGTCGATGAGGCAAAGCAGTCTGCATTGCCGGCGGAGAGTTTTTGGCCGGGATACAACACCCGCCTGCGACAACGTCTGGAAACGGGATCGAACGCCGGACTTCTTTTGCCCGAGACTGAAAAGCAAATCAGCCTGAAAACGCTGCTGGGAAATTTGTTTTCAAGTTCCGTGCGCGTGCCCATTCCTTTAGCCGCGGCGCTGTTGGTATTCCTTGGCGTCTCACTTGTCTTCGCGCTGAATTCTCGTCGTCCGCTAAGCGCGCCGCCGCCCCTCATCGTGAGCAAGACGGTTGAAGTGCCGGTGATTCAGGAAAAGATCCGGGAAAATACTGTGACTCGAGTTATCTATCGCGAAAGACAGCGCCGCCAACCCGCGAGCGCCGGAGCCAGACTGGTCGCCGGCCGGCAGAAAGCGTCGCCCATGGAGACGCCCATGAGTCTGGTCGGTTTCAAGCCTACGAATGAGGTCCAGTTGACGATCATTAAAGGAAGCTATCAGCGATGAGAAGTAAGGTTATAACCATAGCGTTTTGCTGCCTGGCGTGGGCCGCGATGGCATCCGCGCAGGAAAGCGCGAAACGCCAACTGATCGTGCCGTTGAGCGACGGAGGGTTCGTGGCGTTCAAGAGCGAGACTTCGTGGACCGACGCGAAGAGGGCCTCGAGCGAGTTGCAGCGTGGGCCTTCGGTTCTGAGTTCGCAGGCCGTCATGGACGACCAACACATTATTCACCGGGTACTCGAAGACAACGCCGGACGTTTCATCTTCGGATACGATCTCGTGGTTACCGCCAATCCCACTTCAAAAAAATTCAAGATTGAAGTCCGGCCACTCGATCGTCAATTTGAACGCAAGCTCCGGGCTGAGAAAACGAATGGAGCAGAGGCGGCGCAGGCAGACATTGCTTCGACCTTTCCGAAATCCGCCGCGCCGCAGATGCTGGACGATGGCGACGCATTTTCCCTCGACCTGCTGGTTAACCAGAACACCGGCGTCAAAATCGTCGACGTAGTGAGAGTCACCTTCGATCGTTCGAATCTCCGAGACCCAGGTCCGCGAATGATGCCGCGCGATTTCACCCTCGACGCAGTCGAGCTGGCGATGAAAGATTACCGTCTACTGATCGACGGAAATGCAATCGCCGCCGGCAAGTCGGCGAATGGTTGCACGGGAGCGTTGCTGTGGTTCTACGTTCAGGATCGAGGGCGCTTTATCTTCTCACTGGTGCCGCGTGCCGGCTATGAGTTTCACAAGGTAGGCATCATTGACGACAACCGGATCGAGTTCACGGTTAATGGCAACCGGTACGAGTGGCTCTCGAGTTCACCGATCCTGCCGAGCGGCGGCGCGTGGAATCTCTGGGTCCTGCACGATCCCAAATACGCGCCGATCTTTGGATCTGATCCGGCTTTGCCAGACAAGAAAAGTATTTGGCAGAAGGTAGACGACGCTGTGAATCTGAATCAAACCAGCAGCGGCGGCGTTCGCAACCGAACCACTCTTCAGGTCAGCACGCCCAACCGGACAATCCAAACCACTCCCCTGCTAAAACCCCCTCGAGTAATGGTGGGCGGGGCCGACCGGATTGAGAACTTGTGGCCCAAAGACCCTTGAAATCCCTGCGTTGCCACGATCGCGCGCGCAGCTAAAAGTCTCACACAAACAATTGCAGTGACTCTCTCCCGTAGCAGACACGTGGGGGAGCCGGGTGAAGTGTGCGCGCCGCTTACGCCCGCTCGCTCTTGAAGAGGACTGAAGTGAGGGTCTACGCCGAAAAACATTCTTTGTTGCTCTGTCGCTCAAGCCCTCACCCTAACCTCCCAAAGGGAGAGGGGACCAGAAAACTAGAAACCATGGAGGAAAAATGAAAAGAAACTTCTCGTTCGCTATCGCTATCATCGCTGTCTGTTTTCTAACTGGCTCTCCGCACGCTCGCGGGCAAGCCAGGGACCTCCCAAAGTTCGAGGTGGCCGCTGACTTCACTTCGATTACTTTCGATCCGGGACTGAGTGAGCCAGGTCTGGGCGGACGACTTACCTACAATCTCAACAAGCATGTTGCGCTTGAGGCCGCGGGGTACTTCTTTCCCAGGCAGTGTCACTTTTGCGGCCGGCCCGAGGAAGGACAAATCACTCAGGGCTTGTTCGGTGTGAAGGCCGGAAAGCGGTTTAGGAAATGGGGCGTGTTCGGAAAAGCCCGGCCTGGCTTGATGAGCTTCAGCAGAGGAGCCTTTGAGATCGTGCCAACTGGCGGCACGGGTCTGAATGCGTTCAGCCTAAATTTCCGTCGCCAGACAAATCTCGTTTTCGACCTCGGCGGAGTCCTCGAGTTTTATCCTTCAAAAAAGATCGTCTTGCGTGTAGATGTCGGTGACACCATCCTCCGGTATCCGCAACGCACAGTGGATTTTGTCACTCTCGATCCGGCGACCGGCGGGTTCCGGCTGGATTCCTTTCCCACTCCGTCGTTCACTCGACGCACTGTTCAAGTCATTGCCGGCGTGGGTTTTCGCTTTTAGATGAAATGAATCCGCAGATTTCACAGACCCAAAGACTTGGCCGATAACAAACCGTGAGCAGATGAGGTCCTGAAAACTTTTCTGCGTAAATTTGTGGACAGATTCACTTTGGGCAGGCAGCGCCATAACGCGCCCAGTCCTGAAACCGTCGGGCGAATTCGTCATGAGGCATCGGCACCGGCGTGCGGCCTTCGCCGGGATTCCAACCCCACATGACAAGCTTGTCAGCGGTGACGTGCTCGATGATCTGAGCGATGGTCTTGCCGTTGTTCTGTTTGGGATCCTTAATCTGCCGGCAGATCTCGCCGGGAGTTTTTCCTTCCCAGATCATCGGCATTTTGGCAGGCGGCAAATGCCAATTCGGGGCGCCCGGCGGCATGTTCAAGCCCGCGACGTTCTGTTCCTGATGACAAGTGCTGCACTTCTGGCCGTACTTGCCGAGTCCCGCAATGCCTCGTCTCACGTTCTGGGTGTGAATGTGATTGTCATCGCCCTGTCTTGGATAGTCGCCCGTCGCGTGGCAATTCAAACAACGCGGATGTTTGAGCACTGGGACGATCGAAGTGAAGAGCTCGCGAGCTTTCGCGTCGTCTCGCTCAAGAGGTTCTCCCGCCCATGACGAAATCGGTCGAGCAATCAACCCCAGCGCGATTATACAAAGCAGAGCGATCAGAGATATCAATTGTAATTGTTTCCACGACATTTTTATTTGAATGTTTCGATAATCGGGGAGCGGGGGCAAGCCCACCTTCCGGACCCCGAGATTTCCTAGCTTCAATGCAAGTGCTGAACCTTGAAAGCCTTTCACCCTAACTCGAAGGATTACCTGGAAAACCTCTCAGGTCAGGAAGGGGGCTTGCCCCCGCTCTTCCTTCGACTAAGCAACCAAGCCAATCGGCAGTTTCCTAACTCGCTTCCCCGTCGCGGCAAAGATCGCATTCGCAACTGCCGGGGCCACAGGCGGCACGCCGGGTTCGCCTACGCCGGTAGGCTTTTCCGTGCTGGGCACAATGTAAACCTCAATCTCAGGTGCTTCATTCATCCGCAGCATGGGATAGTCATGAAAGTTTCGCTGTTGCACGCGGCCGCGATCCAAAGTGATCTCGTCTTTCAAGGCCGCGGTCAGGCCAAAGATGATCCCGCCTTCCATCTGACCCTTTACCGTGTCGGGATTAACGATGCGTCCACAATCTACCGCGCAGACCACTCTGTGCACGCGCACCGCGCCACGCTTGTCGACCGAAACTTCCGCTACCTGCGCCACATAACTGTCGAACGAGAAGTGCGTCGCCACGCCTCGACCCCGCCCGGCCGGCAGAGGCTTGCCCCAGTTTGATCTCTCGGCCACCAGATCGAGCACTCCGCGCATGCGAGGTTGGTTGGCCAGTAGCGTTCGTCTTAGTTCGACGGGATCCTTCTCTCCCGCATGCGCAACTTCATCAAAGAAAGCCTCGACTGCAAAGCCATTGTGCGAATGGCCCACTGACCGCCACCACAAAACAGGCACAGCATTCCTGGTGGTGTGCAGATCGACCTGCAAATTCGGGACGCCGTAAAGCAAGTCGGCGGCGCCTTCAACCGAAGCGTTATCTATTCCGTTCTTTATCATTATCGCGAACGGCGTACCTTCCATGATCGATTGGCCGACAATCGTATGCGTCCAGGCGATGGGGTTTCCCTGTGCGTCAAGACCGGCCCCCAGGCGGTCATACCACATCGGCCGATAATAGCCGCCCCGAGTATCGTCCTCACGCGTCCACACAACTTTCACCGGGGCTTTCGCAGCCTTGGCGACCTGAACTGCCTCGACTACAAAATCCGATGCAGGATTTGCGCGTCGCCCAAAACCGCCACCGAGCAACGTGGTATGAATCTGCACTTGCTCGGGTTTCAAGCCAGCTACTGAAGCGGCGGCCGCGCGATCTCCGGTTTGAAATTGAGTGCCGGTCCAAATCTCGCAACTGTTCGCCCGTAGATCGACTACGCAGTTCAACGGCTCCATCGGCGCGTGGGCCAGGTAAGGCACTTCATATTCAGCCGTGATCGTTTTGGCTGCACTCGCCAGCGCCTTAGCCGGATCGCCAACCTTGCGCGCAACCTTTCCCGGCTTCTGCGCCAGACCGGCGTACTGCTCGCGCATGCCCACAGTCGACAGATTTGCGCTCGCGCCCTCGTCCCATTTGATCTCGAGTCTGTCGCGCCCAAGCTTGGCCGGCCAGAACCCTTCGGCGATTACCGCGACGCCGCTCGGCACCTGCAGGACGTTCCTTACGCCCGGTACAGCCCTCGCCGCGTCAGCGTTTAGACTCACGACCTTGCCGCCAAAAACTGGTGAGCGTGCGACCACGACAGTCATCATGCCAGGAATCTTCACGTCCAGACCAAACTGAGCCGAACCATTTACTTTCGAGGGAGTGTCGAGACGACGAGTAGCCTTTCCGATTAGTTTGAAGTCCTTCGGATCCTTGAGCGGGACGTCCTTTGGCGCTTCAATTTTCGCGGCCTCATCGGCGAGTGAGCCAAAGGAAGCACGTCGACCGCTGCCTGGGCCAATCACAAATCCATTCTCTGCCCGCAAGCCTTTGCTATCGACGCCCCACTTCTGCGCCGCGGCAGCGATCAGCATGACCCGCGCGGTGGCGCCCGCTTTGCGAAAGCGTTCCCATTCGGAAGCGGTGCTGGTGCTGCCGCCCGTCATCTGAATTCCGAACGTGGTGTGATTGTAAGCAGCATCAACCGGCGCCGCTTCAACTTTAATCTTGCTCCAATCAGCTTCAAGTTCTTCGGCGAGCAGCATCGGCAGAGACGTGTACACACCCTGGCCCATCTCTGATTTGTTCACGATGACTGTGACCGAATCGTCAGTGCCGATCCGAACAAACGCATTCGGCGAAAATGGGAGCGCAGCCATCCCTGGCTGCGGAACGCCGGCTCCTAAAGCATCCGGCAGGTACAAACTAATCAGCAAACCGCCGCCGGCCGCTACGCCTACTCTTAGAAAGGAGCGTCGATTTATTTCACTGGTCGTCATGCTCTGACTGCCGATAAGAACTCTCCTTCCGAGTTTCTTCGCCGCGTAGCGGCGAAAATGTTTATAGCTCCGTCACGGAAACATTAACCAGCTCCGTTAGGAGCGCAATATTATTTCGCCCATAAATGGGCTGGAAGAAAAATTAATCCACCTGGTGCTATAAACATCTCGTGCCTACGGCACGAAAACCCGACCACCTCTATGTCCCACCTCGCTTCATTTCCGCCGCGCGATGAATCGCCTTGCGAATTCTCGGGTAGGTGCCACAACGACAGATGTTCCCCGTCATCGCTTCATCAATATCCGTATCCGTTGGTTGGGAATTCTCCGCGAGCAGGACGGCCGCGCTCATGATCTGCCCCGACTGGCAATAGCCACACTGCGGCACGTCAATTTCGATCCAGGCTTTCTGTAAAGGATGGCTGAGATCAGTCGAGAGACCTTCGATGGTTGTGATTTCTTTGCCGGCGGCGTCGGCGACGCGCTTAACGCACGAACGGATCGCTTCGCCGTTTAAGTGGACCGTGCATGCGCCGCACTGCGCCATGCCGCAGCCGAACTTGGTCCCGGTCAGCCCGATCGTTTCGCGCAAAACCCAGAGCAGGGGCGTCGCCGGATCAACGTCGACACTAACCGCGTTGCCGTTAACCTTCAGAGTAATCAACGGGCCACTCCTTTGAACTACTTCAAGGGACTCTTGCTTTCGAGGGATGGTTTGTATGCTATGCCCGGTCTCCGGTCGAGTCAAGAAATTGCCGGCGATGAAGCGAGGCAGTAGCCCGACGCGCTGCGCCCTGAGTCAATTCATCTTCCCAATAATCGCATCGGCAAACTCATCAGTACTCGCGGTGCCGCCGATGTCGCCGGTGCGGATCTGGCCTTCTTCGAAAACTGTGAGCATGGCCTGCTCGATCTTATCGGCGGCGGCGCGTTCGTCGATGTGACTTAGCATTAAGATCGCGGATTGCAATAGCGCGGTTGGATTGGCGATGCCTTTGCCGGCGATGTCGGGGGCTGAACCGTGCACGGCTTCGAAAACGGCGCCTTTTTCGCCGATGTTTGCGCCCGGCACCAGGCCCAGGCCGCCAATCAATCCGGCGCAGAGATCCGAAACGATGTCGCCATAGAGATTTTCACAAAGCAGCATGTCGAACTGTTCGGGACGCATCACAAGCTGCATACAAGCATTGTCGATGATCTTATCTTCCGCTTGAATAGCCGGATACTCCTCCGCGACTTTGTGAAAGCAGGAGAGGAACAGCCCGTCGGACATCTTCATGATGTTCGCTTTGTGCGTGCAGGTGATCTTCTTCCGCTCTTCGCTTTTCGCGAACTCGAACGCGAACCGCGCAATCATCGTCGAAGCTTTCTCAGTAATAATCTTCAAGCTTTCAATGACGCCGGGAACTACTTCATGCTCAATGCCGGAGTAGAGACTCTCGGTGTTCTCGCGCACGATCACCAGATCGAGATTCGGGTTGCGGCAGGGAATGTTCGGCAGCGCGCGAATCGGCCGCAGGTTGGCGTAAAGACCCAGCGCCTTGCGCAAGCCGACGTTGACGGAAGTAAAGCCTTTGCCGACCGGCGTCGTGATCGGACCTTTCAGCCCAACCTTGTTGCGCTTGATTGATTCGAGCAGTTCTGCGGGCAACGTCGTGCCGAATTTGTCCAGCGCTTGCTGGCCGGCGAGGTGGGTTTCCCATTCGATCTGCACGCCGGAAGCTTCGATGATGCGAACGACCGCGGAAGCGACTTCGGGGCCGATGCCATCGCCAGGAATCAGTGTGATACGATGCATAAAATCAGTAGGCAGTAAGCAGTGTGCAGTAAGCAGAACTCTTCATTTAATCCGTCCAACGTGCTTTTCAGCATAAGACTTCAACTGACAACTGACAACTGACGAGGGTAGTCTGAACGGGAAGTGTGAATCCTGATGGCTTTTTCTCATTAGCACCGCGGCTTCAACCCGGTGGATACAGTTTGTGGTCGAAATAGAAACCGTTTAAAACGGTTTCCCGGTTATGCTGGCCCTGGAGTCACCGCGCTAACGCGGCGGTGCTAATGAGAGACAAATCGTTAACCTGAACGCTTCGGAGCATGCTTATTAACAAGACATTGGGACCGCATACCACCGCCGAGGTCATCGTCGTCGGCGGGGGTGTGATCGGATTGACGATCGCGCGGGCGCTGGCGCAACGCGGCGTTCGTGAAATCATGTTGATTGAACGCGGCCGCCCGGGCGCGGAAGCTTCTTGGGCCGCCGGCGGTATTCTAGCGCCGCAAGTGGAATCCGATCACCCAGACGAATTTTTTCAGCTCGCCTGCGCCAGCCGCGATCTATATCCCGAGTTCGCTGATGCTCTAAAGGACGAAACGGGCGTCGATGTTGAGTTGGATACAACGGGCACGCTCTGTGTCGGCTTCGACTCAAATGATGAGGACGAGCTGCGGCGCCGTTACGAATGGCAGCAGCGCGCCGGCCTGGAAGTTGAATTCTTGACCGGTGATCAAGTTCGGCGGCTGGAGCCGTGCATCTCTGCTGAAGTCACTTGCGCATTGCGCTTCCCCCGAGACTTCCAGGTTGAGAATCGACGATTGATAGACGCGTTAGTGAGGGCGAACGAAGAGCTCGGTGTTCAATTGTTGACGGGCACGTCGGTAAGCGCGATCCGGATCGAGCAGCAGAGTGTTTGCGGAGTCGTCGCATCCAACGGCCCGTTCGACGCGCCGATTGTCGTGCTTGCTGCCGGGGCCTGGAACTCGCTAATTGACGCGCCCGGCCTGCCTTCGATTCAGATCGAGCCGGTGCGCGGACAGATGCTGTGCTTTGCCGCTAGCCCGCAAATCGCGCGGCATGTGATCTACAGTTCGCGGGGTTACCTGGTGCCGCGTCGCGATGGACGAGTGCTGGCCGGATCGACGGCGGAGCAGGTCGGCTTTGATAAGAGCATGACCGATGAGGGCGTAGCTACCATTAAATCGATGGCCATCGAGATCGCTCCCGGGATTGCGGCTCTGCCGTTGATCGATTCGTGGGCCGGTTTCCGCCCGCGCGCTAAGGACGGTCTACCGGTGCTGGGACCATCAGTGCAAATCGAAGGGTTGTTCTACGCCACGGGTCATTACCGAAATGGGATCCTGCTGGCGCCGATCACGGGGAAAGTGATTGCGGACGCGATTGTTGATGGAGTCATGCCGGCCAGCCTCGATTCGTTTTCGCCGAACAGGTTTGGTTCCGTTTGAGTATGCGGTGAAACCCACCTGCGTGAGCGAGTAGCGGCGGTCAGTATGCTGAATAAGGTTGCGGCTCTGCCGCCTGATGTGCGGTAAGGCTTCGCCTTACCGTCCCCTGTTAGTCTTAAGCGAGGCTACGCCTCTTCATCCCTGGAGGCATAGCCTCCTCAATTCTTGTTGACGCGGATCGGAAAGGCAGAGCCTTTCTGTACATCGGGCGGCAACGCCGCAACCGGGGCCGTACCGACCTCATCGCGCAACTAACGCCCTTCATTTTGACAGCATCATCACCGTGGCCTAACATGCTCGAGTCTCTCTCGGGAATGCTCGTCTAATCATCGCGTTTGCTTCTGAATTGCTAATGAAACACCTTCAACTTTTGCTGCTTGTTTTGCTCTGCGTTCTAATCACTGGCGCCTCTGCCCGCGCCCAGTCCGGGCGCGTGAAGGACCCCGCCGAACCCGCTCAGACACGCGAAGCCAAAAAACCTGATAACGAAAAACTCACTAATCCAAACGAGTCGCGAACGGCGGCGCAGCTTTTCGAAGACTCGGACACGTACACGCAGAAGAAGTTTGCTGAGTTCGAAAAGCGAAAGATGCCTTATGACCAGCGGATCGAGGAAAAGATCAAGCAGGAGCAGCGCGATCTGGCTGCACAGCACGCGGCGGTTTTAGCAGCGCGCAAGCTCGCAGGGCAGGACGTCTATTACCTCGGTCTGCTTTACAACCTGGCAAAAGATTTCGATTCCGCGCTGGCGGCGATGCGTCGCTTTCTGACTGAGAATGCGAGCGCGAGCGGCGAGCACGCGCAGAACGCCCGCGCCATCGTCGTGATTCAAGCGGCAAAGAAAGGCTCGCTCCCCGAAGCCGAGGGCCGACTCGCCGAGTATGCTCACGACCAGCCGCAACTCGCCGACGATCGTTACGTCCTTGAAAATTGGATGGTGTCTGGTTACTTCAAAAACAAAGATTACGAGCACGCGCTGCCGCATGCGCGCGAGCTTTGGAACGCGGCCCGGTTGGCGTCAAAGAAAAAAGGCGGGAGCGCGCGCGACTCAATGCTTAACGAGTCCGTGCTGCTGCTTTCGGAAGCCGAACTGAAGTTGGAGAAGAAAGCCGAAGCGATCGCGGCGGTTGAGGAACTGCGCACTCTGGCGCTTAGGTTGCCCTCGGGAAATTTGTACAAGCTGGCGATGCGGCGGCTGGTTCAGATAGATCCGACTACCGATCCTTTCAAGCTGCCTGACACTGTAGCCGAAGCCGCAGCGCCGCCGGAAATTCGGGTGGATGAATGGATTGACCAAACGCCGACGAAGCTTGCGGATTTGCGCGGGCACGTAGTGCTGTTGGATTTCTGGGCCCCCTGGTGCGGTCCGTGCCGGGTCACCTTTCCCCGGCTGCAGAAGTGGCACGAGAACTACAAAACAAAAGGGCTGGTAATTCTGGGCGTGACCAATTTTTTTGGCCGCGCTGAAGGCAAGGAGTTGACCCGAACCCAGGAACTGACCTACCTGCGTAACTTCAAGAAGGCCTTTCGGCTGCCGTACGGGTTCGCGATAGCCGACTCGGAAGAGAACGATCGCAACTATGCTATCACCAGCATTCCGATGACGTTTCTGATCGATCGCCGCGGCGTGGTGCGATTCATCAGTACCGGATCAGGCGACGAAGAGAATGCGGCGCTGAACAAGATGATTAAGAAGCTAATTGATGAGCCGGCGGCGCCGGCGTCCACGACAGCTGATGCGGCAAAGCAGTGAGGTAGCGCAAGTTGTTAACTTGCGTCCACCTTTCTTCCAGACCTTTCATATTTTTAGATGGAGAATGTTTGGGACGCAGCCCCGCTCAAGTCTCCGTTCGCCAAAGGTCAGTAGCTGTCAGAGGCCCTATGAGTTGGACGCAAGTTAACAACTTGCGCTACTCCGCAGATCAGGCGGCGAAGCCGCAAACCAATCTCGTACCATCCATGCGATCTTTAATCTACAAGCTGCACATCTGGCTCGGGCTGATCGTCGCCATTCCGGTTTTGGCCTGGGCGTCGAGCGGGCTTCTGTATGCCTGGCCCAGCGCAGTTGAAGGCGGAAAGATCGAAAGCATCGACGCAACCCGGGTCCGTGTCTCACCGGCAGAAGCTTTGACCAAAGCCGGCGAGTTTGCCGGCCGGAAGTTGCCCACGACCGCCTTGACCCTCTTGATGCGCGACGGGCGTCCTACCTATCAGGCAGTTGGCGGCATGGGCGCGGATTCATTACTGATCGACGCCGAGACGGGCGCGGTTGTCCGCACGCCGCCACCGGGTTTATTGACGCGCTATTTTCGTCAGGCACACTTTTATTTCTTCGCCGGTGCTTGGCAGGCGCCGCTGCTGGTGGTTTTATCGGCGCTCGCGTGCATCTCTGCCGCGTCGGGTCTATATTTGAATGTGACACGATGGCTGCGCCGGTGAAAGCAAAAGACTGGGCCGGCGAAATGAAAGAAGCGCAGGATGTTCATGTACATGGTCCTGGCAATACTTGTGATGGCATACGCTCTTTATCAAAGGGCAAAACGATAGGATACTGATCAAGCCATGGAGCAATCGATCATCAGAATTGGCATAGCGTTCATAGGAGGCCTGGCTTCTTTTCTGTCGCCATGCGTTCTGCCTCTGGTGCCCGGCTATATCTCTCTGATGTCCGGTGTCAGCATCGATCATCTGAAGAGCGGCGAGGGATCGCGCATCAATGCCCGGCGCGCGATCATCATTAATTCCCTGGCCTTTAACGCGGGGCTGTCGGTGATCTTTCTTTCGCTGGGCGCTACCGCCGGTTTGATTGGCGCGGCGATCACCAATAACGTCTGGGTACGAGTGATCGGCGGCCTGGTCATCATAGCTTTTGGTTTGCAGTTGATTGGGGTCTTAAAGATCGGCGCGCTGTACAAAGACACGCGCTTCTTTTCCAGTGAAAAGCCGCGCGGTATTTTTGGATCGATGATGCTGGGGATGGCTTTTGCCGCGGGATGGACGCCGTGCATCGGTCCGATTCTGGGGGGCATCATCGGCCTGGCCGCGACCAGCGGTGGATGGAAGAATGGTCTGCTACTTTCGGCTTTCTATTCCGCAGGGCTCGCGGTTCCTTTCCTGATAACCGGCTTGGGTATTAACCAGTTTCTCGGCTTCTATTCAAAGTTCCGGCGGCATCTGCACAAAGTCGAGGTTGTCTCGGGCATTATTCTAATTCTGATCGGCGGCCTCGTAATGGCGAATCGGGTCACACTGCTGGCAAGTTCCCGTCTGGCTGGTTGGCTCCCGAATTTGGAATCAAAGTTGAGGCTCGGCGGGGACCCGGGCCCACAGCCTAAGACAGCGGGTCAAACTTTTCAGGCAGCTCCAGACGTGCAGTTCACCAGGCTCGACGGCAGCGCCATGCGTCTGAAAGACCTGCGTGGCCGCGTCGTCGTTTTGAACTTCTGGGCGACCTGGTGCATTCCCTGCCGTTCTGAGATTCCCTCGCTCAGCGCCATGCAGAAGGACTTTGAAGCGCGCGGATTGAGCGTCATCGGAGTTTCCTACGATGACACGGCTGATCTGATTCAAAGCTTTCAGAAGGACATTCCGCAAAGTTATCAAATCGTGCTCGGCGGCCGTGAGGTCGGCGCGCAACTGCCCGCGTCGCCGCTGCCGACAACTTACATAATCGATCGCGAGGGACGAATCCGCGATAAGATGATCGGCGAAAGAACCCGCGCGGCTTTCGAATCGGCAATCAAACCGCTGCTCGAGGAAAGCGCGACCACCGCCCAGAAAAATTAACTAAAGGACTTTTTTGGTTTTGGAGTACGCAATGAAAAAGTTAACGCTGATGCTGTTTGTTCTGGCCCTTGCTCCTGCCGCGCTGCGCGCGCAGGGCAACCACGAGTATTCACCACTGCAAGAGAAGGCGGTTAACTACAAGAACTGGAAGCTCAACGATCTGGCCGCCAATAAGCCGGTCGAGCTGCGCTCGCTGATGCAGGGCAAGAAGCTGGTGATGGTCCTTTATTTCGCGCCCTGGTGTCCGAACTGGAAAAACGAGGCGCCGGTCGCCGCGAGCCTGTACGAGAAATACAAGTCGCAGGGATTCGAAATCGTGGGCGTCAGCGAATACGGTTCACGCGACGACGTCAAGGCTTACTTTGGCCCGACCGGGCCGCCATATCCAGTCGTCAGTGAGTCAGAGTCGCGTGAAGACCGCGACAAGACGCCACACTACGCCTACCGCCAACTGACGGGCGACACGCGCAAGTGGGGCTCGCCCTGGAACATCTTCCTCGAACCTTCGAAGTGCAACTCAAAAGGCGACGTGCTCATGGAGAAGGCGTGGGTGGTCAATGGTGAGCTGATCGAATCCGACGCGGACAAATTCATTCACGATCACCTCGCCGCGAACGCCGTGATTACGCCGTGCAAGCAGTGACAGAACCGGGCGTCATACTTCAAAGCGAAAATCCTTCCCTTCACCTTTCGGTGCCGGCGGACAATGAGGGTGAACGCCTCGATGCGTTTCTGGCGTCGCATGTCGAGGGTTGGAGCCGGGCGCGGCTGCAGCGTCTGATCGAAGAGGCTGACGTGCTGGTGAATGGCCGCGCCGTCAAGTCTTCCTACAAACTGCATCTCAACGACGAAATTGAAGTCGAGCTGACTCCAGCTCCGTCGACTGCCTTTGCGGCGGAAAATATTCCCCTCAATATTGTCTATGAAGACGATGATTTGATCGTCGTGAACAAACCAGCGGGCATAGTAGTTCATCCGGCGGCCGGCGTGACGTCGGGGACGCTCGCAAACGCACTCGCATTCCATTTCCAGCAACTCTCCACCTCAAGTGGAGCGGCGCGGCCAGGCATCGTGCATCGCTTGGATAAAGGAACTTCAGGTTTGATGGTAGTAGCCAAGACTGAATCGGCCCACGAGAATCTTGCCGATCAATTTCGCGACCGCGAGATCTTTAAGTCTTATGTGGCGTTGGTCCATGGGCATGTCGAAAAGCGGACGGGTCAAATCGATCAGCCAATCGCGCGCGACCGGGGCAATCGCACGCGGATGGCGGTCGTGCGCGGCGGGCGCCCATCAGTATCAATTTACCGGGTGCGCAAACGCTTCGAACGATTCACGCTGTTGAATGTCGAATTGAAGACCGGCCGTACTCATCAGATCCGCGTGCACCTGGCTTGGCTAAAACATCCGGTCGTCGGCGACGAGGCCTATGGTACAGGCCGTGATAAGACCATTCCGGACCATCAAGTGAGATCGGCAGTCGCCGGCCTGGGGCGACAGTTCCTGCATGCGGAGCAACTCGGGTTTCGTCATCCAGTCACGGGAGAAGAAATGCGGTTTACCGCCCAGCTGCCTCCTGAGTTAAATGCAGTGCTCAATGAAATCAAATAGCCGCGTTTGACACGAGCGCGCCGCTGCCGCAAGATACGCTTATCCCCCAAAACTGAGGCAAGGTTCCTTCCGACAAGTTTCGCGCGGAAGTGTCTTGCCTCTCCCCCGCTTTTTCAAATTCCTAGGGTGATGTGCATACGAGAGGGGTGAGTCTATGTCAAAGACTTTTGTTAGCGGACTTTTCAAAACCAGAGCTGCCGCTGAAGCGGCCGTTGACGCGATCATCAAACGCGGTTACACGCGTGACGACATCAGCGTATTGATGTCGGATTCTACCAAGAATAAAGAGTTCGCAGTCCAGACGAAATCGCACGCAGCCGATGGAGCGGGCGTCGGCGGAGCCATCGGCGGAACGGTCGGCGCTGTACTATTGGCGATCGCCGCGGTCGGAACGACCATCGCGATTCCTGGAGTGGGGCTATTTATCGCGGGTCCCATTGCGGCCGCCCTGGCCGGGGCCGGCGCCGGCGGAGCCACCGGTGGGTTGATCGGTCTGCTAATCGGCACCGGCATCCCCGAACATCACGCGAAGGTGTATGACACCGGCGTACGCGGTGGTGGAATCCTGCTCGGCGTCGAAGCAAAAACCAGCGACGAAGTTGAGAAGCTGGAAACGCTGCTCGAAGACATTGGCGCTGAATATGTACGCACCGAATGATTAGACGATCGTTCATCACTGCAACTGAATCGGGCTGCGAGTGAATTGCTTGCAGCCCGATTCATTAAGCGGCGTTGCGAAACGAACCAGGCGCGATGCTGAGGAGTACGGTTTCCACCGTGACTCACATCGCTCTTTGCTTTTCGGTAAGAGCAATTCCCATCTTCTCCAACGTTACCTTGTTCAGGGTACCGGTTACCTTAAGACCTTCGGCCTGCTGATATTTTCTGAGCCCTTCACGGGTGTCGGCATTAAGCTTGCCGGTTTGCTCGCCGCTGTAAAAGCTGCGCTGCTTGAGCAGTGCCTGCGCCCGATTGATCTGGTCCGCACTGGCGCGAAAGATCGGCTTTCGGTTCGAGTTCGTAGACTTGCTGCCAGTCGTCGAAGCGTTAGAATTCTTGTTGGCATTCTTATTCTGAGGCGCCGCTGCCAGCGAGAACGCCAGCACCGGTGAGAGCACAACCAACAGAAGTTTTTTCATCTTATTCTCCTTCAATCAATAGGCGCGTCACCGCGCGAAAATGATAAAGCCGTTCGCTGATTTAGAGCATTCAAGGCGCCATCATATCCCGCCTGTCAATCACGAAATCGAAGATCTTGGACAGGTCTAAGACCACGAAAGGTTAAGCGGCCTTTGATGTAATTATGGCGAACAAACGATTTGACCGAAGCGCTTAAAATGGTTGGCAAATCTTAAACAACTTTGCTATTATGGGTCCGGCATCGTTTCGGAGCTGATCCCCACTCCCTGCACCCACCGCCCGAATTTGAAGACAGGACTCAATAGCTGACCATGATTACAATCCCCCGTGCTGCTCTCGTACTACTCTTCATCAGTGCGCCCGCTTTGGCCCAGAGTTCCGCCTACTCGTTCGATAACTTTGACACCAGGAACGGCGTCCGGGTCTATGTCGAACCAGTCAAACCTGCCGCGTCCACTCCCCGCATCCGACGATCAAAATCAACAGCCAGGCAAGACGCTATGATGGTGCTGGATAATCCAGCGAGCACGGTTAGACCTACCGTGCTGACTTACGATTCGCTATCAGCAACCAACTCCGGCTCGGTTCTGCACGGATATACAACTGGAAGTTCGCAGATCGATGGCTATCTGATTGATTCGGGAACTCGCAATGGGATCGATCCGCTTCTCCTCTATTCGATCATGCATCAGGAATCGAGTTTCAAGTCGCACGCCATTTCGCCCAAAGGTGCGCGCGGCTTAATGCAGTTGATGCCGGGTACAGCGATGCGTTATGGGGTCACGAATATCTTTGATCCCAGACAGAACATCGAAGGCGGCGCTCGGTATGTGCGCTTCCTGCTCGACCGTTTTGATGGAGATGTGAACCTCACGCTGGCCGGATACAACGCCGGCGAGGGCGCAGTAGAGAAATACGGCTGGCGCATTCCTCCTTATGCCGAGACGCAGGAATATGTTCGACGGATCTCGCGGCGTTACTCGTTGCTGCGCGATCCTAATGCGGCGCTTTACGCACAGCGCGTGTCGGCGAGCCAGGTAGCCAAGCTCCAGGGAAAAGAATCGATACCCTTAACGATGTACGAGCGAACGATCCTAACAGTGAGGTTACCTGACGGTAGACTACAATTGACCAGCCAATAAGCAAGCAGACAACTATTTTGAAAGCGAGGCGACGCGTCTGAGAAGGCGAGTCGCCTCGTTTTTCATTTCGGGAGACACGCTCTTTATGTATCATGGAACTAACGTCACGCTTTTCCGTTAATGAGATTGGAGCTTGCTGGCTATGCGCTGCACGAACTGTGGATCGACTCTTAACCCGAACAGCCGCTTTTGCGATCAATGCGGCGCGTCCGCGCACGATGAGGAAGAGACCAGGATTGCGCGGCCACAATCTTCTGTTCCGGCACGACACGACGACGATGATATCGAGAGCGTGATCTTTACCGCCCGGCCGACGATGCTCTTCATAAAGATTGGATACGTGGCGGCAGTGTTGGGCGCGGTGCTTTTGACCGTAGCGCTGAACATGATTCAGTTAGTCAATATCCCCTTGTATGTTTCGCTGCCGTTGGCGCTCGCCTTGCTCCTGATTCCCGCCTACTACCATTTGAAGCGCAACATGCTTCGCTACACGTTAACCGATTCAAAGATCGAGATCGACTATGGGCTGATCGCGCGGACGACCAGGAATATTCCGCTCGCCAAGATCCAGGACGTCACGGTTTCGGCGTCAATTCTCCAGCGGCTGCTCGGCTTTGGTGACGTAGTGGTCGACAATGCCAGCGAGCTCGGCGGGACGACGATTCTTCACAATATCAACAACCCACGCCAGTATGCCGACCTGATTTTGCGCGCGCTAAGGCGCTGGCAGTAAACTCTTCGCTTATTGTATTAGTGCAACGCGGGAAACATTTGTGCCCACGCCGGTTTCTAAGCAAAGGTATGATTTTGTCCGACTTCTCGATTTCATCAAGCAGCAAAACTCTCGGCCGCGTCCTGGGCTTGATCGTTCTTGTCATTTCGACATTCGCCCCCGTGCGAGCTGATCTTCCGCCCCCCGAGCTGTCGCGCATATTTCCGGCAGACATTGGTGGTTTTCATCAAATCGAACCCGCGCGGCTGATAGTGCCGGCTGACAAGAACAGCATACGTCGCGACTATTCTTCGTCATTTGATTTGTCAAAACATCCCTGGCCCATCCTGATCGCGGGAGCTGAATACGCCTCAGCGGAAGGAGAAAAATTAAGAGTAGACGTAACCAAGTGGGAGAATGATTCCGCGGCCTATTCGAATTTGACCGGATATCGCAAGTACGTCCCCAGACAAGATCAGGCCCCGGCGACTCGGATAGAAAATGTGGGCACGGCCGCTTGGTTGATGTCGCCGCAAAGCCTGGCGTTTTTTAAGGGGCCGGCGTTTGTCGTGGTGACAACTGAGAACGGCCAGAACGCGGATCGAGTAAAGGTCCTGGCCCGGGCGTTCGCGGAGACTCTCGACCCCGGCGAAGGTGACGTTCCGGTCCTGGTTAAGCACTTGCCAAACTCTGAA
Source organism: Blastocatellia bacterium (assembly GCA_033856915.1). Taxonomy (GTDB): domain Bacteria; phylum Acidobacteriota; class Blastocatellia; order Pyrinomonadales; family Pyrinomonadaceae; genus UBA11740. Next base: position 20,476 of record JAWVEB010000058.1, on the reverse strand, counting down.
GTCGCAGGCCGCGATGCGATTTACGCCGTCAATTCCGACACGCTCCTACAGTCAGTTCCGAATCAACCCATTCTCAAAGAGGTGAGCTTCGAAGGCGGTACTGAAGCAGTTATTGCCAGCTACGGTCAGTCTCAACTGGTCATCGTAGAATTCACGACGCCGCAATTCTCAGTTGAGAATGACCAGCGCATTTGGACCAAGATTGCGGAATTGAAAAGCCAGGGACAGCCCGTCCCGATCGCTTATCGCCGGGTGGGAAACTATTCGGTGTTTGTCTTTAACGCGCCGGATGAAAATACCGCGAACGCACTGGTCGATCAGGTGAAGTACGAGCAGGTTGTGCAATGGCTGGGCGACGACCCGCGAATGGCTGAGCGGCTGCAGCGATACTTCCGGCAAACCTCCGCCGGAGTCCTGCTCGCCGTCCTGAAAAGCTCGGGACTGTCGCTGTTGCTTTGCCTGGGAGTGGGAACCTTGTTTGGCGCTTTGTTATTTCGCCGCCGACGGGCCCAGCAGGCAACCCTTTACTCGGACGCCGGCGGCGCAACTCGTCTTAATCTCGATGAGCTGACAGACGCGAGCAATTCACACCGTCTATTGGGACGGGGCAAACAACCCGACTCCGATTCTTAACCAACTTCATTAAATCTACTTCTGTGGAGTCGTAACGTTGATATCAACCTGGCTCTTCTTCCCGCCAAACAATCCACCGCGATAAGCAAAGAACGCCAGTACTATCACGATCACAAATATTACCAGCACCGCTACAACTCCGGCGCTGCTACCACCGCCACCATTGTCACCCATAACAACCCTCCTCGCAGGAAACTATTGTTGGAATATTCATTTACCAGGGGGTTTTAGGAAAGGGGGGTACTACACTGAAATTTTTAGCACAGTGCCTGAGAGAAGGTCAATACTGCGTAAATAAAAAGCAGGTGATAACCAAGGGCGTTGTCACCTGCTGTTGAAGGCCCACGTTCAAGGGCGAATGTTAAGAAGGATCGTTATTCCTCGCCGCGACGACGTGGACGTCTTGGCCGTGTGCGTTCCTGCGCAGGCTGCGCGTCGCCCGGTTGTACGGTCGGCGTCGGCTGCGGAGTTTTCGCTCCCGGCGGACAGACCCAGATTTCGATGAAGTCTGTATCGCGATAGCCACCATTGATGATGGTGATTCGTCGCGCATCAACCCCACGTTGATTCACGAGATAGTCCAGCGCACGCTTGCCCAGTCTATCTGCCTGGCCCGCGCGGCTGGTTCGCCCGGCATAGACCATAATGTAAGCCTGCGTGTCCGGGGCGCCCTGCAGTTCAATCGCCAGGTTGTCAAAGCGCGCCTTGTCATCGTCAAAGGCCACGGATTGAAACTGGTCGAAGGGCTTGCACTCAATCACCGGTGGCGTCTTGGCAACGATGTCGGTAGAAGCCTGCGCCCGCTGGCGGCACGCTGCATCGCCCGAACCGTCGTCAACCACGAGGGTTGCACTTACGCGCTGGCTGCCGAGACCGGTGGAGTCCACCGTGATCGTAGGCGTGCCAGCCCCGCTGACAATCCTTGCTTCGGATGGCGAGACCGTCCAGGTGTAGTTTAGAGCTCCTGAGCCGCCGTATGCGACATCAGATGTAAACGTGATCAGGTCGCCGTCATTAACGCTTACCGGGGCAGAAATATTGACCGGGTAGGGGCATGGAGACTTGGCGATGGTGATCTTCTTTGGATGATAGTTAACATTGACGCAAAGTTTGCGTCCGCGTTCGACGTCAAAATCTCGCACCCAACGTCCACCGTTGGGCAGCAGGATTTCCAGGTTGTGACGGCCGGGCTCGAGCTCGATCACGCGTACCGTTGTCGAGGTGTCACCTTCCGGCTTCCCATCGATACGGAGAGGATATCCACCGGGGTTGGTCGTGATCTCAATCGTGCCGTACTTCACCTTTTTCTTCTTGGCATAGGCTGTAGTCGAGGTACAGGCCAGACCGAAGGTCAAGGCGATCATGATCGTGACCGCGACTTTAATAAGGGCTGAGTTTGGGCGCATGGCAACCATGAATTTTTTCGTGTTCATCGTTAGACCTCCGTCATGGCTGCTGCTTGCTTGCTCGCGCGCATCTTGGCGTAACGACGTCGCGCACTGGCACTCAGGGCCACAATTCCAGAACCGAACAGTAACAGCGACGCCGGCTCAGGTACGGGCGGTGTCGGAGTCTCGACGGGTGGGGGCGGAATCTTGTGTCCATGACCCGAGCAAACGCCCGTCACGCAGATTAGCGGAATCAGCGCGAGGAACGGCCACTTGGGGAAACCACCACCGACTGGCGGAATCTCGCCGCAGTCGCAAATTGTACCGTCGACGTTGTCCTGTTCAAACACTTGAACGTCGCCTTGCGGCTGTTGGGGCGCGACTTCAATTCCCGAAACAAGCGTAGGCGCAAGCGCCTGATTGTTGGAAACCAGAGACGTTGCCGCTAACTGAGCATCCCCTTGAGCAGCCGGATCAACCGAAGCCGCTGAAGTCTTTGAAGCAGTGGCCGCAGTCCCCGATACGCTGGGGTCCTGTGCAACTGCCCGCAGTCGAATGCGCTGTAGCTGGCCACCGTTTTGCAGGTCGCCCATTACGTTCACGACGTCTGCGAATTTTATTGGACTGGCTTGCACGGGAACAACTACTAGCAGCAGCAAGCTTATGAACGTCGCAATTGGTCGAAATACTCGAGTCCTCATCTGGTGGAACTCCCTCCTCAAGACTTTCAAAACGGCGCCTTACTCTTCGTTTAAGCCCCCAAAAACTTACGATTTCTTCGATTTCGGAGACACAGCGGAGACAGCCTGCCGTGGGTACAAGCCTTCAAAACCCTTGTGGGCTTGTGTTACCTGTTAGGGAAACAGAGCTAATGCGGAGGGTATTCCAGTTTAGAAAAGGATTTAGCCCCATCCTGGGGCGGGTTAGAAAAGCGGGCGGGGCGTTTCGCCAGACCGCCCGCTTCCTTTGGGTTCTAGACTACTTCGTCTTCTTCTTCTTCTTGAACCGGCGGGGCTTCGCCGCCCAGTTGGTTCTCATCCTTGAGCACGGCCTTTCGGGACAGCTTAATCTTGTTGCCGTCCTTGCCGATGCACTTCACCATAATCTGCTGGCCTTCACGCAGCTCGTCCCGCACGTCGCGGATGCGTCGATCGGCAATTTCAGAAATGTGAAGCAGACCGTCAGTGCCGGGGAAGATTTCGACGAAGGCGCCAAAGTCTACGATCCGGTTTACTGTGCCGACATAGGTTTGGCCCACTTCGGCTTCAGCAGTGATTCCGCGAATACGGGCAACTGCTGCTTCAGCGGCAGCGCTATCGGCAGTGGCAATCGAAACCGTACCATCATCTTCGACATCTATCTTCGCGCCGGTCTCTTCAACCAAAGCACGAATGACCTTGCCGCCTGGTCCGATGACGTCGCGAATCTTATCCGGATTAATCTTAATCTTGATGATTCGTGGCGCCAGGGACGACATCTCGGCGCGCGGCTCAGGCAGCGCCTGTTGCATCGCGTTGATGATGTGGAGGCGTCCCTTTTTTGCCTGCTCGAGAGCTTCGGCCATGATCTGTGAATTGACGCCGGCGATCTTGATGTCCATTTGCAGGGCAGTGATTCCCTCGGCGGTGCCGGCGACTTTGAAATCCATGTCGCCATAATGATCTTCGGCGCCGGCGATGTCAGTCAGGATGGCGTACTTGTTACCTTCCATGACCAGGCCCATTGCCACGCCACCTACCGGAGCTTTCATGGGCACGCCGGCATCCATCAGAGACAAGGTGCCGCCGCACACACTGGCCATCGAGGATGAACCGTTCGATTCCGTGATGTCCGAAACGATGCGAATGGTGTAGGGAAATACCGTATCGTCAGGCAGAGCGGGTTGCAGGGCCCGCCGCGCCAGTGCGCCATGCCCAATCTCGCGGCGTGAAGAAGAACCAAAGCGGCCTACTTCGCCCACCGAATACTGCGGGAAGTTGTAGTGCAGCAGGAAGCGACGCTTGACCTCGCCCTTCTCGAGATCGTCCATGAACTGCTCGTCTTCCTTGGTGCCCAGCGTCGTCGTTACCAACGCTTGCGTCTCGCCGCGCGTAAACAGCGCCGAGCCGTGGGTGCGAGGCAACCAGCCAACTTCGCAGGTGATGGGTCGAATTTCAGAGAACCGCCTGCCGTCAGGCCGGCGGCGGTGATTCAGAATATCGTCGCGGAAAATCTTTTCCTTGAGGTGATCGAAGGACTTCTTAGCCATCAAGCGCGACTCCGGCTGGTCCTCGGGATAACTTTCCACCACTTCTTTCTTCAAAGCATCGATAGCCGCATAACTCGCGCGTTTTTCCTGGCCCGAAGTATCCAGCGCGGCCCGCAAGCGCTCGGCGTAATTGCGCTCAATCTCGCCGATCATCTCTTCGTTTATCACTGGCGCATCGACTGGGCGTTTCTGAATCTCCAAAGCCTTATAGAGTTCTTTCTGCCAGCGACAGAGCCGGTTAATCTCTTTGTGGGCGAGCATCAGCGCCTCGACCATGATCGCCTCGGATACTTCATCAGCGCCGGCTTCGACCATCACGATCGCCTCTTCGGTGCCGGCCACAATCAGGTTCAGCTTGGATTCGCGAATCTCGTCGTAAGTCGGATTGACTATGTAACGTCCCTCGATCAGCCCGATGCGCGCACCAGCGATCGGCGTGGTGAAGGGAATGTCGGAAAGATAAAGCGCGCACGAGGCGCCAGTAATCGCCACCACATCCGGATTGTTGTCCGGATCGGCCGAGATTACCGAAGCAATAACCTGTGTTTCGTTGCGATAGCCCGGCGTGAATAACGGGCGGCAGGGCCGATCGATCATCCGGCTGGTCAGGACTTCCTTCTCAGTGGGTCGGCCTTCGCGGCGAAAATAATTTCCCGGGATGCGTCCGGCCGCATAGTTCGCTTCACGGTATTCAACGGTGAGCGGGAAAAAGTCGATGCCCTCTCGGGGCGTGGACGCGCCGACCGCGGCGCACAAAACCATCGTGTCGCCGTACCGGATCACACAGGATCCGTCGGCCTGCTTGGCCACGCGGCCAACTTCTACGCTGAGCTCGCGCTCACCAACTTTAATCGATTCCTTGAGATACTTCTTAACTGTCATTTTCGTTCGTCTCCTTCTGACGACGCCTGCCACTGGGGCAGGCACGCAACGTCTCATCCGCTGCGCTTTGGTTGAGTAATATGGAGTGCGGCGACTTGTCGCCGCTTTCAAAAGGCGCGACTAGTCGCGCCGACCAAAGCGCTGAAAAGTCAGCGCATTCCAGAAAAAAAAGAAGGCGGCAGAGCCTGGCCGTGAAGCTCTTGCCGCCTTCGGATTTTGTAAGGCCGCACGCACCGCCTGGCTCCCTAAATCGCCGTCACGTTCGGCTCGGGCTCAGGCTCTTCGATAGATGCGTGCTTTTTCTAAATCAGAGACTCGAAGATTCTCTCGTTCTGGTTCTTCTATTTTTCGTCCAACAACTGATCGATGAAAATTAACGGCGTAATCCCAGTCGGCCCACGACCTCGTGGTAGCGCTGTATGTCCGTCTGCTTCAAATAATCGAGCAAGCTCCGTCGCTGCGAGACCATCTTCAACAGCCCGCGACGAGAATGATTGTCTTTCTTGTGAATCTTGAAATGCTCGGTGAGTTCGTTGATGCGCTGACTCAACAGCGCGATTTGAACCGGGGCGGAACCCGTATCCGTCTGATGTGCCCGATAGTCGGTCACAATTTTTTCTTTTGCTTCTCTTGCTAACACTGCTAAAGATGGCCCTCCCAGACCGCAGTAAGCCTCACTAAGACAACGGCAAACCGCAAAAACTTGAAATTACTTCCGAGAAGTTAACACTTCGGTCGCGTTGGTGTCCAGTTGAGGACCCCTGCGCAACAGTGTCAGAAAGCCGGCGCGTCAGCAAGGGCTTCGTTAGTCGCCCTCCCTGACGGTCAGGCTTCTGATACTCCCGTGCGCCTCCCAACTTTGTCTGATAAGATTTGCCGCTCCAAATCAAACTGATCAAACCGACAACCTATGACAGCTAACAACGCGAGAATTCTTATCATCGGCGGCGGGTTTGGCGGGCTGTTCACGGCCCTCGACCTCGCCGGTGCCGGCGACATTACGCTGGTCAACGATGAAGACCATTTCCTGTTCAAGCCAATGCTCTACGAGTACCTGAGTGGTGAAGTAGAAGCTTGGCACATCGCGCCCGACTGCAAAGAACTGCTCGACGAAAAGGTGCGATTCATCCGCGGCACGGTTACGGAGATTGACCTCGACGCCAAAGCCGTCAACATCGCCGGCCGCGCGGAACCACTAGGCTATGACGTGCTGGTGGTCGCTCCGGGAGCCGTGACCAACTATGCAGGTGTCGAGGGCGCTGAACAGTTTGCCCTGCCATTCCGCACCTTGAACGACGCCAATCGATTGCGGCGGCGGTTGACCGACGCTCTCGATCACGTGCAGCCGGATGCTGCTCCGCAGGACACGCGCAGCGCGCTGACATTCGCCGTCGTGGGCGGAGGCGCCAGTGGCGTCGAGCTGACCACCAAGATGGCAGACCTCTTGCGCGATGCCGTGAAGCGCCGCGCGCTCAAAGGCGAACCGCGCGTGTTGATAATAGAGATGGCCGATCGGCTGGTCCCCGGGATGGGCGAAGAGCTTCGCCGTTTCGTCGAAGATGCTTTGCATGAGTCACGAGTCGAGCTTCACACACAGACACGTGTCGTGCGCGTGACCGAAACCGCGATCACTCTCGAACATAATCAACAACATACCGAACTCGAGACGGCGGGTGTCGTCTGGGTCGCCGGCGTGCGCACGAGTCCCTTGGCTGAGAGTCTTAAGGTGGAAAAAGATCGGCGCGGACTGCTCCTGGTCGAGCACACACTGCAAGTCCGCGGGTACCCAAACGTCTTCGCGCTCGGCGACGTAGCTTTCTATCCGGAGGTCGTGCCGACGCTGGCGGGTACTGCCCAACTGGCCATGCAGGAGTCCGGATTGTGCGCCAGCAACGTGCGCGCTTTCATCGAAGGCAAGCCGCTGAAGACCAAACGTTTCGTCGAACTCGGCGAGGCGGTGAGCCTCGGGACGGAACACGCCGCGGTCCTTTCTGCCGGCAAGGTAATCAGTGGTCCGCTGGCGCGGCAAGCGCGCTTTGCGATGTACACCGCGCGCCTGCCGACCTGGCATCATCGGCTGAAAGTAGGCGCGAGCTGGTTTTTTGAAGGCACACAGCCCCGGCCGCTACAGCCACTCGGGTTTTGATGTTTCTTTGCGCCTTTGCGCCTTTGCGTGAGATGTATTCGAACTCTCAATGACTGAAACGAAATCTTAGGCTTACTGATAAGAGACTTGGCTTATTAATCAACTTCAATGTTGAGCTTATCAAGAATGGCATTACGCGGGTGGTGAATGGTTTGTAATCTCACGCAAAGGCGCAAAGACGCAAAGGAAAACAGTAATAGTTATGTCTGAGGGTACCAGCGAGCCTGCCATTCAAACTCCCCCAACCGGCGACATGTCCGCCGAAGAATTTCGCCGTTTCGGTCACGAGATCGTTGACTGGATTGCGAATTACTTTGAGCATATCGAAGAGCTTCCAGTCCTCGCTCAAATAGAACCCGGCGATCTCAAAGCCCAGTTGCCCGCCACTCCTCCGGATCGCGGCGAACCGATGGAGGCGATTCTCGCCGATGTCGACCGCTTGATTGTTCCCGCCCTCACGCACTGGAGCCATCCTTCTTTCTTCGCCTACTTCGCCACTTCAACTTCGGCGCCCGGAATTTTTGGTGAGCTGTTGAGCGCTGCCTTTGATGTGAAGTCAATGCTCTGGCGTACGTCACCCGCATCGACTGAGCTGGAAGAAGTCGTGCTCGACTGGCTGCGACAGATGATTGGCCTCGACGCCGGCATGAGCGGCTTCATCTACGACACTGCTTCGGTTTCGAGCATGCATGCAATCGCCGCCGCGCGCGAAGGAGTCGAGCTGCGCATCCGCGAGGAAGGCATGAGCGGGCGCAGCGACCTGCCTCTCTTGCGCGTCTATGCTTCGGACCAGGCCCACTCTTCGATCGACAAGGGAATTATCACTCTCGGTTTGGGTCAGCGAGCTTTGCGCAAGATTCCTTCTGACAGCAAGTTTCGCATGAACGTCGACGCCCTGAGGGAAGCGATTGATGAAGACAAGCGAAACGGCATTCTTCCTTTTTGCGTCGTCGCGACCGTGGGCACGACTTCGACTTCCAGCATCGATCCCGTGCCTGAGATCGTAAAAGTCTGCGAACCGCACACGATGTGGCTGCACGTCGACGCCGCTTATGCTGGTTCCGCCGCGATCGTTCCCGAGTTACGTCATGTCCTCGACGGGTGTGAGCGCGCCGATTCGCTCGTGCTCAATCCGCACAAATGGTTATTCACGCCGTTCGATCTTTCGGTGCTCTATTGCCGCCACATGGACTTGCTGCGTCGGGCCTTCTCACTTGTGCCGGAATATCTGCGCACGCCTGAGCAGGAAAAGGTGCGAAGTGGATCGGACTATGGCATTCAGCTTGGCCGCCGCTTTCGCGCGTTAAAGCTATGGATGATCATTCGCTACTTTGGCCATGAAGGACTGGCGGCGCGCATTCGCGAACATTGCCGCCTGGCCAGACTGTTTGCGTCCTGGATCGAAGAATCCAGGGATTGGGAGTTGATGGCGCCGACGCCCTTTGCACTTGTGTGTTTTCGCGCCTGCCCTCGAGTGCCGGCGCAAACAGAAGCGGCTGAGGCGAAGCGCATCGACGTGCTTAACGAAGCAATCATGCACGGCGTCAACGCGACCGGCAAAGCATTCCTTTCGCACACGAAGTTAAACGACAAACTCACTCTGCGGCTGTCGATTGGAAACATCCGCACGACTGAAAAACACGTGCTCCTGGTGTGGGAATTATTGAACGAGCAATTGAAAATTCTTTCGTAGTGCAACTGCTGCGGCTATGCATCTACAGGAACGATCATGAAGCAAACACGAACAGGGCCGTGGTTTGTAGGTTTTTGAAGTGAGCGCTGCACTGTTTAGAATCGGGCTACTGCCCGACTAAGCCGGCGGCAGCCCGCTTCTAAACGGGCGATTATGAAGGTCGCGGAATAGAATCGAAGTCGGAGTACCAAACAAATGCTGATCCATATAGTAATGTGGAAATATCGCAGTGACACTTCGCAAGACACTCGCGATGATCATGTGGCCCAGTTGCAGTCGCTCAATTTCGTCGTCCCGGGAATTCAAAGTCTTTCGGTCGGTGTCGACGTACTACATTCGCCGCGTTCCTACGACACTGGTTTGGTGGCGATCTTTCGCGATCGCGCGGTCCTGGACGCTTACGCTGTGCATCCCGATCACGTTAAGGTCGTCGAGTTCAGTCGCGGCATCTGCGAAACAATGGCCAAAGTCGACTTTGAGGATTAGGAGAGTGGCACAGACTTCAGTCTGTGATCTCCGGGCGCAAAATCACAGAATCTTCAGTGACGAATGTCGCCGGAGCATATACTCAATAAGTGAGTTGGCCCTTCGGCCCACCGCTCACGCAGGTGGTACTGATTTCCTATCGATCGACAAGTTAACTTGTCGAGAAATTTATTTATGAAGCGACGAATCCTTATCGCCGTCCTCGGACTCATCATCGTGTCCCAGCTTCCGTTCGCCTATCGTCGTTACCGCCTCAGGCGGCTTCGCCAAACAATCCTGCAACTCGCTTCACAACGAGTTCCAACATCAGTCGAAAGCGAGTTTGCCGACTATCAGGGCGTCATTCATGTTCACACTTCGCTGGGTGGGCACAGCACCGGAAACTTCGCCGAACTCATCAACGCCGCCAAAGCGAACCAACTGGATTTCGTAATCATGACTGAGCATCCGCAGCAGGACTTTGATACTGCCGGGATGACTTTGAACGGAACGCACGCCGGCGTTCTATTCATAAACGGCAACGAGGCCGCTACTTCTAACGGTGATCGATTGCTGTTGATTCCAGGCTCGGCAAACGCGGCGTCTACCAACACGCAAACAACGGCGGACGTGGTCGCCAGGCAGAAGGCCGGCGGCGGACTCGCTTTCGCGGCCTATCCGAGTGACTCGCAGAATTGGCAAACAACTTCGATCGACGGAGTCGAGGTTTACAATCTCTTTACCAACACTCGTGAAATCAATCCAGTCGTAATGTTCTTTGATGGCCTCTGGTCCTACGGCAGCTATCCGGAATTAATGTTCGCAAACTTCTTTGCTCGCCCTACTGGGAATTTGAAACGCTGGGACGACGCCATCTCTGCGAGCAATCGCAAGCTAACCGCCATCGCCGGCAACGACGCTCATTCGAATGTTGGCGTCAGTGTGAATGACGCCTCTGGCAAACAATGGCTGGGCGTGAAGCTCGATCCTTATGAACGAAGTTTTCGCACCGTTCGCACGCACGTGCTGATCAAGAGAGACAAGGGGCTCAGTCGTGAGTCGTTGCTCGAAGCGCTGGCGCTGGGCCATTGCTACGTGTCATTTGATTTGTTCGGAGAGGCCCGGGGATTCACCTTCGCAGTCAAGGGCGCCGAACAGAAAATTCTGGGAGATGACGTCGAGCTTGTGAATGGCCTGAGTTTGAAAGCCAGCGCACCCCTGAATAGCCGTTTCGCGCTCTTGAAAGATGGGAACGTAATCGCCCAACAGTCCGGCTCCTCCGCGAACTTTTCCATCAACGCGCCCGGCGTTTATCGGATCGAAGCCTACCTCGATTCGCTCCCCAAACCCGTTACGGGCCAGCCCTGGATCATCTCAAACCCGATCTACGTCCGGCTAAAACAGGGAATATAACTTTCCCGGCAGTACAGAAACCTCAATAAAACAAGCCTCTTGAACCCATCCCCAGCCTGTGTTAATCTGTGTTGGCCCGGTTTGACCAGCCTCTTGGGCGCTCCATCTTCCCCCTCCAACGAATAGAGACTTAAATGGCAACCAGAGTTAGCCACATCGAGATCGACTGGTGGGTCATTCAAAAGCGCGCCGTCCACGTGGCCGTGCTGATCCTGGTTTTCTGTGTGATTGCCGGCGGCGCCGTGCTGTACGTCTGGAAGTACGGCAACCCTTTGAGGAATGTCGCCCTGCACTCTAGTCCACCGGCCGGTGCGCGCTTCATGTCTTTCGAAGGCGACGTGCGCGTGATTCGCGCAGCCACTCGACAAGTAGTGGTCGCTAACAGTGACGTTCAACTCTATCCGGGCGACACGGTGCAGACGCAGGCCGACGGGCGCGCGCGCATCAATATGGCGGATGGCTCGACCGTGGTAGTCAGGCCAAACAGCACGATCATTATTCGTGATAATGCCAGCTCTGAAAACGGTAAGCGTTCCAATGTTCATGTGGTGGTCGACAGCGGGCAGATGCTGGTCCGCACAGAGCAACAATCTGAAGAGAACAAGAACGTCATCGAGACGCCCAAGACGCAGAACCAGATCAGCGGACAGACAGCCGCGAGCTTTGGGGTCAACCCGGAAGGCACCGAAGAGATTCGCGTCAACAGCGGCAACATCGAAAGCACCAATCGCTCCGGCGAGCGCCTCTCGCTGCAGGGCGGCGATTACGTTTCAGTTAATCGGTCGGGAACTATTTCAAAACCCGAACACCTTTTGGATATACCCCAACCATTACAGCCGCACGACATGGAAAAGATTCTTGCGGGCGGCGCTGGTTCAGCGACTGTCTCTCTGCGGTGGCAAAAACCGCAATCGGGCGTGCCCTCTTACTATCGCGTTGAGCTTGCGACTTCGCCCTTCTTTGTTCCTGCCGGAAAAGTAATGGAGCGCGATCAGTTGGTCGTGACCCAGTTCAATGCCAGCGACCTGCGTCCGGGAGCGTACTTTTGGCGCATTCGCGCCACGGCGTCTTCGGGACAAATTAGTGACTGGAGCGAGCCGCTAAAGTTCATCGTTTCTGCTCAGGGCGCCAACATGGTTACGGTTCCGATGTCGAACCTGACGGCCGCACATCTGGGCGGCAACGTCTACATCCTGAGCGGTACGACGTCGCCCGGAGCCAGCGTGCGCGTCTCAAGTCGCGAAGCAACGGCTGGCGGAAATGGAAACTTTCAGATGCAGATCAGCGCGCCCCCAGAAATGCGTGAAGTAACAATTGAAGCGTTCGATTTACAGGGTAACCGCACCCAATACCGCGTTCCGCTCACCCGGACAAGCTAGTAGCAGTCGATTACGCGAAAGAGCCAGGCCCCGGCAAGCAAAGAATCCTCAGCCGTAGTTAGTAAAACTTTGGAGGACCAGGCCGCCGGATGAAAAAGCAGGTCATATTACTCACGGACGCTGGTAAGGCGCCCGCGGTTGAGCTTCTCAAGAGCCTTGGTTCAGCAGGCATTTCGGTCTTGGAGTGCGACCTGAACAGGAGTCCGGCGGAAGCGTGTCCGGACCTCTCCCTGGATCCGCTGGCTCTGCTTTACGAGATTCCAGCCCAGACGAATCTTCACGATCTGCGTCTGGTCGTGAGTCGTGCGAAGAAATCATGGCCGGGTGTCCCGATTGTTGCTTGCCGTCGTGCGTTGACGCGGCTGGGCGGAGCACTCGACCATGCGGGATTGAAGCGCCTCGGCTTTCGCGCTGTCGCCGACAGTCCGCCACAACTGCCGGCCCTGCTGCGACAGGTCGAAGATGTTATGGGTAGCGGAGAATTAAAATTGCCGGAGGGTTTCAAGGCCATTCCTGACAGTCGCGCCTTTTCGCTGCCGCACTCCGTTCGCACTCAAAATCTGCGTGGCGCTTTCGCGCTGCTGGCCTCGCTTCATCTCGCATCGGATCAGAAGGGAGCCGGGCTGGCGGCGCTGGCCGGAGTCGCCCGATTGGTTCCCGCCGAGCGTTGGTCACTTTTCCTGGTTACCCAAAGCAGCAGTCCCGATGCAGTGAAGTTGGAACCGTTAGCCGGGCGCAACTTCACCGATGCCGGAGCTTTATTATTCGACGAGGAATGGCAGCGCGAATTGCTCGGAGACGTTGAACCACCAGCCACCGTTGGATCAAAAGCCGCGCACAAGGCGGCCGTCAAGATTGAAACGGTTCGTAAAATTGAACACGGCCAACGCGTCATCGCCGTGCCACTCGTCAGTGGAGAGAGAGTCGTCGGCGTACTTGAAGGCATGCGACTTCAATCGGGTGGGCGATCATTCTCGCGGTCGGAAACTGAGTTGCTCGACACGCTGACGATTCCGATAGCCGCGGCGCTTTCGAATTCGGTCCGCATTGCTGAGGCTGAACGCCTTTCGCTAACCGACGACCTCACTCGTTTGCGCAATGCCCGCTACCTGCGCCAGTTTCTGGTGAATGAAATCAAGCGCGCGCGTCGGTATCGTTCCAACGTCGCGGCGCTGTTTCTAGATCTCGATGATTTCAAACGAATCAATGATTTGCACGGACATCTGGCCGGCTCACACGCGTTGATGGAAGTCGCCGCCGCAGTCCTGCCGTCAGTCCGCGACACCGATTGCGTAGTCCGTTATGGCGGCGACGAATTCGTCCTGATTCTCACCGAAACCGGCATTGATGAAGCCGTCCAGGTCGCCGAGCGCATTCGCCGGAAGATCGAGACGCACCAGTTTACGGGCGGACGGCGTCTGAGATTTTCTTTAACGGCGAGTTTTGGTGTTGCCGTGTTTCCCCTTCACGCTTTGTCTCCACAGCAACTAATCGCCTCTGCCGACCGGGCGATGTATCAGGCAAAGGCCGCGAATAAGAACTGTGTCCGCGTTACCGCCGAGCCTGAGACGGCCGGCAAAGACGTTGGGCCAGAGTCTGCTTTGGTTGAGCGGCCACAATTTCAAAGAATTCCCGGCGAGAAGTTAATTTCGTGATAGCGTTACCGCGCGGATAGTTGTATCTTAACTATCTGGTTCTGCTCGTTCAGTTTTTTGCGGATTTGCCAGCCGACTTCGCGAAATCTCGTGGCTCTTAACCAGCGCCGGGATGACCGCACAGATATTCAGGCGAATTCATTTTACAGTCAGGAAAACCCTTCCAGATGGCTTTTAAATCTATTTTTAGTCTTTTCTCCAGCGACCTGGCGATCGACCTCGGCACTGCTAACACTCTGGTGTATGCAAAAGGCCGTGGCATCGTGGTCTCGGAACCTTCGATCGTCGCCATTAACAAGGTGACGAACGCCGTCGAAGCCGTGGGGCGCGACGCGAAAGAAATGTTGGGCCGCACACCCGGTAACATCGTTGCAATCCGTCCCATGAAAGACGGCGTGATTGCGAATTTTGAAGTCACTGAGAAGATGTTGCAGCACTTTATTCGCAAGGCCCACAACGGCAAAACCTGGGTCAGCCCGCGCGTCGTGATCGGTATTCCGTCCGAGATTACGCAGGTAGAGCGTCGCGCCGTGGAAGATTCGGCCTATCGCGCCAAGGCCTCTGAAGTTTACCTGGTCGAAGAAGCGATGGCCGCGGCGATTGGCGCGGGGCTGCCAATCACTGAACCACATGGCAACATGGTGGTGGACATCGGCGGCGGAACGACCGACATCGCCGTGATCAGTTTGAGCGGGATTGTCTATTCCCGTTCGGTGCGCGTCGCGGGCAACGAAATGGACGAAGCGATCACGCAGTACATCAAACGAAAATACAACTTGCTAATTGGCGAGCGCACGGCTGAAGCGATCAAGATCGAACTTGGTTCGGCCTTTCCACTCGACGAAGAGCTCTCGTTTGAAGTTCGCGGTCGAAATCTAATCGAAGGCATTCCCAAAACGATTACCATCAGCGATGAAGAGATCCGCGAGGCGCTGGCTGATTCCATCTCCACGATCATCAACGCGGTGCGCGTTGCCCTGGAACGAACGCCGCCCGAACTCTCAGCCGATATAGTTGAGCGCGGCATTGTCCTTACCGGCGGCGGCGCGCTCTTGAAGAACCTCGACAAGCGGCTCTCGATCGAAACCGGCCTGCCGGTTTCAGTGGCCGAAGATCCGCTGGCCTCAGTTGTACTTGGCACTGGCAAGATGCTCTCAGACTTTGACCTGCTCAAGCGCGTGAAGTGGGACAATAGTCTGACGAGCGGAACGTAGGCGATTTTAGATTTTAGATTTTAGATTTGCGATTGATTGACATAAGCGCTCCCATACTCCGGAAGTCGCAAATTTTGAAAATCAAAAATCAGCAATCAAAAGTCGAAAATCTCATTAATGGCCGCCATTCGCACTCAAAGACAGATTCGCCAACGGGCGCCATGGTGGCTGTTTGGGCTGCTCTTGCTCAATTTCGCGTTGATGACCTACGACGCGCGCGACGACGCCACTAAACAACGAAAGCTTCGCTCGATCGCTCAGACCATCACGTATCCAATCCAGCAGGGCGCGTCAAGTGTCGGAAACTGGATCGGCGGCCTGTTCGGGAATATCGGCGAACTGCGCCGTGCTTCGACTGAGAACCAGCAACTGCACCGGCAAATCGATCAGATGCAAGCTGAGCTGCGCGACACACGCGCACGCGCGGCTGAAGCTGAACGGCTGGAAGCGTTACTCAAGTTGAATGGGCCGAGTGACTATCAGACCGTGGTGGCGCGGGTAATTGCCCGGGACCCCTCGATGTGGTTTGACAGTGTAACGATCGACAAGGGGCGCTGGGCAGGCGTCGAAGTTAATATGCCGGTAATCACCTCCGGAGGAATCGTGGGCCGCGTTGTATCCACCAGTCCGTGGAGCGCGCAGGTGATGCTGGTCACCGATGAAAAATCCGGGGCCGGCGCGATCGTCGGCCAGCTCGGGCAATCCACTGCCCTCGGTTCGATTAAGGGCATGGGCGAAAATGGTTTGCTCGAGATGCGCTACGTTTCCGGAATGGAGAAGGTGTCGGTGGGAGACATGGTCACGACCACCGGCCAGGACGCGATCTACCCACCGGGATACAACGTAGGGGAAGTGGTCGAGCTAAGACCGGGCTCAGCGACCCAGTCCCAGGTTATACACATTCGACCAGGCGCGGGACTGGACCGCTTGAAAGAAGTAGCCGTGCTAATGTATCGCCCGCCCCCGCGCACCGAACCCGATCAGGCGCTTCCCAACGTGGAAAAGAAAACTGGAAAGTAGTAACAAGAGTTACCAGTAAGCGGTGAGCAGTGGGTACCAGAATAAAATCAGCACACACGAGTTGCTTACCGCGTCGAGCATTCCGACGAGCGCTTCGGCACTGTCTGGCTCCACCGAGTAACTGCTGCTCACTGCCCGCTGCTTAAGACATGCGTCAACTGACAATCGCATTGTTGTTACTGGTGGCCATTGGTTTGCAATCGGCCCTGCGATCCGTCTGGCAACCGCTGGGATACGTCGATCTCACTTTGATTCTGGTGGTGTATTTCGCGCTTCAACGCGAACCACTGCAGGCTCTCATAGTAGGCGCGGCGGCGGGACTGGCGACCGACTTCATCACGGGCCGTCCGGCTTTGCTGGGCGCCGGTGGATTCTCAAAGACACTCACTGCTTACGCGGTCTATTTCGTTGCCTCGCGAGTCATGCTGGACACGACGATACTACGCATTCCGGTCCTGGCAAGCGCCAGCCTGATAGACAACCTTGTTTACGTTGGGATGCATCGATTGCTCGGACAACCGCCGCCGATGCCCTTTATTCAGTCCTTGTCATATAAACTGATCGCCACCACGATTGCCGGAACTATCTTGCTTTACATTCATGATTCCTATTTTAGTAATAAGGCCAGGCAGCGGCGTCAATTCTCGGTACGTCGCCGCGTGGTTCGCGGCAGCACCGGTGGACTGCGCAGGAGGAGCCGATGAAATTCGTTGACGATTCACAAAACCTGCGCATGCGTCTGCGTCTGATTCAGGCGTCAATCCTGGTTCTGCTAAGCGTGCTCGGGGTCCGGCTGTATCTGCTCCAGATTATCAACGGTTCGCACTACGCCGAGGTTGCCGAGAACCAGCGCATCCGACTGCTGCCAATCCCCGCGCCGCGCGGCGTGATCTTCGATCGCAACGGTCATCTGCTGGTCGATTCCAGACCAATCTATAGCGTGATTCTTTCCCGCGAAGATACCAAGAGCATCGATCGTTCTTCCCTAATAAAACCGCTTTCGGATGGACTTAGGATTGACGGTGAGATTTTGCGCGAGCGATTCGAGCAGGTGAAATCCCAGCCGGCCTTTGAATCGATCCTGATCAAGGAAGGCGCTTCGCAGGCGGACATTGCCTGGGTGGACGCGCATCAATTGGAATTACCTGCGCTACGCGTCGAGCAAACCCCGCAGCGGCGTTATCCGGAAAATGGCATGTTGGCCCACGTGCTGGGCTACGTCGGCGAAATCAGCCCTGAGCAATTGAACAAACCTGAGTTGCGCGAGAAAGGTTACCGGCCAGGCGACATCATCGGACAGGAAGGACTCGAGGCTGTCTATGACGAATACCTCCGCGGCCGCGACGGCTACCGGAAAGTAATCGTCGATAGTCGTGGCCATATTCAAAACGAAGTCGAGAGAGTCGAGCCGCAATCGGGCCAGGACATCGTGACGACTATCGATCTTGATCTGCAGCAGGCGGCCGAGGACCAGCTACGCAAATCACCGCAGGGCCGCGGTGTGATCATCGCAATGGATCCGAACAACGGCGAGATCTTTGCCCTGGCTTCGGCTCCGACCTTCGATCCGAATCTCTTCTCACAAAGAATCACCACCAAGGAAGGCCGGGCCGAGTACCAGGCGTTGCTGAACGATCCGGACAAACCGCTAATCGATCGCGCAATTCAGGGCAAGTATCCTCCCGGCTCAACCTGGAAGCCCCTAATGGCCACGGCGGGTCTGCAACAGGGGGCGATCTCGATTGATAGTTCAAATCTGGTGTGTGGCGGCGGGATCACCATCGGCAACAAGTTCACCCGCTGTATGGGCGGCAATCACGGAACACCGAACGTGCACTTTGCCATTGAGCATTCGTGCGACGGCTATTTCTATCGCCTTGGTCTGAAGATGAAGCTCGAAGGCATTCAGGCGATGGCCGATGAGTTCGATCTCAACAAGCGATCCGGAATAGATTTGCCACACGAAGTGCTCAGCACCACACCTTCACGCGAACTTAAGGCCCGCATTTATCCTGCCGACGCCGAGTGGAAGGACATCGATACGGTTTATTCTTCGTTCGGACAAGGCGAAGACGTGCTGACACCGATTGTTTTGTTGCGCGCGCATGCGGCCATTGGGATGAAGGGGAAAATGTATGTTCCGCATCTTTTGAAAGAGGTGCGCGCAATTGGCGCAGTAGGTAACGATCCATCTCGTCCCGAATATCGGCCGGAGCG
Source organism: Blastocatellia bacterium (assembly GCA_033856915.1). Classification (GTDB taxonomy): domain Bacteria; phylum Acidobacteriota; class Blastocatellia; order Pyrinomonadales; family Pyrinomonadaceae; genus UBA11740. Next base: position 2,123 of record JAWVEB010000058.1, on the reverse strand, counting down.
AGCCGCCCGGATTTTTGATCGGCCTCAACCTAAAGTTCTTCCTATTCCAGTCGATCAGAGCGACCTTGTGGTGCACGCTATGTGGTCGGTTGTAAACGGCGCGGGGACCGCTACCGGGATCAAGATGGCCGGGTTCGACATTGCGGGCAAGACCGGCACAGCGCAGGTAGTGAGCCTGGGCAGAGAGGGAGCGGAACACAAGGATCATTCATGGTTCGTTTCGTATGCGCCGGCTTTTAAGCCAGAGATTGCCTGCGTCGCCATGATTGAAAACGCGGGCATGGGATCGCGCTTTGGAGCTCCGTCCGTGCGCGCGATCTATGACGTTTATTACGCAAAGACACGACCGGCAAAAGAAGTCCCGACGAATGCCGTCGCTCTTAGAATTCGCTGACCTAAGTCAGATTAGGAGAAGTGTCATGGAAGAGTTAAAGAGAAGTTATATTGTCGACGAACAAAATCATAGAGTCGCAGTGCAAATCGACATCGAAACCTTCAATAGAATCGAGGAGATTCTGGAGAACTATGCGCGGGCCAGATTGATGAAAGAAAACGTCGACGAGGATGCTCTAAACATTGATGAAGCAATTCTCTGCTACGAGAGTCTGGAGAAAGCCGATTGAAGGTAGAGTGTCGGAGGCGTTTCTTAATAGATTTGGCCAAGATTCCTTCCAGCCCAAGGAAAGCAATCGAGGCTTTCGTGTTTAAGGAAATTCCAAAGTTGAGTTCACTCGGCGCCAGCGGAAAAATCGAAAGCATGAAAGCTATAGGTCATGCTACAAAGCAAGGTTCGGATCCTACCGAATTGGAATGATCCTAAAGGGAGACACCCTGACCCTTGAACGAGATCTACATCGCAAGGACATCTATCGCTTCTTTCCGTAATTCCAATAATCAGTAGAACGATTCTGTTGCCATGGTTGCTATCCTGCAAAAACGTAAGCTGCGCGATTTCGACTGGCTGATTGCCGTGCTGGCGATCGCTATCGTCGGCTTTGGCGCGTGGGAGATTCATAACGCGCAGCCGGTCGAGCCCTATTGGCAGAAGCAGCTCATCGGCCTGGGCATTGCCTTCGTCGCCATGCTGGCGATCGCGTTCAGTGATTACCGCCGCCTGGTTGAACTCGCCCCTATTCTTTACGCGCTGGGACTGGTGTTGCTGGTCATCGTGCTCATACCCGGGATCGGAATGAAGATCAACGGCCAGCGTTGCTGGATCAGGTTGCCCGGCCCGCTGGGACAGTTTCAACCTTCTGAGTTTGTGAAGATTCCCGTCGTCCTGATGCTGGCCAGATATTTCGGAAAGCATCGCAGCGGATTGCTGAGCTGGAAAGAACTGTTCATGGGTTGCGTGATTCTGGGTCTGCCGATGGGCTTGATTCTGCTGGAGCCGGATCTGGGCCAGGCTATTACTTACCTGCCGCTGCTGGCCATTGTGCTCTTTCTTTCGTCTGTCCGAATGTGGGTCGTGGGCGCGGTCCTCGTTGCGATGATCGCCGGCGCCCCACTCGCTTATGGCATCGGAGTAAAGACGGGACTACTGCACGGATATAAGCTCGAGCGGATCAATGTGATTCTCGATCCTGAAAATGCCGACAAGCGCGGCTTCGGATACCACACCTGGCAATCGATGGTCACGGTGGGCGAAGGCGGCTTGATGGGCGCTCGCGGTTCCGAGTATTCGCAAAGCAGTCTGAAGTTTCTGCCTGAGCCGCACACGGATTTCATTTTCGCCGTAGTGGCGGAAACGACTGGCTTCGTCGGGTGCCTGTTGCTTCTGGCATCGTACGCGCTGCTGCTGACTCGCTTGATTACCGATGCGCGCCGCTCGCGCGACCGCACCGGCATGCTGGTGATCATGGCGATCGTTGGTGGGCTTATCTTTCAAATTTTCATCAACGTGGGGATGGTTTTGGGCTTTCTGCCGGTGATTGGCGTGCCGTTGCCGTTGATGAGCGCCGGTCTTTCTTCGGTGCTGGCCACGTTCATCGCGATCGGTTTCGCGCTCAGCGTCCAACTCCGACGATTTGTTAACTAACCCGAGCCGTAGCGAGCGGGACTTAACGCGCACGCCTGCGCAACAGAGGAGTGTCCTCAATGAAGAAGCAACTCGCGTTTTTGGC